>DATKST010000050.1:0-3851 GCA_035531475.1 Terriglobia bacterium
TTTTCTTCCGGCGAATACCAGGTGATTCATCGGCTGACCGCTTTGATGCTCGGCGAGTCTCAAGCAGCTTCCAGGGCAGGCGGCAAACCGTCAGAGGACAGCATTGTGGACGAAGTGACCGAGTGGGTTGATCTGAACACCTACAGTTTCGCCGGGGTTCGCGAAGCGGCAGAACGATTGACCCCGGAGCAGGTGGCCCTGGCCAAAGCCTACGACGGCGCGCCCCTCTTGCACCGGGTCAAGAATACTGATCCGCCGAAAACCTATCGTGATGGCCTGGTGTGGATTGCCGAAGAATCGAAACGGAGGCACCAGCGAGGTTTCGCCGAGCTTACCGAAGAGCAGCAGACAGCCATCCTTGACCTCATCAGCGACGAACACGCCAACAAGGGTGCCGAGAATGACGGCAAACGATTTTTCCGGCAGATCAAGAACGACATCATTTCCGGCTTCTACACTTCCAGGACCGGCCTGAAGGAAATCGATGACAAGGGGAACCGGTTCTACGCGGAATCGCCCGGCTGCCCGTCGGCCGGCCCTTCGAAAACCGCTCCTTAGCACGGGCCATCACCGACATTGCCACTCCATGGCGGCAGCCAAGTCTGCCCTCCCCGCACTGCGGCGCTTCGCACCTGCTTCGAACACACCCTGCTTCGAACACATGCTTCGAACACACCCTTGCAGTCATCAACCGAAGGGTTGTACACTCACTGCCTTCTCGTCTTTGACGATGTTGCCCGGCAGCGGCAATGAGGCCTTGGCGCTTGAACTCCCGTGTTGAACGATTCCTGAGTGAGGAGATCGAAATGAAAAACGTTTCACGACGCAACTTTCTGAAGAACTCCGTTGCTGCAGCCGCAGGGACGGCGGGCATGCTTTCTGCTCCAGCCTTTTTTGCCTTGCCGCAGGAGCCGCACATGAAGTTTCCGGTTGGCGCCCGCGAGCGGCTTGCTGCAACCACGTGGCCGTTCAGGAAGTACATGGCGAATCCCACAAACCCCTGGCGGGACCCGAAGGCCTCTGCAATGGCCCTGAAGGATTTTCCTGCCATGGTGGTCAAGAAATTTGGCATCCGCAACGTTGAGCTTTTGTCGGAACACTTTCCCTCGACCGGCATGGAATACCTTCGTGAGTTGCGCGCGGCCGTGGAAAAGGCAGGCTCGCATATCATCAATCTTCCGGTGGGTGCCAAGGCGAGCTTTTACGATCCCTTCGCGGTGAAACGCCAGGAAGCCATTGATTTCGGGAAGAAATGGATCGACGTTGCCGTTGCGGTTGGTTCACCGAGCGTCCGCTTGCACATTGCCGGAGCGAAGGGGGTTGCCCCCGACGCGGACCGGGCTGCCGAAAGTCTGAAGCAGGTGGCGGCATACGGGGCGCAGCGCAACGTTCAGGTGACTCTTGAGAATGACGACTTGGTGACCGAAGACGCTTTCTTTATTGTCCGTGTCATTGAGAAAGCTCAAAGCCCTTATCTCCACGCCCTTCCTGACTTCGCGAATTCCATGCTGAGTGGCAATGCGGCATTCAATTATGACGCGCTAACCTTGATGTTCCGCCATGCCTACAACATTGCGCACATGAAGGATTCCGAAGTGGGTGATCATGACAAGCTCTATACTGTTGATGTGGGGCGGATCTTCAAGATTGCCGAAGCGGCGGGTTATCGCGGTTACTATTCGCTTGAATGGGAAGGACGCGGCGGAGCCTACGAAGGCACCAGCAAGCTGCTGGCGGAGAGTCTCAAGTACCTCGGTTAGCCGGCTCCATGATCGGGCGGCCGGTGAGTTGGGGCGTTGAGCCTGATCAAGGACGGCGGGCTTTGTGAGGAGAAATCGATGATAGGACGGCCCAGGCTGCTGCGGGATGTCAATGCGCAGCAGATCCTTCGCCTGTTGCGGCTGCACGGTCCCTGTTCGCGAGCGGACCTTGCCCGATACTCCGGACTGAGCGCACCCACAACCTCAAGCGGAGTCGCCTACCTGAAAGAGAACGGCCTGATTGAGCCCATGGGCCCCGGCCCCTCGAAGGGTGGACGCCCGCCTGACCTTCTCCGCTTCAACTCCAAAGCGGGTTATGTTGCCGGCGTCGACATCGGGACCTCGCTGGTGCGAATAGCGCTTGCGGATCTCAACGGCCATATTGCGGAGAAAGACAACTTTCCGACGCATTCTCAAAGTACTCCCGATCACGTGGTCTCGCTGATAGCCTCGGGCATTCGCAAGCTGCGGGCCCGCCAAAAGATTCCGGCGAAAAAATTATTGGCGCTTGCCGTGGGGGTTCCCGGAATTACGGACGTGCAGAAGGGTACGGTCATTTCAGCTCCCATTCTGCCGCGCTGGCGAGCGGTCCCTCTGCGTGAGATTCTTGCCAGGAAGGTGGGAGTCCATGCCCTGGTTGAAAATGACGTCAACCTGGCTGCGCTTGCAGAAGGGCGTTGTGGCATCGCCCGGGGAGTAAAGAATTTTGTGTTTCTGACGGTTGGGACCGGAATTGGAGCAGGAATTTTTATTAACGGCCACTTGTATCACGGAGCTGACTGGGCGGCGGGGGAAATTGGGTACCTTTATGTGCCTGGAACCGAAGAAAGCCCTCTGGCCATCTTGAACCCCGGGCCGCTCGAAGGCATGATCGGCGCCAAGGCGATTGAGCGTGCCTGGCGAGATCACGGCGGCCAAGACGGGAAAGATGACAGGGGGGCCTTCCCCGTGATGGATGGGGGAAATATCCTTGATCTGGCGGAAAACGGAAACCCGATCGCCGACGGCATCTTGCAGCAGACGGCCCGGATTCTGGCCGATGCGGTGACCAACTTATGTGTGGTGCTCAATCCGTCGCTGGTCGTGCTGGGAGGACGGGTGGGTTCGCGCCCCGCACTTTTCAAGGCCACCTGCCGGATCATCGAGTGCAATGAATTCTGCCGGCCCCGCCTGGCCGTCAGCACGCTGGCAACGGAGGCTTCCGTACTGGGCGCGGTCCAGTTGGCATTGAACGCGGCCGAACAAAAAATCCTGCCGGACGTTGAAACCCTCAACCCCTTTGCAGGTGTCGAGCATGCCTCTCGCCTCAACCTCCAATCCTAGCAACGCTCCGGTTCGATCCCCGTTCGAATTCCATCCCAATCCGAATTTTCAATGATCTCTGCCGGCGGGAAACGGAAGAACCCAGTCTGGCTCGACCGCGTTGACGGCGGAATCCGCGGGCTGTCCAACAGGCGGCGCGGCTGAAGGTCAGCACACCCCATCGATGCGTTCGGGTGGAAGATCAACGGGGTTCCGAAGCAAGGCGCCCGGCATTCCATATTTTTTTTCATCGCGATAAACAAAAGCACTTGACATACTTAAGAAACTTTATTAAGTTCGGTTCGTCGCAAGGGGCAAGAACAAATTGCAGACCACTGAGCTGAGTTGGATGGCTGTTTGTTCCTGTTGTGTTTTCCTATCGTAAGAGGGCTAGTTAGAAAATGAGGAGGGTATGATGCCAAGAAGGCAGTCCTTCGTATTTTTGGCGCTGGTTCTGGGCTTCGTCATTGTCCTGATGGCTCCGGGACTTGGTTTTGCGCAGGAGACTACCGGAAGTATTCTGGGGACGGTGACGGACCCCAGCGGCGCGGTGATTCCGGGCGCGCAGGTCGTCGTGACGAACCGGCAGACCAACAACCAGCGGACCACCGCCACGACGGGGTCCGGCCTCTTTTACTTCGCGAGCCTGCCGATTGGTGACTATGACTTGAAGGTTTCCAAGGAAGGCTTCAAGCAATCCATCCAGGGCAAAATTCACCTCGACGTCAACGATAAACTGAACTTCCACGTTGAACTGAGCGTTGGCGCGGCAACTCAGCAGGTTACGGT
>DATKST010000051.1:0-41566 GCA_035531475.1 Terriglobia bacterium
GCCGAGCTTGGATCCTCAACGGTTTCCGGCGCTCATAGAGCGCCGCTACAGCAGACTGCGACACTACCGGAAAATCTCAATCGTATGAATGGCAAGTTGTCTGCCAATGCAACATTCTCACGAAGTTCTTTACGCTGAACACATTACCCAACAATTATCGAGCCGTGAAAGGAGCGGACTGTCCGGGTTTGGGATGGGAGTGTCCGATTCCGAACACAGGCCGCGGCTTTGGCCTACTGCAATCGAAGAAAGTTACTTCTTGTTTTTTAAGCAAGATTTCAGGAACCCGTCTCCTTTTGGTGGCGGCTGGAAGGCCGTGCGTCGCTACCGGCTGCTGCCTGCGAGGTAGTCGGTCAGTTCTGCTGCTACAGCAAACTGACCCACTACCCAAGAAGCGGCTGGATTTCGCCGTTGATCGGAGTTAAGATAGCCTTACTTTAACGGCAGAGCTGGAAGGATTCACATGTTCCGTTTCTGCGCCGTGAACCGGAAGTTGAACCCTCCGGCTCCTGTCACATCAGGAGGTGGTTATGCCTCTCAAGAAAATTCACCGGATGGTTTTTGGAAATGTTCCCCAATTGAAACGCCGGGAAGCTCTGCAAGTATTTGATAGAGACCATTTCAAATGCCAGTATTGCGGCGTTGACATGCTCTCCAGCTTCGAGAACTGGATGCTGCTGACGGTCGATCACGTCCATGCTTACGCCCGTGGCGGGGCGCCGGAGTTGGATAACCAGGTGACGTCTTGCCAGCCTTGTAACCGGATCAAAGGAACGCGCGAGTTTCGCTCGCTCGAAGAAGCCAGGAAATATGTTCACGGCAAGCGGGCAGAATGGGAAAAGGTGTATCAAGAACAGGCAAAGGGCCGTCAACCGGCCAAAGCTCATGCGACGCACTCTGGGTGAGGGCTTCGCCTGGAGACTGCGATATTCCATTTCGTTCGGTGTCAGCCGGAATGGCCGGCAGCAGAAAGCGGCGGCCCATGGCGCGGATGGCTGCTTGAAACCTTAGAGAAATTTTGGTGCGCGGCGCGAAGCGCTGCAAATGAGATGAGTAACTTGCCCTTCGCGCATCCTGGCGATTGAGCTTGTTCCTGTTGGTTTTTTCACGTTTTCCAAGCCGCCACGCTGGCGCCCGGGGAGCGCCTTCGCGCCTGCGTGTAAAGAAGTGGCGGGAGGACGCCAAGCGAGAGAACGGAAAACTTTGGACCGGATTCCCCCAATTGTCGCCGCCGGGACGTCAAGAACCGAAGAATTCCAAACTCGGCGTAAGTCCTCGGTGGCTGCGGCTGCATCCGCCGCGATGCACGACAGCGTTGACTTGTTGCTGGGCCCATTCCGTGCCGGGCAATGGCTGAAGTTTAGCTTGCTCTGTTTGGTGCTGGGTGGCGGGACGCCGTCGGCTGCATTTGATTGGAGCCTGGGAGCTCTGCCGAGCGGCCTCCGCTTGGAAGCATTCGCGGCGCGGGCTCGTGATTATCTGGCAATGCACCTCTGGCTGGTAGCGGCGGCCGGTGTGATGGCTTTTAGCGCCGGCATCCTCATCCTTTTTCTCCGCGCTTCGTTCCGCATGGTTCTGGTCGGATCGATCATCCTTAGACGCTTTGCGTTGCGTCCGGTCTGGGGACCGACAAAGGCTTTCCGCAATTCCTATTTCCGATGGCTCCTGGTGACGTTGGGGTCAGTTGGCGCCCTCGTGACCTTTGTTTCCTTGCTGGCGTTTCCCTACCTTCATGCTTCTGCGGCCGCCGGGCTGCGGTCTTTCTCATTTTGGATCCTGCTGGGCGCCACGCTGTCGCTTGACATTCTGGTGGGCGTGGCGCTGGCAGTGTTAGTGACCCTGACGGATGACCTGGTGGTCCCCATCATGTACGCTGAGAAGCTCACCGTTTTACCCGCCTGGAAGCGGCTGATCAAAATGGCCAGCCGGGACGCCGGGTCATTTCTCATTTATCTCTTTTGGCGGCTCGTGCTCTCCCTCGCGCTCGGAGTTCTGGTGATGTTGCTGGTTTTTTCGGCGCTTCTCGCTCTCTTCTCCGGAGCCATCATCACGGTGGCTTCGGTAGTTTTGACCCTTCATGCGTGGGGCATGAAGTGGGTTTGGAATGGTGCAACCCTGGCCATCGCAGCAGGGGGAATGGGAACTCTGATGATGGTGGTGTTATTGGTGCTCAGCCTGGCTTCCATGCCGGGGCAGGTTTTTTTGCAAAATTTCGGCATCCGGTTTATAGCGGCCCGCTTGCCCTCCCTGGAAGTTCTCTTGATCCATCCGAATATTACGATCGGTTCTTTGCTTGAGAATGGCGGGAACGCTCTCTAGCACTAATGGCTTGTTCCGTGCAGCCGGACCAGCGCGGAGGGCTGAAAATTGACCTTAGACATTGTCAAACAATAACCGTTTCAATTCGGACCGGACGCCCCCCTCACCCCAGCCCTCTCCCCGCCAACGGGGAGAGGGTGCCGCGAAGCGGCGGGTGAGGGGCGCTGCTCGGAAGATGTAACACTTATTTTCAAACAAGCCCTTAATTCTCTTCCCCCGCGCACGGGTTGGACCCCCGTAATGGGGAATCGGGACCCATCCACTCCACTCTCACGGGTTGGTCAGGACGTCGTACCGGGCAATCGTATAGCCAAGAAAGGTGGCAGCAAAAACGTCCGATGGGAAATGCGCGGAGAGTGTGAGGCGGGAAAATGCCACCACTCCCGCCAACCCATAAGCCACCCAGGGCACCCAGCGGTGCTTCCGTCCGTAGCGCCTGGCGAAAACCGTAGCAATGCTGGTGGCCGCAATCATGTGGCCGGAGGGGAAACTACCCGGGGCGGTATACCACGGACCGCTATGGTTGTGGAACCATGAATCCCGAAAGTTGCCGTTGGGAGGAATGTATTCCGGAAGCAGCCTTCGCGTTGTGGCTTTCAACACTTGGGTCAGCAGCTCCGAATCGATGACCGCTTCACCGGTCAGCAGGGCGGTCCCTTGCAGATACGAATCGTGCCGGACCAGCCCCACGCCGTAAGCGGTGAGGGGAACTGCGATCATGCCGATCACTGCATTCTTACTGCTCACAATCCGGTTAAATTGGCTGTAGGCTTGCGTCTTCCGGAAATAGGGGGCCGTATAGGGATCGAGCACCACCAAACCCGTCGTGCCGGCTACGAAGGCGCCGGTGGGGATCAAATCTTTGCCTTGAAACCATTTCTTTGGAAACAGCCAGATTCGCTTCTGGTCCTGAAGAATGTTGGGGATCAGCAGCTTCCAGGAAACATCGCGCTGGTCAAATTGTTCAATTTTGGAAGCAGTATCCTGGGAAGCGTCCGGAAAAGTTGACGGCTTGGATGGGAAGCCGGCGGGGCTGATACGTTCAGGTTCTGCAGTGGATGTCTGGGCGTAGGTCAGGAAGCTGACTTGTAGCGGCGCCAGAATGATGAAGCCAAGAACGACGAGTCTGTGTCTTTTCACTTTAC
The DNA here is from genome assembly GCA_035531475.1 of Terriglobia bacterium. Classification (GTDB taxonomy): domain Bacteria; phylum Acidobacteriota; class Terriglobia; order UBA7540; family UBA7540; genus CALCEB01. The sequence goes on from DATKST010000051.1 coordinate 3,465, forward strand.
AATTTTAAGGGACATCTCAAATTGCCGCAAGAAACATCCGCACGCTCGCGGCCGGATTACCCGATCGTGCCGATGATCCCATCGTCTGAGAGCCATTCACCTTAAGAAACTAATTCCCGAACGGGAAAACGGTGGCATCCCGCAGTGATTGGACGCATCGAACCCCTGTGCTATACTCTGGCCATTCATGACTTTTCCAACTTTCCGTTTGGGGGCAGGATGAGCATCGTTGAGACCGACAAGGAATACAGCATCTATGAATCGATGGCCGCGCGCTTTGACGTGGCCACCAGGAAACTTAATTTGGACGACGGGATTTACCATTATCTGCGCACGCCCAACCGTGAAATCTGTGTACACATTCCGGTATTGATGGATAACGGAAAACTCCAGGTGTTTGAAGGCTACCGCGTGCAACATAGCATTGCCCGGGGGCCTTGCAAAGGCGGTTTGCGTTACGCTCCGGACGTCACATTGGATGAGATCCGCGGTCTGGCCGCTGAAATGACCTGGAAGTGCGCGGTGGTGAACATTCCGTTTGGCGGGGCAAAAGGCGGCATCATCTTGGACCCGTTGAAACTTTCCCCTGGCGAGCTCGAGCGGATTACGCGGCGTTACACTGCGGAAATCCTGGATTACCTGGGCCCGGAGCGTGACGTTCCCGCTCCCGACATGAACACCAATGAGCAAACCATGGCGTGGATCATGGACACCTACTCCATGCACGTTCGCCACACCGTCACCGCTTGCGTCACCGGCAAGCCCATTGACCTGGGCGGCTCGCGCGGGCGCAAGGAGGCCACCGGGCGCGGCTGCATGATCTCCTGCGATCAGGCGCTGAAGCGGTTTGGGCGGCCTCGCGAATCGACCCGTGTCATTGTTCAGGGATTCGGCAACGTCGGCTCGCAGGCGGCGCGCCTGATGCACGAGGCAGGATACAAGATCGTAGGTGTTTCGGACGTGAGCGGCGGTGTGTTTAATGCGCGTGGGCTGGATGTCCACGCCCTGATCGATTACGCCCAGGAAGCCAAGAGGGTGATGGGCTTCCCGGGCGGTGAGAACATTGGCGGCTCTGAAATTCTGGAGCAGGATTGCGATGTCCTGCTGCCGGCGGCCAAGGAAAGCGTCATCAACAGCCACAATGCAGCGCGCATCAAAGCGCGGATTCTGGTGGAGGGCGCCAACAGCCCCACCACCGCCCCCGCCGATGACATTCTGTTTGAGCGTGGCGTCTTCGTCATCCCGGACATTCTGGCCAACGCCGGGGGCGTCACCGTCTCCTACTTCGAGTGGGTTCAGGACCGGCAAGGCTACTTCTGGACGGAAAGCGACGTTAACGACCGGCTGAAACATATCCAGGTGTCTGCCTTCAATGATGTCGTGCAATACGGCGAGAAGCATAACGTTAACAACCGCATCGCCGCCTATATGCTGGCCATTGACCGCGTCGCCTTCAGCCTGAAGCTGCGCGGCATCTATGCCTGAGGATCCGGCAACCGCCCGTCTCCGCAGAAGAGACTGTGATCGACTTCCATCCGTCCGGCGCGCCGCCACAGCTTGGGCGTCAGCGTCTTCGCAAGAGGTGGGCAGGCCACTGTGGAAAAGCCGGACGCTTACGCCATGAGAAGCGTAGGGGCGTGACTTAAAGTTGATTTATTTCTATCGACTTACAATAGAATCTTAATCATTCACGTTATTTTACACAGGGCCTGAATTGGGGTGTGGAAATCCGGTCTCCGGGGTGGGAAATCGTGGTCAGTCTGCCAACATCAACAACACCGGGCACTCGATGCAATGTCGGCGCGCTGACAATTTAGCGTTATGGCGTCGGGGCGGGCATTGTGCCCGCCCGTGGGCGGTCACAATGGCAAATAGGGCATTAAGATAAGCGTTTGCAACCCCCTGAGCCGCGCCAGCGGCGATAGCGTGTGGCCCACGGCGATTAGCCGTGGGGCAGAGTTGCGAAAATCCTCTCTTCAGCCCCGGTAGGGGCGACCTCATTCCCGCACAGGATGCCGCCCCTGACGGGGCTTGGAACTCTGCGCTCTCTTCTTTTCCCACGGCTTGCGCCGTGGGCCATGGGATGACGCCCGCCAAGGCGGGCTTTGCCGTAGTTCCAGGCGCATATTTTAACGCCTATGGGCCACAAGGGTTGCCGCTGCGTGGTTTTTCCGAAAACTGGAGTTCAACCAACACTTTAATTGTGCTTCGCCGCGGTGTACATCTTTAGCGCGGAGCTTGCGTATTGCAAGCTCTACGGGTTTTGTTTGGTAACCGCTGAAAAACCCCAGACTCCCTGGAAAACGGAAGTCGGCGCTACATGGTCAGTCGGGAAGCGGAAATCCGCATCCTGGCAGCCGGTGGCACTCTGGACCCCCGCCTTCGCTGTGGTGACAACAAGGGGCGGGACGCTGACCACCACACTGGTCATTCCCGCGAAAGCGGGAATCCACGCATTGCCATGTCGTAATTCTTTGAATTTTGCCCGGTCTGGGTATGGCAACCCGGCAGCGTTGGACAAAACACCTGATAACCGCCCTCATCTTCCCTTGCAAAGATGACGGTAAACCGGTGCTTCGCGGGGTTCTGCTGTTGAATTGGCATCATAGACTCTTCTTATCGAACGTGTACTGTTAACCCGGAACCGATAGGCTTTTCTTCATGCGATGGGACAAACCGCAGACCTCCCGGAAAACGAAAGTCTGCGCTCACGTCGCAGAGTTATCCCTTGGTGCCAGCCCGCCAGTTGATTTGCTCGCCTTTCAGAGTTAGAGTTCTTAAATCTGCAATGACCCAAAAAAGACAAGAGCACGCATTTTCGCCAGACCGCCCGATCGAATCTGAGGCAGAGGACTTATTAGGCAGGGCCGCGTTTTCCAGGGGGCTAGCCAAGGCGGTCAGCGGTTGGCGAGAAAGGGACAGCCTCGTGATTGCTCTCTTTGGCCCCTGGGGAAGCGGGAAGACATCAATTAAGAATTTGATGCTGGAGGAACTAAGCAAGCAGGACGGCAACGGCCCTCGAGTTTTGGAGTTCAATCCGTGGCAGTTCAGCGGGCAAGATGAATTGCACAGGGCCTTCTTTCGAGAGATTGGCCTAGTCGTCGGTCGGGACGAGACCGAAGAAAAGCGGAGGCGATTCGCGAAGAGGCTCGACGCCTACGCTGCTTATCTTCTAACCGGCTCAATTATTATCAGAGGTCTCCCCAGTGGAATAGTCTGGAGTCTGTTACTGGCTTCTGTTGCGGGTCTGTTAGGTTCAGCCGTTCCTCGCGTTCACATCTACGCACTGGCCGTTTGCATGCTGGCCATCGGCGTCGCTGCGCTTTTCCGATGGGGTGGAACGCTTTTGAAGAATATTTCCGATTCCTTGGTCACGATGGCGGAAGCACGTGAGAAAAGCATGTCGGAGCTGAAAGTCGAGCTTGCGGCCGATTTGCAAGGAATGAAGAAGCCAGTGCTCGTGGTGATGGACGACATCGACCGCCTCACTCCTGAGGAGTGCCTTTTACTTTTTCAGTTGATTAAAGCAAATGCTGACTTCCCAAATATTGTGTACTTGCTGCTCTTCGAAAGAGGGGCAGTAGAGAAAAGGATCTCGGTGTCCACAGGTCTTGAAGGCAGCGACTACCTCGACAAGATTGTTCAGGTGCCGCTCGACGTTCCTGCCGTCGACGGCCCCAGGTTGCAGAGCGTCCTTACTGCAGAGATCGATAAGCTGATCCTTGACCTGGGCCTTGCTGACCGATTTGACCAGCGCCGTTGGCTCAACTTGTTTGCTGGCGGATTGAGCCCTTACTTCCAGACGCTCCGCGATGTCCGCCGATTCCTTTCCGCTTTGTCATTCACTCTCGGTATTTTTAGGAACAACGAGGCGTTTGAGGTGAATCCAGTTGATCTTACTGCACTAGAAATTTTGCGCCTCTTCGAACCGGGCGTCTATCGCAAGCTTCCCGTTGCAAAGCAGACTTTGACGCGACTAGAGGACAGGTCGCTATATGCACAGCCTGCGGAGGACACAGCCAGTCGCGAGGCCAAGGCAATCGCCGATTCCGCGACTGATGCTGGCCGCCAGCGCGTCGAGCAAATACTCAAACAGCTATTCCCTCCGATCGAATGGGCATTTGGTGGAAGCCGGTACAGTACCAATTTTTCGACAAACTGGCTACTCGAACAGCGAGTTTGTCATTCTGACATGTTCGATCGCTACTTTCAGTTAGCCATCCCCGAAGGGCAAGTTTCACAAGCTCGCATGGAGATAATTATTTCAGCAACAGGTGATCGGGAGCGTTTGGTGACAGAGTTTCAAGCACTGAAGGAGGAGGGCCTTCTCGGTGCCGTGCTCAGATTGCTCAGCGAAGCCTACAAGGACAAAGTGCCATTAGACAATGCAGTGCCATTCATAACGGCCATCTACGACATTGGAGATGAAATTCCCAAGGAGGCGACCGGCATTACGGGCGTTGGAACCTCGTTGATTGCCAGTCTCCTGCCCTATTGGTACCTTAAGCGGGAAAGCGACCCAGCAAAACGGTCTGGCATTATGGTCAAGGTAGCAGAAAAAATTACAGGTGTGGGCATGGTGGCTTACTTGATCCAGAGTGAGAAGAATATTCGTGCAAGGGGGGCCGGTTCAAATCTCCTGCTATTGCTAGACGAGGACATTCCCAAGGTGCAACAGATCTTCTTGCAGAAGATTCCAAAGCTTGGCTCGGAGAGTAGGCCAAAATTGGGGACGCGTGTTGCTGAGATGCTTTATTGCTGGCTAGATCTGGCTCCGGAGGAAGCAAAGCGGTGGGCTGAGCAATTGGCGTCTACGCCTGGAGGAACTATCGCCATCCTCGTCGGATTCTTGCAGCCTTTCAGCAAGCAAGTTCTTGGTGAGAGGGTACAAACCAGTGATTGGCTAATTGATCTAAACCAAGTAGACCAGTTTGTGAAAGTCGAGGCCCTTCAGAAGAATCTGAAAGCAATTGAAACGGACAAGCTGGGTGATCTAGAAAAGAGGGCGATTTTGGCATTCCTAGAAGCGTTGCAGAGGCGAGAGAGCGAGAAAGCCGGTGCCTCCCCCCTCGACCGCTTGATGGAAGACGGCGGCTCAGATTGACGCGGGTGGCGCATATATTGGTTTCATGTATGCGCCACGGGCAAGTGCTCACGGCATCCTGTCCATCGCCAGAATGGACCTACCCTCCAGCCGTAGCCACGGACCGTGCCTTCCTGTCCATGGGCTTTTCGGCAATGGCCAAACCCACGGTCAATCAAAACCCGATTGACCGTGCCCGCTGCTGGTAGGGGCGGGCCTTGTGCCCGCCCGTGGGCCGCCCACAGCGACCGTCAGGAGTCATACCCGCGATACCTGTTGCCGGAACTGGCGCAGAGCGTTCGCTCTGCGTTTCGGGAAAGCTTTCCCGCCAGCCGAGCCGCCTGGTTCACGCCGAGGGCTCTTTAGAGCTTCTCCATAAACTCTTCTGGCGCGACTTTAGCCTGCTGAAGGATTCCATGCAGGGTACCCATCGCCAGCTCGCGGTGCAGCGGGACAACACAGCCGACGGAACCTTGAGCTGCTTCCTTCTTGAGAATCACGTGACTCCCCCGCTGCCGAACCCGTCTGAACCCTAATCGCTCCAGTGCTCGAATCGCCTCCTCTCCGGACACCCGGCGGAGCTTAGGCATAATGCGCCTCGAACGTGGTCAGCAACGGGCGGCCGACATTGGGGAGAGGAAACTCCTCCAGATAGAGCTCCGTAGCTTCTTTAAGATTGGTGAGAGCGTTCTCGATGGTAACACCCTGACTCACCGTCCCCAGCTCAGGGCATGAGGCGACGTACAAGTCGTCTTCGCGATGAATGACCGCTGTGAAGGTCTGCACTTTCATGAGCATGTCCTCCTGAGTCCACGGTGCCCTGTTTTGGGAGCTTACATTCTGGTCCTCTGGCACCTGATTATACCTCTGTTGGTCTCCACCCGAGTCGCTCGTGGCGCAGCCCTTTCAAGGTCTGCGCGCCCTCGGGTAGGGGCGACCCTCGTGGTCGCCCACGGGCGGGCACAAGGCCCGCCCCTACCTCTCTATGCCGTGCTATACATCTTGGCCTTTTCCGGGGCGCGCCGGATGGCCGCCTGCGCTGCCGCAAGGCGCGCGATGGGCACGCGATAGGGCGAGCAGCTTACATAATCCAGCCCGGCATCGGCGCAGACCTCAATCGAAGCCGGGTCGCCGCCGTGCTCGCCGCAAATGCCGACCTTCAGATTGGGACGGGTCTGGCGACCTTCAGAGGTTCCAATCTTCAGCAGGCGGCCTACGCGCTTCGGATCGAGTTGAGCGAAGGGGTCCGACGGCCAAATCTTCTGCTTCACGTAAACGTTGATGATTTTGCCGCAATCGTCACGAGACAAACCAAATGTAGTCTGCGTCAGGTCATTGGTGCCGAAGCTGAAGAACTGCGCCTGCTCCGCAATTTCCGCAGCGCTCAAGGCGGCGGCAGGCAGCTCAATCATGGTCCCCACCAAGTAATCCACCTTCACGCCTTTCTTGGCGAACACGTCCTGGGCCACGCGGTCCACGATCTCCTTTTGCAGGGCCAATTCCTTCACGTCACCCACCAGCGGGATCATCACCTCGGGCTTGGCCTCAATTCCCTTCTTCTTGCACTCGCACGCCGCCTCAAATATGGCGCGCGCCTGCATTTCCGTGATTTCAGGATAGAGGATTCCCAGGCGGCAACCGCGTAAACCCAGCATGGGATTAAATTCATGTAATGATTCAACAATTTCCAGCATCTTCTTGAGCTGGCTTAGCTTCGCGCCCTTCTTTCCGAGCACTTCGAGCTTCGCCACCTCCACCATCAACTGCTCGCGCTTGGGCAGGAACTCATGGAGCGGCGGGTCCAGCGTGCGGATGGTGACGGGATAGCCGTCCATGGCCTTGAACAGACCCGCAAAGTCCTTACGCTGCATGGGCAGGAGCTTACTGAGCGCGGCACGGCGCTCCTTTTCGTAGCGCGCGGCCTCTTTGGGATCGCCCGTATCCTTGCAGGCCATAATCATGCGCTGCATGTGGGGCAGGCGGTCCGCCGCGAAGAACATATGCTCCGTGCGGCACAGGCCGATGCCCGCCGCGCCGAACTCGCGAGCCGCCAAGGCATCACGAGGCACATCGGCATTGGCGCGAACGCCGAGCTTGCGGACCTCATCCGCCCATTCCATGAACTTGGCGAAGGCCCCACTGTGCGGATCGGGGTCCACCGTATTGACCTTGCCCAGGATGACGCGGCCGGTTGAGCCATCGAGCGAAATCCAGTCGCCTTCCTTCACAATCGTCCCGCCAATCTTCAAGGTCTTCTTCTTCTCATCCACTTCCGCCTCAGAGCAGCCTGCCACGCAGCACTTGCCCATGCCGCGCGTCACCACCGCCGCGTGAGAAGTCATGCCCCCACGCGAAGTGAGGATGCCCGCCGCCACTTCCATGCCGTGAATATCATCGGGAACGGTTTCGGCGCGCACCAGAATCACCGGCCCAGACTTGCCCTGGGCGGCGGCCTCATCCGCAGTGAACACCACGCGGCCCACCGCGGCGCCGGGTGAAGCAGGCAGTCCCTTGGCTGCCACTTTCAGCGGCTTCGACTCATCGAGCACTGGATGCAGCAGTTGATTCAACTGGTCCGGCTCGACGCGCATCAGAGCCTCTTCACGGGTGATCAATCCTTCCTCCACCATGTCCACAGCGATGCGCACGGCGGCGTTGCCGGTGCGTTTGCCGTTGCGCGTTTGCAGCATGTAGAGCTTGCCTTCCTGGATGGTGAATTCAAAATCCTGCACGTCCTTGTAATGTTTTTCGAGGCGGGAGGTGATCTCGCGAAGCTGGTTGTAAACCTCCGGCATGACGCGCTCCAGCTCATTGATGGGGACGGGCGTGCGCACGCCGGAAACCACATCCTCGCCCTGGGCGTTCATCAGAAACTCGCCGTAGAATGCCTTCTCGCCGGTGGCCGGATTGCGGGTAAAACCCACGCCGGTGCCGGAGGTCTCACCCATGTTGCCAAAGACCATCGCCTGGACGTTCACGGCCGTTCCCAGGTCATCGGAAATCTTGTTCATGCGGCGGTAAGTCTGGGCGCGGGGATTGTACCAGGAGCGGAAGACGGCCTCGATGGCCATGTCAAGCTGCACGCGCGGGTCCTGCGGAAAGTCTTTTTTTGTGAGCTTCTTCACCAGCTTTTTGTAGCCGTCGATCACTTCCATCAGGTCATCCGCCGTGAGCTCCGTATCCAGCTTCACTTTGCGCTTTTTCTTTTGGCCGTCGAAGATGTGCTCAAACTGGCTCTTTTCAATGTCCTGGACGACGTTGCCAAACATCTGAATGAAGCGCCGGTAGCTGTCCGCGGCAAAGCGCGGATTGCCGGACTTTTGGGCGATGGCTTTGGACACCGTGTCATTCATGCCAAGATTCAGGATGGTATCCATCATGCCCGGCATGGAGAACTTGGCGCCGGAGCGAACCGAGACCAGCAGCGGCGCAGCAGCGTCTCCCAGGCGCTGTCCTGAGAGCTTCTCAAGATGGGTGAGGGCTTGCTGCACTTCACTGTGGATGGAATCCGGCAGCTTGTTGCCATGCTCAAAGTAGAGCCGGCAGGCAGAAGTGGCGATGGTGAATCCGGGAGGCACGGGCAGGCTGGCATTGGTCATCTCGGCCAGGCCCGAGCCTTTGCCGCCCAGGACATCCTTCATCGTGCCATTGCCGTCAGCCTTGCCGCCTCCGAATTGATAAACGTATTTTTCCATGATGAATGCTCCTTTTGTCGCTCGTGCGTTATGGAATGCTTATGAATTGTAGCGGGCGCCGTGTTCCCTGCCGCTTTGCGCTCCTCAGTGCCTTCCTTGTGGCAGCTTCGCGCCTTTGCGAGAAAGTATCTTTGGAAAAATCAGCAATAGCTTTCACGCCAAGCCGCAAAGAGCGTCGCCAAGTCCCGGTGGCGCGGCTGGAATTGCACGAAAACCTTCCGCGACCGGTTAGCGTTTTTCCGAAGGTGCCTTTGATGTCGACGCGTCGACATGCGCGGGACCCGGCGCGATCTCGGACAGACTGACGATCGCGGAAAAGACGTGGTTGTCGAGCAACTTTAGCAGCAACAACCGGTTCAGACGCAATTTCTCGTCGTCAACCATAACCATGACGTTTTCAAAAAAGCGATCTACCGCAGGACGAAGAGTTGCCAGCCTCTGGAGTTGTACCAGGGGGTCCCCAATATAACCCGGCCCAGAAACTCCAACTGAGCTCGAGCCCGCAATGAGTTCATTAGGAGTCACTGTCTCAAATGCCTGGAGGTAGGCTTCATAGAGTTCTCGTTCCGCCCCCGGCTCTAGCAAAGACTCATCCAGCCGCAAGCCGCCGAGCGAGATGTCTTTGGCCGACTTCGTCAAAATGTTTCTCGTGCGCTTTGCCGCGATTGAAAGTGAAACGAAATCCTCTGTGTCACGGATATTCTCAAGCGCCTCCGCCCTGCCCACTGCCTCTACAACACTCCAGATTCCAACAGCACGAACTGCGCGGAAGGTGTCAGGACGATAGCCACGGGCCCGCTCCACGTAAAATGCCAAGCGCTCGGTCAGGAAGAATTCCAACCTATCGGCCATGTTGCCGGACGGTTCCGCCTGGTGAGCCCGCAAACCAACCGTTATAAGATGCAGATAGCTCCAAGCAATTTCGCGTTCAACCAACACTTTAACGATTCCATTCCCAGCCCGTCTAAGACCAAAGGGATCACTTGACCCAGTCGGTTCAATCCCAGCCAGGAAGCCACCAACCACACTATCAATCTTGTCCGCCAAAGAGACCACAGCACCCACGAGCGAGCGCGGTAAATCACCTTCAAGCCCAACGGGGCGATATTGGTCGTATATCGCATCCGCCACGGCTTGCGGTTCACCCTGCGCTGCTGCATAAAGCCCGCCCACGATACCCTGAAGCTCAGTAAATTCCTGAACCATTTGCGTGGTCAAGTCACACTTTGACAGCTCGACGGCGCGGAGGGCGTAGTTCGTCTCCTGAGAAGTGATTTTTTCCTGCCCTTCAAGTAATTGGCAAATTTCAGTGGCGATCATCCTCATTCGCCGCACTTTATCGCCGTAAGTTCCAAGGTCTTTCTGGTATGTGACACGGTCCAGCATCGGAAGGCGGTCGCGCAGCGGGATTTTCTGGTCTGCCTGCCAAAAGAATTCAGCGTCGCGGAAGCGCGCCGTGAGCACGCGCTCATGCCCGTGCCGGATAAGGCCCTTGGGGTCGCCGTCCATGTTGAGCACGGTGATGAAATGGGGCGCGAGGTTGCCGGCGTGATCCTCCACCGCAAAATAGTGCTGGTGGCCGCGCATGACGGTGATCAGAATCTCGCGCGGCAGAGCCAGAAAGCGCCGATCGAATCCGCCAAGAATGGCGCGAGGCCATTCCGTGGAGTTCACAATCCACTCTTCCAATTCCGAATCGCCCACTAACTTCAACTCATTTTTATCAAGTAATGCTTGAACTTGATTTTTGACCTTTGCCAGGCGGGATGAAGGGTCAAACTCCACAAAGTTTTCCCGCAGTTTTTTTGAGTAATCGTCGAAGTTTTCAACGGCGATGGGTCCTGGAAGTCCCAAGCTCCGGTGTCCGCGGGTTTCGTAGCCGACGGCGATTCCGGCACCCGAAAACTCCTTTGCCAGTCCGGAGATGATGGGAAATGATGCTGCAACACTTTCCTGATCCGCCCCGAAGTGCACCAGTATCCAGCGAATGGGCCGGACGAATCGCATCCCGTTCTTGCCGGGCCAGACCATGCTCTTGGGAAACTCGAGGCTCGTAATGACCCCGGACAGAATTTCACCCAGCAGGTCTTCGGCAGCACGACCGGCGGTTCGCCGGATCAGAGCCACGTATTCGCCCTTAGGTGTTTGGACACGGGTGAGATCGGCAACCGTCTGGCCGTTCTTTGCCGCAAAGCTTTCCGCCGCGCGCGTAGGACGGCCCTCAATATCGTAAGCTGCTTTCAAAGAAGGTCCTTGAACGGTCACTTCAAGGTCGTCTTGATGGGTTAAGACCACTGGCAAGTGAGCCACCAAGCGGCGGGGGGTGGAATAGGTATTGACCTCGGAATGGTCTGGCAGCAACCGGTTCTCTGAAAGTGAAACTTTAAGTTTTTCTCCGAAGTGTCTCTGGGCATTTGTCAAAAATCGTGCCGGGATTTCCTCGCAGCCGATTTCAACCAGCAACGGTTTGGTCTCTGGCCCGCTCATGCCCGCGCCTCCTCCAAAACCTGCGATTCGCGGGCCGAATAGATGGCAGCAACGCGAGTAGCCAGCTTGCGAATGCGGGCGATCAGCGCCACGCGCTCCGTGACGCTGATGGCACCGCGCGCATCCAGGATATTGAACAGGTGAGAACACTTCAAGCAAAGCTCGTAGGCTTTGCGGAGAGGGATGCGGCGGGTTGCGGCCTCGGCGGGATCGCCGGAGCCGAGGAGCCTGGCAGCCTCCTGCTCCCATAGGTCAAAAACCTTACGGCAGGTATCGGCAGAAGCTTCCTCAAAATCATAAACCGAAAGCTCGCGCTCGTCTTCGCGCCTTAAGTCACTATAAGTCAATTGGTTATTCCACTTTACTTCAAACACGTCATTAACATTTTGCAGGAAGGCGGCGATGCGCTCGAGACCGTAAGTGATCTCCACGCTGATCGGGTCCAGATCGATCCCACCGCACTGCTGGAAGTAGGTGAACTGGGAGATTTCCAATCCATCCAGCATCACTTGCCAGCCGATGCCCCAAGCACCGAGCGTCGGAGCTTCCCAATTGTCCTCCTCAAAGCGAATATCATGATCGCCAAGCGCGATACCCAACTCGGCGAGACTTTGGAGGTAAATATCCTGAATGGTCTCGGGCGGCGGCTTCAGGACCACTTGCATTTGGGTGTGCTTGAGGAGCCGGTTTGGATTCTCTCCATAGCGGCCGTCGGCGGGGCGGCGTGAGGGTTGGGGGTAAGCCACGCGCCAGGGTTTGGGCCCGAGCACGCGCAGAAACGTCTCCGGACACATCGTCCCTGCCCCAACCTCCAGATCATAGGGCAAGGCCAAAACACATCCCTGCCTGGACCAGAAGCGGCTCAAATCAAGAATCATGTCCTGAAACGTCAAAGGTGAGTCTGGGGATGGCATTTCCACCGTAAACTTAAAGTATAAGATTAGATTTATGATCTAAATTATTCATTTAGAAGACTGCGAGTCACAAGCTTCTTTTCGGCGTGTGCCTCAACTAATGATTCCAAAAAGTTTCTGGCTTCCTGCTCTCCCGCTCCCGAAGGCTCTGAATCCAGCCACGCGTCCACTGAAGACTGGCGGGGGCGGCGGGCGAGCGCTAATACTGCCCCTGAAAGCTGCTGCGACGGAAGGGGCCGCTCGCATCGGCCGCAAACGAGGCTTTCAAAATTCCGGCCAATGAAAACCGGAGAATCGTCAAAAGGCCGTCCACACTTCCCGCACTCCCGGAGGTTGGGCAAAGTTCCACCCAGCCGTAACAGCCAATAATTGAAGAAGATCAGCGGGCGGTCAACCTCCGAGGTCCGCTTCATGGCGCGAAGAACAGCCACTACCAAGCGGAATGCCCGCTCGTTGATCTCGCGCTCCGGAAGCAGCTTTTCCGCGGCCTCGGCAACGTATTGGGAGGCGACATGGAGGCGATAATCGCGCTGCATATCGAAGAAAGATTCCAGGATCTCACCGGAATTGATTCGCAATAGATCCCGGTTCTCCCGCTCAAACAACCACAGCCGGATATAGGTAAGCGATTCAAGGGTTCCCCCAAACCGGCTCTTGGGGCGTTGGGCCCCTGCGGCTACGGCGCGCAGCCTGCCGTGCTGCCGGGTGAGCAGTGAGACGATCTTATCGGCCTCACCCAACCGGTAAGTCCTGAGCACGATGGCTTCGGTCTCAAGCAGTGGCATTCAAGCGAAAGAAAGCGGTTGGTCGACGCGTCGACAAAGTTAAAATTTACCACACAAAGCTAAGAGCGTAAAAGGAAAAATCGGGATTTCCAGCCTCACGCCGGCTCTCGGAAAAATTCATCCCATGACTCCCGATCTTGCTGCTTTTGCACAATTTTGCACGGCAGAGTTTATCCCTGTGGATTTAAGTTATGTTAACTCAGTTCCAGCCACTACAAATATTATCAGACGTGCCTGTGAATCATTATTCTCCTCCTGGATTCGTCCCGGTTAAGGGTTCAAAACCCGCAGACCTGCCCCGAGATGCCGGTGATGGGCAAGCTGAGTGGAAGCGGTTTTACTTGAAACGCCACTGGGGAAACGATAGATTAACCAAGCAGGTCTTCAGGGAGGAATGATTGGCGAACTCTCAGATTGACGTGGTTGGACTCGGCCTGAACGCCACCGATACTGTGATCCTGGTCCGGGACTTCCCTGCCCTTGGCGGCAAGGAAAGGCTGGTAAGCCAGTCTCGCCAGGCGGGTGGACAGATTGCCACGGCATTGGTCACCTGCCGCCGTCTCGGTCTGCGCTGCCGCTATATCGGGAAAGTGGGTGACGATGACGCCGGGCAGTTTCAGTTGAGGACCTTAGAGGAAGAGGGATTGGACATCCAACATGTCAAAGTCTCCAAGAGCACACCAAACCAGCTCGCTTATATTGTGGTGGATCAGGCGACCGGAGAGCGGACTGTTTTCTGGGACCGGGACCCCCGCCTTGCCGTGAAGCCTTCTGAGATCACACGAGAGTCGCTGTCCGGCTCGCGGGCTCTGCACCTCGATGGATGCGATGTGGACGCCTGTCTTACGGCGGCTCGATGGGCCCGGGACATGGGAATCCCGGTGGCCGCCGATCTGGACACGGTCTACCGCGAGGTGGAGAAGCTCTTCCCCTTCATCGACTACCTGATTGCCTCCGCCAACTTCTTACCCTCGGCCACGGGCGAAGCGGACCCCTTCCGCGTCCTCGAGTACATGGCGAAGGAATATAAGATGAGGATGGCGGGAATGACCCTGGGCCGCGACGGCGCCCTGGTCTATCACGATGCGCGGTTTGTTTATTCGCCGGGGTTTGTGGTTGAGACAGTGGACACGACCGGGGCTGGAGATGTTTTCCACGGGGCGTTCCTTTACGGGCTGTTGCAGGCATGGCCGATGGGGAGAATCCTTGATTTTTCGAATGCCATGGCCGGGCTGAACTGTACCGAACTCGGCGCGCGTGGAGGAATCGGCACAGAGGCCGCGGCGCAGAAGTTGGTTGAAAATGGCATCAGGCACGTCAACAAAGACTACATTCGGGCGGCTCAAGGTAGCGTCAAGACTCCTGCCAGCGGGTTTTGAGGCAGGTTTCCGGACGGAGAATCGCTTTCCGGCATCGAGCCGTTGGGCTCGCTGCATCCCTGGCCTTCTGTCCGGTCCGATTCCTAGACTCCTTGATGCGGCAAACTTGATGCGTTTGAGTCAAGTTTTATATTACCCCTCACCCCCAACCCCTCTCCCCCGAATGGGGGGAGAGGGTGGCTCGCGTAGCGGGACGGGTGAGGGGTCACGACTAGCCAGTCTGAGGCGGAGCCTCGCTAGATATTTCGCCCAAAGGTGGGAGGAGCAATGAGCGGCCGGAATTTCGCTTTGATCACCGGCGCATCCAGTGGTATTGGCGCAAGCTTTGCGCGGGCTCTGGCGGCGCGGGGGCAGAATCTGGTGCTGGTGGCGCGTTCCACGGACAAGGTTAGGGCGCTCGCCCAGGAGCTATCCAGAGATCATCCCGTTGAGGCTTTGTCTTACTCCATCGACTTATCCCTTCCCGGATCCCCAGCGCGGCTGGCGGAGTGGTTGCAAAAGGATCAACTGGACATTTGTTTGCTTGTAAACAACGCTGGATTCGGGGCGCAAGATAAATTCCTTAAAGTTCCACTTGAACTCCAGGCGCAAATGGTGCGGCTCAATATTCAGGCTGTGCTTGACCTTTCCTGGCTCTTGATTCCCGCGATGGTGGCCCGGCGAGCGGGCGGGGTGATTAATGTCTCTTCCGCCGTAAGTTTCCAGCCCATTCCCAACATGGCCACTTACTCCGCCACAAAAGCGTTTTTTACGAGCTTTTCAATGGCCCTCGCCCACGAGTTGGAGGGCACCGGAGTGCGGGTGGTGACGCTTTGTCCCGGCACAACACGGACCAACTTTTTCGATTCGGGCGGATTTTCCCAGGGAGGTTTCCGTCGCGCCATGCAGGAGCCCTCCGCGGTGGTGGCCAAGGCGCTCAAAGCGCTCGACCGGGGCGGCGGGCTGGTCCTCCCGCGTAAGCTGGATCGTTTGATGATATTTGTCGAACGGTTTCTGCCCCGGCGGTGGGTGGTGCTTGCCGCGGGAGAATTATTTCAGAGGCAGGATTAGCTCCAGACCTTCAAGAAATATAGCGCTTCAGGAGTGGTTTCAGTTTTCCCTTTGCACCCAGGATCAGGTCAACAGCTTCCCGCACGGCTCCCTTGCCTCCCGGGTTGCGCGTGACGTAATGCACATGGCGGCGAAGCTCAGGGTGGCCATCCTTCACGCTCACCGCCAAGCCCACCCGGGTCAGGAGTGGCAAGTCCACCAAATCATCCCCTATGTAGCAGACATCCTCATTCTTCAAGCCCGTCAGCCGCAGAATTTCAGCGTAGGGCGTCAATTTTTCGAGGGCGTCCTGGTAAATAAACCGTATACCCAGCTCCCGGGCGCGATGGAGCACCACCGGAGTTCCGCGGCCGGAGATGATGCCAGTCAGGATTCCGGCTTCGTGCGCGAAGCGAATCCCCAAACCGTCCCGCGAATGGAACGTCTTTGACTCAACGAAGGTACCACCTGAGCGCGGAAGGTAGTAGATACGGCCATCGGTGAGAACTCCATCCACATCGAGGAGGAGCAACCGGATGCGGCGGGCGCGGAGACGGAGATCCTTTGAATTGAGCGGCATGGTCGTGAGCCTTTTAGGAATTGACATCAAGCCTGGAAGCGCTGCGCTGCAATTGATGAATGAATCGTAAATCCGTTCTCGTCATGGCCCGTTCAGAAATAACTGTTTCATCTTCCAACCGTCGCCCCTCACCCGCCGCTTCGCGTCACCCTCTCCCCGCTGGCGGGGAGAGGGCAGGGACTCGAACCGCCGCGCCTCGATCGATTTTGCGTCACCCTCTCCCCGCTGGCGGGGAGAGGGCAGGGGTGAGGGGCGTATTTGATCCAAACTGGAACAGTTATTATCTGATAGTCCCTCAGTTGCGCCCTACAAGCAAAGAATGTTCGCCTAAAACATCTGCGTACTCCACAGGTCATGGATGTGAATCACACCTTCAAGTTTTCCTTGAGGATTCACAACGGGCAACGAGGTTATCTTCTTCGCTTCCATCAAGTTCAGCGCCTTGGTGGCCAGCTCCCTGGGTTGAATCGTAACCGGTGACCGGGTCATGCAATGGGCTGCGGTCAAACCCAGAGCGTGATTCCCTTCCCTTTGAAAGAAGCGCCGCAAGTCGCCATCAGAAATGAATCCGATCAACCGGTTTTCATCATCTACGACCGCAGCGTGACCCAGGCCCTTGCGGCTGATTTCGTAGATGACGTCGGGTAGCGGCGCCTGCGGTTGGACACGCGGCAGGGCATCGCCCGTGTGCATGACGTTTTCAACGCGGCGCAGCTTCCATCCCAGGCCACCGCCCGGGTGCAGCACCGCATAGTCCTCCTCGTTAAATCCCCGACGTTCAAGGAGAGTCATAGCCAGGGCGTCCCCCACGGCAAGCATTGCCGCAGTGGAGGCGGTGGGGGCAAGCCCGAGCGGGCAAGCCTCTTCCCGGATGCCAACGTCGATCACCGCATTGCTCGATTGGGCAAGCGTCGAGGACGGCTTTCCTGTCAAAGTGATCATGGGCAAGTCCAGGCGTTTGACGGTATCGAGCAGGCGCAGAAGTTCTTCCGTCTCACCGCTGTAGGAAAGCGCCAGGAGCACGTCATCCCTCACCAGGCGGCCCAAATCGCCGTGCAGGGCTTCCGCCGGGTGGAGGAAAAAGGATGGCGTCCCAGTACTAGAAAGGGTTGCCGAGATCTTCTGCCCAATCAGCCCGGATTTGCCCATGCCGGCCACCACCACGCGGCCGTGACAGCCCAGCATCAGGTCAACGGCTGCCAAAAAACTGGCGTCCAGGCGCTCCGCCAAGTCGCCGATGGCTTGGGATTCGATTCGCAGAACTTTTCGAGCGGTCTCCAGACTCATTGGAAAGTAGCTTCCTCCAAGAATAGTAACACAAAGGCAGCGCGAGGCACGGCGCGGCCGCACCGGCAATCAGGTGGTTATGAGAAGGGACCGAATTACGCCGATGTTGTTCACTTAGCGCAGCGTTTCGTAAATTCGCTTACGTATTTTGAGCCCCTCACCCGCCGCTTCGCGTCACCCTCTCCCCGCTTGCGGGGCGAGGCACCGGGGTGAGGAGCTTTTGAGTCGAATTGCGCGAAAGGGTTACTGTAGTTATGAAGACCAGTAATCAGACCATTATCCCTTCGTAGCCTGATGCCGCCGCGCTGGAAGGGGGCAGTATGTCCGCGCGTGGGCGACCACCAGGGTCGCCCCTACAAGATATCCGCTCATCTGAACAGAATTGGAATTACCCCCGTTTTTCAAGGGTCTCAATCCTCTCTGCGGCGAAAGGAGCCGCAGCCAGGAACAGGTAGACCGCGAGCACTGGAGTTGAGCCAAAATTAAACTCAAACAGGCCCTCTGCCAGCAATGCGATCCAGGCGGCAAACGACGCTTGGGCCACCCATCGCAAAGGTCCGAGCTTCTTGCAGAGGCGCAGGTTATGAATGCCCAGCGCCATCATCATCCACAACCATGCCAGCAAGCATGGAATGCCCCGCTCCGCCGCAAATTGGACATAATCGTTGTGGAGATGGTCGTGATACCCAACCATCGGAGTCTTCCCTGGGGGCATGTACAGTGGATACATTTCAATAATATTCCCAGGGCCCACGCCCACCAGTGGATGCTGGCGGATCATGCGGAAGCCTACCCGCCACATCTCCAGCCGGATCGCTTCGGAAGGGTGCGCGCCGGGGTGGAAGACTGAGTCCAGCCTGGACCTCAGAAGGCGGGGTGAAGCGAAAATCAAGATTGCACCCAAAACCGGTAGAAGCCAAAGCCATCGAACCCGCCAGCGGGCCACCAGATAGATCACGGCAAGGGTCGAGGCAAGCCACACGCCGCGAGTGAAATTGAGCAAGATTGAAAAGGTAACCACCACCGCGATGACAACCCACAAAACGCCGGGCGCCGCTGACCGGGATCTGGCATTGTCACCTTTCGTTCCCGAACCGTGAAACAGCAGGAAAGCCAGCAGCGCAGCCAAGGCCAGCATTTGTTGCCCGCCGAAATTCATCCAATGCCCCATGAAGCCCGTAATCCGCTGCACGGTCATAAAAGTGTAGACGCGAGCGGGATGCAATAGCCGGACTTGATGGAGTTGCCGCACAAACTCCACGGCGCCCCAAACCCCGGCCAACGCCGCATCCACAAAGATCGCTTTGAAAGCCCACGCCAGTTGCCGGGCGCTGGTCATCAGGTTCACAGTCAAAATCAAAATGACAAATAACACCAGCTTCTTGATGACGAATCCGGAAGCGGCCGGATTCTCAGACCAGAAAATAGAAAGGACGGTGGTGAGGCAAAAGAGCGCCAGCGGCAGCTTGATGGGAAGGAAGGCAGGAGCAGCGGGACGGGAAAGCAAGTGCGCCGCGTAACAAAGACCGGAAAGCGCCAGGAAACTTTGCGAAGCGGCCACGGAGAGCAACAAGGTGGCGATGGAAAACGTGAAGAAAATGGAAGCCCAGCGCGCCAGCGGCTCTGGTGGGAGTCCGGCGCGATCGAGTGGGGCAAATGGATTAGGATTTTTCACTCGGCGGTTTGCTGCAATGAGACCGGTTCGGCTTCACGTCCGGCAGGCCCGGCTTGGCAGTGCGATTTCACCGCTTCCAGTTCAAACTCCATGACCTTGCCCCGGACCACATAACAAAGATAATACTCCCATAACTTGCGGAAGCGATTGGAGTGGTTCACCAAAAATTCAAAACCCAGCCACTTCCAAAGCGACAGAAGTTTTACTCTCACTGAAACTTCGTGAAATCTCGCCTGCGAATAGTAACCGAACCCACCGTGCTTCTCACCAAAATACTTGAAGGAAAAGCTGGTGAGATGGCTGCGATGGGTGGGATCGCAAAAAGAGCTGAAATCCGAGTAATGCGGAGTCTCAATTCGCAAGGACCCGCCGGGCCTCAAACAGCGGTGGAACTCCTCCATGGTTCGCATCACATCCGTCATGTGCTCGATCACATGAATGGCCAGAATCCGGTGGAAGGAATTGGCGGCAAAAGGCAAGGGGGCGCGATCGAGGTCGCAGATGACGTCCGCGGAGCTTGCGGTGTTGCGATCGATGCCAATCGCCCCAGGATGCTTCTTAATGCCGCAGCCAACGTCCAGGATCATGCGCTTTGACAAATGCACTCCTTCGGGGTCTCCCCGATCCGCGCAAGTGCCATCGAGCCGGGCGGACCGCCCGCGGGCGACCGCAAGGGTCGCCCCCACGGGATATCAAGGGCGAAACCAACGATCAGTTGGGAGCGCCGGCTGGAACCATCAAACCATCCGGCGAAGGACGTTGGCCGTCCACAGGCTGTGGTTCCTTTTCAAGCGCCTGATCAAGAACTTCCTGAATCGTTTTCACGTACCGGAGCTCAAGACCTTGAAGGAGATCGTCCGAAAGGTCCTCACGAACATTCGGTTCGTTGTCGGCGGGGAGGAGAACGATGCGGACACCGGCACGTTTTGCGGCAAGCACTTTATCCTTGATGCCGCCCACGGGCAGCACTTGCCCACTCAGCGTTATCTCCCCGGTCATGGCCAGCCGCTCCAACTCCGGACGCCGGGTGAGCGCCGAGACAATGGAGGTCACCATGGTCACGCCCGCCGAAGGACCGTCTTTGGGAATTGCCCCGGCCGGAACGTGGATGTGCATATCATTCCCTTGGAAAAATTCCGGATCGATCCCGTAATCGCGGGAATGGGTCCGGACCCAGGCAAGAGCCGCCTGCATCGACTCCTGCATCACCTGGCCCAGTTGTCCGGTCATGGTCAAGTTCTTGCCGCCTTTCATTACGGTGGCTTCCACAAAAAGAATATCGCCGCCGCTGGGCGTCCAGGCCAGGCCGATTGCCACCCCCGGACGGCGCGTCCGTTCGACGATTTCCATTTCGGGCCGGTAGCGCGGCACACCCAGGTAATCGGCAAGATTAGCGGTGGTCACCAGCAGCTTTTCCGTACTGCCCTCCGCGATCCGGCGCGCCTGCTTGCGGCAAAGGGTGGCGATTTCGCGTTCCAGATTGCGGACACCCGCTTCCCTCGTGTAGTGCCGGATCATCGCCGCAAGCGCCTCGCGGCTGAATTCAATTTGTTCGAGACCTTTCAGGCCGTGCTCCTCCGTCTGTCGCGGAATAATATGGCGCAAGGCAATTTCACTTTTTTCCTCCTCGGTGTATCCTTGCAGCTCCAGCACCTCCATGCGGTCGAGCAAGGCAGGAGGAATCGTGTCCAGCACGTTGGCCGTGCAAATGAAGAGCACCTTGGAGAGATCAAACTGCACGTCGAGATAATTGTCCCGGAAGTGTGAATTTTGCTCGGGGTCCAGGACTTCGAGCAGTGCCGAGGAAGGATCGCCCCGGAAATCGTGGCCGATCTTATCCACTTCGTCCAGCACGAAGACCGGGTCTCGAGTTTCGGCGCGGCGCATGCCCTGGATAAGCTGGCCGGGCATGGCGCCAATGTAAGTGCGCCGGTGGCCGCGGATCTCGGCTTCATCGTGAATGCCACCCAAGGACATCCTTACGAATTTTCGGTCCAGGGAGCGCGCCACCGACTTGGCCAGAGACGTTTTCCCGACGCCGGGCGCTCCCACCAGGCAAAGGATGGGGCCCTTGAGCTGCGGCTTGAGTTGGAGCACCGCCAGGTAATCCAAGATCCGATCCTTCGCTTTCACCAAGTCATAATGGTCCTCATCCAAAACCGCCTTGGCCTTATGCACATCCACGCGCAGCTCGCTGACCTTGGTCCAGGGCAGCACGGTGAGCCAATCAAGGTAGGTCCGGATGACGTGGTAATCGGCCGCCGCCGGGGACATTTTGGAGAGACGGCTCAGCTCCCGCGTCGCTTCCTTCTTGGCTTCCTCGGTCATGCCCGCGGCTTCAATCTTTTGCCTCAAATCCTCAATTTCGTGCTGCTCGTCAGCCTCGCCCAATTCCTTCTGGATCGCCTTCATCTGCTCGCGGAGGTAGTATTCGCGTTGGCTGGCCGTCACCTGATCCTGGACGTCGGACTGAATCTTGGACCGCAGTTGTTGAACTTCAAGCTCGCGCGCCAGTTGGCGGTTCAACCGCTCCAGCCGCTGGGTCAGCTCCAGGCTTTCGAGCAGTTCCTGTTTTTCGGTGTTGGAGATGGAAGGCAGATTGGCGGCGATGAAGTCTGCAAGGCGCGCCGGATCATCAATGTTCATCACCACCGTTTGCAGGTCGTCGGAAAGCGTGGGGGATAGTTGAACCACCTGCTGAAACAGGGTGGTGACGCTGCGCACCAGAGCATCAAAACCAGACTGGTCGGTAGGGGGAACGACGTCATCCAAAGGCTTGACCTGGGCCCGCAGATAAGGCTCCGTGGAAACGACTTCCTGAAGGCCGATGCGCTGTAGACCCTCGACAAAAATAAAGAGACTCTGGCTGGGAAGCTTGATGATTTTGTGAATGTAAGCGGCCGTGCCAATCTGATAAAGGTCCACCGGAAGCGGATTGTCCACGCGCGGGTCGCGCTGGGCCACGACGGCAATGAATTTTTCGTCCTCCTTCAGGTCGGAGATCAGCCGCAGCGAGCTTTCACGCCCCACCGTCAAAGGCAGGATGGCGTTCGGGAACAGGACCGTGTCCCGGACCGGAAGAACCGGGAGTTCTGTAAAGTCGGTGATCTTTTTGTTGATGTTTGCCATGGGTCGAAACCTCTTCGGGATGAAATCCAGCCGGCCGGACTTGGCATGGGCTGATGGTCCTCAAAATGGCGGCGCAGAATCACGGGGGCAGACTTGCCCCTATTTAATATCACATCTTTTCCTGAGTTGGTATGGCTCAGGGCAAACTGTAGTGGTACGTATTGGCGGCTGGTGCGGCGGTCTCTGACCGCCGAATTTTATTCATCAACATCGTGCGGCGGTCAGAGACCGCCGCACCAGCAAACTGACCCACTACCAAACAAACTGCTTCGCCATCTTGCTGTACTTTGTTTAGATGCCAAATAGGCCCCATGCGGTTTGCGCCGGCTGTTCAGGCCCATCATGCCTTGTACGATGTTGCGCCATCCTGGGAAGGCAAGTTATCCTCAAACCTTTCGAGCCTTTCGCTGGAGAAAAACCTGCCATGCTCCAACTTCATTCCATTGCCATTAATATGCATGCGGGGCGACTGTTATTCACGGTGGTTCTCCTGCTCTCGCTGGCCGCGGCCCTTTTTGGTGGATTCGGAATCAGCCGGTTCTTCCACCGCTGGCGGGTGAAGGCCGGCACGTCGCTTGCTGAAATATTTTTCGGACTTCTGGAATCAATCCCCATTCCCCTTCTCATACTCTTAACTCTCTACATCGCCATGGAGGTCCTCACGCCGCCGCCCCGGATCGAGCACATTGCCTCAAAGGTCTGCTTAGGGCTGGTCGTGACCTTGATTTTTTACTTCCTGGCGCGGGCCATCGTCCTCGTGCTGCAGCACGTCGGCCAACGGGATGCAGGGTTAAAGCGGGTCACCCATCCGGCCACGCTTGTGGTCCGGCTGCTCTTTGCGATTCTGGCGACGGTCATCATCCTTGAGAATCTCGGCATTCACCTGACAGCAGTTTGGACCACACTTGGCGTGGGCAGCGTGGCCGTGGCACTGGCCCTCCAGGAGACCTTGAGCAATTTCTTCGCCGGGCTCTATCTGCTGGCGGACCGGCCCCTGAATTCGGGCGATTACGTGAAGGTGGACTCGGGCTTCGAGGGTTATGTGTTGCAAGTCGGGTGGCGCGCCACCTCCATCCGGACGCTTCAGAATACGGTCGTCTTTGTTCCCAACTCCAGCCTGGCCAAAGCCACCCTGGTCAATTACTCTTTGCCGGACGAACGGATTGCCATTTCGATCAAAGTAGGCGTCGCCTATGGCACCGACCCGGCCAAAGTGGAGACCGAGCTCCTTGACATCGCCCAACAAGCGGGCCGGGATGGACTGGATGGCTTCCTGGCTCTCCCCGAACCCAGCGTCCGGCTGATCCCCGGGTTTGGCGACTCAACGCTCGACTTTACTCTGAACGTGAGCGTGCGGCGGTTTGTCGATCAGTATCTTGTGCAAAGTGAGCTCCGCAAGCGCATCATCGATCGATTTACCAAGGAAGGCATTGAGATGCCTTTTCCAACCCGGACCCTCCTCCTGGATAAGTCCGTGACCGACCTCCTGAAAGACTAAGGGACCGAAGCCAGGCTGAAATACCTTCGGGGCGCTGAATCAAGCGCCGCACGCAATCCTAAAGATTCCTTGCGCTGAGTGTAACAGCACGACCAACCCCAAGGTTGCTCAGTTAAGGCGAGCCTCATGATCTTGAAGGCAGAGGCGTCGCGTGGCCCCTCACCCCGGCCCTCTCCCCGCAAGCGGGGAGAGGGGGAACCGCGCAGCGATGGGTGAGGGGCTCCGGTTCAACCGTGTGCGTTATCTCGATACGGACCTTAACCCTATCGCTTCAAAATCGTCAGCGCAAAAGCTCAAAAACCGCGGCATCCTGTTTGGGAATAAACCGCGGTTCTTGGGTTTGGATTTAGAAATGGCGCGCGGCGCTTTATGGTGCAGCTTCCAGGCGCTTTTCGATCTCGGCCCAATTGGCCACATTCCACCAAGCGGAAATGTAGTCGGCGCGGCGGTTTTGATACTTCAAGTAATAGGCGTGTTCCCAGACATCCAGTCCGAAAACGGGATATTTACCTTCCATCACCGGGCTATCCTGATTCGCCGTTGAAAGAAGCTCCAGCTTGCCGGAGGAGTCCTTGACCAGCCATGCCCATCCTGACCCGAACCGGGTGGTCGCGGTGGCGGCAAACTTCTCCTTGAACTGCTCAAAGCTTCCGAAAGTACCCTTGATGGCTTCGGCGATTTTACCTTTTGGCTCCCCGGCCGCTTTCGGGGCCATGATTTGCCAGAACATGGAATGGTTGATGTGCCCACCTCCGTTATTGCGGACCGCGGTGCGGATGTTTTCCGGCACGATGGCGCAGTTGTTGGCAAGAAGGTCCTCAATGGTCTTGCCCGCAAGCTGCGGAGCGGATTCCAAGGCTTTGTTCAGATTGGCTACGTAAGCGCCGTGATGTTTCCCGTAATGGACCTCCATCGTCGTCTTGTCAATGGAAGGTTCAAGGGCGTCCGTGGGGTATGGGAGTGGCGGGAGAGTGAACGGCATAAAGCCTCCTTTGGCACTGGGTGAAGATGACATAGCAACCTCCTGATTTAAGATCTCGATGGCAGCCTTCAACGCCGAGCCGTGACACCCTTGCAGGATTCACGCGAGTCAGGCCGCCGGTGATTCAATCCTTCTGTTGCACGCTCCTATTATATGCCATGATCGCATTGCCCGTGGCATTTCTCCAACTGCCCGAGAGCCCAGAGCGCGTGCTCGCGAATCAGCGGGTCCTCATGGGACGTCAACTGTTGGATGACGGGGAGCAGGTCAAGGTTTCCGGAATTGCCCATCGCAGTGCATAAGTTCCGCATGAATCCCGGAAACTTGCGGCGCTTGAGCGGTGTGTCCTTGAAGTTCAATTGGAACCCTTCTTCAGTCATGGATGCAAGCGCACCGAGCGCGGGGTTGAATAGCGAAAACTCCTTGAGGCTGCCCAATTCTTCCCCACCGGCGCGGACTTGCATCGGCTGAAACTCTGCCAGCGAGGTTTCCGCCGCGCCTCGAGTTTTGCGTTTTGATGAGCTGGGAGGAGGACCGAGTTCCCGGTGCGCCTGTTCTGGAGCCGGATCGGACCGGCGCGAATTCCACGGGCAGACATCCTGGCAAATGTCACAGCCGAAAACGTTCACCCCGATCGCCTGGCGAAATTCGACGGGAATGGATCCCTTAAGCTCAATCGTGAAGTATGCAATGCAACGCGATGCGTCCATGACGTAAGGCTCATCCAAAGCGCCCGTGGGACAGGCTTCGATACAGCGCCGGCAGGACCCGCACCGGTCTGGCGCCGGGATGTCCGGTCGAAGCTGAAGGTTGGTAAGGATGACTCCGAGGAAGAACCAGGAACCCTTTTCCGGATTGATCAGGCAAGTGTTCTTGCCCATCCATCCGATGCCGGAGAATCGCGCGAAGGCTCGCTCCACAACAGGACCCGTATCCACGTAAACCCGGGTTTCCACGCCCGGCGCGAAACCTTCAATGGAACTTCGCAACGTTTCCAGTTTTGTCTTCATCACCCGGTGATAGTCTCTGCCCCAGGCGTAGCGTGAGATCCATCCGGTTTGCGTTGGAGGCTCGACCGTGGGGCTCTTGGAAAATTGACCCGCTGGCGCGCAAGCCGCGCTTGAGGCCGAACCATCCGGCTCACTCCTCTTGGGAAACCGATGAACCTCGACCGAGTACGGCAATGGAGCGTTATAAACCAGCCCAACACAAACCACAGACTGCGCCGAAGGCAAAACTTGGCGCGGATCGTGCCGCCGGGGATTGCGAAGGTAAACCATCTCTCCGCCCCGTCCCTGCTCCGCCCATTGGCGGGCAAAATCAAGGTCCCGCCCGACATCAAGGGGCGCAACGCCAGCCAGGTCAAAGCCTATTTCCAACGCCTTATTTTTGATGGCTTGCTCGAGACTCATGATGAGGGGGTATACATTGCCGGGAACTTGACCGATACCATCAGACGGCCCATTGATAAACCATCACTTTCTGATGGGGAGTGGTACATTTTCGCTGCTGTAGCGGCGGTCTCTGACCGCCGAATTTTATTCTTCAGCGGTTTCCGGCGGTCGGAGACCGCCGCACCAGCAAACTGACCCACTACTTTCTGATGAGCGAGAATAACCCCAAGATCGCCAGGACCGGAACGACCACAAAAAGCAACAGATTCCAAGCCAGAGCCTCGGCAAAGCTGGGGACTGGGGAGTAACTGGTCTGAGACGCGGACCCCGGCGGCGGACCATCTTCAGTCAATTCGCCGGAATGAGACGGGAGTGAGGATGCATCTGCGGATAGTGATTTCTCGGGTCGATCCGGCGCCCCTAAATCGATGGTGCGGTCGCGAAACCAAAGGGCAATCCGGCCCAGCCGGTCCGGCCGCAAAGCCACTGCCTGGCTTCGGATACGCAGTTCAACGCCTGAGAGCTCAAATGCGCTGCGGATTTCTGTAGACACTTTCTTTTTCAAGTGGGTACCCCCCTCTGTTGCCGCTGGTTGCGGAGGGTTTGCAACGGCGCTCCCTCCGGGTCAAAGCCGCGCCAACTTGGCGACAGGCTGCCATCCCAGAACAAAATGGAACCGGACACACCAGCACATTCTCAATTATACTTCCATAAATGCTACAAGTAAATAATAGCTTGCGTACAAATTGGGGCTGATAGGGCGTGAAGGCGGGTTTTCTCCCCATCACGGATCCTGCCGTTGTGATGGTTCTTGACAGCTCTCTCCTGCCGGCCTATTTTGAAGTCAGCAGAGCCGCTTACCATGCTTAATCAAGACGTCCGGCTCCCGGCGGTTGCCGGCCGATTTTACCCGCTAGACCGCAACGACCTGATCGCGACGATGCGGTCCCTCGGGGACCAGGACCCGCCGCCTCACTCGATTTTTCACAATGCCATCGCCTGTCTGTCCCCACACGCAGGCTACCAATATTCTGGAGGCGTGGCTTATTCAGTCTATTCGCGCCTGCCCGCCTGCCATTCCTACATTGTGCTTGGCCCGAACCATTTTGGTCGGGGCCAACAGCTTTCCACGCTCTCGGTGGACTGGTTGACGCCCCTGGGTGTGGCCGCAGTGGATCGCACTCTCACCCTAGCGCTCCTAAAAGAGTCGCTCGGACTGGCGGATGATCCTGTAGCTCACGCCAAAGAGCATTCACTGGAAGTTCAACTCCCCTTTCTTCAGTACCTTACGAAGGATTTCACCTTCGTTCCCATCGCCATCGGTTCTGTGCCCTTCATCGAGCTGCAGAAACTGGGACTGACCGTTGCCCGGCTCATCCGGGCCAGCGGCCAGCGAACGATGATCGTAGCGTCCAGCGATCTGAATCACTACGAGCCTGATGCTGTTACGCGCATCAAGGACCACAAAGCCATCGCCAGAATCCTGGCGCTCGATCCGCAGGGTTTGGTGGAGGTCATCGACCGCGAGCAAATCTCCATGTGCGGCTTTGCTCCGGCTGTCGTTATGCTCACGGCGGCCAAAGCGTTAGGAGCGGCAAAAGGTACGTTGGTGAGATACGCCACTTCCGCGGATGCAGGCGGCGATCGCTCCGCCGTGGTGGGCTATGCGGGGATTATCATTGATTGAGGCTCCGGCTCGCATCGCCCTCCTTGCCCGGGGGCTGCCTGGACCCCCGCCGGCGCGGGGGTGACAACGAAGGGCGGAACCCCTATTGTCCTCCCCGTCATTCCCGCGCAGGCCGGTATCCGGGTAGTCGGTCAGTTTGGCTTTTGTAGTGGCGAGTTACCTCGCCGAGTGGCGGCGTAAAGCCGCCTCTACATCTAAGCTGACCCACTACCGGAATCCGAGGGACCGTCATTTCCGATGAAGCGACTGACTTGAAGTTTCTGCACAACTTTGGGGCAGGACGGGTGTTTAATAGGACTGATAGCCTCTTCAGGACAGGGAACGGACAGACGCTCAGCCGGGTCAAGCGGGTAACCAAGCCGGACGACCGACGTGCAAGTTCGCGCCCCGTCACGGCTGACCTGCAACCCAACGTTGGTATGGTGACTGCCCACGCGAGCACGGCAGCGAAATCAGGAGGAGGAAGAATGACAACCACAAAACAGGAAGGTGATAACAAAGGACTCCGGCAGATAACACTCGGGAATGGATGGTGGAAGAAATTCTGCGCCCTATGCTTGCTCTGTGCGGGAGCGGCCATTGCCTTACCGGCGCAGACGTTCAACACTCTGGCAGATTTCAACGGAACCAATGGTAATCTCCCATATGCATCTCTCGTCCAGGGATCCGACGGCAGCCTCTACGGGACAACGAACCGGGGCGGGGCCAACGGCTGGGGCACGGTCTTCAAAATCACCCCAAGTGGCACGCTGACGACGCTTTACAGCTTTTGCTCGCAAAGCGGTTGCACGGACGGTGCCAACCCCATCGCGGGGCTGATCCAGGCCGCCGATGGGAACTTCTACGGGACAACGACGGGTGGCGGGACCAGCGGGTCCTGCCCCGGAGGCTGTGGCACGGTCTTCAAAATGACCCCAAATGGCACGCTCACGACGCTGCACAGCTTCGACGGCACGGAGGGGCAAGGCCCATACGCGGCGCTGGTTCATGCCACCGACGGGAACTTCTACGGGACAACGGTCGCGGGCGGGGCCAACAACTCCTGCACCGGCGGCGGCTGTGGGACGGTCTTCGAAATCACCCCCAGTGGCACGCTGACCACCCTCTACAGCTTTTGCTCGCGAAGCGGTTGCTCGGACGGGGAATCGCCCACGGCGGCGCTGATCCAAGCCAGCGATGGGAACTTCTACGGGACAACGTACGGTGGCGGCAACAACTCCTGCACAAGCGGCTGTGGGACGGTCTTCAAAATCACCCCAAGTGGCACGCTCACCACGCTGCACAGCTTCGACGGGACGGACGGGGACTACCCCTACGCGGCGCTGGTCCAGGCGACCAATGGGAACTTCTACGGAACAACTCAAGCAGGCGGGGCCAACGACGGGTCGACGGTCTTCAAAATCACGCCAAGTGGCACGCTGACGACCCTTTACAGCTTTTGCGCACAACCCGGTTGCACGGACGGCGACGACGTTTTCGCCGGGCTGGTTCAAGCCACTGACGGGAACTTCTATGGGGCGACCGCCGTAGGCGGGGCCGACCGTAACGGCACAATCTTCAAAATCACCCCCGGAGGCGCTCTCACGACGCTGCACAATTTCGCCTACAGGGACGGCTCCAGTCCCTACGCCACGCCGATTCAGGACACCAACGGGGCCTTTTACGGGACAACGGCCCAGGGTGGCGTCAACGGCGAGGGCACAGTCTTCAGCCTGGAGACGGGGCTTGGCCCGGTCGTGAGCCTCAGCCCTACCAGCTTGACCTTCGGCCCGCAGGGCGTTTCAGCGCCGAACGTTCCGCAGGTCGTCACGCTGACCAATACGGGCGGTGCGGCACTCTCAATCACGAACATCGCCGTCACCGGCCAGAACAGCGGCGACTTCGCGCAGGCGAATAATTGCCCGATCAGTCCGAACACGCTGGCAGCCGGCGACAACTGCATGATAACGGCCTATTTTTTCCCGGTTGGCGCCGGAGCCCTGGCCGCAGCGGTCACCATCACCGACAATGCCCCCGGCAGTCCGCAGAACGTCCCACTATCCGGCGTGGGTGTGAGCGGCAAACCCGGTTTGGCGGCGCCACGACGGTAACGCTAATCAAAGATGTTTGAAATTACGCCGGCGGCAGTGGCCCCGCTGAGCGGCACTCTGACCGTCACCCTCAATGCGCCGGGGCAGCCCGCAGCCTCCGCATTCGGCTGATAGCCTTACCAGCTTTGCTGCTCCTGCTGGCGCTGGGCCTGGCAGCCTGCGGCGGCGGCAACGGCACGGGTAGCCAGATAACAACACCGGGCACGACGGCGGGCACTTACAACCTGACGCTATCCGGCACAGCGACGGTAAGCTCCCAGGTCCTGACGCACAACGTGACGCTCGCCTTGACGGTGCAGTAGGGGCAGGACTTGTGCCCGTCCTCCTTATCTATCCGCGGTCTATTCGCGGCCGAAGGGGCGTGCAATCACAAGAGCCGCGCCTACGGGCTGGGTGGTTTGGAGACCGCGCGCTTGATCTCATGGAGCTCCCGTTTAAGCGCCGATTGGCGCCGGCTGAGGCTCCAAGCGTAGATGCCAAAAATGAACCAGACCAAGCTGTAGGCTAGATACAGAAAGCGGATTGTCACCCAAGCCTCCTAAAAACAGTGACGAGTGATAAGTGACTAAAAACAGTGACGGGTGATAAGTGACTAAAAACAGTGACGAGTGATAAGTGACTAAAAGCAGTGACGAGTGACAGGTGACTAAAAACAGTGACGAGTGATAAGTGACTAAAAACAGTGACGAGTGATAAGTGACTAAAAACAGTGACGAGTGACAGGTGACTAAAAACAATGACGAGTGATAAGTGACTAAAAACAGTGACAAGTGATAAGTGACTAAAAGCAGTGACGAGTGACAGGTGACCAGTGACGAGAAAGAAGCGCAAGATCACGCTTCGATCGCCAACTCCCGGCGCAGGCCGCTCACTTCCCTCTTCATGCGCAGCAGCTCCAACCGCAGCCGCAGAAACCAGAAGAACAGAAGCAGGAAAGCTCCCCACGTAAACAAAAGGGTGATCAACATTTTGGGAGGAAGGCCGGAATCCGGACCACCCAGAATCACCGGTTGGGGATGCTGCGTGCGCCACCAGCGGATGGCCATGAAATCGATGGGAACGTCCACAAATCCGATGATTCCCACCACGGCGCTGAGCAACGCGGCGCGAGGCGAATCCGCCACAAAGCTGCGCAGCAGCAGATAAGAGACAAAGAGTAGCCAAAGGATAAAGGTCAGCGTGAGCCGGGCGTCCCACGTCCACCAGATTCCCCAGATGGGCTTTGCCCAAAGCGGACCGGTGACCAGCACGCAACTGACGAAGACGAATCCCACTTCACCGGCGGCGTGAGCGAGATCGTCCGCCTGGGGGGAGCGGTTGACGAGATAACCCACGCTGCCCAGGAAAACGAGGAAGTAGGCCAGGAACGCCGTCCAGCCGGAAGAAACGTGAACGTAAATGATGCGGTAGACCTCACCCTGGTTGGCTTCGTTGGGAGCGTAAATGAAAATCATGTAGATCGCCGCCAGCAACCAGGCGACGGTGAGAATCAGATGAACCCGCGAGTTGAATATTTTTCCAAGCATCAGGACCCCTATTGATTCCTATCGCACACAGGTTGTACAAACCGTGTCCAACATGCCCCTCGTGGAGTTTACAGCGTTACGCGAGCTTTTACTCTCCCATGACGTATTCAAAGAGCAAGTAGGAAAGCACGGTAAAGATCACCGCGAATCCTGCCAGCAATTTAATCCAACTCATCATCTCCGGCGAGATGTTTCCGCTCAAGGCGCTGCGCGTGGCCTCGACCGAAGCGATGAACAGCGGGAACACCACCGGGAACTGGAGGACGGGCAGCATCACCTCGCGCATCCGGGTGTTGGCGGAAACGGCCGCGAACGTGGCGCCCACCGCCGCATAGCCAAAAGTTCCGAGAAAAACAATCAGCACAAACCATTTGAACGACGGCAAGAATGAGAAATTATACCAGACGGCTGTGGCCAACACGATCACGCTCTCGGCGATGCCAAGGAAAAGCAGGTTGACGAGCAGCTTGGCAAGATAGATCAAACCAGGATCGACCGGAGCCAGGTACAGCCCTTCCAGACAGGCGTTTTCGCGTTCCGCTTCAAAGGAGCGGTTGAAGCTGAGGATGCCGGAGAAAGCAAAAGCAATCCAGAGAAGTCCGGGCAGCACGCGCGGGGATTCCTCGCCCGCCGGCTGGAAACCAAAATGGAAAATCAGCACCACCAGCAAGCCAAATACGCAGACGGAGGCGACCGTTTCGCGCTGCCGCCATTCAATGCGGACGTCTTTGGCGAAAAGAGTCCCGATCAGGCTTAGGCTTCGCATCATGTTGTTTCCTGCCTGGTCACGCTTGGCTCGCGGCTCATCGGGCAGCGGTAGGGGCGACCCTCGTGGTCGCCCTCTCGGTCACGCACAAGGCCCGCCCCACCATTGAACACGCTAAAAGGGCGCCTCATCCGGAGGACCATCGTATCGCACTCGTCCGCGCTCCAGGGCCACCATCCGCAGCGCAATGGACGCGCCCTGGCTGAATTGGTGAGTGGAAAAAATCACTCCCTTGCCGTCGTGCCGCAAACTTTGAAGGAGCACTTCGAGATGACTCGTCGCCGCCGCATCCAGCCCCGTAAACGGTTCGTCCAGAATCAACCATTGGGGTTGGTGCAGAAAGGCCCGGGCCAGCGTCACCCGCTGCTGCAAGCCCCGGGAAAGCGCCCGCACCGGCTTCCCGGAGTGGTTCTGGAGAGAAAACATTTCCAGCATCGCATCGATTCTGGATTCAATGTTGGCGAGGTTGAAGAGCTTGCCCGCCAGGCGAAGATTCTCCCGCGCCGTGAGTTCACTATAAAGAAACGTGGCGTGCGAGACAAAACCGATGGCGCTTTTTGCCTGGCTCGAATCGCGCAGGATGCTCTTGCCTCCGAAAAGAATTTCTCCCTGGCTGGGCCGCGAGAGTCCCGCCAGGATGCGAAGCAAAGTCGTCTTCCCCGCCCCGTTGGGCCCGTAGACCAGCACGGCCTCGCCGGGCGCGGCGCGCAAGGAGACTTCGCGAAGCGCCGCAAAATCACCGAAGTATTTTGAAACCGCTCGCGCTTCGAGGACGCCATCAGCGCGGCAAGCGTCGGTTGGCATAGGATTCGAGAAACGTGGGCGGGCTTTTCCGCAGGATGGCCGCAATGCGCGCCTTCATCTCCAGGCGTTCCTTCCAATAATGCTTCTCCGGCACTTTGCCAGCCTCGAAGAGGTCGTCCAGGCCCACCAGGGAGTTGAAAAGCTGGTCCAACCGGACCTCGATCTGCTTCTGGACAACCCGCTTGCCCTCACTTGTTTTTGATCCGGCGCGCTCCTTGGACAGGCGGACTCCCAGCGCCCACAACAAGATTAAGAGAAAGCAGCCGAGCAGGAAAAGCGTCAGGTGGCTCATGGTGTTCGGAAGGATTTTCACGGACTCATCGGCCTGGCCGGAGCCACTCGCCTGCGCGGGTGGCGCTTCCCCGCTCAGGACGCCATCCAACAGCTTATTGCTGGCCAGATGAACCGCCTCAAACCGCTTCCCTCCGGTTTCCGGATCCTGTCCGGCGGCTGGCGTGAAAACTTTGGTGTTGAACGCCAGATCTCCCGGCAAGACGTTCAGCTCGATATAGTCGATTGGATAAGGAATGCTATCTTCCAGACTGAATTGGTTTCCCGCATAATCGGCGTCGTAGCTAATCATCACCACGGTTAGGCCGGGCTTGATGGGATATTGGATGTAAAAATCCCCGGGCGTTGCAGCAGCCTGCGGTTCCTGCGGAATCGGCATG
Source organism: Terriglobia bacterium (assembly GCA_035531475.1). Classification (GTDB taxonomy): domain Bacteria; phylum Acidobacteriota; class Terriglobia; order UBA7540; family UBA7540; genus CALCEB01. The sequence goes on from DATKST010000051.1 coordinate 36,926, forward strand.
TTGAGCTTGCTGGCAACGGCGACTTGCAACTGGCTGGGGGCAGCGGCCAGGTGGAAAAGAAAGGTGCCCTGCGGATTGATGTAGGCGCGCGGCGGATTGCTTTCATTCATCAGGCCCAACAGTTCCTGCACGTGAACGGTGTTGCCGTCGGCGTGAAGGACGATGCGCGCCTTACGCACGTGAAGAACTGGCGTGGCGTGCGTCGAGTCATAAATGGTGATGGCGGCGGTAGCGGCGCCCTGGGAGTCGAACTTCACTGGAACATGGTAGTTCACGCCCTGGTAAGGCGCCTGAAGCAGATAAAAAGCGCGGGAGTCGAGACTCGACTGCGAGAAAGAAAAATGACCGGAAGAGTCGGTGGTGGCGGACCCCACCATTTGCATGCCGCCCTGCGGCAGCAGCAACTCGACAGGCTGATGATCGGCAGGTCGCTGATCCGTGCCGTTGACCACTTGGCCTTCAATCGTGACCCCAGCCGCAAGCAGATTGGACGCAAAGGCCAGCAGAATCGAAGCCAGGAAAAGGCCGCGCCAGCATCGAGTTTGGAAAACTAAGTCCAAGGGAATTCAAAAAAGCAACTTCGGTGCTCCCCATGCTTGGGTGGGTCGCGAGCGCCGCAGAACCAATTTTCACGATGCCCTGATTTTCAGGATAGTGGCTGGATTACACAGCAGAAAATCCAAAACCTATTAACACTACCTACGATGCCGCGGACCATAATTCACTTCATCCTGGGCTTTGCCATCGGCGCGCCGCACTCGCCGCAGAACTTAACGGGCACGGGATTTTGAAAATTGCAAGCCGGACAGACGTAGGCGTCCGCAATTTGATCCTTGCGGCGGGCCCGGCGGGCAGCGACCTCGCCCTCAATCAGCACGTCCTCTGCGTTGCCTTGTTCCAAGTCCTTCGAAGCCAGCATCAGCTTTGCAGCTTCCGTCTTGTAACTCTCTCGCATTGTTTCGTAGTCGGCGCGGGCGATCTTGCGGGCCTGAAACTCAAACTCCAAGTCTTGCAGGTTTTCGTAGACTACCATGCGGCGGCGCTTGAGATCAATGGACGGTGTGACATCAACCGGCAGACTTTCTGTTCCTTCTTTCTCGCCGGACAGCAAGGGATAGACCACGAAAACTGCAAGCGCGACGGCAACCCCCAAGGCAATTCCGAGATCCATAAACGCCTTCCCAGTGCGGCCGGTTCTGGTCCGGCCGGAGTCCTCAAAGTGTGAGCCTCTTCATTTCCTCTTCCACCGCCGCCCTGAGCTTGGGGTCGATGCCCGCTTCATCCTGCAGCTCAGCCGGGGGGGACCGTCTTCTCCATCGTTTGACGATCACTATAACCAGAATAAGCCCCATCATCAGGCCGATCCCCGGCAGAATCCATACCGCCAGATCGAAGCCGTGGGCCGGCGGCGAAGCCAGGACGCGCACGCCATAAGCCGCCGTAAAATCATTCAGGATCGCCTTCTCCGTCTTGCCGGCGCGGATATCCTTGCGGATCAACGCTTCCATCTCCGCCCGGCTGGCGCATTCCGAAGGCAGGTGCGGGCAGCGATTCAAAGTGGTCACACACCCGCAAAGGCAATAGACTTTATTGCCGATGGACTCCAGCGTGGGCTTTGCGGCCACCGCACCGAAGCTCATCGAACTCACGCAGAGCGCGGCCAAAATCGGGAAAATCTCAAGTCTACAACGCATCACGCAACTCGACGGCCGCCGACTGAGCTTTCCGTATTTCCGCCATCTCGCGCTCCACGCGGCTGGGGATGAGCGCCAGGAGCGACCCCAGGAAAACCACCAGGCCACCCATCCACACCCATTGCACCAGCGGATTAATAAAGACCTCAATCACTGCCTTGCCGCTTGCCGGATCCTGGCCTGCGAGCACCACGTAAAGGTCCTGAGACAACGTGGGCCGAATGGCCACGTGGCTGATGGGCTGCTGGCTGGCCTTGTAGAACCGGCGTTCGGGGGTCAGCGTGGTATAAGCCTCACCATTTTTGACGACGGTGATTTCCGCTTCCTGGTAAGTATAGTTAGGCGTGTCCCCGCCGGTGAGCATGTTGCAGCGCAATAAATAGGGCCCGGCGCGAAGCAAGTCACCCTCACCCATCAGTCCCTTCACGTGGGTCTTGAAGGCCAGGCCCGCCCAGCCCACGAAAAGCATCACCATGCCGAGGTGTATCACATATCCGCCATAGCGCCGCGTGTTGCGCATGGTCAGGCGATAGATCGCCGTGAAGAAGTTCTCTCCGCTGGTTTGTTGACGGGTTCTTGCCCCTTTATAGAATTCGCCAAGGACGCACGCCGCCACAAAAACAGCCAAAAACAAGCTCATCCAGGCATAAAGTTGATGGATTCCCGCGAAAAAGAGGACGGCGCCGGCGAGCGCGGCGATGGACAAAGGAACGGTAAAGTTGCGCTTCAGACTTTCAAAGGAAGTCTTGCGCCAGGCGAGCAGCGGTCCAGCACCGGTCAGAAAAAGCAGCAACATCCCCATCGGGATGACGACTTTATCGAAATAGGGCGGCCCCACCGTGATCGTTCGGCCCTCGACGGCCTTGGAGATGACCGGAAAGATCGTGCCCCACAATACGGCGAAAACCGCAGCCAGCAGAATCCAGTTATTAAACAGGAATCCGCTTTCGCGCGAAACGATCGAATCCAGGCGGTTCTCACTCTTCAAGTATTCAAGGCGCAAGAAGACGAGCGTCAAGGAGACGGCCAGGATGACGCCAAGAAACACCGCAAAATAAGGGCCGATGTTCGATTCCGCAAAAGCGTGAACCGACTGCACGATGCCACTGCGAGTGAGAAAAGTGCCGAGGATGCTCAGGAAGAAAGTGGTGATGACCAGAACCACGTTCCACACTTTTAACATCCCGCGCTTTTCCTGCACCATCACCGAATGCAGGAAAGCCGTGCCAGCGAGCCAGGGCAGCAGCGAAGCGTTTTCCACCGGATCCCAAGCCCAGTACCCGCCCCAGCCGAGCACGTCGTAGGCCCAATGCCCGCCCAGGATGATGCCGAAACCCAGAAACATCCACGGGACCATCATCCAACGCCGCGTGGTACGAATCCAGTTATCTCCGAGCTGCTTGGTGACCAGCGCCGACATCCCGAAAGCAAAGGGAACCACCATGCCCACATAGCCCAGGTAGAGCATGGGCGGATGGATGACCATGGAGGGGTATTGCAGGGCGGGATTCAGGCCATTGCCATCCGGAGCAGTGAAAGGGATCAACTTGCCGGCTTCGGCCAGCGAAAGCATGTTAAAAGGATTGGCGACGAAGGTGGTGAGCCCCGTGAAGAAAACGCCCACACCCATGATGAAAGAAACTGCCCACGGCATGAGCTGGCGGTTCTTATTGCGGTTCAAAAACACAGCCAACCCACCATAAATCGAAAGCAACCAGGTCCAGAAAAGCAGCGAGCCTTCCTGCCCGGACCAAAGAACTGGAATCTTGTAATAAATAGGGAGGTCGCGATTCGAGTGTTCCGCGACGTAAGCAGAGTGGAAGTTATTAGTGAGGATCAGAAACTCAAGAGCGATCACGGAGACCGTGATCATCACAAAAAAGCCCAGCGTCGCTCGTTCCGCGCTGCGCGTGATACGCAGGCTTCGGGACTTGCCGCCGGCAATCCCGGCTATGACCGCGTAGACTCCAAAAGCCAGCGCGGCGATCAATCCAACGCTTCCAACTTGATCCATCATGCGGTTTCCTGCGGTTTGCTGTTACTGGTCCTGGGGTTGGGGTAGGGGCGCCCATTTGGGCAGGCACCAGGCCAGCCCCTACATCGAACACGCGAGTTGGAACACCGACAATTTGTTTTTCATTCTCCCCTTGAAGTACCTAAAAACCCTTCATCGGCCCGGCAGCGACACGGGATGCCGTCTTCGGTCCCGCCGGCGCCACCTGATACTTGGATGCACATTTCGCCTGGACCTCCGTTGCGCGGAACATGCCACCATTCGAATACCGCCCTTCAACGATCGCCTGCGAGCCATCCCTGAAGGTGTCGGGCAGCGTGTCTGACCCCACGTAAACCACCGGCAGCGCTTCCGCGCCTTGCGCCAGCTTAAATTTCAGGGTGTCACCTTGCCGTTCAATCGATCCCGGGGCCACAACTCCTCCCACTCGCACTCGTTGGTGCCGGGACTTGCCCGCCAGGATTTCATTCACAGAGACGTAATAAACCTCGTTCTGTTGAAACCCTGAGATTGCCTCATATGCAACCACCGCCAGCACGATTCCGATGCCAATTCCAAACTTCAGCATCCTCTTGTTCATGGTTCGAGCCCCGTCCTGCTGGTAAACTTAGCTGAAAAGCGAGGGTCTCGTCTGTAATCTGCGTCACACCTCATCAAAGGCCCTCTCTCATGATTTTCGCCTCAAACCTTGATTCTGTCACCGGCAGGAAGTGCCGTCAATTGAATTCGCAATGTGGTACTGTCTCAGTTTGGATTTTTGTGACATTGTTCGCCATCGTCATCCCCGCGAAGGCGGGGATCCATGCTCCGGACAACCCCTTTATCTGCACGAGTTCGGAATGCCACTGCGATATTCGGAGTGGATTCCCGCATTCGCGGGAATGACGATGAACGAACAAATTGAGACACTACCCGCAATGTCTTAGTGGCGGT
>DATKST010000052.1:0-197658 GCA_035531475.1 Terriglobia bacterium
TTGTGGAGTTAGCGGCCGTTTCCCAAGAAGTGGCTGAAGATGCGGCCGGCAAGGTCAAAATTGAATATGAGCAGCTACCCTTCCTGGTGAATGAGGCGGATCTTGACGTGGCCAAAAGAGCGGGCCGCACCAAGCCCGCCGCGGAAGTGAAAGTGGGTGACCCGGACAAAGCCTTTGCCGGCGCCGATGTGGTGATTCACGAAGGGTCTTACGGTATCCCGGTCATCACCCATTGCTGCATGGAATCGCACGGTCAAGTGGTCGAGTGGACCGGCGATCAGAACCTGAAGGTGTATGCCTCAACGCAAGGGGTTTCGAGCGTGCCAGGACAGTACGCCGAGGCTCTCAATATTCCCGCCAGCAACGTGGAGACTGTCTGCCAGTACATGGGCGGCGGCTTCGGCAGCAAGTTTCAGGCGGACCGCTGGGGCATCCAGACGGCGATACTCGCCAAAAAGACAGGCAAGCCCATCAAGTATTTGCTGGAGCGCGATCATGAGTTGGAAGTGGCGGGCTGCCGGCCCTCCGGCTTTTCGCACATCAAAGTAGCAGCCAAGAAAGACGGCACGCTGGTGGCCTGGCAATCCGAAACTTGGGGCACGGGCGGCGTGGGAGGTAGCGGTGTGCTCCCGATGCCTTATGTTCTGGAGAACATCCCCAACCGGCTCCGTCGCCACACGTTTGTGAGCACCAACATCGGCCCGGCCCGCGCCTGGCGCGCCCCCAACCATCCCCAGGCCGCCTTGCTCACCATGTCGGCGATGGATGACCTGGCCGCCAAGCTCAACATGGATCCCATTGAGTTTCTTTCAAAGAACGCGGACCTTGCTCCCTCGTATCTGGTGAAAGGCTACCGCGAAGAGCTTCAAAAAGTGGCGGAGCTTTCCGAGTGGAGCAAGTATTGGCACCCGCGCGGGGATAAAACCTCCGGTCCCATCAAGCGCGGATTGGGCGCTTCCATTCACACTTGGGGCGGGCGAGGGCACAACAGCCTGTGCAACATCAACATTCACCCCGATGGCTCGGTTGAAGTTTCTCTGGGCAGCCAGGACCTCGGCACCGGCACGCGGACGGTGATCGCCATCGCGGCGGCGGAGACGTTTGGCCTGCCGGTGGATGCGATCAAGGTCAACATTGGCGACAGCCATTATCCGCAATCCGGACCTTCGGGCGGCAGCACCACGGTGGGCGGCGTTTCCGCATCGACGCGACGCGGCTCCGTCGATGCGCGCGATCAGCTTTTTGCCGCTGTCGCTCCCAGCCTGGGCGTTCCGGTGGATCAACTGGAAGCCGTGGGCGGCAAAATTCAGGCCAAGGGCGATTCCTCCAAGAGTCTTACCTGGAAGCAGGCCTGCCGCAAGCTGGGCGTCAAGACTATTCAGGTGCAGGGAAAGAATCCGGGACCTTGCACGCTTGGCTCCAGCGGCGTGGGAGGCGCGCAGGTGGCGGACGTTTCCGTGGACACGGAAACCGGCGTGGTCCGCATCAATCGCATGGTTGCGGCCCAGGATTGCGGCCTGATCATAGACATGAAGACGGCGAAGAGCCAGGTCTACGGCGCCTTTATCATGGGCATTTGCTACGCGCTTTACGAAGAGAAAATCATGGATAACGTCACCGGCCGCATGTTGAACCCCAACATGGAGTTCTACAAGCTGGCGGGCATTGGCGACATTGGTGAATTCAAAGTTCATATGATGACCGGGCCGGGATACGACGAACGCGGAGTGATCGGCTTGGGCGAGCCGCCGGTGATTTCGCCGGGCGCGGCCATTTCCAACGCCGTGGCCAATGCCATCGGCGTGCGGGTGCCCACCCTGCCGCTGACTCCGGATAAGGTTCTCGCAGCGCTTGAAAAAGGAGGTGTTGCCTGATGGAAGCCTTTGAATATACAGCGCCAAAGACGGCCCAGGAAGTGATCAAGCTCCTGCCCTCGGAATGGGGCCACACGGATATTCTGGCGGGCGGAACGGACCTGATCAGCGGATTGAAGGACGGGATCACCAGTCCGAAGCGACTGGTCAGCTTAAAACACGTCAAGGATCTCCGCGAGATCAGTTACAAGCCCGGTCCCGGCTTGCGGATCGGGGCTATGGCGACCCTCCAGGACCTGATCGACCATCCTGCCGTGAAGAGCCATTTCCCGGTGCTCATTGAGGCCGCAGAAAGCGTGAGGAGCGAGCAACTGCGGAACATGGGAACGGTGGGCGGTGAGCTGTTGCAGCGGCCCCGCTGCTGGTATTACCGCGCCGGGTACGGGCTGCTGGCCCAACATGAAGGGAAATCGCTGCCGGTGGAAGGTGACAACCGCTACCACGCCATCCTGGGCAATTCCGGTCCAGCCTATTTTGTCAGTCCGTCGATGCTCGCGCCCATTCTGATTGCACTGGGATCAACCGTAGAAATTCGCGGACCCAAAGGGACGCGGCGGCTGGCCTTGGAGAAGTTGTTCGTGACCCCCACCGAGGTCGGCGAGCGTGAGCACTCGATCAAGCCCAATGAAATCCTGACGGAGATCATGGTGCCCCATCACAGCATGGCCAAGAGCGCGGTCTATGAAGTCCGGCAAAAGGAAGCCTTGGATTGGCCCCTTGCCGCCGCCGCCGTGGTTTTACACATGAGCGGCAACACCGTCAACAGCGCCCGCGTGGTGCTGGGCCACGTCGCGCCGGTGCCGTGGGTATCGCCCGAAGCGGCAAGCGTGCTGCAAGGTAAGGCCGTCACGGAGGAGCTTGCCGCCGAGGCCGGCGCGGCCAGCGTCAAGGACGCCCATCCGCTCTCGAAGAACGGCTACAAGGTGCAATTGACCAAAGTGGCCGTCAAGCGGGCCATCCTCGCGGCTGTGAAAGGAGAGGCTTAAATGGCACAGATTGCAAATGAACCCGGCACGATGCTGGCTTACTGCCAGCGCCTGCGCTGCAAGGAAATGTTTATCGAGACCGGTGAGCCTTTTAACATGGCGGAAACCGGCAGCGGCATCTACTGGTGTTCCCACACGCAAAACCCGCTGGGCCCCGACGGCCAGGTTGCTGACCATGAGAATTGCCGGCCCGGCCGCTCCTGCTTCGAAGAGACGTAGGGGCGACCCTTGGGTCGCCCGCCTGGCCGGCGGATGACGGACAGCAAGTAGCACAGACCTGTCTTACAAGGTCTGCGGCTTTTCAGGGCTGATGACCTTCGGTGTTGTTTAACGGCCGCTGCTTGCTTTGGATTTGGCTGTGGAGTGAACCGTTCATCGGCTGGTATGACCTTGCCTCGATATATCCTCCTGGGTATGTTGACCGTCGGCTTGGCCACTCAGGTGTCCGCGCAGACGGATCGCTGTCTTGACCGAACGATCCCGGCATACGTTTACACAGACCGAGGAGATGCTGTCATCCCCCTCACAGCGGCTAACTTCAAAGCGAGCATCCGCGGCAAGCCTATTCTTGTGACCGACGCGAGCTATGACAGTGGCCCGCGGAGAATCGTGATCCTGATCGACGTGAGTGGGAGCATGACCGAGCGGGGCAGACTAAAATGGGGGCTTACGTTCGCGCAAGATATGATCTCCTTGACGTCGTCTCAGGACTGGCTGGCACTTCTCACATTCAGCAACCGGGTCGAGGATGCTATTCCCTTCGGCCAGAGCCGGGCGGCCTTGCTGGCAGAGGTCGATAAACTGCAAGACACAAACTGGGACCGCGTGAAGGGTCTGCGCAGGACCGCTCTGGAAGACGCGCTGGTCCACGCCCTCGCATTGCTGAAGACACCGAGAGTGGGAGACGCGATTTGTTTGGTGACGGATGGCGGCGAGAACGCCAGCCAAGCACGGCAGTCCAGGGTCGAAGCCCTCCTGGAGTCAGCCGGCGTCCGGGTGTTCGCGATCCTCCCAACTTGGAACATGGGTTCTCGTACAATTAGCCCCGTGGAGGCTGAGGGCCCCACTAAATTGCGTGGATTAGCGACCGCAACGGGTGGTGCTCTCCTGGTGTTTGTTCCTGGCCAAGTTAGGTACGTTTCTACGCCTACCACTGGACCTTTTGTCGTTACCGTCCAGGATAAGCAGGATCTGTCGAGTGCGGCGCAAGGTTTCCATCAGGAGATTTCTAGTTTCATCAAGCTCAACCTGAGGTTACCGGGGCCGCTCGCAAAACCTCACGACTGGAAGCTGGATGTTGTGGACGCCTCCGGTCGTCAAAACAAGAACCTGGAGATTGTCTATCCGCATCGGCTCCCACCCTGCACACCGGGAGCAGTTCATTAGCGGGCAACGCCGATCTGTTTCTCAAGGTCTGCGGTCCTTATCTTCGCTTTCCCGATTGAGCTTGATCTTCTCCTTCGAGCGTAGCATCCGGGGTATGGCGCAGGAACTTTATCAGCCCCGCGCCGGTGGCCTTGCCCGCGCGCTTCTTGAAGAACTCTGCTGCCGTTTCCACCACTCCAATCTTTTCGGCTACGGCAACAGTGATCCACTGATTCAGGGAAACACCATCCTCTGCGGCAAGCCGCTGGGCGGCCTTCTTTACGGAGAGCGGAAGCTTCAATGGATATGCAGCTTTACTCATGGTGTCACCTTTCTTAGAAGTTCTGGGGGGCGAATGATGGGGATTGTGAATCGATCGCCGCGCGGCTCCCTACCGTTCTAGTCCCGCCCTCTCCGGGCTCTCCTTTTTGAAAAATGGCTTCCATTGTTCTGGCCGCGGCGGCGCGGTGGCCAGGCTCACGAAGATGAGCGCCGCGAGCGACGCCACGATCGCCGGATAAATCATGGGCGTCGTGAATCCCCAAACCTTCCAAATGACTGCCACCCCTGTTCCCGCTACAATTGAGCTCAATCCTCCCGCCGTGGTGGCGCGCTTCCAAAAGAAGGCGGCAATCACCGCAGGAGTAACTCCCGCGCCGTACACGTCATAGGCATAAACCGCCGTTGCCAGGATCGAAGGTTGGAAGGCCTGCGCCAACGCAATCAGGCCGAGCGCAACAACCACAATCCGGGAAAGGATCAATAGACTTCGGTCGCTCGACCGCTTCATCAGAAAACGCTGGAACAGGTCATGCACCACGCTGGTGGCTGGGGAAAACAGGTAATTGTTTCCAGTGGAGACGACTTTGGCAAATACGGCGCCCAGGAAAATGGCGCCCGCCCACGCAACCATGCCGTGGCGGGCGGCATAGGGAATCAGGCCCCAGGAAGGCAGCGAGCCAGCCTTGATGACCGGCGCAAACATCACTCCCGCCACCACCGCCAGCAGCACAATCACCGTTTCCAGCACCATCGTCCCGCACACCCAGCCGATCACCGACCGGCGGGCGTCCTTCTCGCTGCGCGCCGAAAAGAACTTCTGATAGGTGCTCTGATTGCCAATCATGAGCGTGAAAGTTGGGAAGAAGTAGCCGAACACCTCGCCCCAGCTCATCGTTCCCTTCACGGTAAAGTGGCTGGCGGGTAGCGCGGCGTGAACGGCGCTCCATCCACCCACGCGCGCCAGCATGGCCGGAAGCGCCAGCAGGCAACCCACCGTCACCACAATGCCGATCACCAGGTCCGCATAGGCCACCGAGGACATGCCGGCCAGCGCCGTGAAGACGATCACGAAAACCGCAAGAATAATCGTGCCGGAAGTCTCACTGACCCCGAAAGCCAGATTCAGGATTCGTCCGCCGCCCCGGAACTGGTAACTGACGATGGCGGTGAAGGAGATGATGATGCAGATGGTTCCCAGAACCCGTGCCACCGGGCTGTAACGCACTTCGAGCAAGTCGGGAACCGTGTATTGGGCGAAAGCGCGAGCGCGGCCCGCAATGAAATAGATTATCACCAGGCCCGCCCATCCTCCTGCTGGCAGCCAGAGGGCAGCCAGTCCCTGGCGATAGGCAAACTCCGCGCCCGCGAAAAGGCTGCCCGCCCCGATCCAGGAACAGAGCAGCGTGAAAACCAACACCGGCGCGGAAAGCTTGCGGTCTGCCACCATAAAGTCATCGTGGGATTTCAGCCGCAACATGCGGGTGACACTGGTGACGAGCAGTGCCACCACCACCAGCGTCAGGACCAGCGCATAGAGCATCGTGGGTTCCTTGAATTCAGGATTTGAATTGCCTTCCACCGATATGGGTGGTGACAGTTGTGAAACTGCGCGTAAGGGCGCGGCCCTTGACCGGAAGGGTACGGTCTTAACCGTACCGCAAAATTCTCATTAACTCTCCCCTCGCCCCTTGCGGGGAGAGGGGCTGGGGTGAGGGGTGTTGAAGAACGTTCGAAGAATACGCCACCGTAATTGCGAATGGTGGTACTAAGCCCCACCCAATCCTTCCAGCCGGGCCAGAACCGCTTCCGGCGCTTCGCATTCCACTCGAATCAATTTGCGGCGGCTCTTTTCGCCCGTGACGATTGTGACCGCTGAAACCGGCACAGCCAGCGATTTCGCCACCAGTTTGCGGCTGGCTTCATTGGCTTCGCCGCCGGAGGGTGGAGCATGAACTTCCAATCTGATTTCGCCGGAAACCGCGTCCCTGGACATGCGCTCCCGGGAGGATCGCGGACGAACCTTGACCCAGAAAGTCAAACTGTGAGCGGTCAGTGTGACGTCCCATGCCGATTGGGTAGCAGACCCACCCACCTTCCCTCGCTCCGCAGCAAGCTGATTGGAAGTTTGACTTGCTGGGGTGCCACCCGGAGGGTTCTTCACGTTGCCGTCTGCCTTTCACCAAAGATCGCGGTCCCCACGCGCACCATCGTCGCGCCCTCTTCAATGGCGACTTCAAAATCATGGCTCATGCCCATAGAAAGCTCCGTAGGGGCGACCCTTGTGGTCGCCCGCGTCCACCGAATCTCTTCAGCCAGCTTGCGGAGTCGCCGGAACCAGGAACGGGCATCCCCCGGGTTCTCGCTCATGGGCGGAATCAGCATCAGGCCGCGTAGTTCCAGCCGGTCGAAGGCAAGAATATTCTCAATCGCGCTCTTCACTTCGTCCGCATTCATACCGGACTTGGTTTCTTCCTGAGCCAGATTGACTTGAAGCAAAATGGGCAGATGCTTCTGGTTTGATTCCGCAGCATGATTGAGTCTTTCCGCCAGCCGGATGGAATCGACCGAATGAATCCAGTCAAACAGTTCCGCCGCAGCCGTGGCTTTGTTGCTTTGCAGATGGCCAATCAGGTGCCAGGTGGCATCCAGACCGGCGAGCGCGGAACGCTTGGCTGCTCCTTCCTGCACCCGGTTTTCGCCAAAATCGCGTAAACCAGCTTCGTAGGCTTCACGAACTCTTCCGGCGTCCACCGTCTTTGTCACCGCGATCAGGCGCACCTCTTCGGGCTTCCGGCCCGCCCGGCGGCAGGCGGCGGCGATCCGGTCTTGAACCCGCGCGATGTTATCTTTGACATTGGACATGAGAAACCAAGCCGCCGCGTATTTTATCACTTCGTCTGCCGTCCCGTTTGGTTTCGGGATCGCACAAAGATTACTGTCTCACTTGTCTCATCGTGCCTATCGCAGTCTGCTATGCTGGAAGCGGGAATCCAGGACACATCTTCTCGCAACCCCGCACCCGGCGCTGTGCGCCACCCTCTCCCCCAAGGGGGGCGAGGGCCACAAAATTCTCATTAACTCTCCCCTCGCCCCTTGCGGGGAGAGGGGCTGGGGGTGAGTGGAGTGGCGAGCGCAACCAAAATTTACGGAACGAACCCTAAGAGTGTATGAAAACAAAGGATCGAGGTTTGGAACGAACCCTAAGCCGGACAAGGGATCCCTTTTTGATGGGATAATGGGGGACACGAATTGGTCCATGAGTGCAGCAGTCTGCTCCATGGCCGGTGTCACGGGCGGCAGGTGAATCGTCGGCCTTAGAAGGAGAAACCCTTCCGATTTGGTAAAAAGTGGCATTTTTATAACAGTCGAAGGAATTGATGGAACGGGCAAGACAACCCAACTCCGTCTGCTGGCTTCATACTTGCGGAAGCGCAAATACAAAGTTCGTGTGACGCGCGAGCCCGGTGGCACGCGGCTTGGGGAACAGATTCGGGAGATTCTGCTTTCATCCCGGACACGGAGCTTGGCGCCTTGGGCGGAGTTGTCGCTTCTTTACGCGGCACGCGCCCAGCACCTCGATGAAGTCATCCGTCCGGCGCTGGCTCAAGGATGGCTTGTGATCAGCGACCGTTTCAACGACGCGAGCTTTGCTTATCAGGGATTCGGACGCAAATTGGGGTGGGAAGCCGTCCACCGCTTGGATGATCTGATCTGCGGGACAGTTCAGCCACAACTTACACTTTTGCTGGACGCCCCGCCCCACTCATCGCTGGCCAGGGCGCTCGAGCGGGAAGGGAACTCGGGCCGTTCGCGCTTCGAGGAGCAGGGATTGACGTTCCAGAAGCGGGTTCGACGAGGATACCTGGAAATTGCCCGTCGATACCCGGAGCGAGTTAAAATGATCCGGGCGAACCGGCCCATCAAGGAAGTGCAAGCCGAAATTCGAAAGCTCGTCGATGAATTCCTTGCCCATAGGCTTCGGCGTTCCTGACGGTTCTCTAAGGGAAGACTGACAGCGAAGGGCTCAGTCGGTGAACAAGCGAGGTTAGCGGCCAGCAAGAAAAACGGGCGGCGCTGGCTGAGATCTGATGGCGTATGTCCTTTGATTCCTTTCTTGGAAATTCGGAAGCCGTGAAGGCGCTTCGCGGCATGATCTCCAGCGGGCGCGTGCCGGGCTCGTTGGTATTTGCCGGCCCGGACGGAGTGGGCAAGCGCACCTTGGCGGAGATGATGGCGAAGGCCCTGAATTGCGAGCGCCTGAAGGATGATTTTTGCGGCCAGTGCAGCCGCTGTGTCAAGAGTGAGCAGATGCTGGCGGCATCGCGGGAGGAGCTGGAGCGGCGCCGGGGAATCAAGGATGCGAACCGCCGCGGTGAGGGGCTGATCTACTTCGACGTGCAATTGATCGCGCCCATCACGCGCTACATCCTGACCGAGCAGGTTCGCCAAATCCGCCAGACCGCTTACACTCGTCCCTTTGAAATGCCACGCCGCATTTTCATCATCGACCGGGCTCAATTGCTTCATTGGCAAGCCGTGGATTTGCTCCTCAAAGTTCTTGAAGAGCCACCGGAGAGTACGCTGTTTCTTTTGGTCTGCCCCAACGTGCATGAGCTGCGCGCCACCATCCGCTCGCGTTGCTTTAAGGTGATGTTCAAAGAGGTTGGCCATGAAGTGATCCGGGGTGTGATGGAAAGAGACCGCGGGTTCACCAAGGAGGATTTGGAACTGGGAGTGCGCATCGCGGCGGGAAGCATAGCGCGCGCCAAGAGTCTGGACCTTGCGGCTTACCGCCAGCTCCGGGAGCCGTGGGTGAACCTGCTTGGAGCGCTGGCTACGAGAGATGCTGCCAAACTGGGGCCGCAGGATTGGAAGCGGTTGTTTGACGCCACCCGGGCGCTCACCGAGAACCGGGAGCAATTTGAAGAGACGCTGGGAATTGGCTATGGCCTGCTCCATGACTTACTGGAGCTTGCGGAGTCGGATTCGACGCAGCGTCTGGCGAACCTGGACCTGCTGCCCCGTGTGAAACCGTGGGCATCGAAACTCGGAGTGAACGGCCTGCGCTTGCTGAAGGATGGGCTTGATGAGGCATTCAAACTTCAGGCGAGAAACGTGAATCAGCAACTGGGCTTTGACTCGATGGCCGTGGGGATGATGGATCGCCGGCTTCGATGAGCGGTGACGGGCGAATTCGGGCGGCGAGATGCGGGCGCGCCGCGACCGGGTTTGGTGACGCAGAACAGAGTGCGGCCATTGCTGTTGGAATGACGCGGGCCGCGTAAAATCAAATTGCGGCCCCTTTTTATCCGTGGTAGACTTCATCATCAGAGTTTTAGATGTGGGTACCGATCTTAACCAATCAACCCCAACCAGCCCACTGCTCATCTGACGATGAGGTTAGATGGGCTCTGTCTTTTCGGGCAGCCTGAACGAAATCATACCTTCTGGTGGGGGACGAAGGAGTTTGGAAAGTGAATCGTAAACTTATCCGTCCATCTCTGTCGGAAATTCAAGATCAGATGGCGCAGCGTCCGCTGCGGCGCAAGCCCACTCCACCTGACCTGACCAATGCCGAAAGCTTTTACTACTTGAAGCAGATGCAGTCCCGCACCCCGATGGTGGTGGTGCTCGAAACTGGCGAAACCATTCTGGGAGTGATTGAGTGGTATGACCGCGGCTGCATCAAAGTTCACCGGAGTGGAGAGCCGAATCTACTAATTATGAAGACCGCGATCCGATATATGTACAAAGCGCCCGACGCCAAGAACGGGGGCGACGGCAACTATCCGCGCGATCTGGAGGGTGAGTAGACCAGGCACGCTGAACATCAATCTTCTTTTTCCCGGTGATCCTGCGCAGATGCCTTTTGCGATGGAACGCTTGACTTGACACGTTTTTTCTACACGCCTACTATGGGTTCTGTTGATTGCGTTTGGAGGTCCATTCACTTTGGAGCGTAAATTTAGCTGCCAGCAAGCGACCCCGTTGGACCGTGTTTCCGTCCTGGGGAATAGGGCCCGGCCGAAATCACTGAGTGCCCTTTGCATGAGCCCGTCCGGCGCTTCTTTCCTGCCATCTTGGGTGGTGTGCGCTTTTGCTCTGGCGGCATTCTTTGCTGGGGTCCATTTGCTCCCGGCTCAGCAGGAACACCACAACAAGCTTCCCGGACTGGACAAAGTTACCTCGAGTGGACCGACCCGCCAAGCCTTCACCGGGAAGATCAAATCATTCGACCGGAAGCGCGAGCTGCTCAGCGTGAACACCATCGAAGGCGCCGACACCGAGATATTTCCACTAAAGAAAAAGGTTAAGGTATCCTCTGCGAACGGGCTGAAGCTCAAGCTGGTGTCTCTGAAGCCAGGAACCAGCATCACGGTCTTTTACGAGCTGAAGGGCGACCGCCGGACCGTTGACCAGATCATCGTGCTCTTAGACATTGCAAAGACCGGCAAGAAGCAAGTCCGGCGCCCGTCGTAGGGTCGTGCTTCCGGCAGATCTGTATTTTGGAGAACCCGGCCCGGCGGAAAGCTTGCTGCTTTTCGGACCTCCGCAAGACGAATCGTCAGGTCAGAATCCGTCCCCAGCCCTTCGGCCCAGTTTTTGATTCCTGATGAAAATCGGCATCACTTGTTACCCCACTTACGGCGGAAGCGGAGTGGTGGCCACGGAGCTGGGCATTGAATTGGCAGCCCGCGGCCACGACGTGCATTTCATCAGCTACGCCCTGCCGTTTCGCATCACTGAACTTTCCGGGCACCTTTACTTTCACGAAGTGGAGGTGATGAACTATCCGCTGTTCGATCATCCGCCCTACACCCTTGCCCTCGCCAGCAAGATGTATAACGTGGCCATGAACGAGTCGCTCGACCTTCTTCATGTCCACTACGCCATCCCCCACTCGGTGAGCGCCTACTTGGCGCGGGCCATGACCCAGGAACGGAAATTGCCGGTGGTGACGACTTTGCACGGAACCGACATCACCCTGGTCGGCGCCGACCGGTCCTATCTGCCGATAACCCGGTTTTCCATCGAGGAAAGTGATGCCGTCACCGCGATTTCGGAATACTTGCGACAGGTCACCCTCAATGAATTCCACATTTCGCGGCGCATTGAGGTAATTCCTAATTTTGTGAATTGCGATGTGTTTCAACCCGCCGATGGGAAGGTCCACCGCGTCCAATTCGCTCCGGGCGGCGAAAAAATTGTGGTTCACCTTTCCAATTTCCGGCCGGTGAAGAGGCTGCCCGACGTGGTCGAAATCTTCGAGCGGATTCGCCGGGAAATTCCGGCCAAGCTGCTGTTGATTGGGGACGGTCCCGACCGCACCGTGGCGGAGTGGATGGTTCGGGAGAAAGGCATAACGGACGATGTGATCTTCCTGGGCAAGCAAAATCAAGTGCAGGATCTGCTGAGCTGTGCTGACGTGCTGCTGCTTCCCAGCGATCTCGAATCCTTCGGCCTCGTGGCGCTGGAAGCCATGGCCTGCGGGATTCCGTCGGTCTGCTCGCATGTCGGGGGCTTGCCCGAGGTGATTCAGGACGGCGTCGAAGGTTTTCTGGTCGCGCCGCGCGATGTTGAAACCATGGCCGCCAAGGCGTTGACGCTGCTGAAGGACGAACCGCTCCGCAAGAAAATGGCCCAAGCCGCGCGGCTCCGTGCCCAATTAAACTTTTGCACGGAGAAAATCATTCCGCGCTATGAAAAGCTTTATGAGTCCGTGCTCAATCAAGCCTCTTGAACCTTGCCTCCAGACGGCCTCAGCCCGAATTTCTCACCACGGAGAACGGAAGGGCGGGGTTGAAACCCCGCCCTTCCGTTCATTCCCCACATTCGCCCACCCTGGTGAAAAATCCGGGTCAGTTGAGCCCGCAAGTTCAAACCCGGCGATGGTGAGGAGACACCATTCCACGAAAAACAATCCGCCCGGGTTCAGTGAGTCATTGAGGCCGGCTGTCGCCTCGGGGCTGGGGATTTTCCGGTGGCGCGGCGGCGGCGGGTGGCGCAACCTGATCCAGGAATTTTCTGACGGCGACCTCGTAAGGCTCGCGGCCGGAATTGAAACCCTCGCCGTGGCGCTTTCCCTCAACTACCACGATCGCCTTCTCCGGGCTTGAACTCGCGGCATACAGTGCTTCGGCATAGGCCGGTGGCATGCGCCGGTCGTTCTTGACAGCAACGAAGAGAATAGGCCGCGTGCCGATCTTCTGTACAGCCTTGATCAAATTGAAGTCGGAAGGCCAGAAATGCCCGCGCAGGGCGATGCCGTACTCGATTTCATCGGGGATCGGGAAGCTGGGAAGCCGCATGAAAAGCTTGGCATGGTGAGCGATCAGCTCATGGAATGTGGTCCAGGAACTGTCGGATATGACCGCCGCGATGTCCGAAGAGTCCGCGGCGGCCATCAACGCGGTTGCGGCGCCCATTGAAATACCCCAGAGGATGATGGGGCGAGGAGCCTTTAGATCATTGAGCGCATATCGCACGGCGCCTTCGGCATCAAGCCGCTCCTGATACCCCAGGGTTGTGATCTTGCCGCCGCTCGCGCCCTGATGGCGGAAGTCGAAGAGCAAGGCGTCGAAGCCGAGACCGTGAGCATATCCGGCCATGGGCAACATTTCAACGCGGGAGCGGTTCAATCCGTGACAGAAGATAATCGTTCCGCGTGGATTGGAGCCCTCCGGCGCAAACCAACCCTTGAGCGGAATTCCGTCCGTAGCGGGAAAGGTGATGGTGGTGTTGTCTTTCATGCCAAATGACGCCGGGGTCTTGCCATCGTTCGGATCGTGAAAGTGGTATTGGTGAGTTGTAACAAAATGAGTGAAGAACCAGGGCACAAAGAGAAGAAAAAAAGCCGCAACCAGCCCCACCAAAACCAGAAGGATATTTCGAATGATCTTCCAGATTTTTCTTCCGCTCATTGTGACCCCCTGAAGAAATTTGCGCGAATGACAAGCCTCAAGATTAGCTCAGCCGTTCAAACCTTTTTTCTTCAACTTTGCACAGGGGCCGGAGCGGGTTCCACAATATGAGTACCAAACAGAATGGCCACGATGGCCGTCATGGTTGCACAGAGGGTGGTGACGGCAAAGTAGCCATAACGTTGGTACAACACCCCGCCCAGCAGAGCTGCGGCCCCAATCCCGAGTTGGGAGGAAATGTTGCGGAATGCGATGAATGACCCGCGCTGTGCCGCCGGCACCAGTTCCGTCATCAAAGCGGTGACAGGCCCCTGCCGGAATGCCGCCCCGAGGCTGGTGAAGGCGAATACCAAGAGCAAGGGAATGATGTGCGAGACAAGCGGAACAATGGCGATGGATGCAGCCAGCAGGATGTTGCTGGCGATGGAAACAGAACGCTTCCCCCAACGGTCGGCGAGAACGCCACCCAAGGGTGCTCCCATGACTGCCACCAGGCCGCCGAGCATGAAGACCCACCCGATTCCGCGCGTGGTCAAGCCCAATCGTTTCCTCAGATATTCACCCAGGTAAGTTATAAAACCGACAAGCCCTCCGGAAACGTTGAAGGCGATGATTCCCGCCGCCACCAAGTCCCTCCGGCGCAGGAAGGAAAGGAATACGCCCAGCATGGTCCGGAGCTTCCCAGGGTCCGGCTCTTTCTTGACCTTGTCTTTCCCTAGCGTCAAGGACGTCATTGTGACCACAGCAGCAAGAATGGCAAAGAACAAGAAGGTGTGCCTCCATCCGAAGTGGCCCGCGATTTGGGCGCCAATCGGTACTCCAATGATGGGCGCGGCGAAGTAGGCAATTGAAATCATGCCAATGGCCCGGCCACGAATGGAGTAATCAAACCAATCGCCCGCGTACGCCACGGAGCAAGTGGAAATCGCCCCGGCAGCGAGTCCCGTCAGAGCCCGAGCCAGAAAAAGACCTCCGAAGGTGACGCTGAGGTATGCCACCCACGAGGCCAAGGCGAAGCCCGCGGCTCCCATCCAGAGGAATCGCCGCCGTCCGTAACGGTCCGAGAGCGAACCCGAGATGAAAGAAGCCAGCGCCGCCGTTAGCGAATACACGACCACCAGCAACCCTGCCGTCCCGACGGACACCTTCAGGGAGTTCACCACGTCCGGCAACAAAGCCGCAATGACTTGGTTGTCCGCAAGGCCAAGGAAGAGGAGGAAGAAGAGGTTGCCGATAACAAGAAAATCAAGTCCGGTCTTCGAACCCTTATCAATCCTGCTGGGAGAGAGGTTGGTCATTAAGAAAAGGTTCGTCGCCGGGGCATTATGTTGACGGGAAAACCCTGGTGCAATCCACTCGAAAGTGGCCATGGTCAGAGAATCGGACCCGCCTCGTCCAATTCAAAAAGTGCAGCCTGGAGCGAGGGCGATTAAGGCTCTTCAAGGTGATGAAGGCCAAGCTTGATGGCGGCGTGATCCGACATATCCACAACGCTCGCCGCGGCGATACCCATGGCCACGACCAGAGCATCGCTGATTTCCCGCCGGGTAACGCCGATTTCCAGAGCCTTCTTAATGTGCCCGGCAAGGCAGCCTTCACACTTGGCAACGGCGGAAGCGGCAATGGCAACCAGCTCCTTGGTCCGGAGGTCCAAAGTTGTGGGCGTGTAATAAGTTTCCTTGTAGAATGACTTGTAAATATTGCGGAAGCGCGGCTCGATCATTCCCATTGAGCTGGGTGTATTCTTTTTCTGCTTTGAATCGTCCTTGGCCATTTTGTTCTCCTGATTCCTTTCCTGTCTTCTTCCGGGTCAAGGAATCGTGATCTCGCAGCTCGAGCCGCCGCACCTTCAACTTGGAAAGACTTAAGGGTTCGATCTTTTGTATGCAGAAGTCTGCATTTCCCTGTGCCAGACTAGGTGCATCGGGCAGGTTATATAGAGAAGATACCCCTCGAATTCAGAATGTTATCACACCTTTCCGGTTGCTTCGGGGGACACGGTGAATTCAGGGCTTCATATGATCTCCTTCTGCCCGGGGCAGGAGTTTTCCCAGGCATGGCGCCCAGATTTCTTCCCTTCATTGATAAAGACTGGAAAGCCGGCCACGGGGTTACTCAAAAGTAGGCGCCGGTTCTTTCCGGGAGCTTTTTTCAGAGACCACAAGTTCAGGAATGACGAATGAAATACGAGTACCCTGGCCCGGCTCGCTCTGAATGCGCAAAGAAAATTCATCGCCGTAGAGCACCCGCAGCCGCTCATTGACGTTGCGGATGCCAATTCCCGATTCGTAGATGTCCCGGCGGCGCTCGGGTGAAATGCCCACGCCGTCATCGTGAACTTCCACGATGAGGTGTCCGTCCTTCCGGTGGGCCACCAAGGTGATGGTGCCGCCCTCAATCTTCGGTCCAATTCCATGCCGGAGGGCATTCTCCACCAGGGGTTGAAGAACCATGCTGGGCACCAGCGACTCAATGGCGCCGGGTTCGACCTGCTTGACGATGCGCAGTTTTTCAGGGCCAAATCGTACCACCTCAATGTCCAGGTAGTCGTCAATGAAATCGAGCTCCTGCCGCAAAGGAACAAAATGAGCTTGCACTTTCAAGCGGCGGCGCAGAATGTTGGAGAGCTTGAGGAGAACCATCCGCGCTTTGTCCGGGTCAAAGCGGATCAAGGAGGAAATGGTGTTCAGCGTGTTGAAGAGGAAGTGGGGATTGATCTGGCTGATGAGCGCGTCCATGCGCGCTTGCAGCAACAACCGTTCCTGCTCCTCCAGCTTATGTTCGATGCGGGTGCTGTTCCAGATGCGAATTGGCAATCCCACGCCGATCAGCGTGCCGAGAACGATCAGGACATTCGTATAAAGATGGGGAGAATCCTGGTAGAAAAGCCAAAGATGCGATCGCACCAGGCGCCCCACGTCAATTCTCGCGATCTCCAGAATGACACACATCAAGGCGAACAGCACCTGCCAGTCCAGGGCGGGTTGTTTGAATCTCTGTTTGATGGAGCGGTAGAGGCTGAGGTCGATAAAGGGGCTGAATTTCCAGATGATTTCCTTGTCCGGACAGATCCATCGCGCCGAACCCGCCACCAGAGCATAAAGAACGGCCATCGGGACGGCCAGGATTTCATGGCCCAGCAAGACCGCCGGCAGGCTCACCATCATGGCTACCACGAGGCCCACGATGGTTCCACCCAACAGCCCGGCCAGCGCCGTGATTTCCAGACTCAAGTCGGCTCCACGGTAATTTGCCAGCAGCCGCGCGAAAACCCCGAGCATGAAGGGAACGCCCAGAAAAGCGGCAAAGAGTAGTTTTTGGCGTGGGGTGCGTTGCTCAATAAAGAGCAACTTTTTGAATTTGCCAAACCGGGCAATGATACTGGCAAGGGACGCAATGACGCCCAGCTTGATCAGTAGCGTGATCAGAATGGTGGCGTTGGTTTGGCTGATGGTTACGTGCATGGTAAGCAGCGGTGTGGATCAGGCCACGCCCGGACAGACGGGAAAAATCGCTGAAATGCCGCAGGGCTTAGTGTTTACGATTAGAGTGGTGTCCAAAAATAGCCCTGACGATGCACAAGTACAACTTCGTGAATAATCTGGGCTAGCACCCATACTGTTCAGTTAAGGCGAGCCTCATGATCTTGATGGCAGAGGCGTGGCGCGACCCCTCACCCCGGCCCTCTCCCCGCCAGCGGGGAGAGGGCCGGGGTGAGGGGTCCTGGTTTAACCGTGTGCGTTATTCTCGAACGGACCTTAAGTGAACAGTATTGGAGCTAGCGCCGGCATCCCGCCTCGACAGAGGCGCGGCAGTTTCCACCCCGTTCCTGGATGCGACACTAGAAACCATCGTCCGGCGCGCCTCCACCTACAAAGTGTACCACCTCCAGCCGGTCGCCGGACTCGACAAACGTACCCGGCCAGAGGTCGCGGGGAAGGATTTCGAGGTTGCGCTCCACCGCCACGCGGTCCAATGGCATTTTGAGCCATTTGAGGAGATCCTGAACGGACTGCGACTCCGGCACTTCTTTGGATTCCCCGTTAATTTGGATGACGATCAAAGCGGCCTCCGCAGGGTGCTGCGTCCAAATACCCTTTGATAATCCGCAGAAACTGACAGCAACGCTATTGGCTTCGACTCCGGACCAGCGCTTGCGGAGTTATGGTTGGGGCGCGGGAAGATTCTTCCGCACCGCGTCGAGCACTCCATTTACAAATTCCACCGACCCGTCCTGGGAAAACCGCCGGGCCAGCTCGATCGATTCATTGATCACCACCGCGGCCGGGTTTTCGGGATAATGGGTCAGCTCATAAACGGCAAGGCGCAGGATGTTCCGGTCAACGGCCGCCATACGGTCAATGCGCCAGTTGGTAGCGCACTCCTTGATGAGTTGGTCGAGCGAATCAACCGAATTCGCGGCTCCCTCGAAAAGACCACGCGCAAAAATCTCCGTCTCCGCATCGGGATGCCGCGGCTTGAGAAATGTTGAGATCACGTGGTCAACACTGTGCTTGCCGACGTCAAACTGGAACAACATTTGCAACGCCAACTCCCGCGCTTTCGTCCTAGAGGCCATAATGTCTTCTTGGAGGGAAAAGCGGAGGACATTTCAGAATGTTCACACCGTCTCGAAAGGAAAGAACGCGTGGACTCTGAAACCGTCCCGAAATTCGTTTCAGGATCTCCTCACTTCCCAGTGAATTGCGGCGGGCGCTTTTCGAGGAACGCACGTGTTCCCTCCTTCATGTCGGCCGTGGCGCAGCAAAGGCCAAAGAGCGCCGCTTCCAAAAATTCTCCTTCCCGTTGCGTCATTTGCGTGCCACGATTCACGGCTTCCATGGAGTATTTGACGGCAAGCGGAGCGTTCGCCATGATTTTGTGGGCCAGGGCTTCGGCGGCGGCAATCAATTGGTTGGCGGGCGTCACCTGATTGACCAGTCCGATGCGGTAAGCTTCCTGCGCCGGAACCGGGTCGCCGCTCAGGATCATCTCCATGGCGCGCCCCTTGCCAACCAGCCGCGCCAGCCGCTGCGTGCCGGCATAGCCCGGAATAATGCCCAGCTTAACCTCCGGTTGGCCGAAGCGCGCATTTTCCGAAGCGATGCGCAGCGTGCAGGCCATCGCCAGCTCGCAACCGCCTCCCAGCGCATAGCCATTCACCGCCGCAATCACCGGCTTGCCAAGATTTTCGATCAGAGCGAGCACCTGCTGGCCGAAAATAGATTTCTCCTTGCCTCCATCGGGAATCTGTACGGCAAGCTCGCTCACGTCCGCGCCCGCCACGAACGCCTTTTCTCCGGCGCCGCGCAGGATCACGGCCCGCACTTCGGGATCAGCTTGGATGGATTCAAAGCAGGCTTTGAGTTCCTCCATCACCCTTTGGTTCAGCGCATTCAATTTCTCGGGCCGGTTGATGGTGACGTAGGCAATGCCTTCGCGTTTTTCATAGAGCAGGGTCTGGTAGTCCATCGGCATTCACCTGAAGTCATAGCCAGTTGTTCGCGTAGATAGCCAAACTGAGGAAGTCTCAGCCTTCCAAAAGCCTATTGACCTTGGGATTTTTGGGGTCCGCATAATCATAGAATCCTTTCCCGGACTTCCTTCCATACATGCCTGCCAACACCATCCGCTTCATCAACGGCGGCGGCGCAAAGCGTTTCTCGCGGTATTCGGTGAAAAGGATCTCCGCAATGTAGTAGGTGGTATCAATGCCCACAAAGTCAAGCAGCGTGAGCGGCCCCATGGGATAATTGCAGCCCAGCTTCATGCCTTGATCGATGTCCTCAATCGATCCGAATCCCTCTTCAAGCGTCCGGATGGCATCAAGGAGATAGGGCACCAGCAGACGGTTCACGATGAAGCCGGCGCGATCCGTGGTCAGAATAGGAGTTTTTCCCACTTTGCGGGCGTACTCCAACCCGGTCTCCACCGTGGCCGGATCCGTGACCACCGTTTTGACCACCTCAACCAGCTTCATCAAGGGCACGGGATTGAAAAAGTGCATGCCGAGGAATTGCGGTCCGCGTTGGGTTGCGGTCATCATTTCCGTCACGCCCAAGGACGAAGTGTTTGAGGCGAAGATTGCCTCCGGCTTCACGATCCGGTCAAGCCTGGAAAACAGCTCCCGCTTTTGTTCCAGATTTTCAATGATCGCTTCAATTACCAAGTCACAATCGGCAAAGTCTTCCAATTTTTGTGTCGTCTGGAGCCTGCCCAGGATTGCAGCCTTTTGCCCGGCCGGAATCTGTCCCTTTTCCTCCAGCTTAGCCAGCGATTTCTGGATGATTGCCATTCCTTTGCTCAATGCCTCTTCACTGACTTCGCGAACCACGGTTTGAATCCCGGCCATTGCTGCAACTTGGGCGATTCCGGATCCCATCAGGCCGCAGCCGGCCACGCCTACTTTACGAATCTCCATTGGATCTCCTGAGCAGTAGCTGTGAAAGTTCTAATCTTGCACAGAAATGGGGCAACCTTAGTGGGCCGACGGTTCGGTCATGCGCAAGCCCCGCCCCACCATCCTTTCGAGCGGGCAGCCACCGAGGGCAAGCAGGCACGTTCCAAGATTTCTCGCGGCACGTGGAGCCTTAAGCGGATAGAAACTCCTGGCGTAGGCGACCCTCGAAGGTTGGCGTATCACGAGGCGGCGCAAGCAGTTCGTTGTAGAAACCCATGGGTGAAACTCGCCTCAGATTTGACAGAATAGTCCCCTTTTGTTAAATTTTCAAAGGTTTCCGGAAAGGCGGTCTCGGTAGGTTTTCGCCGCTACAACAAACTGACCCACTACCGGTAAGGTGCCTCTCGCTCCACGCAGGATCAGACCGCGGGCTCCGGTTTCGGGCGATGCCCGGTCCAAAGAAACTGATCTCCCCCCGACTCAGGCAACCGAATGGCCCGGCAAGCCCACCGAATGGCTCCGGCAAGGCAAACGATAAGTTGAATGACCGATCCCCGCTTGATTCGTAATTTTTCTATCGTTGCGCACATTGACCACGGCAAGTCCACCCTGGCGGACCGGCTTCTGGAACTGACCGGAGCCTTGTCCAAGCGGGAAATGTCCGAGCAGGTGCTGGACTCCATGGATCTGGAGCGCGAGCGCGGCATCACCATCAAGGCCCATTCGGTCCTTCTACACTATCATGCGCAGGACGGCCACGAGTACCATTTGAACCTGATTGACACGCCGGGTCACGTGGATTTCTCCTATGAAGTCTCGCGCAGTCTTTCAGCCTGTGAAGGCGCCTTGCTGGTGATTGACGCTTCCCAAGGTGTAGAGGCGCAGACTCTGGCCAACGCCCAGCTTGCGCTTCACAACCGGCTGGAAATTATCCCCGTCATCAACAAGATTGATCTTCCCGGAGCCGATGTGGGAATGGTCAAGGAACAGCTTGAACACGCTTTGGCCATCGATTCAACCGACGCCCTGCTGATCAGCGCCAAGGCGGGGACGGGCGTCCCCGAAGTTTTGGAAGCGATCGTCCATCGAGTTCCGCCGCCACGCGGCACCACCGGAACACCTCTCCAGGCGCTCATCTTTGATTCCTGGTATGACAGCTATCGCGGCGTGGTGGTGCTGGTTCGCGTTGTGGAAGGAAGAATTGCGCAAGGGATGAAGGTCCGCCTGTGGTCAAACCAACAGGTCTACACGGTGGAGGAGTTGGGTGTGATCACGCCCAAGTTGGTGCGCGTGGAGGAGCTGACGGCGGGAGAAGTGGGATTCATTATTGCCAACATCAAGCGCGTTTCCGACACTCGCATCGGCGATACTATTACTGAAGACGGGCGGCCCGCCTCGAACCCCCTGCCCGGTTTTGAGGAAATCAAGCCCATGGTTTTCGCGGGTCTCTATCCGGTCGAGGCCAGCGAATACGAAAATTTGCGCGACGCTCTGGAAAAACTCCGTTTGAACGACTCATCCTTCCAGTACGAACCGGAAAACTCCGCGGCACTGGGCTTCGGATTCCGCTGCGGCTTTCTGGGCTTGCTGCACATGGAGATCATCCAGGAGCGGCTGGAGCGCGAATTCAACCTCAGCCTCATCACCACCGCGCCCAGTGTCCGCTATCGCGTCTCCACGAAGGACGGAAGCCTCACCAATGTGGAAACTCCCGCTAAGTTTCCTTCATCTGGCGACATTGAGAAGATTGAGGAGCCCATCATCACGGCGCTCATCTTCACGCAAGACGAGTTCCTGGGTGGCATCCTGGCGTTGCTCGAAGAAAAGCGGGGGGTTCAGAAGGGATTTGAATATGTTTCCCCCAAGCGCGTCATGCTCACCTACGAGCTTCCATTGAATGAGATCGTTCTGGATTTTTATGACCGGCTGAAGTCCGTCTCCCGCGGCTACGCATCGCTCGACTATCACCTCTCAGGTTATTGGGCGTCCGACCTGGTGAAGGTGGATCTGCTGGTGGCTGGTGAGCCGGTCGATGCACTTTCTTTTATCTGCCATCGCGACCACGCCTTCGCGCGGGCTCGCAACCTCTGTGGACGGATGCGCAAGTTGATTCCCCGACAGATGTTCGAGGTGGCTATCCAGGCGAGCATCGGAGCGAAAATCATTGCCCGGGAGAATGTGGCAGCCATCCGCAAGAACGTTCTCGCCAAGTGCTACGGCGGCGACATTTCGCGCAAGCGCAAACTCCTCGAAAAGCAAAAAGAGGGCAAGAAGAGAATGAAGCGCGTGGGCCGCGTCGATATTCCCCAGGAAGCGTTCCTGGCGGTGCTAAAGGTTTCGGAGGATTAGCGGCACACGTCCTCGATGGGAGGGCGGGCCTTTTCGACCCGGGGACAGGCGACCACAAGGGTCGCCCCTGCGGGATATCATGTGAGATGGTTCAGGGAGCCCCAACATGGATGATGCCAACCCGGATTTCGATCAAACCACAACCAGCGGCCCGACCGGTACATCTGCGAATGTCCCCGGCCCCGGGCCGACCCAAACCGTTCCGCCCGCGCGCCCATTCGTTGAAAAGATTTTCTTCGGCCACGATGGTTTGCGCTCGGGCTGGAGAATGTTGATTTTCCTGGCGGTGGCTGCGATTTGCATTTTCGCGTTTGGAGGCTTGCTTGCTCCTTTGCTTCGCAGGCAACGCATCGGACCAACGCGGGGTTTCAGTCCCCTCACTTTGAGTCTGGGCGAAGGGATACCGTTGGCCGGAGTGCTGATCGCCGCGTGGGTGATGGCAAAGATTGAACACCGCACTTTCGCAGATTTTGGCCTATCATTCCGGCATTTCGCTTTCGCGAAGTTCTGGCTCGGAATCTTCTGGGGCTGGCTGGCGCTCACGGCATTGCTTCTCGGCATTCTATTGCTGCACGGCTTCGCATTCGGCTCGCTCGCCATCCACGGACAGGCGGCCGTGAGGTACGCGATCTTTTGGGCCGTTGCTTTTCTGGTGGTGGGTCTGTTTGAGGAGTTCGGCTTTCGCGGCTATTTGCTTTCAACGCTCAGCACCGGCATTGGCTTCTGGCCGGCCGCCATAGTCCTCTCCACCATCTTCGGGGTCATCCATCTGCACAATGCCGGTGAGGATTGGGTGGGAGGATTAGCCGCCGCTCTGATCGGCCTTTTCTTCTGTTTCACGGTGCGCCGTCTGGGTACGCTGTGGTTTGCGGTGGGATTCCATGCCGCCTGGGACTATGCGGAGAGTTTTATCTATTCCGTGCCGGACAGCGGCATCGCGGCGCAAGGTCACTTGATGAATTCAAGCTTTCACGGCCCCAACTGGCTCACCGGCGGCAGCGTCGGGCCGGAAGGCAGTCTTTTGGTGTTTGCCGTGATCGGCGTGGCCTTCATTCTATTTGACCGTATCCATCGCCACGCCGAATTTCCCTTGCACTTGCCACGGGCCACTTGATGAACTCCAAATCGCGCCACGCCAAGAGCCACTCAACCCACTCCCGGGGCTACGAAGAGCCACCAGGCCACGGCCATTCGTCCCGGCCGAGGCTCGTCACCGGACGGCTGATTGGCCATCGTGATGGCTACGGCTTTGTGGTTCCGGACCGCGAGTTTGAAGGTATTGACCGGGATATCTTCATCCGCCCGGACGGCTTGGGCGCGGCCATGCACGGGGATCGCGTTCAAGTGCAGGTGATTCGCTCGCGGCGGCCCTCGCGCTTCCCGGACGAGGAACGGTTGGAAGGCCTGGTTGTCAAAGTTCTGGACCGGGCTCAGAAGACCGTGGTGGGTGAGTTCCATTTTGGCTCGCGTTTCAGCACTGTCCGTCCTTTTGACCAACACATCGCCCAAGAAATCGTGATCCCCCGGGGTCAGGAAATCCCGCGCGATGAAGCCGCCGCCAGCTCACGCCAGGGCCAACGGCAGTTCGGCGGCGAATCCGAAGGACAATCGAAAGCGCGGGAGCGGCACTCGACGGCCGCAAGTTTCGACGGGATGATTGTAGACGTAGAGATCACCAGTTTCCCGCAAGGCAACACTCCAGCGCGCGGCCGAGTGATCGAAGTGCTGGGGCAACGCGGGGATTTTGGCGTCGATGTGGAAATGATCATCCGCAAGTTTCACCTGCCGCACCGTTTTCCGCCCGAGGCGCTGGCGGAAGCTGCCGCGTCGCCACAATTCATTTCCGAGAGGATGCGGCAGGGCCGCCGCGACTTTCGGGATTTTCCCATCGTCACGATTGACGGTGAAACGGCGAAGGATTTTGACGACGCGGTCTACGTGGAACGCCGGCACAACCACTTCATCCTGCACGTTCACATTGCGGACGTAGCCCATTACGTTCGGCAATCTACCGCCCTGGACCGTGAAGCCCGGCTGCGCGGCACCTCTGTCTATTTTCCGGATCGCGCCGTTCCCATGCTGCCGCTCGAATTGTCGAACGGCATCTGCAGTCTGAATCCGCACGTCGAGCGTCTGGTCATGTCGGTGGTGATGGAGTTGGACTCGAAAGGCCGGGTGCTCGAAGCCGAATTGGCTCCGGGCATCATTCGCAGCGCGGAGCGCATGACCTATACCGCCGTTCAGTCAGCGCTGGACGGCGACGCGGCGGCTGTGGCGCGCTACGCGCACCTCTTGGATCAGTTCCGGCTGATGGAAGAGCTGGCAAAACTCCTGAATCATGGAAGGGAGGAACGCGGTGCGATTGATTTTGACCTTCCCGAGCCGGAAATTGAGTTTGACGAATCCGGCCGCATGATTGGCGTGGCCCGCTCGGAGCGGACGATGGCGCACCGCATCATTGAGGAGTTCATGCTGGCCGCCAATGAAGCCGTGGCCGGATTTCTGGAAGCGCGGGCCGTGCCTTCGCTCTACCGCATTCACGAGAAGCCCGATCCCAAGAAGGTTATTGAATTTGAAGAAATCGCCGCCCCGTTCGGATATTCGCTCGGAGTGGAACTGCCCGCCGCCTGGCGGGTCCGGGTGCATGCCCGTGACGAGCGCGACCGCTATCCGCGCTTTCAGGAGAAGGTGGATGGCGCGGGGCTGAAAATTACTTCGCGCCACTATCAGCGGCTCACCCAGCGGATTGCCGGCAAGCCCGAGGAGAGGATTCTTTCCTACCTCATGTTGCGGTCACTGAAGCAGGCTCGCTACTCCGAGGAGAATCAGGGACACTTTGCCTTGGCCTCGCAGTCCTACACTCATTTCACGTCGCCCATCCGCCGCTATCCCGACTTGATCGTCCACCGGATTCTGAAAGCAGTTCTCGAGGGTGAGGGGGGAAGCGCCCGCCATCGTTTCACGGAGCATCCGGCTAGAGAACCTCACTCTAACGCTCACTTTCATCCGGAACTGGTGGGTCACATCCCCATCGGCGAATTGCGCTCTCTCTCTCTTGAGACGTCCGAGGCGGAACGCCGGGCCGCCGATGCGGAGCGCGACCTTTTGGATCTGAAGAAAGTTGCGTTCATGGCGGAGCGGCTGGGCGACGAATTTGAGGCTCTTATTATCAGCCTGACTAAACATGGCTTTTTCGTTGAGCTGGTCGATATCTTCGTCGAGGGTTTTGTGCCTCTGGAACAGATGGGCGGCGGGCGGTACATTTACCGGGAGAAGTTGCGCGCCATTGTCAGCCGCGATTCAAAAAAGGCGTTCCGTCTGGGTGAGCGCATCCAGGTCCGACTGGATCGCATTGACCACAGCGGTAACAAGCTGGAATTCGCCGTTATCGAGTCATCTTAGCTCCGGTCCCCACCCGAAGTTCGTGAATAAGCCGGGTTAAGAGCAATGCTGTGCAGTTAAGGTGAGTCTCATGATCTTGATGTCAGAGGCGTCACCTGACCCCTCACCCCGGCCCTCTCCCCGCCTGCGGGGAGAGGGGGAACCGCACAGCGGTGGGTGAGGGGCTCAGGTTCAACCGTGTGCATTATTCTCGAACAGACCTTAAGTGAACAGCATTGGGGTTAAGAGGCTAGACGCAAATGGCTTGACGCGGACTGGCCGGCGGGAACACAATTGAGGGGACTGAGAAGTTCTGGTCCGGCCGGACCGAGGTAGGCCAGGAGGTTTGTTAACCATGCGCCCCACTTCCAGACAATGGCTGATTGCTTCCTCTGCCGCCGTGTTTATATGCGGATTGGCATTCGGACAGCAAGTGAATTTGAAAGATCAGTCAAAAAGCCCTGCGAAGGGCGCCTCCGGTCCTCAGACGCAGAAGACCCCTGACCGGAAGATTCCTCCAAAGATCACTTTGCTCGAGGTCACGCGGGTGAGCACCTCGGGTGCTTTGAAGGCAGCCGCGGCAACAAAGCAAACTGATCCAACTGCGAAGAGCCACAACCTATTGGAAGGAGTCGCCGCCTCCAAGCCGGCGGACGCGAACTCGGGCGTCGTCGAACTGCAATCGGCAGCTCCCGGCAGCCTCAGCGGTGGAGGCCCCCTTGTGGTGCCAACCAAGGATTCAAAGGATTCCCTTCTGAAGAATATTCATGGTGACGTTTACGGTTCAACGGCCGCGGGCGTAGCCGGCAACAACGCGGAGGATGGCGCCGTGGGCGCCACGTCGAAGGGGGGAAAGACTTCCGTTTATGTTCAGACCGACCACTCCCAAGGACAACTTCTCCATTAATGCATGAGTTTTTTAGCCCAGCGCCGAAAAAGCGGAATCCCTCGCGCCCTTGTGATTCTCACATTCACCTTTGCATCAATTCTTGAATTTATTCCTTTCGATTTGCCGGGTCAGATCTTTGGACAACCCGCGAGATCCCAAACTCCATCTCAGACAGCCTCAAGCGCCCCTGCCGATATGCTCACAACCGTGAAGTGTGGTCAGGTTTCGAGCAATATCCTGAGCCGTGATGTGAATTACTGCATTGACCTGCCAGCGGATTATGCCAGTTCCGGTCAACGCTATCCCACGCTCTACTTCCTTCACGGCCTCTTTGAAAACGAACAAAGATGGGAAGAGAATGGCGGCAAGGAAATTCTGGATGGTCTGATTCGGCAAGGAAAAGTTGGGCGTTTCCTGATGGTGATGCCGGATGGCGGGCGGTCCTTTTACGTAGATTCCGACAATGGCAAGAACCGGTACGAAGATTTCTTTATCCAGGAGTTCATTCCCGCCATCGACCGCCTCTATCGCACCATCCCGAAGCAAGAGGCGCGCGGAATTACCGGGGTTTCCATGGGTGGCTACGGTTCATTGCACCTTTCCATGCGCCATTCGGATGTTTTTGGCTCGGCCAGCGCGCAAAGCGCCGCGCTGGTTCCTCATCTGCCGGACCCGCTTCCCACGGAGGGCCGTTGGGGTTTCTATGCGCGCATCCTGGCGGGCGCGTTCGGCTCGCCGCTAAACCGCCAATGTTTTGAGGAGAACAATCCGCTCACTCTGGCTGAAGACCCCAGCAAGTTTCAAAACCTCAAGCTCTATTTCGACGTTGGCGACCATGACCGCTACGGGTTCAAAGAGGGCAATGTGCTGCTGGATCAGATTCTGATCCAAAAGGGATTCGCCCATCAGTTTGCTGTTCGCCCCGGCGATCATGGTTGGAGTTTTTTGTGCGATTATATGCAGTACGCCTTGGAGTTTCACTGGAAAATCTTCAAGACGGCGCTGCCGGTGCGCGGCCATTAGGAATTAGGCAAGATATCGCAACAAAAACCTCATGCA
Organism: Terriglobia bacterium; assembly: GCA_035531475.1. Classification (GTDB taxonomy): domain Bacteria; phylum Acidobacteriota; class Terriglobia; order UBA7540; family UBA7540; genus CALCEB01. The sequence continues at coordinate 27,507 of DATKST010000052.1, forward strand.
AAAAGCAGCGATCATTGTTGTGCTCCTGGTCCCTACGTTGGTATTGCCGCGCACAGCCTCGCCCGCATCGCCACAAACACAGGCCGAAGCGCGGGTGGTGGAATACCTCCGCACACATGTGAAACCCGGCCAGCCGTTGGTGGTGAGCCAGCTTTACAGCCAGGTGTTCACGAAACCGCCTGAACGTAAGGCACTAAACAAGCTATACAACGCTTTCTTCCGTATTCCGCTCTTTGTAGCTCAATACCAGCAAAAATTCGGTAAGCCGCCAAGTCTGGATTCCATTTCGCAACAATTTGACTTGCACGTTCCGGGAGAAGCCGACGTTCTCCTGCGCGTGATGGAGTCCGATCCTCGTGTGCCGCAATTTATGACTCGGGATGCTAAAACCAGGCAAATCACTCACGTTGACGTGAAGATGATCGAAAACGATCTGCGATTCGGGCAGGTCCTTGTGCGGCAGCTTGGCGGCTGGCAGGGAAAGAGGGCCCCGGATTTTAATCTCATGGGCCCAACGAATCTGAATGGGCCGGCGGGCGGCGGCGTCAGTTCGGCCTCGCTGAGGGGAAAGGTCTACTTACTTGACGTGTGGTTCACCGGATGTCCGCCCTGCATGAGAGAGACGCCGGAACTGGTGACGCTCCAACACGACTATGCTTCACGCGGCTTCACGGTGATTGGCGCCAATGCCGATCAAGTTCTGGGCTTGGATTATGACGACGACGCCCGCGCCCGTTTCCAGCGCGAGATGAAGATCAACTTCCCCATTGTTGACTGGACAAAAGAGAGTGATGCGGCTTACGGCCACGTGGCCATGTTCCCCTCTCTTTTTCTGGTCAATCGGGATGGCGTGATTCTGAACTATTGGGTGGGATACTCGCAGGAGGGCGAGTTGCGAAGCGCCATCGCGGCCGGCCTGGGGCGCGCCAGCGGGAGGAGTGACGCCGACCATTCGGCAGTTCATCGATGAAATCAAGAGTTGCGAACAGAGAAATGAATCGAAGCATAACAAGATCGATGGCGCCAGGTCTGGCGCTTGCGCTTCTGGCCATTTCGCCCTTGTGTTCCGCGCGTGCTGCGGCTCCGCGCAGTGATCGAGGCTTGGCCCAGGTCACTTTGGGAGGAAAGGTCAAAGTTTCAATTGATTATGGACGTCCAATACTGAATGGCCGGGATCCACTCAGCATGATCGCCCCAGGGGAAATCTGGCGAGCTGGCTCGGATGCTCCCACCACGTTTGATTCGACACAAGACCTGGTTTTTGACAGTGTTCGCGTGCCTATAGGGAAGCACTATCTGCTGGTCCGGTACATTACGAAAGGGGCTTGGTCGCTCCTTTTTTCGTCGAAGCCGCCGGAGGATTACGAGCCGAGCGCAAAGGTCGCCGAGGTCCCCATCCAGCTTGAAACTTCCAAGGACCCGGACAATGAACTGAGCATCCGATTGGAAGGCCACGGGCAGAAGTGTACGCTTATAATTTCCTGGGGAAGCTTGCGCCTGACCGGTATTTTTAGTGCGGTAAAATGAGAGCGTCCGCGTCATCCGGGGCGGAGATGTGATGGGCCCCTATCCCCGGGCAGGAAGCGGTGGGGGTGCATCGCGATCCACATCAGCACTCGCCATTCACCGGAATGGGGAGGGCCGGAAGTCTCTGGACAAGGTCATATACTTTACCCGTGAATTCGCCTTCATCGCTCATTGTTCTTGCACTTTTCGCACACCCCGACGATGCGGAGTTCCTCTGCGGCGGCACGTTGGCGTGTCTTGCGGCGCGCGGCGCAGAAATTCACATCACCACGATGACGGCGGGTGACTGTGGCAGCGCGGTTCTTCCGGCCGCAAAGATTTCCCGTATTCGTCGGCAGGAAGGGGCAAAGGCCGCCGCCCTGATCGGCGCAAGCTACGATTGCCTTGGCGAGAAGGACCTCTGTATTTTCTACGTCCGGCGCGCGATCCAGAAGGTAATGGAGAGGGTGAGGAGGGTGAATCCTGATTTAGTCTTCACTCATCCACCTTCTGACTATATGGTGGATCACGAAATTACCAACCGGCTGTGCCAGACGGCCTGCTTTGGCGCGATGGCTCCCAATTTTAAGACGAGTGAGCGCCACCCGGCGCCTGCTATTCGAGCCGTCCCTCCCCTTTACTATACGGAGCCCTTCGGCAGCCGGGACGTTCTTGGCCGGGAATCCGTGCCCGGCTTGTTTGTAAACATAGCGGAAAAGCTGGAGACGAAAGAAAAGATGATCGCCATTCACAAAAGCCAGCGGGCTTGGCTGGGCGCCCAGCAGGAGATTACAGACACATCTTCGATGGGGAAAAAAATGGCCGCGCGGGCTGGGCGTTTGGCTGGATTGGAATGGGCGGAGGGATTTTCTCAGCACCTTGGCCAAGGCTTTCCTCAGAAAAATCTCCTGAAGGATTGTCTGGGCAACCTGGTTCAAACCGCCGGGAAAATGAATTACTAGCCGGCCTTTGCTGGCTCAGTCCGCTTGGGTTACGGGCGGGAAGAAGTTTTCGCCATCGTGGGGTAGGACACCCTTATGGAATGCTCATGGCCGCCTTCGCTTTCCTGTCACCGGAGCCGCACATTCAGTTTTGGCCAAAAGTCCTTTGCCCGCATCAAAATAGATAGTGCGGTCAAACTTCGGGAGCGGGGTGATTATTGAGTCTGATGGCGGCGGATGGGACCCTTGTGATGGCCACGCCAGGGGTATAACAAAACGGATTCTCTGATCCGCGGTGGCGGCCCGAAGGGGACTTCAGGGAGCGGTTAACCGGGCTGCTCATATTTCTTGCAGGACTTCATATTCCCACTCATTGGGATGGTCCTTTTTCTAAGGTGAGGAGCATTGACCCTGTCTCGCAAGCTTGCCCTCCAAATCATTGGTGTCCTTTTGTTTGCCACCGCCCTTGCTCTGCCCAAGAGCGTTTTAGGGCAATCGCTGCCCTGGGGCCAGACGGTCTTGGACATCAAGCTTGAGACCGATGCAAAGATCAATTTGCAGGCAGTGGCGGGAGAGATTAAACAAAAAACCGGAGAACCTCTGAATCGCCAGAAAGTGGCTCAGAGCCTTAAGAATCTCTATGCCAGCGGCCGGTTTGGAGAATTGAGGGCAGACGCCAAGAAGCAAGGCCACGGGGTGATCCTGATTTTTGTGGCCAGGATCCGCTATTTTTTGGGGGGAATCTCCGGCTTGGTTGTCCCCCACAGTCTTCGTGCCTCTGACGTGGTCAGTGCGGCCCGTCTGCGCCTGGGCCAACCGCTTACCCCGGAAGACCTTGCTGCTTCCCGCCAACATGTCCTCATTTTTTTGACCGGTAATGGATACCACAGGGCAAAGGTAAGTAGCGCGCTGGCGCTTGATCCAGAGCACCAGATTGCCGGCGTTGTTTTCAATGTTTCCCTGGGTCCGGTCGCGCTCCTGGGCAAAGTTGAATTTCGTGGAAAAACTGTGGTGGCCCCATCTAGGCTGAAAACCGTTTCAAGATGGAAATCGGGGAAGCGCATCAATTCTACGCTCATTGACCGGGGTATCAGCCGGATTCACGAATTCTATACAAACCGGGGACGTTTGGAGAGCTCTACTTCAGTCGAGAGTCAAGACTACAACCCGAAAACCAATACCGAGGATCTGGTGATCAAAGTGGATGCGGGACCTTTGGTAAATGTCCGAGTTGAAGGAGTTCGAGTTTCAGGCTCAGCGATAAAACAGGTGCTTCCGATTTACAGTGAAGGCCTGGCAGATGATCTCTCTCTGAATTCCGGTTCGAGAGACCTGCAGAATTATCTCGAGAGGCAGGGATATTACTCCGCTCAGGTGAAGTGGAAGCGTTATACGGATGTCCGGTCAAACACCGTCCGGATCACTTACACCGTCGTCCCTGGCCCCCGTTCCACATTTGCCGGGTACACCTTCACGGGTAACCACGTGATTCCGGATTCCAATCTTGCCTCAATCTTGCAGAGTCAGCCCAGGAGCTTCCCCGGTAACTTGCGGGGGGTATTCAGCCATCAAATCCTTGCAGAAGACCTGGCCAACATGACGAATCTTTATACATCCCGAGGATACCTGGCCGCTAAAGTGACGCCAAAAATAAAGCAGACACCTGGCGAACTGTGGGTCACTTTTTCAATCGACGAGGGGCCACAATCCAAGGTTCGCCATCTGAGACTTGAAGGTGTTGCCGCAGCGACGGCCAGAAAGTTATGTTCGACGCTGCCCATGAAGCCGGGCCACCCATACTCCCCGGCGCTTGCCGCCCGCGACCGGGATGCCATCTTTAGCTATTTTTCAAATCAGGGATATAACCAGGCCGCGGTCAATTGGACGGTCTCGCCGGAGTCGCCGCAGCATACTGTTGACCTTGTCTACAACGTCAAGCCGGGCCCCCGGGAATTCGTTCAAGCCGTGGTTTTGGTGGGCGATGAGCACGTGCGACCGGGTGTCATCCTGCGCAAGGTGACTTTCAGGCAAGGCCAACCTCTCGACGAGAGTAGTCTATTCGAATCGCAGACACGCCTCTATGACCTTGGTCTGTTCAGCCAGGTTCAAATCGCGCCAACAGACTTAGAGGGATCCGGAGGCGAGAGGACCGTACTGGTCTCGGTCGCTGAAGCCCATCGATGGACCGTGGGGTACGGAGGAGGCGTGGACGTTCAACGCCTGAGTGGGAACCAGCCCCAGGGACAGTTCGGAGCCAGCCCGAGGCTTTCCCTTGGCTTAAGCCGCATCGGCGTTGGTGGGCGCAACCAAACCTTTTCATTCTCGGGGAGAATCTCCAGCCTGGAGACCGGGGCGAGTGTCAACTATTCGATTCCGAATTTTTTGAACCATCCTGACCTCACCTTGCGGATTACCGGATCGTCGGACCGCACGCGGGATGTCCTCACGTTTACGTCCAACCTGGATGAGGGGACGGTGGACATTCAAAAGCAATTCGGACCGGGCACTTACCTCCTAGCCGGTTACAATTACGGGAACGTCAGCGCCTCCAATCTCAAAATCAACCCGGAGACGATTCCATTGATCAGCCAGCCGGCGCGAATTGGCTCCGTCGGTTCCACGTTCGTTCGTGACCTCCGGGACGACCCCGCAGATGCCACACGAGGCTCTTTTACACTGGTTGACGCCACCTTTGCCGCTGCGAAGTTGGGCTCGCAAGCCAACTACTGGCGGTTGCTCGGACAGAATTCCACTTATTACCGCATCGGCACACATCTGGTGTTTGCCAGGAACACCCAGGTCGGAGTGGAATCTCCTTATGGCGGTCCGCGCCCGTTGAGCGTGCCGGGCATTGGTTCTAACTTGGCGTTGTCGAATGAAATTCCTCTACCTGAGCGCTTCTTTGCGGGCGGCAGTGATTCCCTGCGGGCATTCTCGCTGGATCAGGCCGGCCCGCGTGATCCGGTCACCGGCTATCCCCTTGGCGGTAATGCGATGTTTGTAAATTCATTTGAATTGCGGGTTCCTCTCGCCCAAGGGCGGTACGGCATCGTACTCTTCAACGATGCCGGCAATGTTTATTCGGGATTCAGCACCATGCGTCTCTTGAAGTTTATGCAGACCTCGCCTACCGATCTCAACTACACCGTTCAGGCCGCGGGATTGGGACTTCGTTACAAGACCCCGGTGGGACCGCTGCGAGTGGACTTGGCTTACGTCGTCAACCCACCCCGCTATCAGATTGCTAATCCCCAGATCGAAGTTCAGCAGTTGCCGAGATTCCAATTCTTCCTGAGCGTTGGACAGGCCTTCTGATGACTACTTCACTGACCAAGACGATGCTCTGTCCAGACGGCTGGACGGAGCATTTCCTGCGTATGCTTGACTGGGCTTGTGCGGCGCTGCTCCCGGGGGCGCACACAGAAGGCCTTATTCCAAGACGCTTCCGTCAAAGGACGGGCGGCATCGCATTGCTCGTGGCGCTCTGCCTGGGAACGGCGGCCAGAGCGAGTGGGCAGGCGCAGACTTTGGATCGTGTTGTAGCTTCCGTCGGCAAGACGGCGATTACCGAAAGTGACGTTCTGCGTGAATATCGTATTGAAGAGTTTCTGGATGATGTCCGGGTTCCGGCCGGCTTGCCTGCGCCGGACCAAATGAAGACAATCCGCGACCGCCTGATTGACCAGAAGCTGCTCGAATTTGAAGCCAGCGAGCCCTCGCCGGGCGCTGATCCGTCAAACGAAGAAGCACTGGAAAGACTCACGCGCCTCGAAAAGAAATTTCCGGACGAGGCGGCCTTCCACGCGGCGTTACAGCCGCTTGGCATCACCCAGGAGCAACTTATCGAAAGACTCACCGCGCAACAGCGAATCTTGAACATCGTGGATAAACATCTGCGCCCTGCGGCCGCGGTCAGTTCGGATGAAATCAAAGATTATTACCAACGGACTCTGTTGCCGGAGCTTGCCCATCGCGGCAACCGGAATCCGCCTCCATTGCCTGCCGTCGAGGCGAAGATCCGCGAAGTCCTGGTGCAGAAAAAGATGAACCGGCTCCTTGCCGCCTGGCTATCCCAGTTGAGAGCGGAGCACGACGTCAAGTTGCTTCCCTTGTAAGTTGAGAGACCCGATGATCACGGGGCGCCAATGTTGAATTTGAACCTGCAAGTCTCATGGCCGGTACGAGTTATTCTGGCTCTTTTTGCGCTGCTGCTTGTCCTTTACATGAGCATGGTGGCGGTTTTGAGCACGGCCTGGGCCCACCGTGTCATGACACGGTATTTGGCGAACAAGATCGAGCAGGCGACCGGAGCCCGGCCCGAGATCGCGTGGATCGAGGTTCATCCGGCGGTTTTTAGGGTGGTTGTGCACGGGCTTGTCTTGCACGGCAACGAAGGCATTGGACAGCAACCTCTGCTGACCGCGGGAACGCTTGATGTGACGCTGAATCCGAGGTCGTTGGTCTTACGCAGGCTTTACATCAGAAGGTTTGATGTCGTTGGAATGGCGATTCACTTGTATACCGAACCCGATGGAAGCATGAATTTGCCGGGCCCAAAGCGGGCTACGCATCTTCAAGGAAACAAAATACTGGGCCAATTGTTAAATCTTCGTGTCCGGAACTTTAGCCTCAACCACTCGGCTCTTTATTGGAACAATCAACGGATCTCGCTCGATTTTGCGGCTAAAGATCTTGCCTTGCTTCTAAGCTTTGGCCCAGGCACCGCCTACACTGGATCATTTTCTTCCTCCGGCCTCAGAGGCAGTGTTTCCGGCCAGAATCTGCCTTCATTGGAAGTTTCCACCCAGATCAGAATATCGGCCCGCCAGATCGAGTTGAATAATGTGGTCTGGCGTACCGAGGGTGGGAGCGGGACGGGCACGGGAACTGTGGAATTGGCGGATTCTCCCACTGTCAAATTTGAACTAATGGGAAACCTGAATCTTGAATCCGTTGCTCGGGTGTTGGACCTTTCCTCAATTCACAGTGGCAACGCAAGGTTCAGCGCCAGGGGAACTTATGCTCAGGGCTTACTTCGCGCTTCAGGCCATTCTGCAGTCCGCAATCTTCGGATGGAATTTGCGAACTTCAAGCCAGGTCTTGCCGATGTATCCGCAAATTTCCGGGTTGATCAGGCCCGTCTTGTTCTGACGCAAATCACGGCCAGGATAATGGACGGGGAAGCTCGGGGAGAAGCCACGGCACGACTGGGGGGAGCAAGGCCTCGTATCAACTTCCAAGGGACAATTCATGGCGTCGATCTGGCGTCTTTTATTCAAGCAATTCCAAACGGCGAAAAGGTTTCAAATCTGTTCAACATGGACTCCCGCTTGAGCGGCCATTTGGGTCTTTCCTACAAGGAGACACCCGGAGATATCCGGGCAGACTTCGACGTGCAAGGCGCCCCGCCATCCACGGGCGAGGGTGGACCTATGGCCGTCCGCGGCTCGGCCAGCGGTTCAGTGGAAATCGGAAAAGAGTTTGAACTTCAAATTGCCAGCGCCATCGTGAACACTCCTCACTCGAATCTCGAGGCGCAGGGACGGCTGGCGAGCCAAGCTTCAAACCTTCACTTTCAATACCAGACCCGGGATTTCGAAGAATCCCGCAGTTTCGTTCAATATCTCGAAGGACCACAGAAGCCGATCCCACTTGTGCTCGAATCAGCGGCTCGCGTTTCAGGGACCGTTCTTGGATCCCTGAAGCAGCCGGAGATTCACGGGAGAATGAGTTTTGGGCCTTTCCAATATGCCGGATTCCCGTGGAATGGGTTCTCAGGGAACATCGTGGTTTCACCCAAACTCGTGCAAGTGTCCACCGGGCGGCTGCTGGCGGGAAAGAGTCCCTTCACTTTTGATCTCCGGGCCACGTTGTCCAATTGGCAAGCAACTCCAGCTTCGCAGATGGAAGTCACGGCGCAAGCCCGCCAATCCCCTTTGCAGGGAATTTGGGATGCGTTCGGACTTTCTTATCCCGTGAGCGGATTAATGGATGGAGACGTCACGTTCGAAGGTACTCCCGCCAACCTGAAAGGGCACGGCGAGATTGAGATTCGGCAGGCCGAAGCCGCTGGTGAGCCGCTCGACTTGATCCGGGCTCAGGCTACGGCCGTCAACTCCGTCATAGATTTCTCCCATATCGAAGTGGCCAAGGGCAAGGGCAAATTGAAGGCCGTGGGGCGTGTGGACTTGGTTCGACGGACTTTTTCCGTGGATTTGCACGGTGAGAATTTTCAGTTGTCAGGGTTCCGCAGGCTCAATTTGCGAGCCAGTAGCAAGGGTGTTCAAAAGGCAAGGCGGGGCTTGGAAGGCCTCGCAGAAATCCATCTGCAAGGGTCGGGGACTTTCGATGATCCTCAGGCGCAAGCCGAAGTGGATGTTCCGGACTTCAGGCTGGGAGATGTCAGCGCCGGTCATTTTGAAACCACGCTCGGCCTGAAGGGGCATGATGCCCGGCTTTCCGCAAAGATCACGGGCTCGCAGGCGTGGGCTGTTCTTACCGCTTCGGCGAGGACGGAGGCCGACTGGCCTGTCCACTTCAACGGGAAATTAGACAAATTTCGCATCGACACCGGAATCAATTGGCTTGAGAACCTGAAATCGAAAGTGCAACTTAGCGCGAGTGGACTCTTTGAAGGTCATGGGTCTTTGCGGTCGCCTTCGACATGGGTGATGGATGCCAACTTGCCCGACTTGGAAGCTGCACTTGGCAACTTGACCTGGAAGAATCGTCAGCCGGTCCATTTAACCTATGCCGACCGCAAACTTACCGCGGATTCTTTTGAGCTCAGCGGGCCATCCACTAATCTTCAACTTGCAGGATCATTACGCTTTGCCCATCCGATGGAGCTCGATTTCCAGGTAAATGGCCAAAGTGGGGCATCGCTTCTCAGCCTTCTTGATCCCTCTCTCCAGGCGGCCGGGACGATTGATGTGGAATTGCGGGCGCGTGGCGCCATCGAAAATCCCTTCTTTTCCGGAACGATTGATGTGAAAGACCTGGGAGTTGGATACGCCCACTTTCCATTTCAGGTGGCTGGATTGAACGGAAGGATCGAGCTGAAGGGAAGCCAAGCGACCATCGTGGAGTTGGGATCGAGCAGCGGACAAAGTTCAATTCAAATGCGGGGATCCGTGGCGTTGGGTGCGCACTTTCGTTATGACCTCACGGCGGCCCTGAAGCGCGCCCGCCTCGGTTTCCCGGCGGACTTCATTTCGCTCCTTTCGGGTAATCTTCGACTCGCTGGAACCGAAAGTGGTGGCCAGCTTTCCGGTAATCTGTCCGTGACCCAGATGTATCCGCGTGAAAGTTTCAATCTGCTTTCATGGATTGGGAGGGTTGGCTCGCCCTCGCCTCCTGGTCCCAGCGTGTCAAACCCGCTTGCATCAAAAATCCGGCTGAACATGGCTGTCTCAACGTCGCCGGACGTCAGCCTTGAATCCCATGATTTGGGCCTTGTCGCTGTTATCGATGTGGCCCTGCACGGCACCGTGACCGACCCCGTGGTGCTGGGTACCATCCACTTGAGAAGCGGCTACGCTTTGATCCGTGGCACCCGCTACAAAATTACCCGTGGTGACATCACCATGACCAGTCCGGTTCGCACCCAGCCGGTACTCGATCTGGAAGCCACCACTCGTGCTGAACATTATGACCTGACTCTGGACGTCACGGGCCCGCTCGACCGCGCCAAAATCGCCTACCGGTCCGATCCACCCCTGCCCACTGAGGACATCCTTTCCCTATTGGCTTTGGGCTATGCGCCTCAACTCCAACAGTTGAACGCTGGTGGAGCTCAGCCGGCCGCAGCAGTCGGCGCCAGCGCCCTCCTTTCACAGGCTCTCTCCAGCCAGTTTTCAGGCCGGGTCCAGCGGTTGTTGGGTGTGAGCCGCATTCGTATTGATCCTAACTTGCTGGGCCCCACCACGGCGGGCGGCGTGCGGATAACGGTTGAGGAACAAGTGGGGCGCGACGTAACGCTTTCCTACGCCACCAATACCGGAGCGGCTCAGCAGCGCGATGTCCGCATGGAATGGGATCTTTCGGATCGTATTTCCCTGGTTGCCGAGCGTGACATCAACGGTGTATATGGGGTGGAGTTGCAGTTCCGGAGCCGGTTTAAGTGATGACGGGTGAATGCCTGCATCCCCCGTCGCTGGCCAAAGTTTGACCTCTGCTATAATGCCAGCTTGTCCCTTTTGACCCGGAGAGGTGTCCGAGTGGCTTAAGGAGCACGCTTGGAAAGCGTGTGTTGGGGAAACTCAACCGTGGGTTCGAATCCCACCCTCTCCGCCAGTAGAGGGCTGGCTGTTGCCCGCCAATGAACATCCGATTCTATCTAGACCCGTCGACAGGGTACCCTCACATACGCGAACAGGGTGTTGAGGAAAGCAAAGTCGAAGATGTGCTGGAGGCGCCGGCCTGGACGCGAAGGTTCAAGAATCGCCCTTGGCCAAACAAGGGGTGGACGGTACCCGCGCGTGATCTACGTTCCCAATCGGGAGCCAGACAGCTTGTTTGTGGTTACAGCGTACGAACTGAAAGACAAGCCCTTGCTTGCTTACCGAAGACGAAGGCGTGGGAGACAGGTATGAGCGAGAATAAATTTCCGCCTGGGTGGGACGGAGAGAGAGTTCAAGCCGTCCTTGCCCACTATGAACAGCAGACGCCGGAAGAAGCAGTGGCCGAAGATGAAGCCGCGTTTGAAGGTCGGGACGAGACGGTGATGAAGGTCCCCCGCAACCTCGTCCCGGCAGTCCGCGATCTCATTGCAAGAAGCGGGAATCGCAAAGCCCGCTGTCAGCAACAACACTGACTGCTACCCGCTTATGAATGCCGCCAATTGGCAGGGTAAATTCGCCGCTACAATAGCCAAACTGGCCCACTACCAAGGCTGGCCGCCCAGGGAATAAATCACCGGGAGCGTGATAGAATCGCCGTGTCCGGCTGGTGCAGCGGGACAAGTGATGCCCACGAGCCTTGCCAAGAAACGGAGAGTTGCGATGCGAGGATCATCTTCGATCCTCCTGGTCCCGCTCCTGATCCTGTGTGCCGGTTGCGCCGGAGGAACAAGCAGCGGATTGGCACAAGGTCACGCGACACCAGTCTCGCCGATGAAACTGGGTAGCCCTGACTTCGCCCAGGGAAGCTTTATCCCGGCCCGTTTCACCTGCAAGGGTGGGGACGTGTCACCGGTGCTCCAATGGACCCGTCCGCCCGGCAACACCCAGGCTTTTGCCCTGATCGTTGAGGATCCAGACGCTCCCGGCGGGACATGGACTCATTGGCTGCTCTACAATCTGCCCGCCGCGGCGCGAGCGCTTCCCCAAGGTGTTCCTAAGACCGCTGAAATCTCCGGCGGCGGACGGCAAGGGGTGAACGACTTTGGGTTGATCGGCTATGGCGGCCCTTGCCCGCCTCCGGGCAAACCACACCGCTACTTTTTCCGCCTATATGCTTTGAATGCTCCGCTGGCGCTTGACGCGGGGGCTAGCAAAGAACAAGTCCACGCCGCACTTCAAGGGCGCGTGGTGGCGGAGACAGAATTGATGGGTCGCTTCAAGCGTTGAAAACAGTGACAAGTGATTAGTGACGAGTGACAAGACAGAGATGCCCCTCAGCCGCCGTTTCACGCCGCCGTGAACCCAGGCCGTTGAGGGTATCCGAAATTCATTACGGCGAAGGGGTACAAGACCATGGGTGAAGATAACGCACCGCATGCCAAAGCTCAGAGTCAGGCCGGTTCCGCTGCGGCGCGCCAAGCAGATGCCGTTTACCAACAAGGCCAGCCGGTGGCGCGGGTGGAGGGCGCAGAGGTCGATCCAGAAAAGAAGACGATCCATTTTGGGGAGCTTTACAATAGTGACTTTCTGATCTTGGCCGACGAATGTGAATTCCTGGAATACCGGATTTTCATTCGCAAAATCGAATATGCCACCAAGGAGGATAAGGCGGTGTTGCACAAAGGCCGGATTCTCCGGGGGGTCAAAGGGGAAATCTTAGGATATCGAGAGCAGTAGGCGCTTTGGCCTCAATCGTGTTCACTTAAGGTCCGGTCAAGAGTGACTGGACCGCGTCTGACGAGAGTCCCTCACCCACCGTTTCACGGTCCCCCCTCTCCCCGCTTGCGAGGAGAGGGCTGGGGTGAGGGGAAGCAACAGGGGCTAGTTGCCAGCAAGCTGAGGCATGGCCGGGTCCGCGTCGAAAACCGTCAAAGCGTCGGTAAGGTCGTCGAGCAAGCCGCGCATCCCGTCAGCACCCGCCTCGGTGATTCGCATTACTGTTCTGGCACACTTCACGCACAAGCAGAAGCCCCAACGGTCGGCCACGGCCGCTGGACGGCAGCAGGCACAAGGCCAGTCATCCCGGGAGTGGACCATCAAGCCGCCAGGCGACATTGCGTATTCCATGGCAACCTCCAGTCATCACTTTCTGGATTAGAGCAATTCAACTTCCAACTTGCCAGCGATTACGAGTCGTTAACTGAATAGGATGGAACTTTTGGGAACGGTCTAAGTGCCACCAGCATGGGGTCAAGAATCAGAGGTGGCAAGTGCTTATTCATGAGGAGCTTGGTTTTTACACCATTAAGCTCTATCAAGTATCCAATATTAACGATATGTGCATCGTTTATCACAGAGTACATTGATTTGTCAAGGTAAAAAAGCCTGAAATGGTGGTGCATTTTGAGCAATTCTTGCACCATTTGGAGCAGACCGTCCATCGGGCGGGCGGGTCTGTCGGGATTTTGGTATCCAATCGGACACACCTAACCTCGCGTAGCCGGAATCAAAACGGATACCCCGGCTCAAAATGATTGGACGCGGTCGTTTCTCCCGTTGATGTGTGCGCAACTGAGAATGGAAACGGTTTTCTCATCGAGAGAACCCATTTACCACTCAAATTTTATCTAGATCCAATAAGTGTATATTTATCAACAAAATCGATTGGAAATAAACGTGCAGACTAGTTTATCGAATAATTGCAGGTAAGGGTTGTACACTAGTTGAATAATATATATTGAGTGCATATTGGATTCTTTATCTTCAGGTTGCGCTTTGAGCTTTAACGGGGAAGATGGTCTTTCAAGAGGGGCGGAGCCGACACACCCAGGCAGGACTCTTCTAGTGGATCAGTTTGCTGTAGCGGCGGTCTCTGACCGCCGAACATCATTAGTTTCCAGCGGTCAGAGACCGCCGCTACAGCCGTTTCTGTGAAAAACTTGCATGTGCTCATCGCCGGTAGTGGGCTACTTTGAAGAATCTTTGGCGGCAGACTTGCCATTGGGTTCAAACCGTCGTTCAATTGCCGCTGCCTCTTCGGGTGTTAACTCTGGATTTGGATCGTCAGTGAGATCGAATTGGTATACTGGTCCCGTTTGATAAGGGAAGTATTTTGCGGGATCGCCTATCGTGATACCGCGTCTCCCCCTAATCTCCCAAGTGCCGGTCTTACCGATTCCTTTTTCGCGTAACTGACAGAGAAGTTGATTGAGCCGCATCATGTCACCGTCTGCTTTCTAGCTGGTAAACTGGAACTTTCCGTCCTCGGTTTTCTGTGCTTTTCCCTTCAAGACGAGTTTTCCCAGCATCATTCGTGCGACTTTGACGTTAGTAATTTGGAGGGCTTCGCTCACATCTTCAGCCGTGTGCTGCTTGGGATTCTCACGGAGGAAGGTGTCGATTCTCGTCATAAGACCTAGTACCTGACCTTCGGTCGGAATTGGCGAGGGTAGTTTTGTGGTTTCCGGTTCGACCGACCGTGTTCCGGTCTTCGACTTGGCAGATCGCCGCGCACCCTTTCTGGCTTTCTTTGGGGACTTCCCTCCCTCGGATAGCCCAGCTCGAATGGAGGCGGGATACCATTCTGGAAGGCCCCAGTGACCCCCAAGCTTCAAAATCTCGCCGGAGCGTCGAAGCCGATCAAGCGTCGAGTAAATGATCTTATCGAACCACTTTGAAGTACTTTCTACTCCACCCTTTTGCAGGCCGTCGGAAATCTCCCGAGCCGTCTGCTTCTTCCGCACAATGCCCAGGTAGAGCTTGATTGCGGCAGGAACGCTCTTCCCGTGAAAGGCTCCGTCTGGAACCTCGCTGCCCATTCCTGATGCGGGCAGAGGCACAGAGGTCATTATACCGTCTACCGGTGTTCCGAGCGCACCTGATGACTGTACGAGCTTGAGAGCATTGAGGGCGTTCTCTAAGACGGCACGCTTTGATTCAATCTCAGCAATGGCCGCATTGATAGTGTCGATTTTCTCGCTCATAAAAACCCCCTTTTCAAGGGCTAAAAACTGTGTTAGTCTAGGAACGAAAAGGCGAATGGTGTCGTTTGGGGGCACGTTTCCGTGCCCCCCGCCCGCGACAGGCGGCGATCATCTGACCATAACATTCCCGCCTTTCCAGCTGGGCGGGCCCGGTTCCGAAGGTTGACGGCCAAGAGGAACCGAGCCTGTTGCGGCCCAACCAAATCCCATACTAGCAAAACCTGATTCCGGCTGCAAGCATTTCTTTTTAGTGCGTATCCACAAGCAATCAGCCTCGTTACCTGTCAATCATTCAAATGATGTACCCCTTCAAGCAGCCCTGTATGACTCGCGCTCCTCAGCTTCAAGAAGTGTCACTAAATCAGATACTTCCCACAGTCGATTGGTAGCGCCAGAAGCCATTGCTGGGGTCATTCTCAAGCTCCGATGAATCCGAACGAAGTTATACGCGAAATAGTTCAGTGCGACAGCCGCCTCGTGATTCTCAAATTTTCGAGAAAACCCATTGGAGAGCCGTGTATAGCGCCGCATGTTGGTCCGAACGGTCCAATTCTGGCGCTCTGCAAAACTTGTACTGATATGCGTGGGATTTGGATTTCCGGATATTATCTCAGCGTTGCATCCAATGCACTTCGCCGGGCTGTAACGGCGCTCATCTTCGTTTGGGTCGGCACCATAGAGCTTAACGAGCATTGCGTAGTCCACGTCGCATCCGAATGCCCCCTCTACGGCGTCCAGATAAGCTTTGTGACCGTCACTTGTCAACTGAATGCGGTGTTTGAGACGGGAAGCCAAATCACTGATGAACTCGTGGGCACTGAATGCGTCGCGTCCTCCAAGCTTCCAGCACGGTACGAGTTTTGAATCCGCATCAATGGCCGTCCAGAGCCAGACATCTCCCGCAGCCGCATGTTCATTGGCTATTTGAGCAGTTACGTTCTTCTGCTTGCAGTAGATAAACCCCCACAGCTCATCAACCTGGATGCGGCGGCAATTCAGGTTTAGGAACATGGCATCTTGAAATTTCGCGGCCACGTTGCCAGCTTCCACCATGAGACGCATCGCTGCCTTCTTCGAGACACCAGTCATGCGGACAGTGGCGCGAATGGAGCATCCTTCAAGAATGCAACTTAGGACTTGCGAGCGCACTGTTGAATTAAGCTTGTTCATGTTTTATACAATGCCAAATCGCTTTAGCATTGTCAAGCGAAATCTTACGGGATTTCTTCAATTTTTGTCGCCTCGATTCGGTTACGGATTGGCAGCAAAATTGCGCTCTTGACAAGTATTTCATATTGTGTTAGCGGTGTTCTGAGATTAAATAGGTGACAATTGGCAGAATAAAGCGGATTGATTCTTTAAGGCAATTCCGGTTACACTCTTAAAGGATTATTATTCTAACGAATTTAAGGCATCCCTCAGCCTTTGGCATTCATCTTTAGAAGTGGAGATTAAATAAAATCCGAGCGCGAGCCGATGTGTCATCTTAGGAGTAAAGTAATAAAAGGAGACCATATGTCCAGTCAGTCAGACACAATTTTAACCGCGCTTCACTATTTATTCAGCCACAGTGAGGGACGAATAGTGGCGCACTGCCTTGATCTTGATCTTGTAACGAGTGGGAATACCATCGAGAGCGCCGAGGAGCGCCTCAACGCAATTGTTCTAGCCCAAATCGCAATTTGCTACACAGGCGGAAACTACGCCCAATTGCGCTTCAAGGCACCCGCAGAATCATGGCAAATGCTCTCGACCGCCCGGGAACTTCCAAAGCTCAACTTGGAAGTTGATGTTCCTCCGGTTGTGCTTCCAGTTAAGCGCAGTGTCGCATTGCTACCAGTCTATCGCCATGAAGTCGAAATGGAGTTGCAGGTCGCTTAGCCTTTCCCGTTTCGCTTAGCCGTAGACCATCTCTTGCGGGCAGCCTTCGATGCTAAATCGCTTCGTTCTTCGGCGGTGAGCGTTTCTAATCTACGCTTGCCGCCTATCCTTCCCCCCCGCCTTCCCATCGCAGCCATAACTCTAGATACTTCATCGGGGGTTGGTCCTTCGGTTTTAACTGATTCTGCTACGATCTGATGCGCCCACTGACTGACATCCGCTGGCCTTCTAATCCGCTTTGGCATGTTTACAGTGTGGCATGAGCCGGAGACGGGCGCAAGGGGCAGAAATTTCAAAGTAGCCCACTACCTCATCGCCCCTGAAATTGACATTCCAGGCGAAGAGCGGTGCTTTTGCAGTGTGTTTCCGGCGTGCGTAAGGTGGTGAGGTTGCACTACCTTCCCGTGCCGGGTCGTCAACGAACTAATCACTTGAACCCTTTGGACCGGGCGCGCCGGAACAAATTTTGGCACAGACCGGTTCGAAACTCGCATAAGGAGGAACCTGATACATGTCAAAATGGACGAAAGTATTGTTGATTGCGGCTTGTGTGGCAATCTTGTCGGCGCTTTTGCCGGTCGGCTCGTTTGCGGATAGTCTCCCGAACATAACCAAGGTAGTGCAGAACGGCAACGTCAAGGGTTCGCCCCCGGCCGGTGGAACTGTGATTTACAGCGATATGGGCAACCCCGGCAGCTACAGCTACTAGTGCTGTATCGGCTATACGACTTCGGGATCGAGTTCGCTGATAGGTGAAACCATCACCGGCGCCAGCGAATTCACTTCCCCCGGTAGCTTCAGCGTCGGGCAAATCGACGTGGGGGTCGGTTACGTGACCGGCACGAACGAAGCCAACTTCAGCATCTGGACAGACGTTAACAATCTCCCTGGGGCGCAACTTGGAAGTGCTTTCCAGGTGTCGGGCCTTCCCACGTTTGGCAGCACCTCCACTGCGGTGGTGTCGGTTACCGGAATTACCGGAATCAACTTGACGGCGGGCGGCAACTACTTCCTGGTAGTATCCTCCGGCGCCAATCCCGCGAATGACACTTGGGATGCGTGGAATCTGGACAACACGGCGACGGGGCTGTTTGATCAGCAGACCAACGGTGTTTGGGCGCAGTTTCCGGGCAGCAACTTGGGTGCCTTTGCACTTCTCAGCGGCGGAGGAACCGGGACGCCGGAACCTGGAACGCTGGTATTGCTTGGCACGGGCTTGCTCGGCCTCGGCGGAATCGTTCGCCGTCGCTTGGCTGCGCGCAGCTAATCACGGATTGAGGAGGCAGGTTGCTTTTCTGCTTCCTACGCGGCTGGCCATGGGTTCTTGGTGATAGGATCCGGCCAGCTAAGGTAAACTCAGGCGGGATTCCGGGCAGTTCCCGGCCCCGCCTGTTTCTTCATCCCGCTCTTCGATCGTTCTCTGTCTTCCACCTCTGGCAATCTCCGGTATCCTCCATGATGTAAACTTAGCACCACAGTTCACAATTGCGATGACGTACTCTTGGAACGTTATTCAACACCCCCTCACCCCCGGCCCCTCTCCCCGCTTGCGGGGAGAGGGTGGCGCGCAACACGGCCATCATTTTTCGGTCATGCACGAAGACATGCCCTCTCCCCGCTTGCGGGGAGAGGGTGGCGTGCAACGCCGGGTGAGGGGGTGAGAAAATACGTGAGCGAACCTGCGAAACGCTGTGCTTGGCCTCTCTTCTTACCATCACTTTTGCACGAAGGGAGTTGCTTGATGCCGAAACGAAGAATCCCAAAGCATTCAGCCTCCATTCTCCACCCTGCCCAATTGCGCCCAACGCATCCCGGCCAGGGTCGGATAAAATGAGATTTGACAATCGAGAGTTTCCGGGAATATGATTCTCACCGGACGCAGGTAAGTCTGCACCGAAGAGCGGGGCAAGGGGATGAATGCCCCGCCGCGCTGGTTTGCGCACCGTCATGGTAGCGCTCTATAGCCGCATCCCCTTTAGGCTACCTGCGTCCCAACTTTTTATTGCCCCCGTTGCTGAACCCGCCGCTTGCCTACCCGTGTTGAAGGCCCCACGCCTACCTGGGTTATTCACGAACTTCCAATAGGTGCCCTGACGGTTCTCGAATAAAACATCGTGAATAATCGGGGCAAATACCAAACACGCAAAACCACTCTGCGCCAGTCTCAATCCATCAACATGCCGCCGTTAATTTCAATGGTTTCTCCCGTGATGTAGCGCGCTCGGTTGGAAGCGAGGAACGTAATGACCTCGGCGATTTCCTCCGAAGTGCCGGCGCGTCCCATGGGAATGGAGCTGATGTATTTCTGGAAAAGATCGGGCGGGCTGTAGCGCTCATGGTAAGGCGTGGCGATGACGCCCGGCGCCACGCCATTCACCCGCACGCCGTAAGGCGCCAGCTCTTTGGCCAATCCTTTGGTATAGGTGATCAGTCCGCCTTTGGCCGCGGCATAAGCGGCGGCGCCAGGGCCCCCGCCATTGCGCCCGGCGATGGATGACACATTGATGATACATCCGCTCTTCCGGGCCGCCATCTCCTGCCACGCAGCTTTGACGCAAAGGAAAACACTCTTCAAGTTCAGATCCATCACCTGGTCCCAATACTCTTCGGTCATGTCCGGGAGCGAGCGGCGGGCCAGGAGGTCACCAGCATTGTTCACCAGGATATCGACGCGGCCCCATTCCTCTCTGACGCGGGCGAACATCACCTCGACTTCATTTGATTGGGTCACATCGGCACGGACAGTAATTGCCGTGCCGCCTTTCTGTCGGATGTCCGACGCAGCGGCTTCTGCCCCGGCCTGGTTTTTCAGGTAATTCACCGCCACCCGGGTGCCCTCGGCCGCAAAAGCCTCTGCCGTGGCGCGGCCAATGCCGCTGGAAGCGCCAGTGACCAGCGCCACCTGTCCGTTGAACTGCATGGTTTCCTCCCACCGGTTCTGATTTACTGAATCATAGCCTGAAAAGGTTTGGATCTTAGCCTCAATGCTGCTTAGGGTCTGTCAGATAATAACTGTTCCATTTCGGACCCAATACATCCCCTCACCCCTGCCCTCTCCCCGCCAGCGGGGAGAGGGCAGGGGTGAGGGGTGCCGGTTGGAAGTTATTTCTGAACGGGCCCTTAGTTGAAGGTCCGTTCGGGAATAACTGCACTCGGTTGAACCAGCGCCCCTACACCGAGTGGGAATCAGGCTCCAAGGGGTTAGTTGGCTAAGTAAACAGCATTGATTCTAACCCGGATTATTCACGAAGTCTTATTCAAAGAACGGCTTTCCAGGCAAATCGTTTCCCGGTCGAAACGATCTCGCCCATCTCATGTATAATCAACGGTCACGATGCCGTCTCAATTGCCGGAGTGAACCCCGTATGAGTCCCAGGCGTGCCAATCCGCAACTTGCCGAGCGCCGCCGTGAAGTCTTGATCCGCGCGGCCTATGCGGAGATCGTCGAAAAAGGAATTCAGGGAACCACCATTGACGGCGTGGTGGAGCGCGCCGGGTCGAGCAAGGGTGGAACTCTCTACTACTTTCCGACCAAAGAGGATTTGCTCTTTGGCGTGCTCGAATGGCTGATCGCGCAGCTTGACCGTACTCTGGATGATGTGGCCGCTTCTCACGACTCGGCTCGAAGCCGTCTGGCAGCGGAGATTGAGGTCCTGTTTCACAGCGCCGAAGTCAACCGCAAGCTCTACCGGGTGCTCTTTGATTATGTTTCGTTGGGGGTGCGGGTGAGCCGCTTTCGCGCCCTGCTCTGGAGCTTCTTTGAGAGAAGCCATCAGCGTGACGTGCAAATTATCGAGGATGGAATCAGCCAGCAAGAGTTCCGGCGTGTGAAGGCTGATGACGCTGCCAGCACCCTTCGCGCCTTGGTGGATGGTTACTGTTTGCAGTGGCTGCTGGGCGGGGATTCGGTTCCGCTCGAGACCTACCGGGACCGCTGCCGCTCCGTCCTCGGTTCGTACCTGCTGCGCTGACCTGGGCGAAAACTGGTGGGGTGTCCGGCAATGGGCTGGACAACGTAGCGCCGCCGTCCCGGCGACATATGCCGGCAAGATGCCGGCGCACCAGGCGAACGCATTGTCAGGATTTTTTGAGGACACAACACTGGCAGTGGACGGAGAACTATCGCGCGCATGTTTTCATCACTCCTCGAAATCATTGGCCTGCTGCTGCTTCTGGCCGTGCCGGTGTTTTCCGCCATCACTCTGCGCCGCCCGGAAATCCTCGAAATTCCTCGCAAGGTGCTTTACGCGTCAGCGGTTTTTTCCTCTTGGTTGCTTGCGATTTTGATTGCCGCCATTGAGCTACTGGTGCAACGGAAAGTTGGAGGATTGGGCCTGCCTCACGCCAAAGGGCTTGCCCAATGGACGGTTCTGATCACAGGCATTTCTTTTGGGGCGATGCTGGTGGAGGTGGTGCTCCAGAAATTTGGCCTGTGGCCGGATGATCCCCCCTTGGTGCGGCGTTTGATGCCGGAAACGCCGGAGGAAAAGCTGTGGTGCATCTTTCTGCTGGCGCCCACCGCTGCCCTCTGCGAGGAATTCGTCTATCGCGGCTTCCTGCTCTCCGTGCTTAGGGCGCTGCTCGGCTCCACGGGTTGGGCGGTGGCCATCGCTTCGGCGGCGTTTGGACTTGCCCATCCTTATCAGGGTTGGAGAGGCATGGTACGGGCTGCGCTGTTGGGGGCATTGCTGGCGTGGCCGGTGCTGCGCCTTGGATCGCTGGTTCCTTCCATCGCCGCCCACTTTTTGATTGATGCGGTATCCCTTGGTTGGCTCGGCCCCGCCATGCTGCGGCGGGAATCCCAATGATCGGGAGGTTTCAATCCATGAGGCGACCATCAAGTCCGCCACGCTTGAGTTGGCCATTGTGCAAGACTCTCGCCAAGGCGCTCCTTCTTATTCTGGCGCCGACGTTCTTCGCCCTCGCCGCGCAGTCTGCAACTCCGCACGGGCGGCCGGGTCAAGCACAACCCAGGGGCGTGAATATCCTGGCGGAGCGCGTGACCGTGGTCAAGGCGGGGCGGATGTTTGACGCCCATACCGGGACCATGCTCTCCAATCAGACCATCGTCATTCATGGTGACCGTATTGCGGATGTGGGTCCCAACAGCAGCCTGCCAGTGCCCAACGGCGCCACCATCATCGATCTCAGCCACGGCACGGTGCTGCCTGGCCTCATTGATGCCCACACCCACATTTTTCTGACCGGCGAAGCCTTCGGGCGTTATGACCAACAGTTGCTCAAGGAGTCCTGGCAGTACCGCACCATCGAAGCCGTGGTGAATGCTAGGAGAGATTTGGAGGCGGGCTTCACCTCCATGCGCGACCTCGAAACCGAAGGCGCAATGTACAGTGATGTGGACGTGCGCAACGCCATCAATCGCGGCCTGATTCCGGGCCCGCGCCTGGAGGTGGCCACGCGCGCCATGTCCATCGCCGGCGCTTACCCGCTGCTCGGTTACTCGCCGGAAGTGACCGTGCCCACCGGGGTCCAAACCGTCGATTCGCCGTGGGAAGGCCGCAAGGCGGTGCGTGAGCAAATCAAGTATGGCGCCGACTTGATCAAAGTGTATTCCACCTCGGCCGCTTACTTTGATGAAAAGGGCAACCTGGTAATCCTGCCCACGTTCACGCTGGAGGAGATGAAGGCCATCGTGGACGAAGCTCACCGCTGGCACAAGAAAGTGGCTTGCCACAGCTATGGCGGGCCAGGCTTGCACAACTGCCTGGATGCGGGCGTGGATTCCATCGAGCACGGCACGCTGCTCGATGATGGTGAGATCGACCAGATGTTGCGCCAAGGGACTTATTTCGTTCCCACGATTTACGTTTATGAGGTCAATTGGACGAACAACCCGGCGCGGAAAGCCTACTACGCGAAGATTGTCCAGATTCATGCCGCGAGTTTCAAAAAGGCTTTGGCTCGGGGCGTGAAGATTGCCTTCGGAACGGACGTGGGGCCGTTCCCGCACGGCACGCAGGCCATTGAATTTGCGGAACTGGTGAAGCTCGGTATGAAGCCCGCTCAAGCGATTCAAGCCGCCACGGTGACCGCCTCGCAACTGATGGGTTGGCAGGACCGGGTGGGCTCGATTGAGAAAGGCAAGTTCGCTGATCTGGTGGCGGTCGGGGGCGATCCGCTGAAGGACATCACCGAACTCGAGCGCGTGAAGTTCGTGATGAAGGGCGGCGTGGTGATCCGAAATGACCTCAAGTAACCGGCCTAACCCCAATACTGTTTAGATAAGGTGAGTCTCATGATGTTGATGTCAGAGGCGTCGCCTGACCCCTCACCCCGGCCCTCTCCCCGCCTGCGGGGAGAGGGGGAACCGCGCAGCGGTGGGTGAGGGGCACTGGTTCACCAGTGTGCATTATTCTCGAACGGACCTTATGTGAACAGCATTGGGCCTAACCCGGATGATTCACGGGCTTCCAGTCTTCGATAAACGTTCGCGAATAATCCGGCCGATGCTGCCTGCCCCAGCCCGGGCGACGGGCTAATTCACTCCCAGGTTCACGGTGGTGATATGGCTGACCGGGGATGTGGTCGATCCCTTCGCCGGCTTGGTCGCGCCGGAAATCTGCAACGCATATACGCCGGGAGCGGTGCCGTTGGGAACCGGGCTTCCGCCTACGAAGCCGTAGTTATACATATTGCAGGAGCCTGCGGCGAGCGCCATCAGCACAACCAGGCCGAAGAGCAGCCATCCCAACCGGACGCGGCGCGACACCGCAAGAATGCCGGCCAACAATATCAATAGCAAGCCCACTAGAGTCCACATCAGGATGTGTGAAGCCGGCCCCGGTCCTGCGGGCCCGTTCATCAAACGAATCCATGCGGACCCGGTGGACTTCGGCGCGGTTGTTGTCACGACCAGCGTGGAAGTAACAGAAGAAGTGCCGTTGGGTGTAACCGCGGCAGGAGTAAAAGTGCAAGAGCCCTCGTTGATGGGATTGGGGCAACCCAGGTTCACCAACGTATTAAAGCCATTGATGGGCGTGACCGAGACCGTGTAGGTGGCCGATTGCCCTGCATTGATCGTGATCAGCGCGGGCGCGCCGCTGATGGAGAAATCCGCAAACGAAACGCTGAGCGAGAGATCAGCCGTCTGGTTGCCGTTGGTGCCGGTGGCCGTGAAGTCCAGGGGGTTGGATGTGGTGGATGAAAGTCCACTGACGGTCAGGGTGCTGGTCTTGCCGGGCGTTATGGTGGCTGGGTTGAAGGAGCAGGTGGCGCCGGATTGGCAGCCCAGCGTGATGGCCTTGGTGAAGGTGGAGGGCGCTGCGGCGGAGACGGTGAAGGTGGCGGTGCTGGCTCCGACCGGAATTTGCACGTTGGTAGGAGTCGCGCTGAGCGAAAATTGGGCGATTCCCGTGCCGGAGAGGGATAAGCTCTGGGTGGTCGACTTGGCATTATCGGTGACGGTCAAAGCGCCAACATTGGTGTTGGTGCTTCCGGTGGTGGTGGTCGAAGTGGTGGCGGTGGGCGTGTAGGTGACGGAAGCCTGGCAGCTCGCGGTTGGCTTCAGAGTGGTTATACAATTGTCCTTTTCGGCGAAGGCGCCGCTGATGGCAACCTTGGTGATGGTCAGCGCGGCGCTGCCGGTGTTGGTTACCGTCACCACTTGCGCCGGACTGGTGGTGCCCACCACTTGGCCACCAAAGGTCAGGGTGATGGGTGAAAAAGTGACGGCGGGGGCCGCGGCAATGCCCGTTCCGGTCAAAGCCACAGTTTGCGGGCTGCCTGGCGCGTTATCATCTACCGTCAAGGTGCCGGTGGCCGCAGCAGTTGCAGTGGGCGTAAAGGTCACATTCACTGTGCAGGATGCGCCGCCCGCGGCGAGCGAGGGCGGGCAGTCATGGGTCTCCTCAAATTGCGAGCTTGCGGTGATCCCGGAAATGTCCAGCGGCTGGGTTCCTTCGTTCGCCAGCGTCACCACGGTTGCAGCAGAGGGGTAACCCACTCCTTCATTGCCGAAAGCTATGGCCTGCGGTGAAATGGAAAGCGCCGGTGCATTCGCCGGACTCACTTTGGTCACAAAAGCATTTCCGGCACTGGAGGTTCCGGTGAAGGCAGACTGAAAAGCCCCGCCAATGGCCGGGAAATTGGTGGACGCGGTGCTGCCCGTTATGTAAGCATTGCCGGCCGAGTCCACGGCCACCGCCTGGCCGAAATCCGCGCCGCTGCCACCCAGGTAAGTGGAATAAACCAGCCCGCTCCCTTGCGGGTTGATTTCGGTTACGAATGCGTCCGCGCAGGAGCTGGTGTTGCAAGCGCCGCCCCCAAAGGTTCCATCCAGCGGATTTGCCAAAGGGAAGTTGCTGGAAAGGGTGTAGCCCGTCACGTAGGCATCAGCGGCGCTGTCCAGAACGATTCCGAAGGCTTGGTCCGCGCCGGAGCCGCCCAGATAGGTTGAGTAATCGAGCGCGTTCCCCGCAGCGTTCAACTTGGCCACAAACGCGTCATCTCCGCCGCCGCTTGCGGCTTGAAAAGGCGCGGGGCTGGTTGGGAAATTGGTGGAGAGTGTGTCCCCGGCAACATACATATTGCCGCTCGGATCGATGGCAATGCCGTAGCCGCGATCATTATCACTGCCGCCAAGATAAGTGGAGTAGATGAGGCTGACGCCCGATGGCTTCAGTTTGGTGACGAAGGCATCCGAACCGCCCGCGTTCTCCGCCTGCAGAGGCGAGGCCACTGGGAAATTGGGCGAATAGGTGAATCCTGTGACGTAAATATTGCCGGAAGTGTCCAATGCAATGCCCTGGCCGCTATCGGCGCCAGTGCCACCCAGGTAACTCGAGAAGACCGGCGCCGACCCGTCCGGCTTCAGTTCCGCGACGAAGGCATCCGAACCGCCACCCATGGCATTTTGAAAAGCTTGCGCCACGGGAAAGTCAGTGGATCTCGTCGAGCCGGTGATGTAGGCGTCACCCGCGGAATCGATGGCGATGCCCAAGCCAAAGTCACCGCCGCTGCCGCCGAAGTATGTGGAATAGGTGAGCGAGGAACCGCTCGAGGCCAGCTTGACGACAAACGCATTGCCGTTGCCGCCGTACTTTGTCTGGAAGACGCCTTTGGTGGTGGGGAAGTTGGGAGACGCCGTATAACCCACGATGTAGACGTTTCCGGAGCCGTCCACGGCAACGCCGTTGGCCTTGTCAAAGTCGTTGCCGCCCAGATAGGTTGAGAATACAAGCTGTCCACCTCCCGGTTTGAACTCTGCGACGAACGCATCCGAACCGCCTCCCGTGGTTTTTTGATAGGGCGATGTGGAAACGGGAAAATCGGTAGAGTTCGTGGCCCCCACAACGTAGGCGTCGCCGGAACTGTCGATGGCGATGGCCGTGGCCACATCCCCGCTGGTCCCGCCAAGGTAAGTGGAATAAGTCAGAGACGGATCGATGATCAGCGCGCGGCTGCGATCATAGGCGCCGACGGTGAAACCGATTGTGGAATGGAGCGGTTGGACGGCGGATGGATGGCTTGCCAAGGAGTAAGCCGCCCTCACGGAATGCTTTCTTCCCTGCAGGTCCAGTTGGTAGGCAACCGGCTTGTGGAAGAGCAAGGAGCCGGCGCTCGACTTGACCACAAGATCGCCGCGCGAAGTCAGCTCCAGGCTGGCAGGATGCCCGTCTGTGCTGAGCCGCAGGGCGATTTGATTTGGATTGGAGCCGGGGCTGGCGGCAAAATCATATTCGAGCTGGCTCTGGTTCCCGTAATAGACAAGATCGATGCCGGGATAGACGCCGGAATAGCGCACCCTGCCGAAGTTGGGAACATGGGTGCGCCAGTGAGCCGGATCGTTGCCGATGAAGTAATTGGTCTTTGCCTGAAGCGGATATTGGGTTGAAACCAGCGCCGCGGCATTGGCCCCCACCAGATTCATCTTGACTTCGGCCCAATCCGGCCTGTGCCCCTTTAGGATTTTTGACGAATCCAATGCTCCACTGGAGTCTGAGGGCTGGGCCGCCGCCCGCGAATGCGAGCGACTCCCTTCGATTTTTGGAATCTCAAGACTTGCGCCAGCCGGCGCCAGTAAAATCTGATATCCGGGACCCCGCGCCACAAAATTCGCGTCCGCGGCGGCTTGCCCTTGATTCGCTTCAAAAGCAAGCGGCAGACTCATAAATTCCGCGCGCAGCCGCTGGGCGTTGTGTTGAACGCCTGCGGAATCGTTAGCAGTAATTGGCTGCCGCTTCGGGCCGGGCCCACGCCTTGCCGAATCCCGGGCACGAGACTGCGTTGCCGCCGGCGGATTCATGCGAGTGGCAACCAGGGCGCGGTTTGGCGCTACCGCTCCCGCCGGGTCTTTGGCAATGAGCTGAGTCAGGGCCACCAGGGCCAGCCCCAGCATCGCAGCCGCGGACAAGGACAAGGCGGCATGGGACCTTCGCGATACCCCCGGATTTTGTAGCCGGCTCTTTGGGCGCAATTCGATTGACACAGGTTGTGACGAACTTTTTATTTTCATAATGAATTCTGGAGCCAGCCGCAAACCTGCTGCAGGCCAGCTAGGAACGAACGGAGCACGTTTCGGGAATCGCCCTGGCTGGCTGATTTCAACTATCCAAAAAAACCACTGACTGAAGTCCCGAAATTTCAAACCTCTTGCGGCAGCGGGGATTTTTGCATTGGAGCAGGTCGTCCCTGCGCAACATGTAGGAGCGGGCCTTCAGGAAGCGCGCACGGTCCATTTCGTCTGCCGCTCCGCGCAACGCCTTCTTCTTGGTGCGCACCAGCCACCGAACCTGATAGGTTTCCATCTGGTGGCAGTGCTGGCAAGAAAGGGTGGCGGCTTTCGACGTTTCGGCTTCTTCAAAAAAATCGCGCTCTTGCATCGTTAAACTCCCAATTTTAACCTGAACTCCCGGAGATTGCTACCGCTCAATGATGGCATCGCCGTGACCATGGGCAAAATCCAGCGAAGCCCCAACGTGGACCTCCACAAAAGCAACGCCGAGCATATCGAGCCTGGCACATCGCCACGAGACAATTGGGACAAGCCTTCGCGGGAATGATGGTGACGTAGGGGCGACCCTTGTGGTCGCCCGCGGGCGTCCACCAAGCCCGACCCACCTATGGAAAACTGCTGGAACAAACCCATTATTTGTCTCATGGCAGTTATAACTCATTGATTCTAATCAATTGATTGGGTTTGTCTCTGAAATCGACCTGTCTTCATCATAATACAAGGGCTAATGAACTCTTGAATGGCTTCTTGAATGGCTTTGAGTGGGTTTGCTCCAAAACTCGTCCTTTGTTTTCAATGGAGTTTGGGTTTGTTCCGATAATAATTCTTTTTTTGCGCACATTCACATCCCCGGATCATCACCCCGCCCATGAATCGTTGATTCTAATAGGATGCTGAGAAAATATCCTGTTCCCGTCATCCTGAGCCCTTCGCTTGCCATCCAGAGCGGAGCGAAGGACCCCGTCATTTGGCTCAGGGTAAACTCCGCGAAGAGCCCGGCCTGAGCGAAGCGAACGTGATATAACTAATTTGGTTTCAACATAATACCAAGATGCTTCGCTTCGCTCAGCATGACAATCCAGCGTTTTCCGGTAGTGGGTCAGTTTGGATGGTGAGGCGGCTTTATGCCGCCAATTGGCGAGGTAAGCTCGCCACTACGAAAGCCGCTGGGCGGGGTAAACTCGCCGCTACAAAAGCCGAACTGGCCCACTACCCGTTTTTCAGCAAGACCTTGCCCTGACGGTCATCGAGTAAAACATCGTGAATAATCCCAGTTAATGCATCCGGGGGTTTCTGGGTTCATCGGCATCGTCCTCACCTTTGAGCGGCTTGCGCCCGGCAAACCCTTCGTCAATGCCGTGCCAGAAGCCGATACGTTCTTCGCCCTGT
This sequence comes from Terriglobia bacterium, assembly GCA_035531475.1. GTDB lineage: Bacteria > Acidobacteriota > Terriglobia > UBA7540 > UBA7540 > CALCEB01. The sequence continues at coordinate 55,963 of DATKST010000052.1, forward strand.
TTCCAGCAGAGATAAACCTCCTCGCCGCCAACCAGAGCGGGGAAATCCACCAAGCCTTCTTCAAAATCCTTCACCACGCATCCGGTTTCCTGAATGGTTTTAATGATCTCCTCAATGCGGGCCATCACCTTGTCGCGCTCATTTTTTTTCTTTACCAATTCCTGGTATGGCGGCTGCGAGCCCCCTGCCATCATGATGCGCGCCGCGGCCATGGCCAGATCACGTTCCAGCGGCTCGATGGATTTCTTTTGTTCCTGGGCGCGCTCCAGCGACCTTCCGATCATGGGCAGAAGTTCTTCCGCCTCTTCGCGATTAAAATAGCGATCTGCCATGGACCTCATTCCTTGGGCTGCGTCAGGGCCGGCAGCGGCCGGGCCGTGGCGGCCGCTTCTAAAGACACTTATCCGCCTCGGGTGTGCATCTCCCGATGGGGATCGGCCTTCAAATCTTCGACTGGGAAAAGAATGTCGCGATGGATCAGGGCATGGCGTTCCTCCGCGCCGCGGTCATCCCTTGCCATCCACGTAGCGCGAATGCGCCCGGCGATTTCCTGGTTACTGGAGCCGCCACGAAGCATCCGTTTCAAGTCGGTTCCTTGGCGCGCGTAAAGGCAAAGGAACCACAGTCCATCCGTTGTAATGCGGCCCCGGTCACAGGCGCGGCAGAAGGGCTGAGTGGTGGAGGCGATGATCCCAAATTTTGTTCCGTCCGGCAGAAGAAAGCGGGCTGCCGGAGCGGAGCCGTGGTGCGGCAGCGGCTCGATCTTTCCAAACGCTGCTTCGAGCTGTTGGAGCATTTCTGCCTGAGGCACCACCCGGTCCATGCCCCAGCGCGTGGCGCCACCGACGTCCATATATTCCACGAAGCGGATTTCCGCGTCTTGCTTGCGGCCAAATTCGACAAGACCTGCCAATTCGTCCTCGTTGACGCCCCGGACGATGACCGAATTAATCTTGATCTTCTCAAAGCCGGCTTGGCGCGCCGCCTCAATGCCTTCCACCACCCGAGCCAGGGCCGCTCCGCGCGCGAGCGTTCGAAACCGGTCCTGCCGGAGCGTATCCAGGCTCACCGTCACTCGCCGCAAGCCCGCCTGGCGCAACGTGCGGGCGTGGCGGGCCAGCAGGACGCCGTTGGTGGTCAAAGCCAGGTCACGGATGGCGTCATTCGACGCCAGGATCTCCACCAGGCGCTCCAGGTTGTGGCGCAGCAGCGGCTCGCCGCCGGTCAGCCGGACCTTGTCAACACCCAGCCCTGTGAAGACGGAAACCAACCGGCCGATCTCTTCAAAAGTCAGAATTTCCTGGTGCGCCAGCCAGACGTATTCGGCTTCCGGCATACAATATTGGCAGCGCAGATTGCAGCGGTCCGTCACTGAGACGCGCAGGCTGCGCATGGGCCTGGCCAGCGCGTCCACCACTTCTTCCCGGGCGCGAATTTGAGTGAACTCCGAGTTCATCGTAGTTCCAATAAAGCTGAACATCCTGGCGGCCAAAAAATCCAGCCGCTCGATTTCGCCAGGTCAGGCCGTACCGGGAACTGGGAAGTGAAACTCGCCAGGGGATCGCGGCAGCCGCCATGAGACGCGGCGTTCAGGGTTCCAGCGCGCCGGGCTGTATCGATCCCAGGGTAAAAACCGCCATTCTGTCCATTGTCAGAAGCCTCTGCCCGCACAAGATCCACCTTCATCCTATTCGATTCTACGGGTGGGGGCAAGCTGGGTGGGGTTAAGTTGGCTGTAGTGGCGGTCTCTGACCGCTGGAAGCTGTTGAAAAATAAAATTCGGCGGTCAGAGACCGCCGCTACAGCAGCCAAAATGTACGACTACATAAGATTGGTGCGAAATGGTGCATTACGGTGTGCGATGAAACAAATGGGAACACGGAGAATGACCATGCGGCCTCGCCTCACCTCCATTTCCATACCTGCCTCCGTTCCTGTAGAATGCTCCCTGGGCTCGCACGCTTAAGTCCTGCACCTTCATCCAAAATGACCCACGCCGCCACATGGCTCTTGGACATCCTGGCCCTCATCTATCTAGTTCTCTTTTTCCCTGCGCCCTTCTTCTGGTTGATTATCCACTCTGGCATTCATATCTGGCGGAAATTCGGTAATCGCTCCTTTTGGATAGCTTTGCCCTTGTGGGCGGCTTTTGCAGCCTTTCTGCTGGTTGAAAGACATTGGATTTTTGCGCACCGGATGGAACGCAACGCTTTCACCTTTGCGGCTGGAACGGTTCTGACGGTCTGTGGGTTGTGGCTTGGGCAGCGGGTGCACCGGGAGTTCGGTCTGCGGCGTCTGGCGGGAGTGCCGGAGATCAATCCGCAGAGCAACGTGGGTGGCGTGGTGAGCCACGGTCTTTACGCGCGCCTCCGGCACCCGCGCTATCTGGCCTATATGACCACGATGCTGGGCTTTGCCCTGCTCACCGGAGCCGCTGGAATTTTTGCACTGGCATTTGTCACCATCTTGATGTATTTAATTGTCGCACCGCTCGAAGAGCGTGAACTGCACGAACACTATGGCGCCGAATATGAGCAATACGCCCGGAGGGTACCGCGATTCCTGCCTCATCTTCGCCGCAACCTTCGAACGTAGAGATTCCACCGGCGGTTTAGATAGAAAGATCCGCTGCCGGTGCAGCTTTGGCCGGCGCGGCGCCGTGGCTGATATCGTCGCCGGATCTTCCGCCGCCCCAGCAAGTTGAGACGCAGAAGATCCCCGCAAACCGGAGGTTGTCATGCGCACTTTGCTCGGAATGTACCTGGCCGCAGGACTTCTGTTCGCGGCCGTCCCGCTTGAAGCCCAGCAGACTTGTCCCGGCGCCGTTGTGGTGGCGGGATCGGCTGAGGATACCCTGATGACGGCTGTCAGTGGGGCCAACGATCCTCAGACGCAGATCAATGCGCTGGACCAATACGCTCAGGCGCACGCGGGTTCCAAGTTTATGTCCTGCGTGGATGAGTATTACACGCTCGCCTACCTGAAGCTCAACAACTACCCCAAAGTGATCGAGTACGGAGAGAAGGCGCTGGCCATCCCCTATCAGGACACCATGATCCTTTTGAATCTTGCCAAAGCGTACGTGGGCGCGGGCCAAGCCACGGACACGGCGTTTACCGTGATTGACAAGGCGCCGGACGAGATGAAGGCTGAATCGCCCTCCCGCCCCTCGACCCTGTCCGATGGCGATTGGCAAAAGACCCAGAGTGACTTCAACACGCAAATGAAGGATATTGGCGCCTACGAGGAGTACGCCTTTTTCACCCTCTTGCCCCGGATTCAAGACGCCAACCAGCGCATCAAGGACCTGGATGCCTTCGCCAAGTCCTATCCCACTGGCAATGCCAGCGAGCTCGACATGGCATATTTTGTAGCTTACGAGGGTCTGAACAACACCGCCAAGGCCGATGGATACGGCGAAAAGGCCATCGCCGCTGATCCCAACAACATCCAAGCCTTGAACCTGGTGGCATTTGATGAGGCTTTCAGCCGCACCAATCCCACCCAGGCCGCGACTTACGCTCACAAGGTGCTGGAGCTTGCGCCCACCCTCAAGAAACAGGATGGCATGACCGATGAACAGTTCAGCCAGCAGCGGGATGCGCTGCTCGGTGTCGCCCACCTGACGCTCGGCTACGTTGATTTCCTGAATGCGGCGAGGAGCAAGAGGGTGCTGCCCGCCGAGCAGGAATTCAAGACGGCCATCGACCTGTTGAAGGCCCAACCGGCCTATCAGGCCCAGGCGCTTTATTTCCTGGGCTATGCTTACGAATTTCAGTCTCCGCCCAACCATCATCTGGCCACAGAAGTCCTCACCCGCGCCGTCAGTATGCCAAGTCCGGTGCAGGGACAAGCCCGCGAGCTTCTGGCCAAGGTGAAACACGCAGAGAGGTAGCGAACGGCTGCGCCGTGAAGCTAACGGTATGCGGCTGAACCAGAGCCCCTCACCCACCGCTACGCGGTTCCCCCTCTCCCCGCTTGTGGGGAGAGGGCCCGGAACGGGCGGTTGCCTCTATGCGGTTCTCCCTCTCCCCGCTCGTGGGGAGAGGACCTGGAACGGGCGGTTGCCTCTATGCGGTTTTCCCTCTCCCCGCTTGTGGGGAGAGGGCCTGGAACGAGCGGTTGCCTCTATGCGGTTCCCCCTCTCCCCGCTCGTGGGGAGAGGGCTGGGGTGAGGGGGAAGGGGACGATCCTGCCATAAGCATCAGGAGCACCGCCCTCACTGAACAGTATTGTGGCTTGACCAATCTGCAATACGACTATTCCAAGTGTAAGTTCAAATCGTCGAGTTTGATTCCGGCTATAATTATGGATTGTTTATCAACTTGATTCGAGGGTAAGGAGACCGCAGTTGACGGAAACCAGGAAGCAGGGGTGGAGGTGGCACTCATTATTATTGCCGATTCTCGGATTGATCGTTGTCCTGGCCGGAATCTTCTTGTGGCGCAAGCGTCCCGTTCGCGCTCAGGAATTGAAAGTCGCCATCAAGCCCCATCGCTCCATTCCGGCCGCGGCCCCGCCGGTCGCATCCCTTCAAACCCTTCGAAATCTTGGCAAAGCTTATTACGAACAAGGAAAATATAGCGAGGCCATCCAGCAGTTTCAGAAAGTGGTTGCATCGGGCCACGCTCTGGCTTTGGATCACCTCGATTTGGGCCAAGCCCTGCTCCAAGCGAACCGGTTGAACCAAGCGTTGGAGGAGTTGACAACGGCCAAGCAGATGAATCCTCATCTGTTGGCTATCGATTACAACCTGGGAATTCTCTACAAGCATGAGCTTCGTTATCCGGATTCCGAAGCGGCATTGAAGCGAGTGATTCAAACTGACCCGAACGACCCGCCGACGTGGTTCAATCTGGGCTCGGTCTATTTCTCAGAGAGAAAGATGCAGCCGTCGCTCGATGCTTACGGGCGCGTGGTGAACATGGGCTTCGCCAAGGCTCAGAACTTCTATGTGGCAGCCACTTTCCATTGCTTTACCATTCTCACTCGTTTACAAAGACCCGCAGAAGCCAGGAAGTACCTTCAGCTCAATTCCGCCAGCCGCAACAAAGTCCCTAACATCTCATTGCAATATCCCGCTCTTGAAGCCGGCAAGTACGGCATGGTGCGAATCCCGCCGCCCACGGCGGGGGTGATGCCGGCCATCGCGAAGGCCCGGCCACTGACATTCCAGGAAATCGCCAGCAAGCTGGGCCTGAATGTTCCGGCCGGTAAGACTCCGCATATCTCGCGGCAGGGCGTGATGATCAAATCCAGCCAGTTCTCATCAGATTGGGCGCGCGCCAATATCCTGCCGCTATTCAGTCCTTCGGTGGCTGCGGGCGACTTTGACGGGGACGGCCGTCCGGACCTCTTTGTAGTTATTCCGGGATCGAAAGATTACCTCTTTCACCAGAACGCGGACGGAACCTACACCGACGTGACAGCAAAGGCGGGCGTTGCGGGTGACGGCTCTGCTGTGTCCGCCGTTTTTGTGGATGATATGAACAACGGCCATCCCAGCCTTTTCGTAGCCGGACTTGGAGGCGTTCGGGTCTATCGAAACAACGGCAAAGGGACAATGACCGAGGCGACCGGCAAGGCTGGTTTGAAAGGCAAACCCGGCGAGCTGGACACGCGTATCATCTCCGTGGATACAGATAACGACGGCTTTCTCGATCTGGTTGTGACCGCCTATACGGATTTTTCTTCACTGCCCGCCAAGCCCGTTATTTCTTTCCCTGCTGATTTTCACGGAACAGCCGCACACCTTTACCGCAATGACGGCGACGGTTCTTTTAAGGACATCACGGCCGCCTCCGGCCTGGGCGCTGCGAAGGGCCGGATGCGTGGGGCGGTTTTTGCGGATTTCAATAACGATGGTTACATGGACCTGCTCCTTTACCGGGATGACGGACATCCGTTTCTATTCATGAATCACGGTGAGGACCATTTTGTGGACGGAACGGACCATGCGGGGCTGGGGCAATTGGCCACGGCAGTGACTGAAGCGCAAGTTTCCGACCTGAATCACGATGGGTTGTTCGATCTGGTGTTGTGGACGCCTACCGGTTATCAGGTTCTGATGAACCAGGGCGGCGCACGTTTCAAACGCGCGCCTGCTCCTGAAGTAAAGCCTCCCACGGCTCTGTTCCGGAGCAGCGGTACCCTTGCCGACCTGGATGGAGACAGCTTCGATGACATTCTTGCCGCAGACGTGAAGGGACGCTGGCATTGGATTCGCAATCTCGGCGGAAAATTCCAAGAAGCCGGGGAGGTTCCGGGCCTCAATTCCAAGTATATGGTTTCTACATTGTTTCCGGCGTTGGTAGCCGGTCCTGGGAAACTCGACCTTGTAGGATTTCCGGCAAGCGATAAAATGGCCGTCTATCAGCGGGAAAACCTCGGAGCCCATTGGGTGGAGGTCAACTTTGACGGTTACAAGAGCAACAAACAAGGCGCAGGCGACGTTGTGGAGCTGAAAGCCGGGAATTTTTATGACAAGATCATGGCCACGGGCGGCCCGGTTCGAGTCTTCACCGGCAATATGGCGCGACTTGATGTGGTGCGGGTGACCTGGCCGAACCAGGTGGTGCAGAACTCGATTGATGCAGCCACAGACAAATCCATTCTCATGCGCGAGTCGGAAAGGCTCGCCAGTTCCTGCCCGTTCCTTTACGTCTGGAATGGCCACCGCTATGTTTTCTTCACGGACCTCATGGGCGTGGCGCCGATTGGAGAGTTATCGCCGGACGGCACCACTATGAAGCCGAACCCGGAAGAGCTTGTTCGCCTCGGCAGCCATCTGCATGAGCGGGACGGCAAGTACACCTTCCAGGTCACGGACGAAATGAGGGAAGTGGACTACTTCGACCAATTGCGCCTTCTCGCCGTGGACCACCCTGCGACGGAAGACGTTTATTCGAACGAAATCTACTCGTCAACTCCGATGCCGCCTCAGATGTTCGTGGTTCGCAACCAGCGATTTCCTGTCTCCGCCGTGGATGACCACGGGAACAATGTTCTGCCGCTCATCCTGAAAGCGGATGGGCGCTATCCCACCGATTTTCACCGTGACCGCATTCTGGGCCTTGCGGACTTGCATTCACTCGCGCTCGACTTGGGCAGTTTCCCTCAGCAGAGCCGGGCCACACTGTGGCTGAAAGGTTGGGTCTTCTGGACGGATTCCAACGCTTCGCGCGCCTTGATGTCCAATCGCAAGCTACAAATGATTTCACCTTATGTTCAGGTACGCGACCCGCAAGGCAAGTGGGTTACGGTGATCCCGGATATGGGTTTGCCCAGCGGCACCAACCGCACTATGATGGTGGACCTGACTGGCAAGTTCAAGTCCACGGATCATCACGTGCGCATCGTGACCAACTTCTGCGTTTACTGGGACCAGATCTTTTTCACCACGGAGCAATCGCCCGCGCCCGTTCCCATCAGCTTGCCTTTGCTTTCGGCAAACCTGCATTACCGGGGTTTTTCGGCTTACAACACTGATCCCGAACACCTGCGGCCCGATACTTTTGATTACACGCGCCGGCTGGTGAACGCTCCGTGGAATCCCGCTCTCGGTCGCTTCACGCGCTATGGCACTGTCGCTCCGCTGCTCTCCCACGCCGATGATGAACTGGTGGCCATGTCCACCGGCGACGAAATGACCGTCGAATTTAATGCCCGGAGTCTGCCGCCTCTGAAGTCCGGATGGACGCGCGATTTTTTCCTGGAGGCGCGAGGTTACGCCAAGGATGGCGAACCCAACACCGCGGCATTTCGCACCGTGGAACCGCTGCCCTTCGGCGCCATGTCCAATTATCCGCCGATGGCTCCGGACTCTCCTCCTCAAAGCCGGGCTTACGTCAATTACCTGCTCAATTATCAAACGCGGCAGGCCTATCAATTAATTCCACCGCTTGCGCCAGCAGTTAGGAATCCTTGACAAGATCTGCGCAGCGGAGTCGGAATGGGATTTTCATTGGATAAGGTCCGGGCCGAAAATAATTGTTCCATAGTCCGCCCGGCACCCTTCACCCGCCCTTTTTCACCCGCCGCTTCGCGTCTCCCTCTCCCCAGGTGGGGAGAGGGCAGGGGTGAGGGGGAATGAACTACGAGGTCTTCGGAAAAACGTGAGATCTGCTAATACCGTAACTGGCAACGGAGCGAAGGAAAGTTGGGAGTGAAAGCTGTTCGCCATAGAGAAAGATTCGTCCCGCGATTCGCGCCACCAGCGACGAACGGAAGATCATATCCAGCCTCGATCGGGTTCCGGACTCCTTTTCGCCCCCGGGAAGCCTTTTCACATAATCGGCCAGTTCAACCCGCCAGACCTGATTGAATTCAGCAAGTCCTTGTTCAACCGAAGAGCTTGCCCGAGTTTTTTCAATCACCCCACAAGCCACCTGGGCGCTGACCATGCCGGGATAAATTCCCTCGCCGGTTGACCCGGACACAAATCCCCCCGCGTCACCGATCAGCATCACCCTTCCTTCAGTCAGCCTCGGCATGGCGTACACCGCTCCAACCGGATCAATATCGAAATGAACGTTCTCAGCGCGAAGCTCGCGGGGAAGGTGTCCGGCGGACTGAAGGTCCTTGAAGAAGCGCGAATAGACCGAGCGAATTCGGCGATTGTCATCGAGCATGGCGCCAATTCCCACGCAGATGTGCCGGCGCTTGGGAAATATCCATCCGTAGCCTTGCAGTCCTTGATATTCAAGATAAACAAGCAATGGCGACCGCTGCCCATAAAAGCTTGCAATCTTATCGCAAGGAAATTCGATATCGGCGTTGGCGCACATCACGGTGTCGCGCTGTCCCCAGCTTCGCCGCAGACCCGCAGACATCGCCACGCGGCTGGCCGCTCCGTCCGCACCGATCAAGACTCGCGCCGAGTAAGTTTTCCCTTGCGCCGTTCGCGCTCGCACCTCGCTGCCATCCTGCTCGACGTGTACCACGCCGTCGGCGCCGTGGAACTCAGCCCCAGCCTCAATAGCGATGCGGCGAAGGCCATCGTCAAATTTGGAGCGTAAGGAGAGATAACCCGACGGCTTTCTTTCCGGGAAGCTGCCGTGACGGCGGAGCGGCGGATCATAAAAAGTCATGCCATAAAACGGTGACTCCACCAGATCGTCGAGCTTTGCTTGCAAATAAGGAAAGCGCTCGAACGCCAGGCGGTTGATCCAACTGGCACAGGTTTTGTGGCGCGGGAAGGTAGCACGGTCAAGCAGCAGAATTTTCAAGCCCTGGTCAGCCAGCAACTTCGCCGCCGTAGAACCCGCTGGTCCTGCACCCACAACGATCACGTCAGCATCGGGAGTGGTCATGAGCAAGCCCGTACATGATGGCCAGAGGGTTCAACGCGGTGCTGGGATTTCGAGGTCGCGACAAATCTTACGTGCCAGAAAATCGTTAACCTCATTGTGGCGGGGAATGGTTGAGACCTTCGCGGTGGTGGGATTCCAATAGACAGGTTGTCTGCCGCCTTCGCACAATTCCCGGCATCCGTGCGATTCTAGATGACGAATCAGTTCGCGGCGCTTCACAGTGCGGCTAGAGAGATTGGCTCCTTGACGACTTCCTCATCTTGCGCAGACTCCTCGGCAAGCGCGCGGTTGGATTCCAGCACCAGCCGGATCGCTTCCAAAAGGCCTTGCCGTGCCTCGACAAGCGTAGCCGCCTGTGTGTTTGCGCCAGGGATTTCCTCCACCCAAGCACCATATCCTTCTGGAACTTTCTTAAAGACGGCGGTTACTTCCATAGTTTCAGTGTACCACGATGGACCGCTATTTAGCACCAGGAGCCACGACGAGCGCCGGGCCTCTTGCGTTTGCCTCCGGGGAGAGCCGCCACAGCGCAAGGATCATGGAGCCTTCCAGATGACATGGTGCTTCTTGTCGTTTCCAAACATCACAATCGATGCGGCGGAAGTTTGCTGCGCCTCTCCAGTTTTTGGTACAAACGTCTGCGTGCTCCCCAAGTCTACGCCAAAGCCGTGCGCGTCGAAGATCTTGATGCTCGGCGAGCCTTGCGGAGACACAGCCATTTGCGCGTGCACTTGACCCTTCGCGTCGCTGAGTTGAATGTTGGGTGAGCCTGACGCGGAGACAGCCATTTGCGCAACGACGTCTCCTTGCGCGTCGACGAGCTTGACGCACGGCGCGCCTGATGCGGCAACGCCTATTTGCACTCTTCCGGCGCCGCCTCGCAAGTTGACGAGCGTGATGCCCGGCCAGTCGGGCAAGATGGTTAGCCACACCTCGCCTTTTGCCCCATGCAGGGCGATGGACGGAGCGCCCGCTACGACGTTCATGCTCACCCGCACATTTCCTGAGTTATCCACAACATCAAACTCATGAGCCGTGATCGTCTGAGCGACGGGCCGCGTTGCATAGACGGCGGCAAAAGCCGCTGCCAGCACCAGCCCGGCAAGTGCAAGGCGTTTGAACCGCCGATTGTCCCGCTCAAGTTTTTTAAGCCGCTCAATAAGCTCTGTGTCAGTCATAGCTAATCCCTCCGTGCGATCTCTCCGGCCACTCCTTCCAGGAAGCGACCGCTATTCTTTCCACACCCGCGAGTGACTCTCTTGTGCTGCGGTCAACTTATCAGAGAAACCCAGGTTGCAAGAATCGTTTAGCGTGCTGAGAACAAACCAGAGGTTCGTGTGGGCCGTGACCAGTGCCGCTCCTACCCATTCCAGAGACGGCGGCGTAACGCGAGCAGCGGCCAACAAACCCTCGGCGTTCGCGTGATGGATTGAACACGCCATGCTGTAGGGAAGCCTAAACTCTTTTCCGCATCCGATCTCCTCCGCCATTTTCCCGATAGACTTCGTGGACCACAGGAACCTCTCGCGTCCTTTGGAATTCGTGAATTGGGCTTTGACCTCGTTATACTCATCCTCGATATTCTTCACTGCCTCCGGGGACGAGTGCTTTACCTGATCCGGGATGTTGTCCCGCAACCATTGGTATGTGCGCCACCTCTGTACGGGGCCGAAATTTATGTAGTCTTCGACCTCCTTTGGGTTCCGGCGCAAGTACTCCGCCATCCACCTGGATTCATACACGCCGCGCACGATCTTCATTGCACCCGGCCCGCAGCCGTTACCGCAGAGAAGAATTACATCGCTTGCCCCTGCAACCGTGGCGCGAGTCAGCTCGTAAATGACCTTCTGGACCCGCTCAGCGGCCTTGTTCTCGGCGGCCTGTAACATTTCGTTCCCCAAGCCCATCAGATCGGCAATGGCATCGAACTGCCGCTCATACTGCTCGCGAGCGGCGGGCCAGAAATCCTCAAATCCGAACGTTACGTGCTGGTGTTCTGCTGGTGACATTGGCTTCTTCTCCTTGAACCCCTAGCCGGTAGCCACGACGAACGCCTTATCTCGTCGTGGGCCTTTCGCATTGTGACAGCGTTTTCTATATGTCACACGTCCGGCGATCAGGGCCTGGCGGCCGCATCTTCTTCGTAACGTCAAATCTTCGCCGGAGGCATATGCTCTTCATGGGAGCCGGTGCTCAACCCGTGGAAAAGCCCTCTTGATGAGGTCTGCCTTTACTTTGTCGAGCGGGATGCGTTTTTCACGCCGCCGCGACCGGGAAACCAGCACGTCCTCGATGTCCTCCCAGAGCGCCTTGTGTTCCTTGAGGTTGATGATTGCCGCCGTCTTGCGGCCTTTTTCGTCGGTGATGAACTGTATTCCCGTCATGGGCCGTGTCTCCTTGCGGGGTGTGGAACCCCTTCCTCACCCTAATTCCGCCGCTTCGCGCTGTCAACCAAGATGACGACGTAAGGCAGCCGCTAAGCCCTCCATGAAGCGCTTACCCATGAGGCCGGCAAACCAAACTTCACAGTCATGCTTGGAACGACCCCAAGGATGCCATAAGGACACCACCCGAAAGGACTGGTGGACCTGAGGAGGTTCGAACTCCTGACCCCCTGGTTGCAAACCAGGTGCTCTCCCAACTGAGCTACAGGCCCTTTGAATGCTGCGGCTTTACCTAATATGATGTGGAAATCCCCGGCTCGTCAAGGGCCAGTGGCGGCTCAGTTTGCTGTAGCGGCGGTCTATGACCGCCGAAGCCATTGAATTCTCAAGACCGGCGGTCATAGACCGCCGCTACAGCAAACAAACCGTCCCACTACCTCATGGCTTGGACAAAGATGGCATACTGTACGGAGCATGAGACCGCTCCGGAGGCCCGCGCACCAGTGACCATCGAATTTCGCAACGTCGGATACCGGGCGGGCCAGCGGATGATCCTTCAAGGACTCACGCTCGGCATCGAGCAGGGCGAGACCTGCGTCCTGCTGGGCCGGAGCGGTTCCGGCAAGACGACCACGCTTAAGCTCATCAACCGCCTTTTGGACCCGAGCGAAGGGGAGGTGTGGGTTGAGGGCCGGCAAACCCGCGACTGGGATCCGATTTCACTGCGGCGGCGGATTGGCTACGTGATTCAGGAAATCGGACTCTTCCCGCATCTCACCATCGGCAGAAATGTGGGATTGGTTCCCGAACTGGAGGGATGGCCGCCGGACCGGATTCAGGACCGCGTGCGCGACTTGTTGGTGAGGGTGGGCCTTGACCCGGCATTGTCCAGTCGCTATCCGCGCCAGTTGTCAGGCGGGCAGCGTCAGCGAGTGGGTGTGGCACGGGCGCTGGCCGCAGACCCACCCATTCTGCTGATGGACGAACCCTTCGGAGCCTTAGACCCGATTACCCGTTCAGAGATCCAGCAGGAATTTCTGCGACTGCGGCAAGCGATGCATAAAACCATCGTCTTCGTTACTCACGATCTGCCCGAAGCGCTTCTGCTCGGCACGCGCATCTGCCTGTTTGATGCGGGGCGGCTACTCGGTACTTACACTCCGCAAGATTTCATGGCCTCTCGCGACCCAATGGCCCTTCAATATCTTGCTGCTTTTGAGGGCAATCCCAAACTCAGAGAGGGTTGCGCTTGAGTCTGCTCCAATTCTTCTTGAACCACCGCACGGAAGTGATCGAGCTGATGCTGGAACATCTGTGGATGGTGGGCGTCTCTACGCTGCTCGCGGTCATCATCGGAATTCCTCTCGGAATTCTTCTGACGCGCAAGCCGATTTTCAAGAGGCCGGTTCTGGGCGCCGCCAACCTGGTGCAGACGGTGCCCAGCCTGGCGCTGTTTGGCCTGCTTCTGCCGATTCCATTCCTCGGCGACCGTGCCAGCCGCTTGGCCATCCTGGCCCTCACACTCTATGCGCTGTTGCCCATCATCCAGAACACCTACTCCGGCATTACCAACGTTGATCCGGCCGTGGTTGAGGCTGGGCGCGGCATGGGCATGACGGACCGGCAACTGCTGATGCGCGTGCAATTGCCGCTGGCTTTGAGCGTGATTGTGGCGGGAGTACGCGTGGCCACGGTGATTTCCGTGGGACTCGCCACCATCGCCGCTGCCATTGGCGCCGGGGGTCTTGGAGAGTACATCTTCCGTGGGCTTGCCATGGTGAACAACCAACTGATTCTGGCTGGGGCCATTCCCGCCGCGCTTCTCGCGCTTCTCGCGGATTTTGGCATCGGACTGATTGAAAAAGCCTTGCGGCCCCCCGCGCAGGAGGAAGCCTGATTGCGTCTGACGGCGACACTGGCGCTCCTGCTTATCTTTGCGGCCTGCGGGCCTCCTCGCCGCCAAAGGATCGTGATCGGCTCCAAAAATTTCACTGAGCAATTGGTGCTCGGTGAGTTGTTCGCCCAATACCTCCATGCCCAGACAGGGTTGCCGGTGGAGCGGCGATTCTATCTGGCCGGGACCTACATCTGCCAGCAGGCGATTCTTTCCGGGCGCATCGATATTTACCCGGAATATACCGGCACGGCGCTTACCACCATTCTGAAGGAAAAGCCGCAAGACGGCCCGCAACAGGTCTACGCGATGGTGAAGCACGCCTATGCCCGGCGTTTTGATTTGGACGTCGGACCGCCGCTCGGATTTGACAACTCGTTCGCCATCGTGGTGCGCGGGGATGATGCAAAACGCTTGAACCTCCGCACAATTTCCCAGGTGGCCGCTGATACTCCGCATTGGCGCGCGGGCTTTGGCTACGAATTCATGGAGCGTCCGGACGGCTACCAGGGTTTGGTGAAAACTTATGGCCTGCGCTTCGCCGCCCCGCCCCGCATCATGGACCTTGGCCTTCTCTATCGCGCCCTCCAGAGCAAGCAAGTGGACCTGGTGGCCGGCAACACCACCGATGGCCAGATCGATGCGCTCCACTTCGCCATTCTCCAGGATGACCGCCATTATTTCCCGCCTTACCAGGCCGTTCCGGTGGTGCGGATGACCGCAGAGAAACTCCATCCGGAAATTCGAACGGCGCTGGATCATCTTGCCGGGAGAATCTCCGCAGAGGAGATGCGAAGGATGAACTATGCAGTGGATGGAGAACACCGCGACGTCCAGGTGGTTGTTCAGGAGTTTCTTAAATCGAAGGGACTGACTGGGAAGTTAAATTGAATCTGCGGTCGCCCGGCGGGCTGTTGTGTGTCCGTAGGCTTCTACTTCCTATCGGGGGACTGGTCAAATGCTTCCGCGTTTCATTTCATCCATCAAATAATCACACGAGCGAACGCATAGCGCCATCAGAGTCAAGGTGGGGTTCTCACAGGGGTTGGAGCAGAAAGTGGCCGCGTCCATCACGAAAAGGTTCTTAACGTCGTGGGCTTGCTCAAATTGATTCACAACCGAGGCCTTGGTATCGTCGCCCATGCGGGCCACTCCCACCTCATGCCGGACACCCCCTGGCCCTCGTGGGTTGTACACTGGCTTGATATTCTTGGCTCCCGCAGCTTCCAGCATTTCGGCTGCGGCGTCTGCCGAATCGCGCAGCAAGGCAAATTCGTTTTCTCCATGTTTCATGTGGAAGCGGAGCACCGGAATCCCATAGGTGTCCACCACGGCCGGGTCAATCTCCACATAATTGTCCCAACGGGCCAGGACCTCTCCGAACGTTTCGATCTTGAGCCGGTTGATGGGTTCGAAAGCTTTCTCTTTGAAGGGTGTTCCAAAACCTGGCGCCTTCCAGTTGAAGTGAACTCCCCCGCCGCCTTCATAGCCGTAGCCTCGCAGGAACTTTTGGGACCGCGGTCCGTTCGGAAGATTGCGGAAGCGTGGCACATAGATGCCGCAAGGGCGATTGGGCCCGTTGATATTGGGCTTTCCGGGAAGTTCCGGAAACTCGCCACTCGCGCCAGCTCCGGCAATGTGGTCCATCAGATAGTGCCCCAGCACGCCGCTGGAATTGGCTAGACCGTTGGGATATTGCCGGTTGGCGGAGTTCAGGAGAATCCGTGCCGACTCAAACGCCTGAGCGCAAAGAATGACGACCCGCCCCTTGATCTCATGCGGTTGGCGGGTATTGCGGTCTACATAAAGAATCCCCCTGGCGCGATTACGTTCCGCATCCATCAAAACTTGGTACGCCATGGCGTTGGGAATGTAGGTGCAATTGCCGGTCTTAAGGGCATCGGGGACGGTGGTGAAAGCGGAATTGAAGTAGGAGTGAGTGACGCAGCCGCGCTCACACGGCCCGCAGTAATGGCAAGGCGCGCGGCCATGCAGCGGCTTGGTAAGGTTTGCAGTCCGGCTGGGAGTCACAGTCCAACCCAGCTTGGCCTTCACCCGCTCTCTGAAGACTGTTTCCGAGCAGGTGAGGCCCATATCCGGCTGGAAAAAGCCGTCGGGTATTTCGGGCACTCCTTCGGCTCGACCGGCAACACCGATATAACTCTCCACCAGATCGTAGTAAGGCTTGACATCCTTGTAGCTGAGAGGCCAATTCACCCCGTAACCATCGTAGGATGCTGCCTTGAAGTCCAGATCGCTGTAACGGAGGCTCAGCCGCCCCCAGACGTTGGTACGGCCCCCGCCAATGCGCATTCGTGCCGACCAACTGAAGGGCATATTGGGAGTGGCGGTATAGGGTTCATCCAAATCATTACAAAACCAGTCATAGTTGTATTCCATGCAAGCGTAACATTGGCTCTGAATGGGCCGAGTCTTACGCATGAATTCCGGCGCGAGGTCGCGGTACTTCAGTTGGAAAGCCGGCTTGTGCTCGGTAAAATTCTGGTCCGACTGCGGCGGGCCGGCATCGAGAAGCGCGACCTTCAACCCCGCTTCTGTCAGCCGTTTGCAAGCCCAGCCGCCCGATGCGCCAGAGCCCACCACCAGCGCGTCATACAATTCCTTGGAGTGATCCACCATAATTGTCTTCTAGCCTATTCCCTTTTAATTGCAACTTCAAACATTCTTGAGGTCGGGACTGGCGCCCACGGGCGAACGCGAGGGCGGCACTTGCCCTTGGCCCATGTCCCGGCGCTTTGCCTGTCCCAATTCGCAATAGGAGCATTTCTTGCGCCCTTTGAACCGTTGATAACATTGAACATTCCGGCTTTGTTGCCAATCGAGCCCGATCAAGATGGAGGGCTGGACCGGCGGAGTCTTGATCCCGCAGGCGCCGGTCCACCCTTGCACCCATGCCCTCAACCCTACGGGCCCGGGAAACGGCTTGGCCGACGCTTCGGCCTTTCCGGCGAAATCGATCAATCGAACCATGGTCATCTTGCGCAATTCAGCTCCCGAGGGTTGTGAATTTGGTGACGCGCCCTGAATAGACGGGCGGCAAGACTATATGCATACTACTCACGTAATTTAAGTTTCCAATGGACGTGTATCACCAGAATCAGGTCTCCAGTTTTATGCCAGAGGCGCGGACCAAAAGACAATGCAACCTTGCGTCGTCGGGCATTGGGATTTCAAACCTTAAATGAACGTTTCATTGCTAAAAAAGTTGTCGTCCCAACGGATGATGCTGCCAGCTATCTTGGGCTGAAATATCAGAAAACCTTCCAATTATTATTGGAAATTGGATTCTATTTTTCAATTCGATGTGATCTAATACTAAAACTGAAAACGTCACTGAGTCCCCAAGCTGGAGAGTGGGGCGGCAAGAATGCGCAAAACCGGAACCCGGCCACAACCCGTGGGAGTTTTAACCAAGGCGCTCAAGATTATTGAGACTCTCCGAAATTCTCCCGGCGGGCTTGCTCTGAAGGACATTGCCAAACAGACGGGAGTGAACAAAAGTACGGCTTACCGGTTCCTCTCCCATCTCGAGCGAGAAGCCTATCTGTCGCGGGATCAGGACGGAACTTATACCATCGGCCTCAAACTAAGCCAGATGACGCCCGGTTCTCCCCGTGAGGGGGACCTGCGCGAAGCGGCGCGGCCGGTGCTGCGCGAGCTCCTTGCTGCGACCGGGGAAAGCGTCAATCTCGCCGTGCGGGACAATAGCGATGTCCTTTACTTGGAGGTCTTGGAAAGCCCTCACGACTTCCGCTTGGTTTCCACCATCGGAAGCCGCCGGCCGATTTACTCGACGGCGCTCGGCAAGTCCTTGGCGGCATTTTTCCCCGCCGACCAATCAAAATCGATCCTTCAGGCCATTCAATTCCAACCTTTGACCTCTCATACCATCACCAACCTGGCTGAATTCATGAGAGAATTGGAGGTGGTTCGGGGCCAAATGTATTCGCTGGATAACGAGGAGAACCTCTTGGGCGCGCGCTGTGTGGGGGCGCCGGTCCTGAATCAGCATGGCGAGTCGGTTGCTGCGGTCAGCGTTTCTGGGCCGATCTCAAGAATTAGCGATGAGAAAGTCAGCATCTTTGCGGCCGCTGTAAAGGATGCTGCGGAGAAAATCGCCATCCGGCTGGGATTTTCCTTTCCACAGTCCCCGGTGAGCAGGCAGCTTCTGGCCTGACTCTCTGATGGGATGTAGCGGCGGGGTCCTGACTCCCGAAAGGATTTAATAAAGCCTGGCGGAGGCGAGACCACCGAAAGGGTCCAAAAAACGCCGGGGGGTGAGGACATCGCCGTGAACTGGCGATTGACCAAGGTGAAATGGGTCCGGGATCAGCACCGCCACCTGGAAACCAAAGGGATGAGGCATGCATGGCTAACAAATCGCAACAATTGAAGCGGTACGGTCAGCTCCTGCGAGTGCGCCCGGAGGCACGTGAAGAGTACATTCGCTACCATGAGAGGGTCTGGCCGGAAGTGCTAAAGACCATTCGCGATTGCAACATTCGAAATTACTCGATCTTCCTGCAGGACGGCCTTCTCTTTGCCTATTTCGAATATATCGGCCAGGATTACGCGGCGGACATGGCGAAGATGGCAGCCGATCCCAAAACTCAGGAGTGGTGGGCGATTATGATGCCCATGCAGGATCCCCTCCCCACCCGCGCCGAAGGGGAGTGGTGGGTAAATATGCCAGAGGTGTTTCACACGGATTGATCGTTGCCGCGGTCAGGGCGTCGCATTCGCCTCGGTTCTTGCCTTGGATGTAAAGTTGCCAACAGGATCGAGGGGCGCCTTCCGTAGAGGCGGCTTTATGCCGCCATGTCTCATGGCGAGATAAACTCGCCGCTACAGCGATCAAACTGCACCACGACCTGGGTTTCCTTCTCCCTGCATCGTGCCGGGTGGGATTCTTATCTTGTCCTCATCGTGCGGTCCGCCCCTTTGAGCTGCGCAAAATCAAGTAGAAGACAAAGCCCGCCAGCACGATCACCAGTCCCGGCCAAGTGGTGGAAGGGCGGAAGGCGAGCAGCATGGCTAAGATCACGGTTGCACCCGCAATGTAGGTGAGCGGGACCAGCGGGTAGCCGGGCGTGCGAAAAGGACGGCGAACATCAGGCCGTTTGGCGCGCAAGCGAATGACGCCGGCAATGGTCAGGACGTAGAAAATGAGCGCCGCGGAGATCACGTAATCCAGCAGGTTGCTGTAAAGGCTGCCATATTGCCCTGTGGCTGGATTGTATGTCCGGGGCAGAACCAGAAACGCCGCCCAGAATCCCTGGACGGCGAGTGAACGTCCTGGAACGTGATGGCGGTTCAGGCGGCCCGCCGACTTGAAGAACAGCCCATCACTTGCCATGGCGTAATAGGCGCGGGGCCCCGCCAGCACCAGCCCATTGATGCATCCGAAGCAGGAAACCATGATAGCAATGGCCATGAGCAGCGCGCCGAAACCCGGGAAGATAGCGTGAAGCATGGCGGTGGCCACCAAGTCCTGCGGCGCATGTTGAATGGCAGAGAAGGGAAGGGTGGTAAGGTAGGCGATGTTGGCCAACAAGTAGAGCGCGATCACCGAGGCCACACCCAGGGCCAGGGCGCGCGGTAAGGTACGTTCCGGGTTCTTCACCTCTTCCGCTGCAAAGGTGACGTCGTGCCACGAATCGGCCGAAAAGAGAGACCCGGATTGGGCCACGCAGATTGCCACCACCAGGCCCCAGGCTGTTGTGCAATTGAGTGATCCGGAAATGGGGTGGAAGCCGCGCGCCACCCACAGACGCCCGAAATTGGCAGCGATGGCGTGGGCATTCCGCCCGATGGTGAAGCCGAGCAGGATCAGCGCCGCCAACGCCCCGGCCTTGGCGACCGTGAAGACGTTCTGCACGATCTTTCCGTATTCCAGCCCTCGCGTGTTCGTCCAGGTCAGGAGCACGATCACCGCGATGCCCGTCAACTGCGCGGTGGAAAGTGAAATGGCGTAATGAGCGGTGAAGTGGATGGGCGCGATCAGGTAATGCTTCTCATCGATGGCGGGCCACAGCACGCCGCTGAACCTTGCGAAGGCCACGGCCACCGCTGCAATCGTGCCGGTTTGGATGACACCGAAGAGCGTCCAGCCATAAAGGAAACCCCAAAGCGGCGAGTAAGCCTCACGCAGATAAACATACATGCCGCCCGCTGAGGGAATCATGGAGGAAAGCTCGCCATAGGAAAGCGCGGCCGTCACCGTCAGAACTCCGGTCACAGCCCAGGTCGCGAGCAAGGCTCCCGGGCTGCCCACCAACCGCGACATATCGGCCGAGACGATGAAGATGCCCGATCCGATCATGGCGCCCGCTACCACCATCACGGAATCAAACAGCCCGAGACCGCGGACGAAGCCCCCGGCAGCGCCGGTGGGTGAAGTGGTGGCCGCAACGTTGTTCTGGAGGTGAGGGGATTCGGGCATGGCCGTTGTCAAGCCGGAAACAGGTTCCGGACCACGAACATGGCGTTGGCGGGACGTTCCGCCAAGCGCCGCATGAACCAGGGAAACCAAAAACTGCCATAAGCGATCAGTACAATCGATTTCCAGCCTTCGCGCGCCAGGCGAAGCTGCTCCGCCCGCTGAATGCCAAACAGCATCTGAAATTCAAACTGGTCCTTTCCAACCTGCTGCGATTCAGCAAACTGCGTGATGCGGCGGATCAGGGCGCGGTCATGCGTGGCAAACGCCGCGCGCACACCAGTGGCGCGGGCTTCCGGGCTGATGAGGAGTGACGCCAACTTGAAGTAATTCTCATCGACGTCGATCTTTTTGGGAAAGGCAAGATCCGGCGGCTCCAGGTAAGCGCCCTTCACCATGCGGATGGCCGGGCCGAGGGGCAGGAGGCTTTGAATGTCCTTCCCGGTTCTGTAAAGGTATGCCTGGAGGCAAAGGCCGACGTTCTTGAAGGAGCCGCGTGCCTGCCGGAAAATTTCAATGGTGCGATCGACGTAAGGACTCGCTTCCATGTCTATCCAGACGACCCGCGAGGAATCCTCCTTCTGAACGATCTTCAGAAAGTTGGCGAGACAAAGCTCCGGGCTTAGGTCGAGCCCCAACTGCGTGAGCTTCACGGAGATTTCCGTGTTCAATCCGCGTTCGGGAATGCGACGCAAGACTTCCTGGTAGTGGTTTGTGACGGCATCGGCTTCGGAAGCGCTGGTGACGTTTTCACCCAGTTGCGTGAATACCGCGCCGATCCCTTGTTCGCGCAACGCGGCAGCCGCGCTTAAAGCGTCATCCAATTCTTCACCCGGCATAAAGCGTGCAACGGTGCGGCGAACGAACCAATATTTGGGCGCCTGCTCGCGCAGCCACCGGCTCTGCGAACAGGCCAGAAAGAAATTCCTCATCACACTCATGGTTGACCTCAAGTGGGGGCGACCTTTGTGGTCGCCCGTTCCCTGGCAGAGGACCACGCGCTACAATGGCCGTCGCCGAACAGAAGCCCCGGCACTGCCTGGGCCGGAAGCGGACCCATTACACTGGTCGAGGGCGGGCGCAAGGCCCGCCCCTAGAGTACGCTTCGGATCATACCGCCATCCACCTGGAGGGTGGCGCCGGTAATGTAGGAGGCAGCATCCGAAAGCAGAAACACCGCAGCCCGCGCCAACTCTTCTGGTAGCCCGTAGCGGCCCAAAGGAATCGTGGCGGCAGAACGCCGCTGCTGTTCTTCCACAGGAATTCCCAAACGCTGGCTTGCCGCTTCATCCAGCTCGCGAACCCGGTCCGTGGAAATCCGGCCCGGAATCAGATGGTTTACGCGGATGCGGCGGCTGGCGTATTCATTTGTCAGGGTTTTGGCCAGCGCTGAAACGGAAGGACGTAAGATGGTGGAAAGGGCGAGGTTCGGAATCGGTTCCTTGACCGAGGAGGAAGTCAGAAATAGGATGCTGCCGCCCGTGCCCGCCGTCATTTTCTCAATCGAGCGCCGGGCCATGCGCACGGCGCTCAGCACCAGCAGTTCGAAGGCGTTCTGCCACGCCGCATCGTCAAATGCCGCAAAATTTCCGGCGGGTGGCCCGCCCGCGTTCGCCACCAGCATGTCAATCCGGCCGAAAACCTCCATCGTGGTTTCGTGCCATTGATCGATGGCTTCCGCCGAGCGGACGTCCCCGGCAAATCCCAGCGCCTGCGTGCCATGTTCCGCGTGAATCTGCCGCGCTGCCTCATTCACCGCATCCTGGCCTCGCGAAAGAATGGATACCGAAGCGCCCTCCGCCGCCAACTGTTGGGCAATGGCGAAGCCCAGGCCGCGGCTCGCGCCGCTGACCATTGCCACCTTTCCTTTCAAGCCTAAGTCCACTCAATCCCTCCCGTTTTCCAAACCCACTCGAGCTGGCGGTCAAGCTGAACCGAAGTCGAAGCGTCCAATGGACCGCCCGGCGCCCGGACTGCGGCATCGGCCAGCGCGCCTCGCCTCTTCAGAATTTCCTTGCGAATCGCCATTCCGATCCCTTCCTGAAATTCAAACCGCATCAGGGGCACGGCGCGATAAAAAATATCAGTAGCTTCGTCAACCTGCCCGGCCCGGAAGAGCTTCACGACCTTCACCAGGATTTCCGGGCAGGCAAAACCGGTCATGGCTCCTGCGGCTCCTGCCAGAAGTTCCTCAAGAAGGAAAACACCGCCCAGCCCTCCCAGAATCTGAACGGGCACGCTTTGCGAGTGGTCCAGAATGCGGGTTATCTTCAAAGGCGTGGGCGGATCCTCCAGCTTGATCGTGCGCGCTGCGGGAACGTCGCGGGCGATGCGTGCCAGGAGGGCGGGCTCAAGGACGGTGCCCGATACGGGTGGGTAATCCTGCACCACGATAGGCAGATCGACCGCGGCGGCCAGTTCCGCATAGTGCCGCAGCACGGCGCCGGAATTGACCTTCGGCATACGCGGCGGACTTACCATGATGGCGGCAGCTCCCGCCGCCTGTGCCCGGCGGCTGTACTCGATGCAGGTACGCAGGCCATCAGCCGAGGAGCCCGCCACCACCGGCACGCGGCCCTTCACAAGGTCCAGAATGGCGTCCAAGACTTCAAAACGTTCCTTCTCCGTCAGGCGAGCCACTTCGCCCGTGACCCCCAGCGCCGTCAGGCCATTCACGCCGGCGCGAATGTAAAGATCCACCACCCTGCGCAAGCTGACAAAATCGATTTCACCGTTAGCCGAAAACGGCGTGGGTAACACCGAAAACACGCCTTGAAAATTCAATGTTTCCTCCGCCTCAAAGCCAGTTTTGTGCCCGGGCACGCAGTTTGCTGCGGCATAAGCCGAAGCCGCTTCATCCTGCGACGCGGCACGATTCGCACGGCTGTGGAATTATAACCGGAGTCTACACGTTTGGAGCGTTGATCTTGCGGCAAGGGGTTCTGGTGGCTCGCGGGTGGCGCAGACATTGCCATGCATGTCTGCGCCCCGGTTACGGGCTTCGCCTCTCTCCCAGAACACAGATGTTGGCGGTAAGGAAGAGCCCGGCTTGCTCAGGTGGCGCCGACATGAAAATCGATGTCGGCGCCACCCGCGCGACAGCTATCCCCGGGATGCCAATGTTTATGGCCCGGCGCGCCGGGTCCATCCCGGGCATTACTGGACTTTTTCCAGCTTGGCGTCAACCGTAATGCTGGTTCCCGCTGTCGCTGTGACGGTACGCTGCCAGGTCTGGAAGCCGGATTCGCCCAGTGCAATGGTGTGCTGTCCCGGGGTCAAGCGCAACGTAGACGGCGTATTTCCTACGAAGCTTCCGTCGACGGTGATGTCGGCTCCTGGCGGATTTGATCGGAGCATGTACTGTGCAGTCTGAGCGGGTGCTGGAGGGCCTGTTGCACCGCTTGAGTGCGGCGGCGCAGTGGATGGGGCAGGTCCTTGCTGGCCCGCTTGAGGCAGCTCAAACTTGGCGGCGTCAATTGGAAAATCCCCGTTGATATATGCGCTGATCGCAGTTCCCTCTGGAATAGTAACGTCCTTTCCGTGCATGAAGAGGAAGAAAGGCGCTGCGGGCCAGACAATCAGGCTAGTAGCTACAATGCCCGCAGTCATGGCTCCCGTATGGCCGCCGCCCTTGGTATTGCGCACCGCGCGCAGCGCCGCCTTTTCCCCATCTGCCAAGCGTACGGCGTCAATATTGACATTGAGCTTGCCGCCCTTTCCCATCCTCCTCTTGGCCTGAGCCTCTGTCACGGTACCCCAGGCCATCGCGCCGTTCTTGATGACAACCAGATTCCCAACCTTGACTTCTCCGAGAACCTCAAGGGGAACCGTATCGTTTACCTGGGCAGTGGAAGACGAAATTGTTTGAGTCAGCCGGAGCTTCACCGGCGTGCCATCTTGGAGCGCCAACGGGACCGCTGTTCCTTGCGCAGCAAGCCCGCATCCGCTCGCCATAAGCAAAAACATGCCTGCGCCACCAAGGATGGCACAAATGTGCCTCGCACCGTAGGATTTCATGGCCTGTACCCCCTCTCTTTATTTGGAGAGGCACAGCATACACCAACCGGGGGTGTTTCGCCACTGGCGCGGTTATGAACGGTCGCTTTCTCCATCGTTGTGAAACCGGCAAGCCTTCGCACTGCCTTCTGCCCACTGCCCCCTGCTTTCTGCCTACTCCATTTACTTTGCACAATTCACCAACCAGCCCTTGCGCCGGGCGCGGCGGCTTCATATACTGTCGGGGCAATTTGAAAAGCAGACTAGGAGAAGACACGGTGAGCAAAATTACGAGACGTGAAGCGGGGCGAAGAATCCTGATGTCATCGGCGGCGGCAATGGCCGCGGCGGGCGGGTTGCGGGGGGCGCAGTGGATTAATTCCGTGGTACGCGGCGTGCAAGTCGGCGCGCAGAGCTATAGCTTCCGCGACCGGCCGCTGGGCATGGCGATCGATGCGATGCGCACCATCGGACTCGGCGAGTGCGAGCTGTGGCAGGGTCACGTGGAGCCGCAGCACCTTCCCGCTGACCAGTTGACCTTCTGGCGGGAGACGGCGCCGCTCTCGGACTTCCACCGCATCCGCGGGCAGTTTGACAAAGCTGGCATCAGGCTCTACGCCTACAATTACAGCTTCAACAAGGATATGAACGGCGCTGAATTCGACCGCGGCTTCGCAATGGCCAAGGCGCTGGGCGTGCGCTATATTACCGCCTCTTCTTACATCAGCCTGGTGCCGAGAATTCAGGAGTACGCCCGCAAATACAAGATTGTGGTGGCCATGCACGGCCACGATGACACCAGCGATGACGATGCCTTCTCCACTGCCGCGACGTTTGAGAAGGCCCTCGCGATGAGCCAGCATTACATCGCCGTGAACCTGGATATTGGGCATTTTGTCGCGGCCGGTGGCGACCCAGTGTCGTTCATCCAACAGCATCACGACCGGATCGTGACCATTCACATCAAAGACCGTAAGAAAGACCACGGGCCGAACATGCCCCTTGGACAAGGGGACACACCCATCATCCCCGTCCTGCATTTGCTGCGCGACAATCAGTGGGAAATCCCCGCTAACATTGAGTACGAATACGGCAAGCCCGGCATGGATACGGTGGCCGAGGTCCAGAAGTGCTACGCATATTGTCGCAAGGCGCTTGAAACCTAAGCCCTGCCGCGATGCAGACGCTTGGGCAGTCCATTCGTCCGTCCCGCGGCCTGGCGGAGAGGGCTGGGATGGGCGAGGGCACGACCGGCATGACGCAGCCATGCTGGGCCGCATGGCTAGATGGTTGGTTCCGTCGTGCGGACACGCACGCGCGTCAATGCGGGGCTCCGATCGCGGCGTAGACGGCCATCGGACGGTTCAGAGCGCTCGTTGTCAATGATGACTCGTTGACAATCGAGGCAGAGATAATGCTGACCGCTTGGAGATTTGCTGGTTCTGAGAGAGCCACAGTTTGGACATTTGTTCTGCTTCATCATGGGATAGTAATTTAGCACATCTTGGGGCCGCAAGAAAGCCGAATCTTTTGTTTTTAACCTTAACTCCATGTATATTAATAACTTGTATACTTTACCCTTCACCCGGACCGAGCTCCGGAGGACGGCGAAAAACGGGCCCGAGTGAATCTTCGACCGGTGGCTGGGCCAGGCAGTCTGCGAAAGGAGTGGCAGAAACCTCAGACCGGCCGCAGGAAGTCAAAATCACATCCCTCATGCGCTTGCATGATGTGGTCCAGGAACATCTTGCCGTAACCGCGGAAGTAGTGCGGGGTGGGCGGCTGCCATCCCGCAAGACGATTCTTGATTTCAGCATCCGGCACCAGAAGTTCCAGCCGCCGGCCGGGCACGTCCAGCTCAATCGTGTCGCCATTCTTGACAATGGCCAGTGGCCCGCCCACAGCGGCTTCTGGAGACACGTGAAGGACAACCGTCCCATATGCGGTGCCGCTCATGCGCGCATCGCTCAGGCGAACCATGTCCCGCACGCCCGCCTCAAGAAGCTTTTTAGGAATGGGCAGGTCTCCCCATTCCGGCATGCCCGGCGCGCCCTTGGGACCTCCGTGTTTCAGCACCAACACGCAGCTTTCATCCACATCCAGGTTCGGGTCGTCGGCGCGAGCCATCATATCCTTATAATTCTCAAAGACCACGGCCCGGCCGCGATGCTTCAGAAGTTGGGGTGAGGCTGCGGTCTGCTTGATGACGGCGCCGTGCGGGGCGAGGTTCCCTTTCAGGATCACGGTCCCGCCTTCGGGTTTGAGCGGTTGCTGGAAAGGCCGGATCACTTCCCGGTTGAAGCACTCCGCCCCGGCGATGTTTTCTCCAACCGTCTTTCCCGAAACGGTGAGGGCGTTCAGGTTCAACTGGCCTTGCAATTCGCGCATCACCGCCGGCAGTCCTCCGGCATAGTACATATCCTCCATTAGGAATTCTCCGGAGGGCCGCACATTGGCAAGGAACGGCGTTTGGCGGGAAATCTCGTCAAACCGCTCAAGCGGCAGGTTGATGCCCACCCGGGCGGCAATGGCCACCAGGTGAATAATGGCATTGGTCGAGCCACCAATAGCCATGTTCACGCGGATGGCATTTTCAAAAGCTTCCCGGGTGAGAACCTGGGAAGGCCGCAATCCCTCCCGCGCCATTTGGACGGCGCGGCGTCCGCTTTCCTCAGCGATCGACATGCGGTGCGCGTCGGCGGCGGGAATATTGGCGCAGCCCGTCAGCGTCATGCCCAGGGCTTCCGCCACGCTGGTCATGGTGGAGGCGGTCCCCATCACCATGCAGTGTCCGGCGCTGCGCGAGATGCATCCCTCAAACTCCGCCCATTGCTCGTCGGACAGGTTTCCGGCGCGCCTTTCCGCCCAGAATTTGCGGGCGTCTGTGCCGGAGCCGACCGGTGTTCCTCGAAACATGCCACGCAGCATGGGACCGCCCGTGACCATAATAGCGGGAACCTCGGCGCTGGCCGCGCCCATCAACTCGGCGGGGGTCGTTTTATCACAACCGGAAAGCAGCACCACGGCGTCGAGCGGATAAGCGCGAATGTTCTCCTCCACATCCATCGCCATCAGGTTGCGATAGAGCATGGTGGTGGGTTTCATCAGGACTTCGCCCAGAGAAATGGTGGGGAACTCCAACGGAAACCCACCTGCTTCCCACACTCCGCGCTTCACCGCTTCAGCCACCAGCCGCAAGTGGGCGTTGCAGGTGGTGAGCTCGCTCCAGGAGTTGCAAATGCCAATCACGGGCTTGCCGTTAAAAAGATTTCGCGTAAAGCCTTCGGCCCGCAAATAGGCGCGATGCGTCATGCCGTGGATGTCATCCGTTCCAAACCATTCGCGGCTGCGCAGTTTGGCATCCGGATTTCCATTTGATCCGCTCATCATTCTTCTCCGTGGAGTGATGCTGCCAGGCGGGTGACCGCTTTGGCCTCTCGATTGAATTTGACCGGGCATTTTATCACGGTCGCAGGATGCGGCGTGGGGCGAGCCCGGCAGAGCGAAGCCGCTCTTCGGGTCTGCGGGGCTGGATGGGTCTCTGAAGCGGCTCTACCGCTGCCCCGCTCACCCCAACGTCGCTCATCTTCACCGTAATGCTGTAGCCCGCCTACGCCTGGTGCTGAGGGAAAATCGGCTGAACACCCTGGGCGCCGGCCAACAGCTCCTTTTCTTCTTCGCTCGTCAACGGCTTATAATTTTGCGCCACATCCATCGCAAGGCGGAAGAAGGTACCATATCCCGGCGGAATGGCGGCGGTAATGGGTTGGGATAGCGTCCAGCGATAAGCCAGCGATGCCTCACCCGGGAACGAGCATGGTTCATACCAGCACTTCTGGTACCAGCGCTCCCCCGGCTTCATCGAATCCGGCCATTTGGTTTTTGCCATGGACTTGATGGCCAGACGCCCCATGTTCTTGCTCTTGGCGTGCGCAATCACTCGTGGGCCGAAATGCCCCTGGGTGAACAGGACGAAGTTGGTGGGGAAAAGGATGGTATCAAAATCGAAGCGGTCCATGGCCGCGATGGCGGCTTCTTCGGAGTGGGCAGAAAACCCCAGGTAACGGACTTTGCCAGCCTTCCGGGCGGCCACAAAGGTTTCGATTGCGCCGTTCGGACCAAGGGCCTGATCCACTTGCTCAATGCTGGAAATGGCGTGAAGCTGGTAGAGGTCCACATGGTCCGTGCGCAGCTTCTCCAGCGAATCATCGAGCGCGGCCTGGGAGCCAGCTTTGTCAAACTTGCCGGTTTTGCAAGCCAGAAAAACTTCTTGCCGGTACCGCTCAAGGGCAGGTCCCAGCCGTTCCTGGGCGTCACCGTAGCTGGGTGCAACATCAATATAATTCACGCCGCGGTCAACGGCTTCGGAGACGATGTTATTGGCAAATTCCTGGGTTACACCCATCACCACGATACCGCCCATGCCGACAATGGAAAGTCTCTCCCCGGTTTTGCCCAGAATTCTTCTAGGGATCGGCGTGGTGGGGGTGGATTTGGCTTCGACCATTCTGGCCGTGAGGGCAAGACCAGCCGTGGTGCTGCCCTGCTTCAAAAAATCACGGCGATTCATAAAAGGCCTCCTGGGTTGTAATTGAGGCCGGGATCCTTCGGCCTCTGGGCTGCGGTTGATCAATTAACTCTCTATCTTATCACGCTCATGGGCTAGAGCGGGCAGCGATTCAGATGGATCCAAATCGTGACCATCCGCGAGCACCAGAGATGAGGTGTGCTGCGGGGAATTTCCGGCGGATTCACGCCGGGCCGACGCAACCCTCCGACCGGTCAAACGATGCTAGAACTCCAACGGTTGCATACCGATAAGAGCGAAATATCTCCCAAGTCCGGTAACGCTCCGGTAAGATTGTGGTTTGGCCTTTAATATCCCGGAGGAGCTGTGGCTGAAGAAACCGTGCGGAAGACAGCAGAAGAAATCCGGCTCGATGAATCTTCCCAGCAAAAGGTTCACTGGAAACGCTGGGGGCCTTACCTCTCGGAAAGGCAATGGGCCACGGTACGGGAGGATTACAGCGAGAGTGGCGATGCCTGGGGATATTTTCCGCATGAGCATTCACGGTCCCGAACATACCGCTGGGGTGAAGATGGACTGGGCGGCATCTGTGACCGCCATCAGTTCATCTGCTTCGCATTTGCGCTCTGGAACGGCTCCGATCCCATCCTCAAGGAGCGGCTTTACGGTCTCACCGGTCACGAAGGAAACCACGGCGAGGACGTAAAGGAAGTTTACTTTTATCTCGATTCAACGCCCACCCATTCTTACATGAAGTTTCTTTATAAATATCCGCTGGCGCCTTTTCCTTACGCCTGGCTGCTGGAGGAGAATCGCAAGCGAACCCGGAATGAGCCGGAATTTGAGCTGATGGATACCGGCATTTTTGATGAGCACCGTTATTTCGACTTCTTCGCGGAATACGCCAAGTCCGGGCCGGATGATATTCTGATCCGGGTCAGCGTTTTCAACCGCGGACCGGAGCCTGCCACCCTTCGCGTGCTGCCCTCGTTGTGGTTCCGCAACACTTGGTCCTGGGGCTGGGATGACCGCCGGCCGGAACTCCGCGCACTTCCGGCGCCGCCTGGAACCGTGGCTATTGAAGCCGAGCATTACTATTACGGCAAGCGTTGGCTCACTCTCGAAGGCGCCCCCAACCTGCTCTTCACGGAGAACGAAACCAATTACCGCAAGCTGTTTGGAACGGAGAATCGAGCCCCTTTCGTCAAGGACGCTTTTCACGATTGTGTGATCCAGGGCGTGCGTGAGGCGGTGAATCCCCAGCAAAAAGGCACGAAATCCGCCGCCGACTATGCCCTGGCGTTGGCGCCGGGCGAAGGCCAATCCATTCGCATGCGCCTCACCGATTATCCTCCCAACCCGGAGATGCTCGGACCGGGCTTCGATGCCATGTTGGAACAGCGGAAAACTGAGGCAGACGAATTTTACTCCCGGTTCTCGAAGGACGTCTCTGCGGACGCGCGGAGCGTTCAGCGGCAGGCCTTCGCGGGCATGTTGTGGAACAAACAGGTCTACATCTATGACGTGCGCACCTGGCTGGAGGGCGATCCCTCAATGCCGCCGCCTCCGCCCAATCGCCGCTTCGGGCGCAACCACGAGTGGACCCATCTGTTCAACTCCGACGTCGTCTCGATGCCGGACAAGTGGGAGTATCCCTGGTATGCGGCATGGGACTTGGCGTTTCACTGCATCGTTTTCGCAATGATCGATGCGGACTACGCCAAGGAGATGCTGATCCTCTTCCTGCGCGAATGGTACATGCATCCCAACGGCCAGTTGCCCGCCTACGAATGGAATTTCAGTGACGTCAATCCTCCGCTCCATGCCTGGGCGGCCTGGCGTGTCTACAAGATTGATCAGCGCATCAAAGGCACCGGTGACCGGTTGTTCCTGAAGCGTGTCTTTCACAAGTTGATGATGAACTTCACCTGGTGGGTGAACCGCAAGGACCCGCAAGGCATGAACGTGTTCGAGGGTGGGTTCCTCGGCATGGACAACATCGGCGTGTTTGACCGCTCCGCCAAGCTGCCGTTTGGCGGCTTCATCGAGCAATCCGACGGCACAAGCTGGATGGGCATGTTCTGTCTCATCATGCTCGACATGGCGTTGGAGCTGGCCACGGAAGACCCGGCTTACGAAGATTGCGCCAGTAAATTCTTCGAGCATTTCGTCTACATTGCCCACGCCATGAATGACCTGGGTGGTCTTGGCATCGAGTTGTGGGATGAAAACGATGGCTTCTACTACGATGTGCTTCACCTGGAAAACGGCTTCCATTATCCGTTGAAGGTGCGGTCCATGGTGGGATTGATCCCGCTGTTCGCTGTGATGACGCTGGAGCCGGAGACGGTGAATAAACTTCCAGGCTTCAAGCGCCGCATGCAATGGTTTATTGACCATACGCCGGAGCTGGCCGGGCACATGGACATGTCGCAACGGACGCAAGATGGCCCCCGCCGATTGCTCTCCCTCGTCGGCCGCGAGCGGCTGCTGCGCGTCTTGCGCTACATGTTGGACGAATCGGAGTTTCTCTCTCCCCATGGCATCCGCGCCCTCTCCAAGTTTCACCAGGAGCATCCTTACACTCTCCACCTTGATGGCTACGCCCACACCGTTGACTATGAGCCGGCCGAATCCACCACCTCCATGTTCGGAGGCAACTCCAACTGGCGCGGCCCCGTCTGGTTTCCCATGAACTTCCTGCTCATCGAATCCCTTCAGAAATTCCATTACTATTTCGGCGATACATTGAAGGTTGAGCTTCCCACCGGCTCAGGACAAGCCGCGACGTTGTGGGAAGTGACCTCTGAGATTTCCCGCCGTCTCACCCGCCTCTTCTTGCGCGGGCCCGACGGCCGCCGTCCCGCCCACGGCCAGGATCCCCGGTTTCAGTCTGACCCGCACTGGATGGATTACGTGCTGTTTTACGAGTATTTCCATGGCGATAACGGTTCCGGGCTGGGCGCCAACCACCAAACCGGTTGGACAGGAGTGGTTGCCAAACTCATCCAGCAAAGCGGAGGCTGAAAGCACAAGTGTTCCCCCCGAAGGGAAAGCCGCGGCCATCATGCCTCCGCTGCCGTGATGGAATGAACGGTCGATATGCGCCCGATTGACGTTCCAGTGGCTGCCGCCGTCCCCCCGGCGCAGGCGGGGTCCCATGTGTCTCCGCACCGGCAGGACATGAATTCCCTTCTGAATGCCGCCCCTGACGGGGCTGGCCGGGAAAATCCAGTCTGCACCGGTTTCCCACGACTCGCACCGTGGGCCACATGATGCCGCCGCTAGCGCGGCTTAAATCTTGACAATCCAGCATTTTCCCGTAGTGGGTCAGTTTGGATGGTGAGGCGGCTTTATGCCGCCAATCGTCGAGGTAAACTCGCCGCTACAAAAGCCGAACTGACCACCTACCCGTTTTTCAGCAAAACCTTGCCTACCTTCGTCCCGCTAACATCCTTTCCCATTTCTGACACCCACCCGTCGTGACGGGAAGCGCTCCAACCCCGAGAATTGAGCGGGGCGTGAATCAATAAACACCCGATTTCTTATTTGATAGAGAAGATGTACTATGTAGTATACTCACTAATCTTCCCAGTCAAGGCTGCTCTTGTTTCTGCCTCCCACTTCAAGCCTGGAAGCCCCACCCTTTCTGCCAATTAATTTTGTTTCCGGGCGAGTTGCCATATAATGCATACCTTTCGATTTGCTGCGGAGAGGGCATTGCACATGAAGAGGGCACTGTGCTTGGTGGGGAGTTTGCTGCTGGCTTTAGGCAGCGCGGCGATGGCGCAGACACCGCCTGAAGGTCGCCTGATGCGGTTCCCAGACATCTATAAGGACAAAATTGCGTTCAGCTACGCCGGGGATTTGTGGCTGGTTTCGGCCCAGGGAGGGGTGGCGCGACGCCTGACCACATCTCCCGGCCTCGAGCTGTTCCCCAAGTTTTCCCCGGATGGAACCCAGATCGCCTTTACTGCGCAATACGACGGCAATTTCAATGTCTACGTCATGCCCTCCGAAGGCGGGCAGCCCAAGCAGCTCACCTTCAATCCCGGAATGCCGGGCATTCCCGAGCGCATGGGAGTTGAAAATGAGGTCATCACCTGGTTCCCGGACGGCAAGCGGATCCTGTTTCTTTCGCGCCGCGACACTTTTAACAGTTGGTTCGGCCGCTTGTTCAGCGTCAGCGTGGATGGCGGCTTGCCCGAACGGCTGCCGATTGATAAAGGCGGACTGACTTCGTTTTCGCCGGATGGAAGCAAGATCGCTTACAACCGCATTTTCCGCAATTTCCGCACCTGGAAACGCTACACCGGAGGCATGGCGCAGGATATTTGGATCTACGATTTCAAGCAAAATCAGATTCAGCAGATCACTCACTATCCCGGCACCGATACTTACCCGATGTGGCACGGTGACACGATTTATTTTGGTTCGGACCGGGGTCCCGACCATCGCATCAATCTTTACAGTTACAGCTTGAAGACCAAACAAATCCGCCAGCTCACGCATTTTACGGATTTTGACGTTGAGTGGCCGAGCCTGGGGCCGGACTCCATCGTGTTTGAAGACGGCGGCTACCTTTACGTGTTCGATCTGAAAAGTGAGAAGGCTCACAAGCTGACCATTGAGGTGCCCGGTGATTTTGTCGAGGCGCGCAAACACTGGGTCTCCACCAGCAAACTGATTACCGATTTTGACATTTCGCCGGACGGCCAGCGCGCCGTGTTCACGGCGCGTGGTGACGTTTTCACGGTTCCTGCCAAACAGGGAAGCACGCGAGACATCACGCAGACGCCCGGCGCGCGTGAGAAGTACGCAACCTGGTCTCCCGATGGCAAGTGGATTGCCTACGTTTCCGACGAGAGCGGTGAGGATGAGCTCTACATTCGTCCGCAGGACGGATTGGGCAAGGAAATCCGCATCACCACCGATGGAAAAGTTTACCGCTACGCGCCGGTTTGGTCGCCGGATAGCAAGAAGCTGGCTTTTTCCGATAAGAGCTTGCGCCTTTTTTACGTCGATATCAGCGCCAAACAGCCGGTGCTGATCGATCAGGGAAAATACGATGAAATTCACGATTACAACTGGTCGCCCGACAGCCAATGGGTGGCTTACGCCAAGGCGGCAGAGAACGATAATCAGGTGATTTACCTCTATTCCCTTGCCACGCGCAAGATGACTCCGGTCACCACCAGTTTCACGAACAGCTATGATCCTGTCTTCGATCCCGCTGGGGATTACCTTTACTTCCTCTCCGATCGCGATTACAACGAGACGCTGGGGCGTTACGATTTTGAATTCTCCAACCCTAAGACGGCCCGGGGTTACGCCGTGACGCTGCGCGCCAACCTTCCGTCGCCTTTCGCTCCTCGGAGCGACGAAGTGAAAGCCGGCAAGACCAGCCCGTCCGCCACCGCCAGCGCCGGGAATGCTCCGGCGGCCAAACCGGCGAAACCCGAGGCGCCTTTCCGGATCGATCTCGACGGCATCACGGACCGTGTGGTGGGCTTCCCCATGCCTCCGGCGAATATCGGCCAGTTGAGCGCGGGCAAGCGCGCCGTCTACTATTCCACGCTGCCCATTTTTGGCCTTTCGGGCCCGCTTCCTGGCGAGCCGCCCGCCATTCACGCCTTCACCCTGAAAGACCGCAAGGATCACGTCCTGATCATCGGCGCCAACCGTTTTGCGCTTTCCTTTGACGGAACCAAGCTGCTCTATGTTGTACAGGGAAAGCCAGTCCCCGGCCAACCCGGGCCGCCTCTGAAGACTTATGGAATCATTCGAGCCACGCCGGTTCCAAAGATGCCCCACAAGGTTGGCGATGGCAGGCTGAACCTGGCCAATATGAAAATGCGCGTGGACCCGCCCGCCGAGTGGAAGCAGATTTTCTATGAAGTGTGGCGGCAGGAGCGCGACTTCTTCTACGAAAAGAGCATGAATGGCGTGGACTGGGCGAAAGTGCGGGATCAATACGCGCAGCTTTTGCCTTATGTGAAGGATCGCTTCGACCTCACCTATATTCTTGGCAACGTGATCAGCGAGCTTGCAAACTCCCACACCTATGTGGGCGGCGGCGATCATCCGAATTTGCATCCTGTGAATGACGGCCTGCTGGGCGTGGACTTTGAGGTGGACACGGCTCACGGCCTCTACCGCTTCAAGAAGATTTATCAAGGCCAGAATTGGGATCCCGGCCTGCGCTCGCCGCTGACCGAACCCGGAGTGGACGTGAAGCAAGGCGATTATCTTCTGGCGGTCAACGGCAAACCCTTGCGCGTGCCGCAAAATCCCTACGAGCTTTTTGTAAATACCGCGAACCAGAACACCACGCTCAGCGTGAGCTCGCAACCCGATCCCTCAACGGGCCGCAACGTGGTGGTGAAGCCGCTGACCAGCGAGTTCAGCCTGCGCGAACTGGACATGATTCGGACGAATCGCAAGAAAGTTGACGCAGCCACGGGTGGCAAGGTGGGCTACGTTTATTTGCCGGACATGGAAGGCGCCGGCCTCAACGAATTCGTCAAGCAATTCTTTCCGCAGATTCGCAAACAGGGTTTGATTATCGACGTGCGTTATAACGGCGGCGGATTTGTGGACCAGATCATCTTTGAGCGGCTGCGCCGCGTGCTGGCGGCGATGATGTCCGCCCGCAATTGGAAGAGCGGCACGGTGCCGGACCTGGTGTTCAACGGTTACCTGGCCTGCGTGACCAACCACTATGCCGCTTCGGACGGCGACTTCTTCACCTACTTCTTCAAGAAGTACAAACTCGGCCCCGTCATCGGCACGCGCACCTGGGGCGGCGTCAGGGGCATTCGCGGCGGCATGCCGCTGATTGACGGTGGCTACATCACCCGTCCGGAGTTTTCGCTTTACGGTCTCAACAGTCAATGGATCATTGAAAACCACGGCGTCCAGCCCGACATGGTGGTGGATAACCGGCCGGACCTCGTCATGAGCGGGCACGACCCGCAACTGGAGAAAGCCATCCAGGTGCTGATGAACGAAATCCGCCAACATCCAAAGACGTTGCCGCACCGCCCGCCCGATCTTCCGGCGTATCCTCCGGGTCCGGGTTGGTGACCGGAGACGAATGGAGAAACGATGGATTTGATTCATCTGCCCAATGCCGCCAAGGAACTGGGCGTTAGCTACCCCACGCTGAAGCAATGGATTTATCGCGGCAAGATTCGTTCCATTAAGACCCCGGGCGGGCACCACCGGATTCCCCGGTCGGAAATCGACCGGGTGTTGTTCCAGACGGGCGCAACTGCGGGACGGGCGACGGGCGTTTCAGCTTCCCGTCAGAAAAGCTCGGCGTCCCCGCCTTCTGCGGGCAGCGGCCTGGAGCACATGATCAGCGGCCGGAATCAGTTGGTGGGCCGGGTCACGGCGCTGAAGATGGTGGGCCTGCTGGCCAAAGTGACGCTGGATATTGGAGGCCAAAGCGTGACCTCTATCATCACGAGTGACGCCTGCCACGAGCTGGGCCTCAAGGTGGGTGACACGGCAGCGGCACTCATCAAGGCGACGGAGGTCATGATTATCCGCCCACCCACATTGAGAGGGTGATCCATTTAGCCTCAATACTGTTCAGTTGGGATGAACCTCATGATTTTGATGGCATGGCCGCCGCGTGCCCCCTCACCCCGGCCCTCTCCCCGCAAGCGGGGAGAGGGTGCCGCGAAGCGGTGGGTGAGGGGTCAGGCGTCGCCTCTGAGATCAAGATCATGGAACTCGCCTTAACTGAACAGTATTGCATCTGCGCTGCATTATTCACGAAGCGCCCTTGTAGGATCGCAGCCGCACAGCTAAAACCGTCCCTCTTTCCGGTCTTTGAATAAAACTCGTGAATAATCCGGCTGGGATCAATGCCGCCCCATCGGGATGATGACGGAGACCGGCTGGGCGCCGACGGGGATCGATGTGAGCAAGTGGCCGGACGCCGCTTCGACCACCTCAACGCTGGATGATCCCCCATCGAGGACAACCAGGAAGCGGCCATCGGGGGTGAGGGCCAGGCCCTGGGGCGCCATGCCCACCCGGACCGAAGCCAATACTTGCCGTGTGGAAACGTCCAGGGAGCTGACGGTCCCATCCCCTTCGTTGGCCCAATAGAAGCGCGAAGAATCCGGGGAGAAGACTCCTGCTACGGGCTGGTGGCCGGTCGATAGCATTTGCTCCACCGTCACCGCGCTGGCGTCGAGAATCGTCATCCGTGTGCCCGAGGCGCTGAGCGCGAAGATTTCCCCGCCATCCGGCTTGAGGATCAGCAAGGTGGGTGGATCGCTGATTTCAAGGTGGGTGAATAAGGCCCGAGCGGGTATGTCAGCAACGGTGATGAGGTTCTCCCCGGTGTCCGCGATATACACCTTGCGGTTGTCCTGGGAAATCACCATGGATCCCGGATTTTGTCCGGTTTTGACAGACCCCAATATCTGCCGTGTTTTCGAGTCGATGAAATAGACAAGATTTTTCGGAGCGGATTCACCCACCAGCGTCTTACCGTCTGAGGTCAGGGCGAGACCCGTCAGTCCCGCCGGTGTCTTGAGGACCGCCAGTCTCTTCCCGGACGAGCCGTCCAGGATGACAATTTCTCCTTCGGATTTTTCAATCAGGTAAGCTCTTGATCCATCGGCGGAAAAGGTCAAGCCGGTGGCTCCGCCCGGGACGTTCAAACGGCCGGTCAAGTGAAGGTTCGGAGTGTCCAGTATGTCCACACCGGCGTCGCCCGCCACATAAAGGTCGTGGCTGTGAGGACGGCGCATAATCCGGTCCGGGTGTTGATCGAGGCCAATCGCTTTTTGCAGGCTGAACGTGCCGAGGTCGAGCACTGCCACGGATTTGCTCACCTGGTTTGCGACAAACGCGAGGTAAGGCTTGGCGGGGGGGCGCGGTTTCTGGCAAGCGGCGGGCAGGAGCGCGGCGGCCAGGGCCACCGCAGCTCGAATGCCCGAATGACGCTCACGATTCAAGCGGATGGGTCTCCTGGTCAACTGGATGAAGGGCTTGCTGTGGTGCGTCCCAGCACTCCGGCAATCGCCCTCACCTCTGCCATCAACTCCTGGAACTGCTCGGGCAGCAACGATTGATACCCGTCGGATAGCGCGCGGTCGGGTTCGGGGTGGACTTCCACGATCAGTCCGTCGGCGCCCACGGCGATGGCGGCGCGGGAGAGCGGCAACACCCGGTCCCGTTTGCCGGTGCCGTGGCTTGGATCGACGATGATGGGCAAGTGGGAAAGTGCTTTGACCGCCGGAATCACGCTCAAGTCGAGGGTGTTGCGGGAATGGTCAGCGAAGGTGCGCACGCCGCGCTCGCAGAGGATCACGTTGTAGTTGCCCTCGGAAAGAATATACTCCGCGGCCATCAGCAGCTCTTCGAGCGTGGCGGAAAGGCCGCGCTTCAGCAACACCGGCTTCTTTGAGCGTCCCACGCGCTTCAGGAGCGAAAAGTTCTGCATGTTTCTGGCGCCCACTTGCAGAACGTCTGCATAATCTTCCACCATTTCACAATTTTCCGGATCGATGGTTTCGGTGACGATCAGCAGGCCGAACTTGCGTCGCACTTCATCCAAAATTCTGAGTCCTTCCAGACCCAGACCCTGAAAACTGTAGGGTGACGTTCGCGGCTTGAATGCCCCACCGCGAAACAGGCGCGCTCCAGCCTTGCGGACTTGTTCCGCCGCGCGAAAGGCTTGATCGCGGCTTTCCACCGCGCACGGCCCGGCAATAATGGCCAGCTCGCGGCCCCCAATGTCCACGCCGCTGCCGGGCGGTCCTACGTGGATCACGGAAGCCTCCGGCTTGATCTCGCGGCTCACCAGCTTATACGGCTTCGAGACCGGCATGGCCTCGGCAACGCCGGGCAGGGATTCAAATTCTGCCGGTTCGAGCCGCCCCGGATTTCCCGTGATGCCGATGGCGGTGCGCTGCGCTCCCGGCATGGGATGAGCGCGGAA
This sequence comes from Terriglobia bacterium, assembly GCA_035531475.1. Classification (GTDB taxonomy): domain Bacteria; phylum Acidobacteriota; class Terriglobia; order UBA7540; family UBA7540; genus CALCEB01. The sequence continues at coordinate 94,500 of DATKST010000052.1, forward strand.
GCCCAGAATTTCGATTTTCCGGCAGACGCCGCGAATGTCCTCTTCGCCCGCCTGCGGCTTCATCACAATCAGCATGTTATTCCTCTCGTCCTCTCATCCCCAAGGTTCCCGGCCGCTGCGTCTTTGGGAAAGCTTAATTTGCTGGGTTATGGTCACTCAGTTTAATTCAAGGGCCGCCCATACTGCAATTGGCAGCATTCGCCGCCTCAAGGGCCAGACTGATTCACTTCCGAATTGCCGGTGGTGTCCTAATTTCAATCGGGGTTGGTCTCGATGGCGAGCAGATTTTCTTTGTGCGTTAGCGCGCCGCATAAATCTGGGTCACGGCTGCATCCAGCCGGGATTCGGCCTCGACGAGAGCTTTTTCTGTGCGGGCGATTATGCAGGCTTCGACGGCGTCAAGCAAGCCCTGAAGTTCACGTCTTGTCCGACACAGCGGAATGCTGAGTTCGCCGAGGAACAACTCGTCAATCTGATAGTGACCTTTGGGAGTCGGCCTGCGGCCCGTTGTAAGAAGCTCCTGAGAGTAAGAAGAATTCATAAACGCCAGCAGGTAGCGAAACACCGTCACGGCTTTGACTTCGTGGCCCAGCACCTTGGCCAACTGTTTGCGGAATTCGTCGTAGGCTGGCCTGGTATTGTCGCTAACTGCAAGCGAAACGCAAGAGTCCTGAATTCCGATTTCTTCCTGGTCGAGCGCGAATCGAACGCGCGGGGTCAGCCGGGGCGAGATGATTTTCGGTTGTCCGAAGATGATCTCCGCATCGCGGGGCCAGATGAACTCGTACCACTCGCGGCTGAAGTCCCGGACATTGCGCTTCTTGAATGTCCGTTCGGAGAGCTGGTTGTAGAATTTCAGCAGGTATTCTGCTGCCTTCGGGTATTTAACGATTTCCAGAGCGTCCCGCCGATGCTCGAAGAGGCGCTTAATGGTGATGGAGTTCAGCCGATACGTGCGGATAAGGTCATGCTCGAACTTGTCAGCGTGGTGCTCGAAGTCAAGCGCGTCCAGCACAGGCGGTTTCTTACAGACAAAGGCCGGCCGCCAGCGCCCTTCTTTGTCCTTCGCGTAAGGATAGAGGATCACGTTACCGCCCCATTCCGGTCGCCAGGGTTTTGTTTCATGCCCCTTAATGATTCGATAGAGCAGGGCCTTCTCAAGCCCCAGTTCTTCAGCGCGGGCCTCGGTCATAAGGAAGATGGAAAGGCAGCCCTCCCCTCCGACCGTCACGCCCTGGCTTGGCTCGAGCAACTGCGCGGCGCGCGGCCAGTCGGGGCGGGCGAGGATCCTGAATTCCTTCGGGGCCAACAGCCATCGCGCCCCACCAAACTCCCGCAGACGGGCCAGGGGGAACCGGAAGGCCGCCACAAAATCCTGCTTCAACGGCTCGCCGGACTTCTCCACCAGCTCTAGGCAGTGCCGGACAATCGAGACCGCCTCCGTTCGCCGCTCCGGCACGGACTTGCTCTTCGGCCACGACTTCTTGGAAGAAAGCAAGACCACCGCTTCCTCGCCTTCATACGCCGGGCGTTTCTCAAACACGGCGATGCAGGGAATATTCATGGCGCCAAAGAAGAGCTGTCCGAATGGATTCAGGTCAATCAAATATCGCAGGCTTGCTTGTTCGGCAAGCTTGCGCCGCAGGCCGATAATCTGGATCGGCTGGCCGCGTTCGTACTCCGTGTGAGGCCCTGCCCACTCCTTGTCAATAAAGCTGCCCTGAGTGACCAACGCGACAGTGCCGCCCGATCTAAGGAGCTTAAGGGCGCGGTCGTAAAACAAAGCGTAGATGTCCAGCTTCCCCGTGTAAGTGTCGCGGTATTCACCCGCCAGTTGCTCCTTGTAGTGTTCGTCGAAAATTGGCGCCAGCCGCCCCTTCAGGATGCCGCCCCACGGTGGATTACCCACCGCGAAATCAAATCTCTCTCCGGCCATCGCGCGGTAGCGTTCGCGCGCGTGCCGGCCCGACTGGATGCGCGAGTTCACGCGGAGGTCTAATTCATGCTGTCCGGCATTCTCGCCCGGCGTGAGGAGAGAGTTTCCCGGAAAGATCGCGGCCTCAAGCCGAAAATTCTTCCTCTGCCGGCGCACTCGCGCGTAAAGAGGCAGCACGGCGAAAAGAAAGTTGATATAAGTCAGAAACGCCGCAAAAGGGTGAATGTCTATGGCGTGGATCTTCTTGGCAATGATTTGGAGCATCGCGTCAGCCTGTTCCCAATCGGGTACGCCGCGAGCGTGCAGTCGGCTGTGGCAGGGTAGCGATTTGTCGGTCAAGTGCCCCAGAAGGCGCTGCAGGGCGCTGACGATGAACGCTCCGGAACCCGAAGCTAGGTCAATGAGTGACTTCTCGCAAAGCTTTTCAAGTGAAGGTTTGTAACCGGCGTAATCCAGAGTGAGGTCCACAAGCCCTTGGGGAGTATAAAAGCCGCCGAGCTGCTGCCGCTCGTCTTCCGGCAAATAGTGCTGGTAGATGTCTCTCCAAATATCGAGATCAACTCCGCTCAGGTCATAAACACTGAGCAAACGCAACAGACTCTTGTTGGCGGCGTCGAGTTGCCCCTCGAAGGTCTGCGCTCGTCCGAGCTCGCTCTCGGTGAGTCCTTCGCGGTGGACAACGCGCCACCAATCGAACTCGCCCGACTCGTAAACGCTGGGGGCAAACCCCGCCATCTCCGCCCGCAAAGTCTCGATGGCCGATACGGACAGCGGTTCGTTGCGGGAGACGATACCGCTGGAGTCCCCGCTGGGATTGAGGATCGGCTGGAGCGCCGCGCCCGAAATCCTCTCGGGAAAAATTGTTTGGTCTTCGCCAGTGCGATAAAGCAACAGCCGCGCGACATAAACGTGCGCGGTCTGCGTGGCGTAATTGCGGATGGCGGGACTGTACAGCGGCCAGAGCAGATCTTGGCGCTTTTCACCCGTGGATTTCTTCTTCTTGCGTTCCGCGTAAAGCGATTCCCCAACCGAGCCCGCCGTCTCAGCGGGGAAACCGTAGTCCCCCGCGAAGATGCGGGCTAGGCTGTCAGCGGAGACATCCTCAGAAATTAGCGCCTTTTCCGCCCGCCGGTGAAGCGAGTCGAGCGGCACGACGTAGCTCCGTTCGCACCAGAGCTGGAAGCAATCACGAGCAACTCGGGCCACTTCGGCGCTCACCTCACCCGCACGGAACCGGTTGAACATATTGAGGAAGAGTCCGTGGAAATCGGCCATATGGTCGCGAAGCGCTCCGCTGAAGGCTTCGATAAAATCGGTGTTTTCGCGCGTAAGTTTGTGACGGTGAGTGCCGGGCGGGAGCGGCTTGCTCAAATCGAGATATATCGCCGGTTCGAGGGGCGCAAAGAATTCCTCTGTCTGCGCGGCCTCGGCGTTGTTCAGCCTCAGCTCTGAGCGACGCCCCGCCTTCTGGGGAGTTTCGCGCAGGTCCTCAAACAGGACAGGCGCCGTAGCGGACTTGGCATCCTCAAAATGGGCCTCAGTCAGCTCTTCAATGTCCTGAGGCATGGCATGGATGTCATATCGCTCCCAGTAGGCGCCATTGGTGATGTAGGCGTGCCGGATGCTCGTGTAATGGCGGAGACGCGAGAAGAACGCCTGGTACTCCGCCCGCGCGGTTAAATGCCCGGGCTCTTTGGTCTCAATCGTTATAACCGGCTGATCCTCTGGATTCAGAAGGGAGATGTCGTACCTCTCGCCGGAGAGGATGAAATCTGGGGGCCAGCCAAAAAGCTTTTCGAGGAACGCCTCGCACAGGCGGGCCCTCAGTGGGCGCTCTCCGCCCTCTCCGGGAACCTGCATCCTGGCCTTGGCGCGGCACCAGTCGAGAATTTCGTTAAGAGTTGTGATGATCCGCTCGCCGCTTGCCTTCACGGTGGGCAGTATACTGCCTTTCAAGGCGCCCGCTCAACAGTCTTAGCGCGGTGAGCCCTGGCGGAACAGTCCTCACCCGCGTCGAGAGAGGGCGTCGCGTTTTGCTGTCGCCGAATCGGGGGGTGAGGCGCTACAAAAACTTCTGGCGGCGGGGACACCGCCGCTACAAAAGGCGCCGAAGCCCTCCGACGTGAGCTGGCCGATGTCGAGAATCAGGTTGACCGTGCCGCGGCCGAGCTTCGGGGAGTGAACGACGACGAACTCGCGGGAATCCGCCAGGCGCTGAAATTGCTTTCGTAGCGCCGGACCCCGCTGTCCGGTTCTCTCGAGAGGTAATTCAAATTAGGACACTTCCGAATTCCCATCGTGCTTGCAGGTTGGAAATCCCCACGATAGAGTAGAAGAGCCACGCTCGCTGGGTGCGGGCTCCGGGCCGGAGCATTCATCCATGGATCTCTTCGCCATATTCCGGATCGCGTTGCGCTCGCTGCGCCGCCACATGATGCGGTCGATTCTGACCATGCTCGGCATCGTCATCGGCATTGCGGCGGTGGTGGCTTCGGTGAGTTTTGGTGAAGGCGCGAACCGCATGGTGGAGTGGCAGATTGAGAACATGGGGATCAACTTGATTTTTGTGTTTCCCGGCAGCCTGCATCGCGGCGGCGTCCGCTCCGGATGGGGGTCTTATTCGACCCTGACGGTGAAGGATGCCCAAGCGATCGCCCGCCAATGTCCGGCGGTAAAAAGTGTCTCGGCGGGTGTCAATAGCCACTTGCAGGTGGTCTACGGCGGGGAAAATTGGTTTACCGAGCTGGACGGCGTGGACACCACATTCCCCAAAATTCGCAATTGGCCGATGGCTTCCGGGGTTTTCATGAGTCCGGAGGATGTGCGCCGCGCGGCGAATGTGGTGGTGATTGGCCAGACGGTGGTGGACATGCTCTTCGGCAATCAGAATCCGATTGGCCAGACGATTCGCGTCCAGAACCTGCCTTTCCGGGTGATCGGGGTGCTGGCGGAAAAAGGTCAAACGCCCTACGGCGCTGACCAGGATGACCGGATTGAGATGCCTTACACCACCGCACAGAGGAAGGTGGTGGGAAGCCCTTATCTGAATTTTATCGCCGTTTCCGCCTTGGACCGGAACAGCATCAGTTTAGCCATGCAAGAAATCTCCGGTCTGCTGCGCGAGCGCCACCGGCTGCGCACCGGCGAAGATGATGACTTCGGCATCCACTCCATGACCCAGTCGGAGGAGGTGGCGGATGCTTCGGGCCGGGTGATGACGCTGTTGTTGGCAAGCGTTGCTTCGATTTCACTGCTGGTGGGCGGCATTGGAATTATGAACATCATGCTGGTCTCCGTCACCGAGCGCACCAAGGAAATTGGCATCCGCATGGCCACCGGCGCCACCGAGTCCGACATCCGGCGGCAGTTCATTGTGGAGGCTGTGGCCTTGAGCGCAGCGGGAGGATTGGGCGGCATTCTCCTGGGTGTTTTCCTTTCCGGGACCATCGCCCGGCTTTTCGGCTGGCCCAGCTTTATTTCAAGCCAGGCTCTTGCCATCGCCGCATTATTTTCCGCCGCGGTGGGAATCTTTTTCGGCTATTATCCTGCCGGCAAAGCCGCGCGCCTTGACCCCATCGAAGCATTGCGCTTCGAGTAAGCAGCCCCGGTTTTCCCTCGCCGTAAGATTTCTGTAGTGGTGCAGTTTGGTCGCTGTAGCGGCGGTCTCTGACCGCCGAACCTTATTTCTCAACATTCATTCGGGTGTAAACGCGATGCAGACGCTCCGGAGGTCGGTACCCAATGGGTGAGATACAAAATCAGCGCTTTCAGCTCTCCTTCAACGCCTCTCTCAAGGTCGATTTCCAAGGTTCCCGCGTCACTTCCGGCGGCGGCGGCCTTATTGGTAGCAAGCATTGATGTCATTCACCCGGATCGTCACGTTCAGAGCTGGCGACATTACCGGAGTTTCGCTACCGTAGAACAACCTCCGGAGCTTCCGTAGAGGATGGTCGTATTCGAGGTGCGGTAGGTGCGTCTTCGGGTCCTTGCCCACGCCTCCCAGCATGATGCAGCCTCTGGACTGCCCAGGCTTGTTCCCGCCGTGGAAAAGGAGGCTTGACCTGCCCGGAACGTTTCCTACCTCCATGAGGAAGTCGCCGGTCTTGGCGATGCTTCCGAAAGGCCCTTGAACGAAGTTCTTGCCGGACACATAGCGCAGATACCCCGGATAGCGGCCAGCAAGGATCATGAGCCCCGCATTCTCGTAAGTCTTCCCGACCACCTGCTCGTTGACGGTAAGCGTTCCCGTCACCAAGTCGCCGTCCTTCTTTTCTCGCTGCGCCACAATGGTCATGGTTTGCACGTCAGAACCTCCTCAAGCGTCCGAAAGAGCGCTTGGCCCGGGGCACCGCCCCCGAACCCCCAGATTAAAAGACGCCAAGGGAAAAGGAAAAAGGATCAAGGGCCATCCACTTCCCGCGCACAACGAAACCCATTGTTGTCGTTCCTGTTGGCAGGACTGCTCCCGGCCGCGGTACGATACGCGAACGTTTCCAGGGTTGTTTTCGGTTAGGTCCACGGGTTCAGGACTTCCTTGACCATGGACTCAAAATCCGAGGTATTGCGTGTGATCAACGTCAGCCGATGAACCTCGGCCGTGGCGGCGATGAACGCATCCATGGCCTCCAACCGGCGCCCCCTGGCTTCACTCCGCGCCACCACCTTTCCACAAGTGTCGGCCACAGCACGGTCAATCGTGAGAATCCTTCCTTCAAAGCGCAGCGGCAGTTGCTCCTCCAGCCACACGCCCAGCCGCCTCCTCCGGTGGCCCGCGGCCATGCGCTCAATACCGTAGCGCAGCTCCGTGAGGGTGACGACACTCAAGAAAGCGCGATCTTCGTCCACGTCCGCCAGCCAGGCGACGACGCCGGGATTCGGATGCGGTTTCATCCACTCCGAAACAACATTGGTATCCAGCAGAAAGCTCACAGATCAACCTTGCGCAGGCCGCCACTCGGGCGTCTGATCTTTACCCGTGACCCGCGAAGCGGCGAAGCGGCAAAGAATTCGGCCAGATTGCCTCTGCGCCTCGTCTTGCGCTCCCATTCCTCCGCCGCCACCACCACCGCAGTCCTGCGCCCCCGCCGGGAGATTGCCTGCGGCCCGTCCGAGCTTGCCCTGGCGAGCAGTTCGCTGAATTTCGCTTTGGCCTCGGCCACCGTCCACGCATGTGTACTCATCGTTAGATCCTCTCGAAAGTCTGTATGGTCATTATAGTCATTTCCGGGCCTTAGAGCAATACCGCGCAAGGATTGTAGGGCCGACGCTTGCGTCGGCCTCTTGCGCGTAATGCAGTCAGGATATGGGCCCGGTGGACTTTCCGGTCCGTCGGCCTTCATGTTTGCAAGGCACAAGGCCGGGGCAAGCCCCGGCCCTACCTGTCCCCAAAAAAATTCTCCTTCGGGGCAAAGCCCCGAACCCTATTATAAAAACGTCAAGAGAAAGAGAAAAAGAAAAGGGGAAAGGGAAAAGGATCAAGGGCTATCCGCTTCCCGCGCACAACGAAACCCACTGAGGTTGACCCTGACGGCAGGACCGCTCCCGACGCGGCCCGATACGCGAACGAGCCTGGGATGGGCTGTTTTGGTAGTAATTCGCATCGTACCAGTCGTTCACCCACTCCCATACGTTCCCCAGCATATCGTAAAGACCAAACGCGTTGGGGCGCTTATGAGCAACCGCGTGCGCGCGGCCACCACTGTTACTCGAGCACCAGGCAATCTCCTTGAGCAGCCCGTAGCGCGCTTCTGCGCCGCCGAGTTCGCTGCCGATTTCGCGGGGGCAAGTTGCTATGTTATGCTTTGCGTCAAGATGGACGAGAAGAACAAGCTCTATTTCGGCGACAACCTGAAAATCCTGCGCGAGTACGTCCCCGACGCGAGCGTGGACCTGATCTACCTCGACCCGCCTTTCAACTCCAGCGCCACCTATAACGTGCTCTTCAAGGAAAAGAGCGGCGAGGAATCCGCCGCGCAGATCACCGCCTTCGAGGACACGTGGCAGTGGAGTAAAGATGCGGAGGCGGTGTACCGGGAAATCGTCGAGAGCGGTCCGCGCAAGCTCGCCGACTTGATGCAGGCGTTGCTCGCGTTCCTGGGCCGCAACGACATGATGGCGTATCTGGTGATGATGGCCATTCGCCTCGTCGAATTACACCGCGTGCTCAAGCCCACGGGGAGCATCTATCTGCACTGTGACCCAACGGCCAGCCACTACCTAAAATTGGTGCTTGATGCTGTTTTCGGGGCGGAATGCTTCCGCAATGAAATTATATGGCGCCGCGCGGATCCCAAGGGGCACGCATTCACGAGGTTTCCGTCAACGCACGACGTCATCTTCTGTTTTGCGCGGGGTGAGCACCCCACTTGGCACACACAGCACAGAGGCTATGACCTGGATTATCTGAAGAGCCACTACTCGTCCATCGAAAAGGGTACGGGGCGCCGGTTCACGTTAAGCGACTGCACCAATCCAAACAAGAACCGCCCAAACCTCACCTACCAATGGCGCGGCATCACAAAAGTGTGGCGGTGGACCAAGAAGAAGATGCAGCAGTTGCACGATGAAGATCGTCTTGTCTATACGAAGTCGGGAATGCCGCGTTACAAGAGGTATCTGGAAGAGATGCCCGGCGCGGTCCTAACGACTATTTGGGACGATATTCCCTTTATCAACTCTCAATCAAAAGAACGGCTCGGCTACCCAACGCAAAAGCCCGAGGCCCTGCTCGAACGCATCATTAAAGCCAGCAGCAATGAAGGCGATGTGGTTCTCGACCCTTTCTGCGGCTGTGGCACGGCCATCGCCGTGGCCGAAAGGCTCAAACGGCACTGGATCGGAATTGACATCACGTATCTCGCCATCAACCTCGTGCAGCGCCGCTTGCGCGACCATTTCGAGAACGACCTCAGTCCTTATGAAATCATCGGCGCGCCCACGGACGTGCAGGGCGCGGAGGCGCTGAAAGAAATCAGCCCGCACCAGTTCGAGTGGTGGGCGGTGGACCTGGTGAACGCGCGCCCCGCCAAAGATTACAAGAAGGGCGCGGACACGGGCATTGACGGCTACATCAACTTTTTCGACGACAAGAGCGGCCAGGCCAAGCAGGTGATTGTGCAGGTGAAGAGCGGGCACATCGGCGTGAATCACGTGCGCGACCTGAAAGGCGTACTGGAGCGGGAGAAGGCGCCCATCGGCACGCTGATTACTTTGCGCGAGCCTACCAAACCCATGCTGACGGAAGCTGCGGCCACGGGCTTTTACGAGTCAAAAGACTTTCCGGGGCGCTATCCTCGCCTCCAAATCCTGACCATCGCAGAACTGCTGGCGGGAAGGAAGCTCGAATACCCGGCCCACCGCGTCGAAACCTTCGTCAAAGCGGAACGCAAAACCAAGAGCGAACAGAATGAGTTGTTTTGAGAAAGGAGTGACCAGTAGATGCTCCCAAACCTTTTGAGCCTCGATGAAAAGCGCTTCGAAGAGTTGTGCCAAGACCTGCTTCGCGAAGAATACCCGGGTTTCCAGACCTACTCAGCTCCCGATCTGGGAATGGACGGATACGACCCTAAGTCGGGTACGATATTCCAGTGTTACTTTCCGGAGGGCGCGCCGAGAAAGGACAAAGTGGCTGCCGACATTGAGAAGGCGAGGCAGCAACCCTGCAAGAAGTGGGTGCTGCTAATACCCAAGAATCCCACCCAACCGTTCCACAGGTGGTTAACGATCGAACAGCAAAGCCGCGTTGAGTTTCCTGTTGATGTCTGGGGAAAGACCAAGATCCAGCAGATGCTCAGGAGTCACCCGGGTGTTGAGAGGGCCCACTTTCGCACACGTGCAGACGAGCTGTTAGAGAGGCTTTCCAGGGGCAAGAAGCCCGCCTCAGGAGACGCGATGCCAGGGGGTGAAATTGAGCAGGACCAGGCAGAAGAGCTCCGCAGCTCCATGGGCAGGCTCGTAGATGAAGAAGTCAGCCGGAAGCACCGAAAGCCCAAGGGCCTTGACTACTCGCGCGAGTATGGGGAATTCAACAAGCACTTCGCACTCTCTTCTTACGGGAGGCTGCCTAGGGAAAAGTTCGCAGAGGCGCGCAGGTATCTTGAAGCCAAGTTGTATAGCCGCCGCAAGGCAAACACGCGCAGCCAAGATCGGAACCGGATAATTGGAGGGGTCAAGGCGATCCAGAAGAAGCTAGCGATTCGAGAGCCGGAGTATAGACAAATCCTCATCAAACTCACAGGAAAGAACTCGTTGGCAATACTGGACAACGAGGAGCTCAGCAAGGTGTTCAAATACTTCCATCAACTGCAGGGTGAGGCCGACGCAAGAGGTTGCTAGACAAGACTCTGACCGCAGCCGGAGGGAATCGCGGGTGGCGCAGACATTGCCATCCATGGCTGCGCCCCGGTTACGGGCTTCGCCTTTCTCCCAGGACACGGATGTTGGCGGCAGGGAAAAGCCCGGCTTGCTCAGCGTTGCCGACATGAAAATCGATGTCGGCGCCACCCGCGAAGCGTTGCGCTTCGAGTAAACAACCAGCATTTCGCCGCACCCGGCATCCGGTGGTTTCGACCCTTGCACTTTCCCGCAGAACCCGCATTCTCCACCGCCCTTGCGGGTAGTGGGTCAGTTTGCTGTAGCGGCGGTCTCTGACCGCCGGAAGGTGTTGATAAATATAATTCGGCGGTCAGAGACCGCCGCTACGGCCGCCAAAACGTGCCACGCGCTGCTTGTGGCATCGCGGTAACGCCGGGATCACTTCCATTCAAACTTCAAATTGACCGGGTATCTCACCAGTCCCCCGGCCATTTATCCCCCTCAAGACGTGCAAATCTCCGTCGAATACCGCTTGCAAACTCATGTTTCTACCTGGTTTTCCGATAGGAATGGGGGAAATAGCCACGATCTCCCCTTTTTAAGCGGGATCAAGCGAACCACCGCGCGGCTTGGAGAACGGGGTTAGGAGCAACTGTTCAGATAAGGGGATATCTCGTAGGGGCGACCCTTGTGGTCGCCCACGGGCGGGCACAAGGCCCGCCCCTACAGCGCGTGGGAATCAAGTTCCAATGGGATATTTGGCTAAGTGAACAGCATTGGGTTAAGAGGAGGCCTTCTTGCAGGTGGCCTGAAAATCATGTCAAAACGCCGCGAGGTCCTGAAATAACCGGTAAGCGCGTCTATTTAACGTATAGTTAATTCTTTATAAATGTCTTGACAAAGTAATAATATACCGCTAGAACTATTCAAAGCCGGTAAAGGTGCCCCATGAAGCAAGCCCCAGGATGCAGGAAGGCCGGCACCGATTTCGATCGAGGATTCGACGCATGACAACAGAGGACCGGGAAGTGATGGACGTTCGGCAAGCTTCGCAATATTTAGGAGTGTCACGAGAGACGCTGTACAAGTACCTCACCCATGAATCAATTCCGGCATTCAAATTGGGGAACCGCTGGAAGTTCAAGAAGACGGTATTGGACCGCTGGATGGAGAGTGAAAGCTCACTGCAGCGGGAGGCGCGACCGCGCCACAAGGGTTCCGTCGCGAGGGCATAAACTGTGGGGTTTTTCCGCTCCAATAAACCCAGGGGTCTGGTGGGCTTGGACATCGGTTCCAGCTCCGTGAAGGCGGTGGAGCTCGCCAAGAAGGGCAATGGATATGAGCTTTTAAGCCTGGGCCTGGACACCTTGAGCCAGGACACGATCGTGGACGGGGCCATCATGGACGCTCCGTCGGTATCCTCCGCGATCGAGAAGATCTTCAGGGAGTGCAAGATCGAGAACACGAGGGTTGCCGCCGCGGTTTCCGGCCACGCCGTGATCGTCAAGCGCATCACGGTTCCGGCGCATAGCCAGGAAGAGCTTGAGCAAGCGATTCAACAAGAAGCCCAGCGGCACATCCGTTTCGATCTGGCGGACGTGAATCTGACCTACTACCCTCTGGGCGATCTGGGGGAGGGCAATGCCGTGGAGGTTTTACTCCTGGCGGTGAAGCGCGAAAAAATGGAAAGCCACGCCAACGTCGTCGCTCTGGCCAACAAAACTCTGATGGTATTGGATATTGATGCCTTCGCTCTGCAGAATGCTTTTGAAGTGAACTATGAGCCGTCGGCGGACCTGGCGGCAGCGCTCCTCAACATCGGCGCCAGCAGCATGAACATTAACATTACCCGGGGTGGCGCTCCGCTCTTCACGCGTGACGTCTCGGTGGGGGGCAATCAGTATACGGACATCCTGCAGAAGGAGTTGGACCTGAGCTTTGAGGATGCTGAGAAATTGAAGATGGGTGAAAAAGTCTCGACCGTCAAACCCGGCACCGAAGAGGCCCATCTCCACTCGGTTTCGGAACTGCTGCTCCTCGAGGTTCAGAAGACCTTTGATTTTTTCAAGCAGACCAATCCCAATGACCACATTGGCGCCCTTTATCTGAGCGGCGGAACGGCCCAGGTGAAGGGGTTGGTCGATCTGTTGAAGCAGGACTTCAACGTTCCCGTGGAAATCTTGAATCCTTTCCGGAAGATCTCATTCAGCTCGTCCCGGTTCGATCCTGATTTCATCGCCGCCATCGCTCCGCGCATGACCGTTTCGGTGGGTTTGGCTTTGAGGAGCTTTGACGAGGCATGATCCACGTCAACCTAATCCAACCCGTTGGGATGCCGGTGGAAACAAGGACGGCACTGGCTTTGCCGGCCTCTGCAAAGAAACAAATCACGGCTCTTGTCGTCAGCGCCCTCACTTGCATCGCGATGGTCGGTTCGATTTATTGGTTTTGGTCCTACCAGATCACCGAATCCACCCGGCAGTTGGTGTTGGAAAAAGCGGAAGCGGCGCGGCTGGCCAGGATTCAGGCGGAAAACACCAAGTACCAAGTGGAGTTGGCGGCCATTCAGGCCCACATCGGCATCATTCAGGATCTCAACAAAAGCCGTGAGGGGCCGAAAGACTTGATGACGGCGCTGGGATTGACGGTGAATCACGCCAGAGGTCTCTTTCTGGTTTCGGTTGCGGGCAAGGATGGCCAGTTGAAGATTCACGGCCAGTCCGAACATGTCAATTCCATCGCCGACTTCCTTACGGCTCTGAAGCGAGCCGGTCCTTTTGACAATGTCCAGCTTCAGCGCCTGTTCGAGGATGACCACAAGGATCGCGTCAACTTCTCTTTTGACCTGACGTGTGTTTACAAACCGCCCCCAGGGCAGACTGGGGGTTCGGCCGCGGGCCCGGTCCCGCGTTCTTCATTGCGGTAGATCACTCGAAGGAAGCCGAGCACATGGCAAAGGGATTTAGTGACCTTCCTGAACAATATCAGCTTGGCATTCTCATCGCGGTACCGGTGGTTTTGGCCGCAGTGGTGTTTTATGTCCTGGTATCGCCGCTTTCGGCCCAGAAGACCACTTTGCAAGAACAGGTGGAGACTCTGCGCCAGCAAAATCAAGCCAATCTCATCCTGGAGAAGCGCCGCGCCGCCTTTTTGAAGCAGATTGCGGAGGCTCAAGTTCACTTGAAGCAGTTGCAGGCCATCGTGCCGGATGAGCCGGCCACCGACCAATTTATCCGCATGGTTCACGATACGGCAGCGGCTGCCCACGTCCACCTGCGCGACTTTACGGCCCAGAACACCGTGCCGAGGAACTATTACACGGACGAACCTTTCAAGCTTCGACTCGACGGCACTTATTACGACATGCTGGACTTCTTCGGCAGACTTGCCACGGCCCCTCGCATCGTGAATGTCTCCAGCCTCTCCATGGGGGCTCCAGGCGGCGGAGGGAGCAGCTACAAAGTCCTGCCCGGAGAAACACTTGGGGTGGACTGCATTATCACGACGTTTTACAGCAGCGGACCCTTGGCGCCTCCCCCTGCCAAGAAGCGAAAATGATCGGGCGGATGGGATGGCGAGGTTCACGAAACTGGTGAGGCTTTTGAGGGTTGAAATGTGCGAACCTTTCAACAATCGTAAAACCGCAGTTTGGTTAATAGGCTTGGCCCTGGCGGCGGGTGCGGCACTTTGGGGGAATCCGGCCCGGGCTGCTCATTATCGCAGGGGAAAGCCGGTTTTAAGCGGGAACATAACGGGCCATGCCCGCCCTTTGGGGCGATACCCAGTGGGGATCACGGGCAGTGCCAAGCCGGCTCCCGGAGCGAACGGAAGCACACGCAAGCCGGCGCCGGGCGAACCCCCGACGGGCACGGGCAGTGCCTCAAAGCTTCGCGACCCGTTCAAGGCTCCCGAACCGCCCCCTACGGCGTCATCCCTGAAGACGAAGCGGTCACACCTGCCGGCGGTGTTGCCACCCGGAGATAGAGGCTTGGTGATTGACCAGTTGATCCTGGAAGGTGTGGTGGATAAGAAGCCCGATAACGCCATGATTGCGGTGGTGACCAATAAAACCAACCGCGCCTATTTCTTGCGGGTCAATGAACAGGTTTTTGATGGCACGGTGACCATGATCACTCCGGGAGCCATCTTCTTCCGGCAACGGTTTTACTCTGATGACGACAAGGCCGAATGGAGGACCGTGGAAAAGCGGCTCAGCCCGGGCCCTGGGGGAAAAAAATGAAAACACGAATCAATATCCTCTCTGGGGTTGCGGCCGCTGCGCTGGTGGCCCTGACGTGTGTGGCGGTCCATGAACGGGGGCCGGGACGTTGGGCGACCCTGGAAGCGGTGCATGTGGCATCAGTGGGAAACGATTGCAGGGTTTCTCTGAGTATTGCAGGCCCGTGTGGATATCAAATCTCACGCTCCGGGACACACATTCTGATACTGGGATTAGATGGAGCTAAAGCTGGAAACCTGCTTCGGACGGTCCAGGAGCAACCCCTGGGGTTATTCCAAGCGTACCGGATAACCACTGTAAAATCAGAGGATGGTAGTCCCGCAATCGAAGTCCAGATTGAAACGCGGTCTCCGGTCCGATTCTCCGTCCAAAATGAAGGTCCCGGCCTTGGCTTGGTGATGAAGCCCTTGGATATCAATCTGGACGGTCTGCCGCTGGTCACTCCGTCAGCAGCCAGTGTGCTCGCGCTGCTCCTTCCAACCGGGCTTTTTCAATCGTATGGGACGAATGCCGGCAGCCGCGCGATGCGTTCCGGGGTTTCAATCCACCGCATAGAGAAACAGCGGACACTGGTAAGCTTCAACACTTCAAACTGCGTTGAATCTAAAACACTTCGACCAACTCATCCACCCCGGCTGGTGGCAGATATTGCAAACGCCCCCGTCTCCACCAAACGGCCGGCTCACAAGCCGGATGAAGCATTATTCAAGGAAACTCGAGCCGCTGAACACCGCAGCCGCGACACTAAAGCGGCTCGGGTTGTGGTTGAGCCTACAGGGCAATCCGCAGTGAACATCCATTTGCGATCCACTGGAGTGCAGAAAGAGCTGAAGGCCGTGCAATCTCCAAAAACCCCCCGGCTGGCTGCGGTGGATACTGCACTCGCCAAAGCGAAGAGTGATTATGAGAAGCAAACCCTGGCGGTTTTGAAGCGGCCCGTGAAGGTGACTTTGGATGGCGGATCGCAAACGGTCCAAGTGCCTAATAACAAGCGAATTAGGCTTGCTGAAAAGACCGCGCCGAAGGCCATGCCGATCACTGCCCGCCACACCCGGGTGGAAGCCAGCCAACCTCGGCTTGCCCAAGCGCCTTTGGATTTCGCTGACACTTTGCCGGTGCGATCAGATTGGCAGAACGTGGATTCTGCGCCTTACAATGACCCGCCTTCAATTCTCCCCACTGCTCTGGCAGCGATGAAAGCAGCCCAGGCGGTGGCTGGATCGGGTTCGCAGGCTCCTCCTCTTGTGGTGCATCCTACGGGGACCGCCAAGCCCGGGACGTCTACTCAGTACACGGGCGAGCTCATCTCACTGAATCTGAAAGATGTTGATTTGAAGGACTTTTTCCGGCTTATTCACGAGATCAGCGGGCTGAACGTCATCCTTGATCCCAACGTGAGCGGTACGGTGACGCTGGTGCTGGACGACGTACCATGGGATGAAGCACTGGAAATCGTCCTGAAGAATAACGGGCTGGGCAAACAGTTGGAAGGAAACGTCTTGCGGATTGCCCGGATTGGTACCTTGACGGCGGAGGAAGAGAGCGCCACCAAACTCAAGGATGCGCAGGAAAAGGCCGCACCGCTAGTGACCATCTTCCGTGCTTTACACTTTGCACAGGCGATTGACGTCAAGACTACGAGCCAGATCCAAGGGCTAAGCCCGCCGCCCTCCATCCCCGGCGTGGTGACCATCCTCAATTCAGAAAAAGACTCTGTGCTTACCAGACGGGGATTGGTAGTGGCGGACCCGCGCGATAACGCGGTCATCATCACGGATGTGCCGGGCCAAATTCCAGTTATCGAGGCGATGATAGACAAGCTGGACCGGAAACCGAAGCAGATTTCCATCGAAGCCCGGATTGTCCAGGCGAATGCCGACTTCACGCGCCAGCTTTCGAGTGTCCTCGCCGCTGCGGTTAATAACAAGTCCTTCGGAACTTCGGCGGCAACTGGGACCAACCTCCTTTCCGTGGCACCGCCGCAACCGCCTTTTCCAGCCCTGGCCCTCGCCACTCAGCCGCTTTCCGTCGGGAACACGGGGTTTGGCGCCTTCGCCATTACCGATGCTACGGCGCGCTATGCCATCAACGCGGCGCTCTCCGCCGCGGAAACGCGCGACCAGGCGAAGATTATCTCCCGGCCCACCATCGTGACCCAAAACAACGTTGCCGGTTCAGTGCAACAGGGCGTTCAAATTCCCATCCAGACCAACATCAATAACACCATTAGCGTGCAATACGTGAACGCAACCCTGCAGTTGGGCGTCATCCCGCAAGTGACGGAAGGGGGCCATATCTTCCTGAATATCGTCGTGAACAACGCTTCGGTGGGCGCTCTTCTTTCCTTTGCCGGACCATCCATCAACACTCAGCAGGCCACAACGCAGGTGCTGGTTCCGGACGGCGGCACGGTGGTATTCGGCGGCATCACCGTCACCAACCGCAATCGCTCCGCCACTTACGTTCCCCTGCTGGGAAGCATTCCGATCATCGGCAACCTGTTCAAGTCGAGTAGCGTCAACACCCAGGATCAGGAGCTTCTGTTCTTTGTCTCGCCTAAAATCCTGCCGGATAATAGCTGACGGAACAGAGCGCTTCAGCTAACATGTTCGAGTGAAGATAGGACAGGTTCCGGTCCTTCTCTCGAACCATGCAGACCACTTCCATCCTTCATCCCTATGGAGCGCGACGGGCGGCCTTGCGTAATTTGCTCGACGCTCACCGCATTCCGTTTCTGGTGGTAACCAAGCCTGTAAACATTTACTATCTCACCGGTTTTCGGGGCAGTGCCGGCGCGGTGATGCTGGGGCGGGACCATCAGGTGCTCCTGGTGGACCCCCGCTATACCCTTCAAGCGCACGATCAAGCCGTGGGAATGGAAGTGGCCATCACCCGAGACGGCATTCTGGCAACGGTAGCCAAAATGGCCTCCCGCAGCGGGCTGCCACGAGCGGGTTTTGAGGACCACCATCTGGCCGTTTCGGATTTCGAATTCCTGCGCAAGGAGGGACGGCCCAGCCTCCGGTGGGTTGCGGCAGGCGGGATGGTGGAGGAGCTCCGCGCGATCAAGGATGCCGGTGAGATTGAGCAGATTCGCCGCGCTTGCGGCGTGACGGCGGCGGCGTTTGAAGAGACTTTGAGACGGGTGAAGCCGGGAGTGCGGGAATTGGACTTGGCGGCGGAGATTGAGCACCGCATGAAGAAGAAGGGGGCGGAAGGCCCGGCTTTTGAGACGATTGTGGCTTCGGGGCAGCGAGCCGCATTGCCTCACGGCCGCGCTTCTGAAAAAGAGCTCCAGTCCGGCGAGTTGGTGATCTTCGATCTGGGTGCTATACTCGGCGGCTATGCTTCTGATATGACCCGGACGGTTTTCCTGGGCCTTCCCCCGCGCCGGGTGAGGAGGCTCTACCGGGCCGTTCTGGAATCACAGCAGCAGGCCACCGCCGCCGCCACGGATGGCGCGACCGCGAAAGCCGTGGACGCCACGGCCCGGCGCGTGCTTCAGTCCTATGAGCTGGCGCGGCATTTCACGCACAGTACCGGCCACGGGGTGGGACTTGAGATTCACGAGCAGCCTCGAATCGCGCGGTCCGAAAAAAGCAGGCTGCGCCCATCTCAAGTGGTGACGGTGGAACCCGGAATTTACCTGGAGGGTTTTGGCGGTATCCGGATTGAGGATACAATAGTCGTCGGGAAGGATGATCCCGAGGTACTGACGCTGGCATCCAAGGACCATTGGATATTGGATTAATCCGGCTGGCGGCGGGTTGTGCAGCACGGTCACGGCAGGGAACAGTTTGGTCCTGGTTGTGTTGTAAGGGCGATCCCGATACCGCGCCCGGCCTAGCCCAGCCTCAACACCGTGCAGTTATGGTGAACCTCATGATCTTGATGGCAGGGTGGTCGCGTTCCCCCTCACCCCGGCCCTCTCCCCGCAAGCGGGGAGAGGGTGCCGCGAAGCGGCGGGTGAGGGGCACTGGCACAACCGTGTCCCGTTATTCTCGAACGAACCTTAAGTGAACAGAATTGAGCCTGGCCTGGATTATTCACGAAGTCTTGTTCGAGGACGGGAAGGGCACAGTCAAAACCATACCCTTCCCGTCCTACAAGGGAACTTACGAATAATCCAGCCGAGAGGTTTGCAATTACTAAAATGCCTCGAAAAAACGTTCGCCATGAGGACGCTGAGGACTCCTGGAGCATTGAGGAAATCCGGGAGTTATTGGGGCTCCTCATCGAGCTTGACATCAGCGAATTTGAGATGGAGCGGAATGGCTCCAGGATCCGTGTGCGCCGGGGACAGACGGCGGAAACGTCCGTCGTTGCCGTCCCACCGCCAAGGGCCAGCCAGTCCCCAGGTCCATTCTTTCCCCCGGCTCCGTCCCCGGCTCAGCAGGTGGTGGGCCGGCCGGAACCAACCAGCGAGACTCCGGACGGGCTTCACATTATCAAATCACCCATTGTTGGCACCTTTTATGGCTCCCCTTCTCCCGATGCCCCGCCTTTCGTCAACCCCGGCGATGCCGTTCAAGTTGGACAGATTCTTTGCATCATAGAAGCTATGAAACTGATGAACGAGATTGAATCCGAAGTCGCCGGTGAGGTCGTAAGACTCTATATGGAGAGCGGACAACCGGTGGAGTACGGACAGTCTCTTTTCGCCATCAAGCCTTCCGTCAGAAAGTAGGCGCCGGACTCCTGGGCAACCCCGCGTCTTCATTTCCCGTCTATGGGTCCATGCGCGGTTGAGGTGGCCGTCGCGCCGGTCCTGGGCAGGTGAGCAGCGGCCAGGCGCAAGGCGGGCGGGTACAAGACCCGCCCCTGCGGTTACCGGCGCTGCTTGTCTCTGCTCAGTAGTTAGGCCATAATGAGGTGAACTTGAAAGTTTGGGAGTGTACGTTCAGGCGCATGGGCTGGAGCCGCACGATCGGGTTGGGAATGGCCGGAGCGAGTCTGATGTTTTGCTGCGCCTGTACCCCCGCCAGCTCTGCCTACCGGCAAGGCCGCAAAGCCGAGTTGCAGAAGGATTATGACACGGCTGTTGTCGATTTTGACAAGGCCTTGCAAACCCAACCAGACAACCCCCTCTTTGAAATCCACGAAAAGGATGCCAGGGCCCGCGCTTCCCATTTCCACTACGAGCGTGGCAAGCGTGACCTGCTGCAATACCGCGAGAACGATGCGGCGGCCGAATTCCAAAAAGCGATCAGCATCGACCCTACGGATGAATCCGCCGGACAGGAATTGGCTCGGCTTGTCGCCAAGCAAGCGATTGAAGCCAAAGCCCGGCAAAAAGCTCTGAAGAATTCAATGAAGACCCGCGCTACGACCGTGACCACGGGCGGCGTGGAGCTGAACGAGCTTTCGGCTGAGCCCATCGCCCACCTTCACATTTCCGCAGATAGCCGCAAGGTATTTGAAACCTTGGGGAAACTTGCGAATTTGAATGTTGTTTTCTACCACGATTTTCAGCCCCGGCCCATCTCGCTGGACTTGACCAATATCAAGATTGCAGACGCCATTGAGGTGGCAGCCGATGAAGCCAACGTCTTCTGGAAACCCGTTACTCCGAATACCATTCTGATTATTCCGGATACGCCCAACAACCGGCGGATGCTTGAGAACCAAGTGCTGAAGACGGTTTACCTTTCGAATCCCCTCACCCCAGCCGACCGCACGGCGATTCTTTCCGCCCTCAAGCAAGTCGTGGGCGTGCAACAGGTTTTTGACAATCCGGAATCCAACTCCATCATTATCCGCGATACGCCTGCCAAGGTGGCCGCGGCCACCCAACTCATTCGCAGTTTGGACCTGGGCAAGGCGGAGGTTTTGGTTGATATTACGGTTTTTGAAGCGGATCGAGACCGGCTGAATGACCTCGGACTTTACCCGGTTCCCTTGAGCGGCCTCGGCAATGGTAATGTCCTGGGGGCATTGGGCTACAATCCGCCGGGCCTTGCCGCCGGCACTATTCCTACCCTGGCCTTAAACCAGCTTGGCAAACTGACCACCAAAGACTTCAGCATTGTCTTGCCCGGCATCCAGGCCAACGCCGTCCTGAGCGATAACAGGACCCACATCTTGCAAAACCCACAAGTGCGGGTGACGGACGGGATGACGGCCAAGGTTAAGATTGGAGAGAAGGTGCCTATCGCCACCGGGAGTTTTGGGGTGCCTACCGGTGTGGCTTCGCAGACCGGAGGATTCGGCTTGCTCGCCAACACTCAGTTCCAGTATCAGGATGTGGGCGTGGACCTGGACATCACGCCACACGTCTCGACCAATGGGGAGATCAGCCTTCATGCCAAGATTGACATTTCTGCTGAAGGCAGTTCCGTGAATATCGGGGGAATCGAAGAACCCACCTTCACGCAGCGCAGTATCGAGCACGATATCCGGTTAAAAGAAGGTGAAGCCAGTCTGCTGGGCGGATTAATCCAGACGCAAACCATTCGGATCACATCCGGGTTGCCGGGCCTGGCGGATATTCCTATCCTGAAATATTTTGTCTCGGATAACAGCACCGAAACTCAGGAAACGGAAGTCATGATCATGATGACGCCGCGCGTGGTGCGGCTGCCGGAAAGCCCCTCGGAGGCTACCGCCAGCCTGAGTGGATCGAGTGTCCCGGGCGCGGCGCGGCCGATGCTGCCCTACCGGAATCCAGGAAGACAACAATAATGGCCGTGCGGCAAAAATGCGGTATCAGGTTGTGGCGCGAGGAAGCCTTTACCCTGGTGGAGCTGATCGCGGCCATGGCCATCATGATGATCCTGGCCAGCGCCGCCCTGCCGCTCGAGCGCATCCATGCCCAGCGCCTGCGCGAACAGGAACTGCGCGAAAACCTGCGCGAGATGCGTAGCGCCATCGACCGGTATAAAGACTTTTCCGACCACGGTCTGATCCAAGTCAAGATCGACACGTTCGGATACCCACCCGACCTCGATACATTGGTCAAGGGCGTAACCCTGAGCGGAACTTCCAACGGGAAATACCGGTTCCTGCGCAGGATTCCCGTGGACCCCATGACCGGGCAAGCCCAGTGGGGCATGAGGTCCATGCAGGACGACCCGGACTCGACGAGCTGGGGCGGCCAAAACCTGTTTGACGTGTATTCGTTGAGTATGGCGACTTCGCTCGATGGCACGCCGTATTCCAGTTGGTGATCGGGTGTGGCGGTCAGTGACCGCCGAGCTGATGGCAATACTGTTCAGATAACGTAGGGGCGGCCCTTGTGGTCGCCCGCGGGCGGGCACAAGGCCCGCCCCTACAGGGGATGGAAGGACTCAAAGTGTGTTAAGGGCCAGGAAAAACACGCAACGGTTTCGGGAGGCGGGCTTCACGCTTCTGGAATTGACGATGGTGATGACCATCATCCTCATCCTCGCCTCCATTGCCCTGCCTTCCTACCGCATGGCCATTCAGCGCGCCAAGGAAGCCGTTCTGCGCGATGATCTCTATACCATGAGGAAGGTCATTGACGAATACACGGTGGATAAGCAGCAGCCGGCGACTTCTTTGCAGGACTTGGTGGATGCCGGATACCTTCGTGGGGGCATTCCCGTCGATCCGGTGACCGGTTCGAACGATAGCTGGAAGACGGATACGGAAGATGTGCCCACCGGCTCGAATACGACGACGAATGGCGTCGTGGACGTGCACAGCGGATCGGAAGGAACGGCCCTCGATGGCACGGCCTACAACACTTGGTAAATTTCCTCTCTTAGTGCAGCGCTTCGTAAGTTCGCTCACGTCTTCTCGCACCCCTCACCCGGCGCTGCGCGCCACCCTCTCCCCGCTTGCGGGGAAAGGGACTGGGGGTGAGAGGTTGTTGAAGAACACTGCAAGGATACGTCACCGTAATTGCGAAAAGCGGAACCCGGTGGCAGTCAGCGGTCAGCCCTCAGGAAGAAAAACAAACCGAAGCAAGGTGAAGGCTGAAAGCTGAGGGCGCCTCAAGCCTTGAAGGAACACGCAGTGGGTCAGTTTGCTGTAGCGGCGGTCTCTGACCGCCGGAAGCTGTTGATAAATGAAATTCGGCGGTCAGAGACCGCCGCTACAGCAGCGAAAATGTACGACGGATCAGGTTGAGTGGGACATGGATTATGTTTGCAAAATCGCCACCCCCTCTGGCCGGGTGCTCAGCCAGACCGAGCAAGCCGCCTCGGAACCGGAGCTGCGCAAGCGCCTGACCGCCGAGGGCTACTACATCTTTTCCATCCGTCCGAAGGATATTCTGGGCGCGCGCCTGGCTTTCTTCAAGCAAAAGAAGATCAGACCCGACGATTTCCTGATTTTCAATCAGCAGTTTCTGACCCTTTCGAAATCCGGGCTGCCATTGCAGAGAGCCTTGGATTTGCTGGCCAAGCAAGCCCGCAGTGAGGCCCTGCGCGAAGCCCTGGAAACGGTCCGGGACAATGTGAAGTCCGGAAACTTGCTCTCCGAGGCCTTTGAAGCCACCGGGCGCTTTCCCAAGATCTATGCGGCCACCTTGCGCGCGGGCGAGCGCAGCGGCAGCCTGGACAAGGTGCTCGGCCAGTATGTGACTTACCAGAAGCTGAGCCGCAGCTTTCGCAAGCGATTCATCTCCGCCATGATCTACCCTGCGTTCCTGGTGGTTTTCCTGGGAATCCTGATTTCCTTCGTGGTGGGCTTCATCGTTCCCAGGTTTGCCCTGCTTTACAATGACCTGGGCTGGACCCTTCCTACGATTACCGAAGAGACGATCGCTTTTTCGATGGGCATCCGGCATTATGCGGTCGAGATTTTGGCGGGCATTGCCGGCTTGATCGTGCTCTGGCGAGTCGCCTGGCGGTCGGCCCGCGTGCGGCTGGCTTGGGACCGCTTCAAATTCGGCTTCCCCATTGTCGGCCCGCTGCTTTTGAAGTTTTCGGCAGCGGAGTTCGCGCGGACCATGGCCACCCTGATTCAAGGCGGATTGCCGGTGGTTGCCGCGCTTGAAACCACACGAAACTCCGTGACCAGCCCGCTGTTGGTGGAAGCGGTTACCGGAGCGCAGAGAGAGGTGCTGGGCGGCCGCTCCCTTCACGCCAGCCTCCGCGCCTGCGGTTTTTTCCCTCCCACGGCGCTGGACATGATTGAGGTCGGCGAAAGTACCGGGGCGCTGCCGCAAATGCTCGATAGCCTGGCGGAATATTACGAAGAGGACGTGAATATTGACCTCTCGGCCCTGGTGGCGTTGGTGGATCCGCTGATGATCGCGGCCATTGCCGTGGTCGTGGCATTTATTCTAATTGCGTTCTACCTGCCCCTGTTTTCGATGGGATCGCAGATCGGATGAAAGAAGCGATTAGGGGTCAGCCATCAGCATGATTGATTCGTAAGCGTGGCGCTGAGGACTGCCGTTGGTACCCCTCACCCCCAGCCCCTCTCCCCACGGGGGAGAGGGTGGCCCGCGTACCGGGACGGGTGAGGGGGGCAAAATACGTCAGCGAACATACGAAATGCTGCACTTAGGACCTGATTGCTGAAGGCTTTTTGAGGAGAAATCGCTTGGCAGAACCAATGGTAGAAACGCTTCCCGAGGCGCAGCAGGCCAGGGAACTTGCCGAACGCTATCACTTTGACTTCGTGGACTTGCACAGCTTCCGGATCAACCCGGAATTGCTGCAGACGGTTCCGCTCGACCTGATGATGCACTATGAGTTCCTGCCGCTGGAGTCGCACGACCACTCCTTGACGGTGGCGATCGCCGACCCGACGCGGCTCGAACAACTCGACGAGTTGGAGGCGAAGCTCGACCGCCGCCTGATTATCAAAGTGGTGGCGCCCGGGCAGTTGCGGGACCTGTTGAAAGCGACGGAACCCTCGAAGCGCGTTCTGGAGGAAGCGACCGAAGATTTTAAGCTGGAAGTGCAGGGACAGACCGACGCCAGCACCGATGCCCTGGCTCTGGAACACCTGGTGGAGGGCCGGGAATCAAATCCCATGATCCGCCTGGTGGATTCCATCATTTTCGCCGGGTTGGAACACCGCGCCAGTGATATTCACATTGAGAGCCAGGATAACGCGGTGATCGTCAAGAACCGCGTGGATGGCGTGCTGCAACAAGCCATGCCCCCCATCTCGCCGGAATTTCAGACCAATTTAATCTCCCGCATCAAGGTCATGGCGGAGCTGGACATCGCCGAGCGGCGCGTGCCGCAGGATGGCCGGTTCCGGGTTCATTATCGCGGGCGGCCCATCGATTTCCGCGTCTCCATCATGCCATCGATCAACGGCGAGGACGCGGTGCTCAGAATCCTGGACAAGGAGTCGTTGAGTGAGAAGTTCCGCCAGCTTCGCCTGGACGTGCTGGGGCTGCCGGAGCGGGAGATGAAGCGGCTGCGGCGCTACATCCGCGAACCTTACGGCATGGTGCTGGTGACCGGGCCGACGGGAAGCGGCAAAACCACAACCCTCTACGCGGCGATTTCCGAGATCAAAAGCGAAGAGGACAAGATCATCACCATCGAAGACCCGGTGGAATACCAGATTCGCGGCATCACCCAGATTCCGGTGAATGAGAAGAAGGGACTCACCTTTGCCCGCGGCTTGAGGTCCATCCTGCGCCACGACCCGGACAAGATCATGGTGGGGGAGATTCGCGATAACGAAACGGCGCAGATTGCCATCCAATCCGCCCTCACCGGACACCTGGTGTTCACTACGGTCCATGCCAATAACGTCCTGGACGTTTTGAGCCGGTTCCTGAACATGGGAGTTGAGCCGTACCATTTTGTTTCTTCGCTCAATTGCATCATGGCGCAGCGGCTGATGCGCGTTATTTGCGAGAACTGTAAGCGTCAGGTCAAAGCGCCCCGCGAGTTGCTTGAGGAATCCGGCTTGAACCCGGCCGAATGGAACGACGTTCCCATGTATGAAGGCGCCGGGTGCCCATCCTGCAATGGAACCGGCTTCCGGGGACGCACGGCGATTGGAGAGTTGCTGGCGCTCAGCGACACCATCCGCGAGTTAATCCTGGAAAAAAAGTCCACGGCGGAGCTGCGCCGGGCGGCACGGCGCGAAGGGATGGTGACCTTGCGCGAATCGGCCCTGGAAAAAGTGCGCGACGGCGTGAGCACACTGCGCGAGATTAACAAGGTGACGTTTGTGGAGTAAGGGGCAGGCGGTGCGCTTCCCCAACCTCAAAGGCCCAGTCCATGGATCTCGATCAGATTGTTGAAAGGCTGATGCCCGTTTCCCGCAAGGGAGGCGTGCCGTTCACGCTGCCCCCCGCCGTGCTTGAGGTGCAGCCGGGTTTTGTAGCAGGGGCCCGGCTGGAGCGCAAAGGCCGGGGCCAACGGGGACTGCGGCGAGTGAGCCTTGCGAGATTTGACCCTGATGCGGTTGAACCCTCCATCGGCCGCGCCAATGTGGCGGGCGCGGAGGAGTTGCGCGGCGCGTTGCGTCGGGTGACGGAAGTGATTGGGCTGGGAGACAGCCGTTTCGCCCTGCTGGTGCCGGACGCTGCCGTGCGCGTCAGCCTGGTTTCCTTTGAGGCGATTCCATCCAAGGCTCAGGAATTTGAAGCTCTGCTCTGCTGGCGGATCAAGGACAATCTGCCCTTTGCCACCGATGAGGCGAGGCTTTCCTATCAGGAGAACTGGAGGGGCGAAAACGAAGTCGAGATTCTGGTGCTGGCTGCCAAGGCCGAAGTGCTGGCCGGGTACGAGGCCGAATTGGGAGCGGTGGAAGCCTCAGCCGTTCTAGTGCTTCCCTCCACGATAGCCTTGCTGCCGCTGACGCCCGAGAATGGGGGCGACCCGCAACTTCTGATTCATCTGTGTGGTGACTGGGTGACAAGCGCCGTGATTTGCGGCAAACGCCTGCGCTTCTGGCGGACGCGGCGATTCAATGCGCAGACTGCTGGAGACGTGTGCGGTGAATTGGTCCCCGAGGCGGCGCGGGCCTTTGCCAGCATGAGGGACCGCTTCGCCCTGGAAATCGACGCGGTTTGGCTTGCAGCCCGTCCCCAAGCCTGCAAGGATCTGGCATCGCAGTTGGAGTCGGCGCTGGGACGGAGCGTCCGGACCCTGCCCGGGATCGAAGCCTACGGAATGGCCTTACCGCAAAGCGAGCTGGAGGCGTTCCGGGACTACGGCGCACCCATCGCCGGGCTTCTTCAAAATGCCGGAATCATCTCGGAACCGTGACCGCGCTGAATTGGAAGACGCCTTGAAAATCAACCTCAATCTCGGCAAAACCGAAAACGTTTTTGAGCGGTACATCTTGGTTTGGGCGGCGCCGGCGCTGGTGCTGGCGGGTCTCTTCCTGATGCGCGGGGTGTATATCGCGGCACGGGATTTCCTTCAGGTGCGGCGTGTTGAGAAATCGGTGCTCGAATACCAGGGACAGATATCCATCTTGCAGGACCGGGCGAACCGCGCTCAGCACCTGCTGGTGAACCCCTCGACCCGCGAGTTGGAACGCAAGGCGGACTTTCTGAACTCTTTGATTGACCAGAAGCAGGTTTCGTTGTCGGAAGTGACGATGAAGGTGAGCCGGCTCCTGCCTGGCGAAACCCGCTTGGCCGGGCTGGCCGCCGTTCCCACCAAGACCTCCCCGCAGGTGCGGGTGAGCGTGGAAGGGAAGACGGTGGAGGCGGTGGATACCTTTCTTGATAACCTGGAACAATCGCCGGATTTTTCGGACATCATTGTGACCGGGCAGGCCTTTAAGAAGCCGGGGCCGCAAGGGTCGTTGATCGCCCTGAAGTGTACGGTCTCCTATGTGGGAAGCCGGTTGCCGTAGCTTCCGGCCGGATGAATCATCATGCCCCAAAGCCGCCGCCGGGTGCTGGCGCAAAAACTGCTGAAGGCCTTGCTGGTCCTGATCCTTCTGGATGCGGCCGCCTACTTTGTGGTTGACCGCCCGCTTGAGGTGTGGGTGAAGGATACGCAGGACCGCTTCACGGCCACCCGTCAGGCGTGGCTCCAGGCGAAGATCCGCGCCGCCAAGCTGGAGAAGAGAGCGTCCGCCCTACCGGTGGCAAATCAGCAGATTGATGCGTTCCTTCAGAAGCGCATTCCGTCGCGCCGCCAGGGTTTCTCCAAAGCGGCAAGACTGGTGCAGGATCTTTCACAACAGGCCGGGGTTCAACTGGATTCGCTCTCCTACCGGCTTCAGGAGAAGCCCACCGCCCCTTTGGATGACTTGGAGATTAACGTCGCCATTGAAGGTGATTTTCCAAAGCTGATGGCC
This sequence comes from Terriglobia bacterium, assembly GCA_035531475.1. Lineage (GTDB taxonomy): Bacteria > Acidobacteriota > Terriglobia > UBA7540 > UBA7540 > CALCEB01. Next base: position 122,192 of record DATKST010000052.1, read on the forward strand.
TTTACCCACGCGCTGGAAACCAGCCAGGACTTCGTGGTGATCCGGGAATTCCGGTTTGAAGAGGGTGACCAAGGCGTGTTAGGCTTACATTTGATAGCGGATCTTTATTTATTGCCATGAGGTAAGATGAGTTCGCGCCAAACTTGGGCAAGCGTTGGGCTGGGGTTGGTTTGCGTGGTGCTGCTGGCCCGCTTGGTGGTGAATTCAGTCTCGGTCAGCGCCAAGAGCGAGACTCCGGCGGTTTCGCCCCGTGCCGTCGAGCGGCATCTTGTCCTCTCCGGCGCCAAGGCCGGCCGCAAAATGCAGTCGGAGTTTCCAGTAGCTCCGGTATTGCGCACGGAGTTGCTGAAGCAGGAAGAAGGCCAGCCGCTGGAGGCCCTGGACCGCGACCCCTTTCAATTTGCCCCGACCGCCGAGCAGGTGCGCCAGGCGATGGCGCAGAAGGCCCTGGCTGCGGGTGGCCAGCCCGCTGGACCGCCGCCCACCGCTCCACCCATTCCTTACAAGGCGCTCGGTTACAGTGAAAATGTCCACGGCCAGTTCCAAGCCTACCTCACAGATGACAAGGACATCTTCGTGATTCACGAAGGTGACGAATTAGACCGCCATTATAAGATTCTGAAGATCACTCCCAATCTGGTTGAGGTCCAGGATGAAGCTTTTAACCAGAAAAGCCAGCTCCTTTTCCCGCAGTAATCCTCTGGAGAGTGCCTGCCGGCGTTACCACCCGGAAAAAGGTTATGCGTTGATCGCCATGATGATTATGGCGACGGTGCTGCTGATTTCTTTGGCGGCAGTACTGCCCGGCGTTTATCAGGAAGCGCAGCGGGAGAAAGAGCAGGAACTGATATTTCGCGGCAACCAGTACGCCCGCGCCGTCTATCTGTTCCACAACCAGTTGGGCCGCTATCCCGTCTCCGTAAAGGAACTGTTGAGCACCAACAGCATGCGATTCCTGCGCCAGGCCTATCGCGACCCCATGACTCCCAGCGGCAAATGGAGGTTTATCCACGCCACTGCTGCCGGCATCCCGATTGATTCCCGAACTCAAATTCTGACACCACAAAATCCCGTCAATCCTTTGGGCAGCCCGGCTTCGCCAAGTACGCCAACCGCCACGGGAGGCTTTGGAGCATCCAGTTCTTCACCAGGATTTGGGAGTTCGGCCACCCCGGGGCCATCGAGCACCACAACCCCAACCAACGGCCAGCCGAACGCCCAGAAGCCTTCGCCCGATTGCCAGAATTCGCAAGTTCTCAATACATCTCCAACCACGGCAGAATCAAGCCCCATTTTGGGGACCTTCATCGTGGGCGTGGCCAGTTGCAGCGATCACATGTCGATCATGACCTATAACAAAAAGAACCAGTATAGTGATTGGGAATTTCTCGGGACCACCTATATCGTTACGGGAATTCCCGGAACGGTCGCGCCTCCCACAATCCAGAATCCCGGGCAACCCACAACGCCCGGCCAAGGAGGCCCGGGGACGGGCCTCGGTTCGCCCACTGGGGGAGGCCTGAGCCCCTCCAGTTCGCAATAGTGCTTTTGACCGCAACCGGCAGCCAAGAGCGGTGTTACTTATACCGGATGGTAGTATTGAACCACGCATCCCGAGGTTGGTAGTCCGGCGAACTTCGCCGCGATTTTGGCGGTTTCCAAGTTCGCGAGGGTCTTTGCATGAATCGAGCCAGCCCCATCAGGAAAGTCCACTTTTCGCAGCAGCTATTGCTGATTGCCGGCTTGGCCCTTGCCACCCTGATGGCCGCTTGCGGCAGCAGCTCTTCAAGCAGCGGTGGTACCGGGGGCGGCGGGGGGGGTGGAGGTGGAACCACCTCGATTTCCTCCCTGAGTCCTGTTGTAGCGATGGAAAACGCGGTCGCGTTTTCGCTGACGGTGAATGGCAGCGGATTCGCGTCGGGCAGCCGGGTGGTGTTTAACGGAACCACGGAGCCGACGACGCTTGTGAATTCGGTGCAGTTGACGGCGCAGATTCCCAGCGTGGCTCTCTCCAAGCCCGGAACAGCTCCCGTAGCCGTTCAGACCAACGGTTCAACCAGCGGCAGCTCGAATTTCTACGTCGTACCCAGTATCTCGCCACAGGCCGTGAACGTGACCGCGGGTCCGGGGGCAACCACAACGGTTAACATCAGCGTTCCCCCGTTTACCCCTCCGACTCTGATTTTGACGGCCGTGGGCTTGAATAATTCGGCAGGCGCCACGGCGGTGGACGTGGCGCAAGGGACGCATGCAAATCTGTTTGTGGTCGGGAACGGCGTCGCCGCGGGGACATTTTTCGAGGTCACTGGGGCCAATAATGATGTAACGGTCACGGAGCCGGTAGTCTCAGATTTCACATCGACCACCGGTGGAACTCCTGCCGTGAACTTCAATATCAACGCGAACGCCTCGGCCACGCTGGGCGCACGCAATCTGGTTGTCATCAATACGGCGGGTGAAGTGTCCGTTGCGGTCGGAAGCATCGTGATCACGGCGCCGTGACCATAATTCATGAAAAGACATCATCTACCTCTGGTTGCAATCGCACTGACCGTGTTTGCCGCAACCGGCACGGCAACCTCGCTGGTGCAATTGAGCGTCCAGCAGTTGACCCAAGCCTCAGCGGTGATCCTCCGAGGCCATGCGGTGAATCAAGTGAGCCGGTGGAATGCGAACCACACCTCGATTGAAACCCTGACGACGATCGCCGTGGATCAAAGCATGAAGGGACAACCGGCCTCGACCGTTGTAGTCCGCCAGACCGGCGGCACGGTCGGCCGCATCCGCGAATATGTCCCGGGTTCGGTGCGCTTTCTGCCCGGAGCTGGCTACATGTTATTCCTTGAACCATCGCAGATTGCTCCATCCGAGTACCTGGTGGTCGGCATGATGCAAGGCGCCTACCGCGTCTTTCGGGATCCCAACACGGGAGAAGAGCGGGTGATTAATCCTACGGGAAAGTATTTCCACGGTACGCGCGGGCCGGTTTCAAGTGTCCCGTCAAGCCCCCAGACCGTTCCCCTGCGACAATTCCAGCAACAAGTGGCGGGCGCAATTTCTGCTCCGGTGGTCATTCCAACCGGAACGGCCATTCCGCTGAAAATCGAGTCGGCTTCCTTTGACGGGGTCGGGCGCATGGCTCTCCAGGCCCGGACCACTGCGGACCTCTTTCCGAATGACCATTTGGTGGTGCCGGCACAAAGCACTTTGACAGGTTACGGCCAGCGAGTCGCAGGCCATTGGGTGGTGCATTGGAGTACGGTTGAAATTGGCGGTACTCCAGTGAAGATCCGGACAGCGCCGGAGAGGTCATTGGGAGCACACTTGAGCGGCGAAAAGTTTGTGGCTGTCGTAAGGTAGGCGGCGGCGCGAGGCGACCGAATGAGCAGAGTACAGGCCTGGAAACTGGCATTGAAATCGCTGGCCCTCCTTGCGGCCGTGGCCGGACTCGGATGGGCGCTGCTGCTGTTTGCTTACAATCACGAACAGGATGACGTGAATGGCCCGGTGGCCGCGAAATGGTGCAATGATGATAACGGAACGGCCTGCAATAACACCGTGAGCTGGAGCCTGAATCCGGCGACCGGAACCAACATCAACGCCAGCGGCGGTGAAAGTGTTCAGACCGCAATTCAGAATGCGTTCAATTCCTGGAAGCAGGCGCAACTCAATGGACAATCCTTGGTGAATCTAACCATAGCCCAACTCCCCAACAATTCGCTGACCGGGCCGAATTCAGGAGATTGCCAGAACACGATTGGGTTTGAGGATTCCACCAAGTCGGATTTTCCGACCGGCACGATTGCCTTCACGCAAATCGCCACTTCCTTTGGCTGTACGGTTGCCGGCCCCAACTGCCCTGTGGGATCGCCGCCCAACACCTATACCTGTCCAAATTCCGCAAATCCGAACACACCTCATACTTGTCCACTTCCGTCCTGCATCATCGATGCGGACATTGAATTCAACCCCGCAGATCAATTCACCACATCCGCCACTCTGGGCGCCAGTGCCTACGATGTTCAAGCCATTGCCACTCATGAAATTGGCCACTTGCTGGGGATGGACCATAGCGGGCTGGCCAGCGCCATCATGTTTGCGTATGGGGACACGGGCGGGGTGGCGATCCGCAGCCTTTCTTTGGACGATGCCATCGGGATGGGCGCGCTCTATCCCGGCTCGAATTACGCCACGCTCACCGGCACGCTTTCCGGTCAAGTCACCCTCAGCGGGGCGGGCGTTTTTGCGGCCCACGTTGTGGTGATTGACGCGGCCACCGGCAACGCCGTCACCGACGGCCTGACGGATACCAGCGGCAACTATCAGATTGCTGGCGTTCCACCCGGGTCCTATAACGTGCTGGCGCTTCCCCTCGCTGGAATTTATACTCTGAGCAATTTCTCCGGCTGGGCCTGCGGATTCGGCGACAACGTTCCACCTTGCTGCGATCCAACCTCTGATCCCTCTTGCAACAAGTCCGGAGCGTTGAAACCGCACACCAACTACAGCGGCAAGTTTTATTGATTCGCTCCCGGCCGCAATTCGCTTTCGATTTTCCTTACAGTCAGGCAAAGGGCTTGGGCGTCACGCGCAAGACTCTCTCGTCGATTCTCAACGGCCGCTCCGGCATCACAGCGGAAATGGCGCTGCGGCTGTTCCAGGCGTTTGGGAGCACGCCCGAGCACTGGTTGCAGATGCAGCTTGCCTACGATCTGTGGCAAGCGAAGCGCCGCGCCAAGAAGCTGCACGTCAAGCAGTTCTTCGCCATGTCGCCGGGCTAACGGACGGCCTTACGGTTGTTATATCCGCAAGGCCTTCGCAGTAGGGGGACGGCTTGCCGTCCCCTCTGTGTATATTGGCGCCAAACCAAGAAGGGTAGGGCAAGCCCTACCCCTTGGTGATCGAGTGGCGCAAGGTGGGAAGCTAGAAACCGACGTAGCGCCGACCTTTAGGTCGGCACCGAACGGCGACTGAGGTTGTGTGTCCCGGAGGTAGCCACTGTCAATTCGTCTTTGGAATTGACCGTCGGTTCGTCATCGAAGGAAAAGCCCACGGTGACGAGAGCGGTGATGGTGGCTACCGCTTTGGAATCGCATACATTCCATAGTGCGGAACGTATGCGCCACCCGCGTCGGTTGCAACACCTTGTTAGCCAGCGCCGCGTGCCTGAGGATTCCGCCGTCTATACTCCTCTAGAAACATCCGTCCCAGGCCCCGAGAAGTTCTTCGAATGGTTGACGCCGATGCCGGCTCAGAAACGAGGGCGACAATCCGATCGTCGAGGAGGTCTCCGGTTCTGGGCACGTGCAGAATCGCATTTCGGCAACGGTGGAGCAGCGATGACACGCTGTCGATGTCCGCCCTGAACCTGCCGCGGATGTCCACGCAGCGGCGTTCGCATGGATCCGTGAGCCCCTCGATGACTGCCCAGAGCATGCCGTACCAAACGAACATGAAACCGAATCCGGGACTGGCAAGCGCCGCCGGGCCAGGCTCGAACAGTTCCGCCGACGCAGCGCTGAGTTCCCGGTCGAATGCTTCGCGCTGCTGGTTCGCCCACATCCAGTGCCGATGGAGCAAAAGAAAGTCTTCGATCGGCCGATCGGCTAATGGAAAATGTCCAGCAGCGGCTCGCCACTCGTCCTCGCTGTAGTCGTCCGGCCCGTTTTGATTCATTGCTGAGATTCCCAAATACTGGTGCCGCCTAACTCTTTCTTAGGCCGACCCGCCGTGGCGGGCTGCCTACGACCGGCCCCCAGATCGGGGTCTCTATAACTTCTCATTATAACGCGGGTGGCGCATACGGGTAGTGTCTCAGTTTGAGAAATGGATGGAAGCAGAATTGCGGGTATCGTCATCCCCGTCTTGACGTAACTTAGGCCTTCCGCTTTCCGTCGTAGCTTTCATAACGTCTTCTCGCTGACTCGCGTATGCTCTCTAACTCCGCTTGGAGTCTTTCGATCTCGGCACCAAACTCGGCAAAGCTGAGGCACCGATGCGAGATAAGCGGAAGGTCGGTGCCCACACCCTTGTACCCTCCCGATGTCGAGTGTTTGACGGCGACGTGAGAGATTGGCGGACCAGATTCGGATTCCCGCTCCGGGCTTGGCGGTTCCAGAAAAAGCAGGTCAAGTGAGTAGGTATTTTTCATCGCGTCCTCCGGGTGCTCTGTCATCTTTTGATGCTCCTAAATTTTTTCGATACGTACACGACGGTCCAAATTACGTTCAGTAGGTAGCGAAGCACGTTTCCAATCAACGCCAGAGCAAGTATTACAAATGCTGCTTCTCCCAGGGCTTTCCCTGCCCACAGAAACCAGCTCCATAAACCTTCGTGGACCGAAAACGCAAAAATAAGCAGCAAGATCAACCAAATCAGAAGCCTCAGAATTGACTCTTTTATTTTTTCGCCCATCGGGAATCATCAACGTTCACTTTGCAAGATCACTGATTTCCTCAAGTGACCAAACGTGATCGGCAACTCCAGCTTCCATCGCAGGCGTACCGCGAAGCGTCTTGTGAACCCTGCAGAAATTATAGTGCATAAAGTGAAGGACAACACTTCTTCACGCGCTGGCGCCGTCTCCAAGCTCCGCTGTGCCGACTTTTACGATGCCGGCGACCAGTGGATGCCGGCTGAATGCCGCATCAAGCTAAAAGACCCCACTACCTGAATTCTATAACCCTTGACCGCGGGTGGCGTATACACTGTCTTTCATGTATGCGCCCCACTAACACATGCAATTTCACCGCCCACTGGCGCGGCGCGGTTTTGGCCGTCGGCTGCGGTGTCTTGTCAGGCGCTCCTGCGCTTCGGTGCAGACCGGCGTTGTCCGGTCTTTGGATGGCGGTCCCGAATGATGTGCCCGAGCGCACGAAGAGCTTTATTCACCGATTTCGGATCGGGAAATACTTCGGCAACGTCAGGGTCAAGGACCACCATGATCGTGCCCTTCGCAAACCGACTGGCGTATTTTCCGCGAACGCCGCCGGAAAAGTCATACTCCGGAAGCATCTCCTCGGGTTCGCGTCTGGAGCGTACCCTCTTCATAGTCTTTCCTTTCACGACGGGTTGCGAGTCTCGCGCTGATGATGCGGATCGCATCCCCGAACTCGGTGTGTACCACGACCAAGGTTCGGCCTCGTTCCGACCGTCCCAGGGTCACGAATCGACTTTCCTCAGTCGAATGGAGCGGGTCGCTGACGGTAACCGAGAGGATGTCTCGGAACACCGAAGCCGCCTCCTCAAAGCTGACACCGTGCTTCCGCAGATTTGAGCGAGCCTTCTCCGGATCCCAGCGAAAAACCGGTCCCATTCCGCTTGATTGTTCCTCCCGATCTGGCGGCCACCTCATGTTCAGATTGAACCGGTCCTGGCCAGCCTAAGACGAAACCGCCAGCGGCGAGCCGGGCGACAGCGAGCCTCGCCGCGAGTTGTCGGCAATGGCCGTTCTTGGCGGCGATCGTTTAGGAGCTAACTTCTTGCGGCTAAGCGGCCGCGTTTTCCAGCGGTCGGCTTCAGGCGGGTGTTCGAGGCGGCGAGCCGACGACGCATTGGGCCTGCTGCCGCCTCGGCTGTATTCACCAACAGACGCAGGGCTCGGTTCACCGATTCCGTGTCGGGGAAGACCTCCGCGAGCTCCCGCTCGATCAAGACAAGGTTGGTCCCGGCAGTGGCCTGCCGGTAGTACTTGCCGCGGACTCCGCCCTTAAGCTGCGAGAGGTCATACTCCGGCCGCAAATCGTCATCAAATCCTTTTGCCGATGCCTTCTTCATATTGCTTGTGCTCTCCTCGGGTCGCCTTCCGTGCGCTGATGATTCGGACGCGGTTCCCACGCTGGCAATGCGACACGAAAACGACCTGATGCCTGCTGGAACGGCCAATGGTGATCTCCCGATCCTCCCCGCTGGAGTGATCCGGGTCAGGAAACGTAAAGGCCAGTGGATCAAGGAAGACTGTTGCCGCATCCTCAAAGGAGATTCGGTGCTTCCGCAGGTTGCGCTTTGCCTTCTCCGCATCCCACTCATAGATCACAGGCTTAGTCTACCTTACCCAAGTCGGAAAACCAAAGCGCCCGCATCCGCCAAGTCACCTAACGGCTTCCGTCTCAGCCGCGGCAACATCCATCACTCGAGGCCGGAAGAGCCTGGTAACAGGCCCAGAAGGCAGGAGAAGCGTGATGGTTCACAGCTTCGTTGACCGTCCCGCAAGGTGGTCCCGGAACGCATTCTCTGCCAAAGCGTCCAGTTTCCCGGCGTTGACGTCAGCTTCAAACTGATGGTCCCAAACCTCAGCGTCGAATGCGGCGAGCCACTCGCGGAATTGCGCCAACTCTGCCCGAGAAAGCTCTTTGACCTGGCCCTCGATGATTTCCAGTTTGCCCATGAGTCACGTCGGTCTCCAAATTATATCAGAGCTGCAGGTTACGGGAAGCGGCTAACCGCCACGCTCAGCCGCGAACTGTGCGAACCGGCTTGGGCTCAAGTCACGGAACCGCCGTATACGGACCCGTACGTACGGTGGTGTGGGAGGGGTGGGCGGGCGACCGCTCCTCCTATCCCGATCTCACGGCCAAGATGAAGAACTGCCCGGCTGAAGCCGGCCTCTACGTTCCGTAGGACCGGGGAGGAGAGAGTCATCGCGGGAGGCGCATCCGTGCCGTTGTTTCGCATGGATGCGCAATATCCCATGGCAGGGTCGCCTACATCGCGAGGAGCGCGCGACGTAGGCGCCACCGGCGGGTTTACCCTGCCAATTGGCGGCATAAAGCCGCCTCACCAGCAAACTGTGACACGACCCTCCAATTAGAATACTTGGCAACCATGGTGGAATTTTGATATTCCTATTAGTCTGAGGTTTTCGCGAGCGGGCAAAGCAAGACGCGCGGTGGGTTTCGCGAAGCCGCAGTTTGGCATCCAAATAATTGAGAGATGATTTGTCTATTTTCTGGGGAACGATTGGCATCGCCTGATTTGCACCGCAAGGAACGTGAAGACCGGGTGACCCCGAAACCAGCGACAAGAAGAAAGCCGTCGAGCCGGTGCTCTGTTTGTTTCCAACTGTCTCCCGGCGATTTTTTACACTCAACACCATCATAATTTTCTGAGGTGAAGGACCAGCATGATTGAAGTTCAACAGCTCACCAAGCGGTACGGGCCCACTCTGGCGGTTTCAAACATTAGTTTTGAGGCGAAGAAGGGGGAAATTCTGGGTTTCCTCGGGCCGAACGGCGCGGGCAAGACCACAACCATGCGCATCCTCACCGGGTATCTTCCGCCCAGCGAGGGCACGGCGCGAGTGGCGGGCTTCGACGTGGTGACGGAGCCTTTGGAGGTGAAGAAGCGCGTGGGCTACCTTCCCGAGCTTCCACCGGTTTATACGGATATGACGGTCACGGAGTATCTGACCTTCGTGGCCAAGATCAAAGGCGTTCCCCGTGGGGACGTGAAAAAGAGAGTCGACGAAATCAGCGAGAAATGCGTGGTGACCCATGTACGGAACCGGCAGATCGGCAAACTCTCCAAGGGCTACCGACAGCGCGTGGGGCTGGCGCAGGCGCTGATCCATAATCCCGAAGTCCTGGTGCTGGATGAACCGACGGCGGGACTGGACCCCAAGCAGATCATCGAAACGCGGGAGTTGATCCGAGGCCTGGCCGGGCAGCATACCGTCATCCTGAGCACTCACATCTTGCCCGAAGTCTCGAAAACCTGCGAGCGTGTGGTGGTGATTAATGCGGGCAAAGTTGTGGCCGAAGGGAAGCCCGAAGAACTGACGCGGCGACTGCAAGGCTTCGAGACGGTGCTGGTGACGGCGGAAGGTCCGTCCGGGGCCATCAGGGAAAAGCTGGAGCGAGTGGGCGGCGTGAACCTGGTTGAGTTCCGGGGCGATTCCGAGGGACGCGCCAACTTTGAGGTCCATGCCGAAAAGGGCCGGGACGTGCGGGCCGAACTGGCGCGAGCGGTGGTGGAATCGCAGTGGAGGCTTTATGAGCTTCGGGCCGGCGGCTTGAGCCTGGAAGACATCTTCCTGAAGCTCACGACTCAGGATTTAGTGGAAGCGCAGGCCGCAAGCGCCGCGGCCGAAGCGCCACCTGCCGAGCCGGAACAGCCTTCCCAATAAATCGTCGCGGCCTGGAATTTTGTAGCGGTGCTGTGCTCAGCGCCGGAAACGCCGGTGGGGACACCGGCGCACCAGTAGGGTTCCCGGCCGGTTCGGACATCTTGAAATTCAGGAGAAAGGAAATCCGTCATGCGGAATATTCTGGCTATTGCGGGGAAGGAAATACGGACTTACTTCACATCCCCCATCGCCTATTTGGTTCTGACCATCTACGCGGTACTCAGCGGTTTCTTCTTTTACAGTTTTGTGGCCACCTACGTCGTGCAGATGTTCCGCATGATGGAAATGGGCCAGGCGGGCGGGCCGTCCCCAAACATCAATACCTGGATCATCCGGCCTTTGTTTGAGGGAGTTCTTACGGTGGTTCTGCTCCTGCTCCTGCCGCTGGTGAGCATGAGGTTGTTTGCAGAGGAAAGAAAGACCGGAACCATCGAGTTGCTGCTCACTTCGCCGCTCACCGAACTCCAGATTATTCTTGGGAAGTTTCTGGGAGCACTTACCCTTTACGTGGCCATTCTGGCCGTGACCTTTATCGACATCGGCATGTTGTTCTTCTACGGGAATCCCGACGCGAAGCCGCTCATCGCCCAGGCTTTGGGGGCCCTACTCTTTGGCGGAGCGCTGCTCTCCCTGGGCATGTGGATTTCCAGCCTTACCCGGAATCAGATCATCGCCGGAGCGGTTTCGCTGACGGTTTTCCTGCTGCTTTATGTCTTCGACTGGGTCACGTCGTATTCGAGCGGACCGGTCGGCCGGGTCATGAGCTACATGGCCTTCACCACACATTTCGACAATTTTTCCAAGGGCGTTATTGACTCGACCGATCTTGTTTATTATCTCTCGGTGATTGTGCTAGGAATCTTCCTCACATCCCGGTCGGTTGAGGCGCTGAAGGGGAGGCCTTAATCATGGCGGACAACGGACATCAACAAATCCGGCCCCGCAACCGGGTCCTGCGGGGCTCAAATTTCGTGGTTTATCTGATCGTCGTGATTGGCATTATCGTGCTGGCAAATTGGTTTGCCAACCAACACGACGTCCATTGGGACTTGACGCCGAATAAGGAATTTTCGCTTTCCGCGCAAACCCTCAAAATCCTGAAAGGGCTGCGCCAGCCGGTCACTTTGTACGTCTTCGACCGCGCTGACGCACTCAAGGCGCGCAAGGACCTGCTGGGCCTTTATTCCTCGGCTTCGTCCCGTGTTTCGGTGCGCTACGTCGATCCGGACCGCGATCCTGGGCTGGCGAAGGAATTCGGGGTGAGGAGTTACGGGTCGATTTACGTGGCGGCGGGCACCCGCCACCTGGAAGCCGAATCAGCGACGGAGCAGGCCATCACCAACTCGCTGATCCGGCTGTTGAAGGGCACCAAGACCATGTATTTTGTTCAAGGCCACGGCGAGCGCAATCTGGACAGCGCGGACCGGTTCGGATACCAGAAATTGAAGCAGAGCCTGGCCTCCGAGGATAGCGATGTCAAGACCCTCGTGCTGCTGCAGACCATGCAGATTCCCGCCGATTGTTCGCTGCTGGTTATCGCCGGGCCGCAGAAGGATTATCTGCCTCAAGAGGTGGATCTGATTGAGAAATACGTCCAGGGCGGAGGCCGCGTTCTGTTCCTGCTGGATGCGGGAGTGGACATGCCCAATCTGGCCAAACTTTTCCAGGATGAGAATGTGACGCTGGCCAACGACCTGGTGATCGATCAGAATCCGGTCTCACAAATCTTCGGTACCAATCCCAGCATGCCACTCATCCTCAAGTACGGATCCAATCCGATCGTTCAACCGCTGCAACGGACGGCCACGCTGTTCCCCATCTCGCGATCGTTCGAAATCGGCAAGGCGTACAAGCAGGGCGTCACCGTGGATTCGCTCTGCGAGACCTCGGCACAGAGTTATGGAGTGATGGGCTTCAACCTGCAAATGCGCGAAGTCTCATTCCGGGCGGGCAAGGACATCAAGGGCCCGCTGACCGTGGCCGTGGCGGGTACGGTGAGCGCCGGACCGGGCGGGGGCAAAAAGGAAGGACGGTTTGTGGCGGTGGGAACTTCGCTGCTGGCCTCGAACGCCTACTTGAACTTTCAGGGCAACCGCGATTTGGTGATGAACATGGTGGATTGGCTTGCCGCGAATGAAGACTTGATCTCCATCCGGCCCAAGCCCCAGGAGGCACAGCGCCTGAATCTCACGGGACGCCAGATGTCAGGATTGATGGTGCGCACCGCAGCCATCCCCCTGATCATCATCATCATTGGCATATTCGTTTGGTGGAGTCGGCGATGAATAGGACCTACCTCAAGACCCTAGGGGCGATTGTGATTTTCGCGGCGCTTTTTGTGACCCTCACCCACTGGGACCAATGGCACAAAAAGAAGGCCAAGAGTTCCACGCCCGCTTCCCAATTGATTGCGCCGCTCAAGACCAGCGAAATCACCTCCTTCACGCTGACGCCGCAGAATGGAAAGCCCATCACCTGCCAGCGGCAAGGGAAGCACTGGGTCATCGTCGCGCCCAGTAACATTGCTGCCAGCCAGGAGAAAGTCCGAAATTTCCTGCAGAGCCTGGCCACGACTGAGGTAAGTGAAGTGGTGGACCCGCATCCGGCCAGCGTCAAGGACTTCGGCCTGGACCCGGCCGCAGAGACCATCGATGTCGCTTCCACGGGGAAACCGCAGAAGTTCACGCTTTTGCTCGGAGATATGACGCCGACGGGCGAAGGTGTCTACGCCCAGGTAGCGGGCAACCCACAGGTGGTGGAGCTTCCCGAAACCGCGCATTCGGCCTTGGTGCAGACGCTCTTTGACCTGCGGGACACGCACGTGGTGACCCTCCCCGCCGATCAACTTCAGAAGATCCAGGCAGAAGCCGGTCCCAACAGTTACACTTTAACCAAGAACCCGGAAGGGGTGTGGGAGCTCGATCTGCCTCCCGCCGTCCGCGCCGGTTCTTACTCCATCGAAACCATGGTGGATAAGCTGCGCACCGCCAATATGAGTGCCGTCGTCAGCGAGGACAAGAAGAATGACGCGCAGGATGGCTTCGAGAAACCGGCGCTGCGCCTGACGCTTACCGGTTCCGGGGGGACGCAAATTGTGGTTCTGGGCAAGAAGGACGGCGATGTTTACGACGCCATGAATTCAGGCCTGGACCCGGTCTTCACCGTCACCCAGGATTTTCTCACTCTGTTCCAGAAGAGCCCCGATGAGCTGCGCGAAAAGAAGCTGTGGTCCTGGGAGACTTATGATGTGAAACACGTTGACATTCAAACCCCGAAAGACCGGTACGTGTTCGACAAACAGAACGGCCAGTGGAAGGAAACCTCGCCCCAATCGAAGGCGGTGGATGCCGGCAAGATGGAAACGTTCCTCTCTGATCTAAACGACCTGCGCGCTGAGTCCTTTCCCAAAGCCAAGCCTGGCGACTTCACACCCTTCGGGCTGGACAAAGCCGGGTACAGTATCAAGGTCACGTTCGGCGACAAGAACCAAACGGAAACGGTGAATCTGGCCCAGGCCAACGGCAGCCTCTACGCGCGGCGCTCGGATGACGTTTTGCCCAGCGAGATTTCCCAAAAAACGCTCGACTCCATCGTGAAGTCTCTGGGAAATCTCTAAGTGCAGCGTTTCGTAAGTTCGCTCACGTATTCTCGGGTAGTGTCTCAATTTGTTCCTTCATCGTCATTCCCGCGAAAGCGGGATTCCACTCCGAATATCGCAGTGGCATTCCGAACTCGTGCCGATAAAGGGGTTGTCCGGAGCATGGATTCCCGCCTTCGCGGGGATGACGGTGGCGAACAATGTCACAAAAATTCAAACTGAGACACTACCTATTCTCCGCGCCCCCTCACCCCCAGCCCCGATAGGCGTTAAAATAAGCGTTTCCGCTCCCGCTGAGCCGCGCTAGCGGCGATAGCATTTGGCCCACGGCGATTAGCCGTGGGGTAGAGTTCCCAAAATCCTGCCATAAGCCCCGTCAGGGGCGACATGATTCCCGCACATGATGGCGCCCCTGACGGGGCCTGGAAGCCTGCGCTCCCCTCTCTTCCCACGGCTTGCGCCGTGGGCCACGTGATGGCGCCCGCCAAGGCGGGCTTTGTCGTAGTTCCTGGCCCTTATTTTAACGCCTATGGGGGCTGGGGGTGAGGCGTGCCAGTTGAAGGATGAAACAGTTATTTCCGAACGGGCCCTAAAGAGTACAGTCCGCTTCAGGCCGGTTTGCCCGGCGCCATAACCACCCGGGAATCGCTGGCGCGGCACCCGTCTTCGCGGTCACGGTTCACGGCGCCACGGACATACTCACACAACGCGGGTCCGGGCCGAGGCTGAAGATTCATAGGAAAGACGGGCTTCCGCCTGGCTTCGTCAAAATCAATTTCGGGCCACAAATCACGGCTCAGTTTCCCGCCTGCCACCACCAGCGCATCGGCAGACTGTAGCGCCCGCTGAGCCGACCATTTGAAATCTGTCTGCGAACTGTCCAATACCATCAGAAAGACCGAGGGCTTGATGAACTGCAGGATGCTGTTGCTCTCCACCATCACGTTTGTGGAATTCTTCAGAGCCTGGAAAAGCGCCGGCATGGCGTCTCCGAGTTGGCCGTCGCGGACGCGCAGCCAAAGGGATCGAGCCGCGCCCGCGGCGAGAAACCGGCAAGTATCGCTGCGACCCTCAGCGTTTGACTCCTCGCTGATTTCGAAGGCATGGCGGCGGGGCGCGCATTCGCAAGCGTGGCCGTCGCGCGAGCACACGCCGTGACCGTATTGGGTGATCTTCACCGCCGTCCAGCCGAGAGACGGCAACTCCTGGATGATCCCGGCCATCAGCGTGGTCTTGCCGATGTTCCGCGTGTGGCCACCAATGACGACGGTGGGCACTGGCAAGCTCACGGCCGCAGTTTTCCAATTGGGACCTGTTCCTTGCCGCTGCAAATCAACCTCCGTGCTCGGCGCCGGCGGCTGTGGCGCGCACCTTCACGCCCGCCAATTCCTCAAGGAAGGTGATGACCGCCGCGTAATCGAGATCGCCCTTGCCCTGCGCCTTGGCGGCTCCGTAGACCTCCTTCACGGCAGCGGCGGTGGGCATGGGAACGCCCTGGGCGTAAGCCGACTCCATGGCCAGCTCCAGATCCTTGTGCATCAGCTTCAGCGGAAAGTAAGGCGTGAAGTCTCCTTTGAAGATGAAGGGGGCTTTGAAGTCCGTGAGGGTGGCGCGGGCCATGCTGGATTGAATGATTTCCAGCATGGTTTCGGGCTTGACTCCGCCCTTTGTGGCGAGCACAAACCCTTCACAGAAGACTTCCACCATGGTGGCCTGGATGGCATTCTGGGCGAGCTTGGCGGCCAGGCCGGCGCCGTTCGCGCCGCAGTGGATGTGCTTTTTGCCGAGCAACTGCAGCACCGGCCTCACGCGGTCCAGCGCGGAACGCTCGCCGCCGATCATGAAGGTCAGCTCGCCGGCCAGCGCGCCGTGTTTGCTGCCCGTCACCGGAGCGTCCAGCATCTGCGCGCCCTTGGCCGCGAGGTGGCAGGCGAACTTGCGGCTGGCCACCGGACTGATGGTGCTGGAATCAACGAGCACGGCGCCGGAGCGAACGCTTTGTAGGATGCCGTCCTTGCCTAGAAGCACTTCCTCCATCGCCGCCGTGTCACTGACGATGCTCATGACGATATCCGCTTCCCGCACGGCTTCGGCGGGGCTTGATGCAACACGCGCCCCGGCTTTCTCCAACGGCTCGGCCTTACTCTGCGTGCGATTGTAGACGGTCAAGCGGTGCCCCGCTTTGAGCAGGTTCAGCGCCATCGGCTGTCCCATGATTCCCAACCCAATGAAACCGATCGATTCGGCCATGCGTCCTCCCGATCTGTGAAATAGTCAGTTCGAAAATAACGGCACATCGTCCAAGCAGACCCCGATATGCGCTAAAATAAGGGTTTGCGAATCCCTGAGCCGCGCTAGCGGCGATAGCATTTGGCCCACGGCGATTAGCCGTGGGGTAGAGTTCCCAAAATCCTGCCATGAGCCCCGATAGGGGCGACATGATTCCCGCACATGATGCCGCCCCTGACGGGGCCTGGAAGCCTGCGCCCTCCTCTTTTCCCACGGCTTGCGCCGTGGGCCATACGATGACGCCCGCCAAAGCGGGCTTTGCCGTCGTTCCAGGCCCTAAATTTAACGCCTATGAACCCGGGCCCTTCACCCCCCGCTCCGCAGCTCCCACTCCCCGCTTGCGGGAATGGAGCCAGGGCAAGGGGTCCAACTTTCCACGGCATGGATGAGCCTCAGCCATGATTGAAGTCCAGCAACAGCCGCAGGTCACGAACATTGTTGTCCGTGAATCCTGTCTCGATGGTGTCGCCCAACGTCCGGAAGAAATGGTAGGAGTCGCTTTCCGCGAGAAAGGCGGCCGGGTCCATGCCCAGAGCCGCCGCTCGCCTCATGGTGTTGCCGTCCGCCACCGCGCCGCTGCTTGGGCTGTTGCCGTCGCGGCCGTCGGTCCCCGCGCTCAAGACGACACGCGATTGACCGGAAATCCTTCCTGCCGCGTAGAGGACATAAGCCTGATTGCGCCCTCCCAATCCACGGCCTGTCACCGGACAGGTGACCTCACCGCCCGCCACCAGGCAAACCGGCTTTCCCGGATGCTTCGCGGCCAGCCGCTTGAGTGATTCCAGATTCTGGTCCGCGACCTCCCGGTAATCGCCATCTTGCAAGCCCGAATCCGCTTCGCATTCAAACTTGAAGCCGCCGGCAATCTCCTTTGCGGCTTGCACGGCGCCGGCATTTGAAAGCAGGCAAAACGTTTTCGACTGGGCAAAGCGCTTGTCCCCCGGCTTGGGAGTTTCCTGCAAAGTTTTTTCTGTAAATTGGCGGCGGATCCGCGCGGGAAACTTTTCGGCCAGTTGAAACTGATCCGCAATCGCGTAGCATTCGCCGGTGGTGGATTCGTCAGGCACAGTCGGTCCAGAAGCCACCATCGAGGAGAAATCAGCGGGGACGTCCGAAATATAAATGGTGAGTTGCCGGGCAGGACTTGCGGCCAATGCCAGCCGTCCGCCCTTGACCGCGGAAAGATGCTTGCGGAGGACGTTCATCCGTTCGATGGGCAAGGTGCCGGTGACCAGCACGCGATTGAAATCCACAAGGTCGGTCAGAGTGACGGTGTCATCGAGCGGCTTTTCCAGCATTGCCGATCCGCCGCCCGAAACCAGAAAGATCACAAGGTCCGCGTTGGTCAAAGCATCTACCAGATGCAACGCCGCGTCAGCTCCCGCCAGGCTGCCGGACGTAGGGTGCGGATGTCCGCCCACGAAATACTGAAACCGTTCGAGTCTCCGTGTTGGCCCAGCGGGAGAGATCACGATTCCGGCGTCAATCCCACCGCCCAAAATTTCTGCCAGCGCCGCCGCCATGCTGTTTGCAGCCTTGCCGAAGGCGATCACGCGTGGCGGCCTCAGAATTTTCCAGGCCACATCCCCGGCGGTGAGCGTCCCCTCGGAGAAGTCCACCTTGTGCAGCATCGCCCGATAGACGTCGAGCCGTGTCAAGGTCTCCATGAAGATTGCTTGAACCATCTGCCGCCCTTTGACATACAGAGGGCTGGCGGCTGAAACCGGTGCTTGATGAATTGCCATCTTGTTGAATAGTCCCCCCATCATTATTGGAGACGTTCGCATTAAACGCAAGCGCCCGTGGCGATTGTCCGCAGACGGTGGGGCAACCCTGGCGGGCGCCCGTCATTCGAGGCACCACGGAAAGCGGGCGGGCACCCGCCAGGGTCGCCTACTGTCATCCGTAGATTTCTGGATTCACCACATTGGGCGGGCGGCGGCCTTGAAGCGCGGCGAGCATGTTTTCCGCCGCCAAACTCGCCATCTTGAAGCGCGTTGCGGCGGTGGCGCTGCCCACGTGCGGCGTCAGGACGACGTTCGGCAGCTTCAGCAGTGCGGGATGGACGCGCGGTTCGTGCTCAAAGACGTCAAGGCCCGCGCCGGCTAGTCTGCCGGCCTCAAGCGCCTCCACCAGGGCTTGTTCATCCACCACATTGCCGCGCGCCGTGTTGATCAGGAATGCCGACCGTTTCATCAGGGCAAGCTCGGCCTTGCCGATGCGGTGATGAGTTTCAGGGGTCAGAGGAAAGTGCAAACTCAGGAAATCGGATTCGCGGAGCAGCGTTTCCTGGCCCACAAATTCCGCCCCCATCTCGTGCTCGACGCCTGGGTCAACGCGATGGCGGGAATGATAAAGGATGCGCATGGAAAATCCGCGTGCGCGCCGGGCCAGGGCCCGGCCAATGTTGCCGAGGCCGTAGATGCCGAGCGTCTGGTGATGAATATCGCTGCCCCAGAGCAGGCTCCAGGACCATTGTTTCCAGTCGCCATGTCGAATGGCGCCGTCACCTTCCACCACGCGCCGCGCCACGGCGAGCAGCAGAGCGAAGGCCAGGTCGGCCGTGGTTTCTTCCAAGACGCCGCCGGTGTTGGTGACAGGGATTCGCCGCGCGCTGCACGCCGCAACGTCCACATTGTCGTAGCCAACGCCGGCATTGGCCACCACGCGCAATTCTGGCGCTGCATTTAGCACCCGGGCCGTCACCCTCGCGCCTGCCAGCAGCAACCCTTCAATGTGATGCTCACTTAGAACGCGAGTTAACTCTTCTTCGGTGAGGGACGTGTCCTCCGAGTGAGATTCCACCTGGCAATCCGCGGCGAGGCGCTGGACCACGGCTTCCGGCATGGGCCGGGTGATGAAGACTTTGGGTTTCATCCGGTTGAGTCTCTCCAAGAAATTTGAAATGTCCTCGAAAATCAGAATTAGGCAGTGGCGCAACCAAACTGCGCCACGACCCAGAATTAACGAACGGTGACTTCAATCTGGCCGGACGGTATCCAGATTAATTCATTGTTTGATCCAGGACCATGAGATAAGCTGCCACCAGCCGGTAGTTCTCGTTGTAATAGCCCATATTGATGGCTGACATTTGGTCTTTCCGGCTATGGATGATGCCCAAAGTCTTTTGTGTCAGGGAGTGAATCGTGATCGTGGGCAGGTGACGCCGGCGGAACGACTCCGCATCATCGGTCCCAACCCGTTCGACGTTGACGATGGGCAATGTGAAGCCAAGTGTCCGCGCGGTCAGGAAGAGCTTGCGAAGCAATAGAGGATTCGCATGATGCGCCCAAACTTCGGCGACATTCAGCCCCAGACATTCCAGGTTCACCATGGCCCGAATCCGGGACTGTTGCTTCCAGCTTAAATGCGAGACGTAATATCGTGACCCGATCAGACCTTTCTCTTCATTGGAAAATCCGATAAACAGGAAAGTGTGACGAGGCGGAGTTTTTGAAAACGACTGAAAGAGAGTGGGCAGGAGCGAGGCACCACTCCAGTCGTCCACCACTCCCTGGCCGCGGCTCACATAATCGAAGTGGCCTCCCACGATAATCTCCGAGGGAGAAATGCCGGGAAGCCTGCAAACGACATCCGGCGGTTGATCCCTGCCGATTCCGACCGTTGTTAAATTTGTTTTTGAGCAACCCGCCTGGGAAAAAATGGTTCTTAACCTACTTTCACGGTCCAGATTGGTTCCCTGGAATTGTCCAAGCCTTTTTTCGAGGACCGGCACGGGGATAAAGTCCGTGTTTGAAGTAACGAAGGGCGGTGGACTTACAGTTTTGGGAGTGGCGGAAGGGGCGTTCTGCGCCAACGCGGGCTTTCCGAATAACACCCAAATCAAAGAAAGGAGAAGCCATCGGCGGCATTGGAAGTTCCGGCCTCCGCCCGTTATGCGGCAATGGAGGCTTCGGTTCAACAAATTATACAGTGCGCAATCAGTCGGCGGCCTTCCAAGACTGTAGCGCCAGTCTGTGACCGGCGCATTTCGCCGCTCATGGAGCGGCGCTACAGCGAATGATCGCCGCCGACTTACTTCGTTGTGTATTGCCCGAAGTCTCAGGAAAGAGATTTGTCCCCAAAGCCGGATGTTACTTCGTTTTGTCAATTGCACGGCGCCTAAGCCTAACCGGGAGTGGCAGAGCCCCGCGAGATCGAATGAAGCGCGCTGCGGTCCATCCGGGTATTCCCTTATGCTAGAATGAAAAGCGGGAGGGATGGGTGAGTGGTTGAAACCGGCGGTCTTGAAAACCGTTAGTCCCGAAAGGGGCTCGGGGGTTCGAATCCCTCTCCCTCCGCCATGTGCCGCTTCGATTCCCGCATGGACTACGGGGGCGAGGCGGATCTGAGAGCATAAAGAATAGTCGCAATTTGGTTTGCAAGCTCCAGAAACCACGTGAAAAGCTTGACCGGGCGAGGGCCGCGCCTGGCCGGAGGCTTTGGCCCCCGCTAGAGCGTTTGGGCCATCCGCCGATCTCCCAGGCGGCTTGTCTCGGAGCGCGAAATCGGCCCGGAGCTGATTGAAGTCTGGCTCGTCACCTAATTCATTGACCTTGAGGACCATGATGTTGACACGTTTTGGAACGCTCATCGTTTGCGTTCTTGCACTTATGAGTTGCACCTCAGCGCCGCCCCCCGTGCCCGGGACCAGTTCTATTTATACGCTCATTGGCGACCAGCCCGTGTGCGACGTGCTTTCCTTCCAAGTCCTGATTACGGCAATGACCCTGAAAGGAGCGGCGGGAACCGCGAGCTTCGCGGTGCTGCCCACCAGCTCCGCCATCAAGGTGGACTTTGCCGAGCTCGAGGATTTCAGCACCGTGATGAATTTGACGACGGTTCCGCCGGGAACTTACGATAAGATCAAATTGACCATCGCGGCGCCGCAGCTTGTGGTTTACAACGCTGCGGACAATCCTCCCACCCAGACCATCACACCCACGCTCTCCACGGAGACACCAACCTTTGACCTCAATCCCCCGTTGGTGGTGACGGCGGGAAATTCGGGCGCGCTAAGAATCGATTACAACCTCGGTCAGTCCGTGCAATTGGGTACCAACGGCCAGATTTCCACCAATATGACCCCGGTGTTCAGTGCCACGACAGTTCCCCTGAGTGAGACGCAGTCGCCTTCGGCCGGACTCGATGATGTTTATGGGTTCGTGACCACCGTGAACAACAGCGTTCCAAACTCCGGGACCAACTTTGCCGGCAGTTTCGTATTGCAGCTCCTGGTGAATGGCTCGGGACCGGAACTCACCGTCCAGCTCAATAAATCCAGCCAACTGTTGGGTGTTCCCGCGTTGAACCAGTTGCTCACCGGCAGTTTTGTCGAAGTAAGAGGATACATCGACAGTGGTGGCAACTTTATCGCCGACACCGCCAACTCTGAATACCACGAGGTTTCGGAGGCGAATCAGGTAGCGTTTCTGGGCATCGTTGAATCGGTGACCCGCGACTCGAACGGCAACGTCACGCAATTTAACTTTTTCAACCGGGACGAGCAACCAAATACCGGGTTTACCGTAACGCTGGACAGCACGGTGGTGGTAACTCCTTCGTCCCAGACTACTTATGCGGTCTCCTTTCCTACGGACAATTTTGCCACTCTTCCATTTGACCCGACCGCCATCGCTCCCGGCCAGCAATTGATTGTCGACGGGACTTTTACTGCACCGCCCAGCAATCTTCCAGCAGGCACCACGCCTCCGCCTGTCCAAGTTGCAGCCAATGAAATTGTTGATCAAGTGCAGGTCCATGAGGGCAACTTCTCCTCACTCCTTGCCACCGGCTCGGACAACTTTTCCGGCGCTTTCCTGCTTGTGCCTTGCGCCACCATCCTCCACAATACCCCAATTTACGTCTTCACCAATTCGTCGACCCAATTCGTGAACGTGGCTGGACTTTCCGGGCTCACCCCGGTCCCATCCTTGCTCGTCAAGGGGCTGCTTTTCTACAGCATGAAGGGGACCACGATCAACGGGGTTCAGGCTCCTGCCGGGTCATGGGTGCTCCTTGCCACCCAGGTACACCAGCTTACATAAAGCCGCCGGGGGGCCCTGTCCGGAAGGTTCGGCGCAGTTGTGGCAGTGGCCCCTGTACGCGCCGCTGGCTGCTACGGATTCTGCTGGCCTGCGGGTGATGAAGGGATCGACGGTGGCGGATAGTCCGGCAGCTTGGTCTGGGTGAGGTTGGCCCGCTTGATTTCCAGATTGTCAAACAACAGGCTGGGTGAAACGACCGTGGCTGGAATCGGTAGAAAAAGGTTCTGAGCTTCAGCATCATTGCCGGCGGCCACCAGGTCATCACGCAAGGCGCGAACATCCATGCCGCTGAACGTCGCTCCGCGCACCAGTTGCTGATGGCCATCTTTGGCATACACGCGGTAGAGCACGCGGGGGCTGAGATCGGGCGCGGTCTGGGTCACCAGATAGCCGTAAGGAATCTCGTGTTCCTTGCAGATGGCAATCAATTTTTGCTTGAGCTGTTCGAAGGATGAGGATTGCGAAGGCCGGACAAACAGGTTTGAAACATATGGGACGGAGGGTCCACCTGGAGTGGCGCGCCCATGCCCGTTTGAATGGGGAAAGTCCCGGATGGGTGTACGATCGGTGAGGTAATTGATCAGGTTGCCCCGGTTGATGGCGGTCACGGGTCGAGCCTGAACGGCTTGGTCGTCAAACGCGTAAGAACCCAACAGAGCTTTGTTCTTGAACAACTGGAGGGTTGGGTCATCCACGACGCTGAGAAATTCCGGCAGGACGCGGCTCTTGTAATAAAAGGAGTAAGCGCCAGCCACCCGCGCCGGCTGGCCAAGTTTCGGCCGTCGCCCCTCAATGTTGGCTCCTACCAATTTGGTGATCAGGCTGGCGGCCGCCAGGGGAGAGAAGAGCACGGGACCTTGATAGTCATCCTCCACCACCGGCGCATGGCGTAAATCCTTGAGGCTGTTCATCATGCGAGTGACGGCGGCGCGAATCTCCTGCTCCTGGGGCAGGTCCTGGATGCGCCGGACGTAGAATCCCGTATCCCGCATGATCTGCATCCCATCGGGAGCTTGGGTGACACCGATGAGGGTGATGGAGTAGCCGGCGGTCCCGCTTTGGGTCACCGAACCTTCAGAATTGATAAAGGTCCGGTTGATCGCGCGGAAGTTCAACACGGCTTGCGAGGACTCGATTTTGGGGTCGCTCCGGAACAGGGCGGAGACGTTGCGGATGATCTCCGTCCAGTGGATAGGATCAGCTTGGATGGTGGCAGGCGGATCCTGACCGTGAAACGGTTGTTCCTTGCTGAAGTCGTCCACCGGATGTTCTTCCACGAACTGGCGAAGCAATGCGCCCTTCTCAGTCAGCGCCTGCAGAGCATTCTTATAGGCCGCGTCCGTCACCAGCCACACCTGGCGGCGAATCGCCATGGCATCGTTATCGATGGGGATGAGGTTGGCCACGCCCTGACCATTTCCGTAATAGCTGTCCTGGTTGTAGTTGCCCACCCGCACCACGGCGCGCAGAATCCGGTTATGCTGAGGCTGGTGGGAGATGATGGCGCCGAGCGTTGCTTGTGCCGTGTAAGAATGCTCGTCGGTGACGGCGTAGGAGATGTAATACGGCGCCGGAAACTGGCCCAGATGCATGTTTCTCGAACGCGCCAGCTCCAGGCGCAAGGCGGTGAGGACCGCCGCATCCGATGACATTCCCGCCTGTGCCTGGGACGCGGCGGATGGCGCGGGCCGGGCGGCAGGGGTTGCGTCGGGCACAATTCCGGCGGGGCGCGGCGCGGCGGTCAAAAACACGATCGGGCACAAAGCCGCGATCCCCATCATGGAAATTAGCGCGGATGTGCCGGATTTTGGCAATCGAGTCATGGTCAGTTTCCGCCTGACGCGGGCGGTGGCAGAATGGGCGGGCGGTTGTGGCTCTGCGCCTTCTTCTGCACCTCAATTTGCGAGAACAGCATGGCGGGCGCCACCGCCGAAACCGGAATCGATCCGGATTCGGCTCCGCACTCGCCGTCAAACACTTGCTGGGTGTTTCCTGTCAGCACGATCTTGGTAAGGGCGTCGAGCGGTGTTCCCACAATGTCCACGCCGCGCACCAGTTGCGGCTTGCGCCCGTCAGGAAAGACCTTCCATACCACCACCGGGATCACTTTGAAGGCTTGCGGCTCGGTCCTTTGGGTCAGCGTCAAGCCACCGGAAATATCCTGGAAGTAGAGCCCGTAAGGCTTTTTCTGCTTGCGGACCTCATCAATGAGTTTGCCCACCATTTTGGCATCGGGAACGGTCTTGGTGGAGGTCACAATCAAGTTTCCTTGCCGTCCTTCGGGCATCAGGCCATCCTGCGCCCGCCCATGGCCATTCGAAGTGGAAAAACCCTTCACCGGCATCCGCGACATCAGGAAATTCTTCAGCACACCCTTCTCTACCACCAGGGTTTTTTCGGCGGGCACACCCTCCGAATCAAACTGATATTGGCCGCTCAGTCGAATACTGCCGGCTTCGGTCTGCAGCGGGTCATCGACGACGGTCAGAAACGGGGGCAGAACCATTTGGCCGATCTTCTTGGCGAAGGTCTGGCCTTCCTGGTTTCCGCGCTGGCGGTGTCCCTCCACGCGATGTCCCAGAACCTCGTGAAAGAAGACGGCGGCGGCGCGTCCGGAAAGCAGCGCCGGACCGCTGTAGGGTTCCACCACCGGCGCCTGGCGCAGCTCGATCAATTCCTCCGCCATCTTTTGAACGGCGGCTTCAATCTGCGGCTGGCCGGGCAAGCCGGAGGGACCGGCAGCGTCAAAAGATTCCGTCCGCGTCAATTCCATGCCATCATCGGCGCGCGCTTCACCCACAATGGACAGACGGGCGATGGGCGATGAAGTAATGATGCGAGTTCCTTCGCTGGAGACGAAATAGCGCGTGGCATGATCCAGAGACAACATGACCACGGAATTCAGGATCTCCGGGTACTTGTTGAACAGGCCGGAATACTGCCGCAGCACCGTCTCCCAATGGGCCTGGTCAAAGTGAAGCGGCGCAGCCGGGTCCGATAAAGAAACGTGCGGAGCTTCGGTCGAAAAATCCGGCAGATTGTCCGGCTGCGCTTCCACGGAGTGGTTGGTTTTCACCTGGAGATAGGCGGCTGCGGCCTTCTTGTACTCGACGTAGGTGGTTTCCCACAAGACGTGCGCAATCGCCCCAGGATCGTCATCAACCGGAAGCAGGTCCGAGGAGACTCCGGAGGCGAGCCCGCCGTCATCCGTATTGTCGAGGGTGGCGCTGCCTACCCGGACAGAGACATCCAATTGGCGGCGGCGGGTCACGGTGGAGGTGAAGAGAGCGCCGTGCTCGGCAAAGACCACCGCGGTCTGGTGGTCATCGACAGAGTAGCTGATGAAATAGGGCTTGGGGTTGGACTGCGCCAAGCCCTGCATGGCCCGTTGAACTTCCTGCTGCATGGTTTGGATCAGGAGGTTTGATGCCGGAGCGGGCGCAACCGAAGCGGATGTTTGCGGTGCGGCCTGGGCCGGAGATTCATGCCGGTTCGCCGCCCGTGAGGGTAAAGACACGGCGGCCAGCACACCCAAAACCGTCAGCGATGCTGAAATCCCCCTCATAGGCCGAAAGGAGAATAACCGAAAACCTGGCATCGGAGCAAGTGCTTTCCGGGCGGCTCGGCCTTTTCTCATGGCTTATTTTTTCAGTCCGTGCAAAAGGGCCACTATCATGCTGAACAACAGAAGAAAAACGAGGATGGGAATGAGCCACCACAGCAGCCGCCTTGCGCCTTGGTCCATCACCGGACAGGGCGCTGCCGGTGTCTTTCTCCGGGCAAGATACCAGGGAAAGAAAACGATCCAGAATAGAATGCAAGCGATGCTCCAGCGGAAGGGGTGCGGAACGTTGCGGGCACGGGCATCGTAAAAAACCCAGATGGAAGTGGCGCAGACGATTCCAGCCAGAAAAAACTGCTCGTGGAGTGGGTTCAAAAATCGCTGACCGGCATAAGCGGCCAATAACCAGACCACCAAGACAACAACAAAGATTCTCCAGGAGAACCGCGCGGGTTCAACCGAGGCGGAGGCGGCTGGAGTGAATTGCGTGAGCGGTTGATCCGCCACCGATGTAGTAACGTTAATCTTGGAAATATCCACCGATTCGTGGCAAGCGGCACAGATCCGAACCGAAGGACCGAGCATCTGCCCGCAGTTGGGGCAGGGAAACGGCTCATCCGGAACGGAAGCCGTGTCCAAGCGTTCCGGCGTGGCCGGGTTTGGAATTTCAGTTTTGGATGCGGTAGGGTCTGGTTCATTCATTCAGTTATTGTCCGGTTAAGCGGAAAGCGGTGAGTGAAATCCCAACCCGTGAGTCCACCCATTCATACTCTAACACGGACGCGCCTGCTTCGAATGCTTGGAGATGAGCTTGCCTCTGGCCGAAGCGGGAATCCAGTCCGCAAACCTTGCATATGTATCGGCGAGTTTATCTTGCCAACGCTCCCCTCTTACGGACCGGGCATGGCGGCATCAAGCCGCCTCTGCCAGGACCCGATTGACCGTGGCTATCCCGCTCGCGGGTCAGATCATGGAGATGATTCCCGCCGTAGTCACGGTGCGGTCGCGGCACCGGCACAGTATAATCAGGATGGCGTGGATGGCAACGGCTTTGCCTTTCGCTGCCACACCCCTTTCATTGTCACCCCCACGAAGGCGGGGGGCCATGTGGCCACGGGTAAGAACTGGATTCGCGCTTGCGCGGGAATGACGTGGGTGGCGCAGACATGAAGAGCAATGTAAGGCCACCCGCGCGCTAAACTTACACGTGGCGCGACGGGCAGAAATACGGTCCCCTGTTGATAAAAAATGGCATACCAATTGTCTTTTAAGACTGTGAGGCCAATACGATCGGTGTCCGATTCTGAATTTAAGTCCATGGAGGCTAATGATGAGCGAACTCAAGAATAAAGTTGCGGTGGTGACGGGAGGAACGCGAGGGATCGGATGGAGCGTGGCGAAGGAGTTGGTCAGTGAAGGCGCCAAGGTGTTTATTTGCGGACGCGATGAAAAATATCTGAAGACCGCGCTCGAGCAACTTCGAGCCGGCGGAAAACAGGCCGAGGTGGACGGAACTGCGGCCGACGTGGGCGAGGCCGGGCAGTGCCGCAGGCTGATTCGCGGCGCCGCGGAGCGGTTCGGAGGGATCGACATTCTGGTGAACAATGCAGGCGTGGGCATCTTCAAACCGGTTGACCAGATCAGCGTGGAGGAATGGGACGCGGTGATCCAGACCAACCTTTCCGGCGTGTTTTACTGCTGCCGTGAAGTGATTCCCCTGATGCGGCAGCGGGGCGGCGGATACATCTTCAACATTTCGAGCCTGGCCGGCGTCAACCCGTTTGCCGGAGGCAGCGCCTACAACGCCTCCAAGTTCGGATTGAACGGATTCAGCGAAGCGATGATGCAGGACATTCGCTACGATAGCATTCGCGTCAGTTATATCATGCCGGGAAGCGTGGCCACGGATTTTGCAGCGGCGCCGGGCTCGAAGGCGGCGGAAGCCTGGAAGCTGCAAGGAGAAGACATCGCCAAAGCGGTGATTGACCTTTACAAATTCCCCAGCCATGCGCTGGCCAGCCGGATTGAAATGCGCCCGGCGCAGCCACCCCGCAAGAAATAAGGGCGCGGTAACGTGCGGCTGGAGTTTCTACATTTCCGGAGTCTGGGAGTTTCTGCCAAATCTCCAGCGCTGTCATCCTGAACGGAGTGAAGGATCACTGTATTTGAGATTTTCGGAAGCTGACGAGTTGGAGATGGTTAGCGGAGCTTGCCAGGGGCGAAATATCGGAGTTCTTCGCTTAGCTTACCTTGCGCGAAATACGGGGATTCTTCGCTTCGCTCTGCAGAAACTCGATGCATAAGTCATTTAGATTCAGCGTTCGCTCTCCTCTGGCGACGAGTCGAGTTTCTGCCAATGATGGGCAGCCGCAAGGCTGTGAACGCTCAGAATGACAGGCTGACGGTCCTCGAGTAAAACATCGTGAACAATCCAGGTTAGGCCTCTGGAATGCCACTGAGCCGCTTCAAGCGGCGGAGGGAAAATTAAAACGGCACGTCGTCATCCGTGATTTCCGGTGGGAGCGAAGGTTCCGCGGCGGGGATCGGATCGTCAGTCGAAGCGGGCCGGTCATAGCTGGTGGCAGTCGCTGGTGTCTTTTCGGAATCGGCCTTGGAGCCCAGCATCTTCATGTCGCGGGCGATGATTTCAACTGTGGTGCGCTTGGCGCCGCTTTGGTCTTCCCATTGGCGGCTGCGAATGCTGCCCTCGATATAGACCTGCTTGCCCTTGGTCAGGTACTCGCCACAAATCTCCGCAAGGCGGTTCCAGGCGACAATGTTGTGCCATTCGGTGCGGCGCTGCTGCTCTCCGGCGCGATCCTTGAACACTTCATCGGTGGCGAGGCTGAACTTGGCGACCGGCGCTCCGCCCTGGGTATACTTCACCTCCGGGTCCTTGCCAAGCCGTCCGATCAAAATGACCTTGTTTACCGATCCCGCCATTGCGCCCTCCGTGGCTTGCCACCGCAGACCATTTCCTGCTGTGCGTTGCCAAACCCGTCCCTGGAATCAAAGGACAAATTACCAACAAATTTGCACTTGGGTAGTGGTACATTTTCGCTGCTGTAGCGGCGGTCTCTGACCGCCGAACTTTATTCTTCAACAGTTTCCGGCGGTCAGAGACCGCCGCTACAGCAGACTGACCTGTCCCTAATCCGTCGATAAGGTCGCGATGGGGTGCAGACACCCGTGAGTTGGCAGGAGGTGGGACAGCCGGAGGGACCTTCGCGGTGGTTTGCGACGAGTCCTACCAAGGTTTTAAAGTCCCAGGTTCACGGCGAGTGCCTCCGGCAGCGATGGGGAGCGGACCATCCCCTCAACCTCCATTCGAACTCCCCAAGATGCTCTGCCCATCCGTCGATAAGAGCTTCTCCGTTCATCCCGGCACCGGCAAGAGCCGCAGCGCTTCCCGCCACTCTGCCAGCCGCTCCGCCACCGCCGCCAGCCGCAGCACCGTCTGCCGCGCGTGATGCACCAGCCGTCCGGCGGTGTTGAAGATTAGGAACCGCAGCCGCTTGGGGCGTGCCGCCAGCAACTCCGCCGGAAGCGCCAGCCGCTTCAGCGCCGTCAGCACGTTGTAGGCGATGACCGCCAGTCTCAACCACGCCGCATTCGCCCCGAAGCGTCCGCAGGGCATCACGCCGCCCGCTAATTCGTTCTTGATCACATCATGCACCGCTTCGATGGTCCCCGCCTTCTCCCGATGCCATTCCAACAGCCTCGCCGCTGTCCACTTCCAGATATTGCTGACCACCGCGAAGTGCTTCACTCTCGTCCCATCCGCAAACATCTCCCCCTGCCGCTGGCGAATCCGCACCGCTACATACCGCAACGGCTGCGAGTCCTTCCGCTCCGAAGATTCACCCGGCACAAACGCCACATCCGCGCACTCCCGGATCACGGACGGGTCCGGCCTCCCATAAGGCTGCCAGTCGCCTTCCTCCACTCCCTCGATGGCCTGGTGCAGCGCCTCGCTCCTCCGCGCGCTGATCGCAAACCCAATATCCCCTCTCGGCCCTCCCTCCCGCTTCTCATCCCGCAGCCACTTCACCAATCCCTCTTCATGACTGGCCGAATCCCCGCGATAATAAAACGTCTTCACCGTCGCCGGCAGCGCCGCATAAGCCGCCTTCGCCACGTTCAACGGCTCCATCTGCGCCGGCACATTCCCATCGCGAAATTCGTCTGCCAGCACCACCCCCATCTCCGCCCACACCGCCAGCATCGGTTGAGTGCCCCGCTCCCCCTCGTAGGTCCGCATCGCCTCCCGCTTCCGGCTCGCGATGATCGTTGCGTCCTGATCCACCGTGGCAATCTGCTCTCCCCCACACCGCTCGCCTAATGCCTGAATCAAATCCCGGTTCACTTGACCCAATCCCGCTAACGGCCCGCTCTCCCCCGGAATATACGCCTTGCGCCCCAGTTCCAACTGCTGCTGGGCTTCGGTGATCTTCTCCTCCTCATGAAACTGATACAAAAACTGCCGCGCCGCCTCCGCCGAAGGAATCCCGTGCCCGATCAGTTCCGCTAATCCCGGGTCCTCCCGTAGCCGCTCGAAGTCCTCCACACACTCCCCGCCCGCCGCGTTCAGCAGCACGAAGCTTTCCACAAACGTCGCTTCGTCATACCCCCGCGCCCGCTCCTTGATCTCGACCTGCCGCTTCACACTCCCCGGCAACCCCAGCGAGCGAAACGTCTGCGCCACCAGCGGCAGCCCGCCCAGCGCCGTCAATCTCTCCTGCGCCGGTTCGGGGTCGATCTCAAAAAGCACCGGGAATTCGGTTGGGGAAGGCTTCTGGGTCTTGGTCATGTCCTTTATTGTAACGGCTCTTCACTCACCCCAGGGGTGCAAGGCCTCTTACCCTGCAAATAATTTTGACCTTCGACCCCGAGGCCAATCTGTGCACCCTCCACGATACCCACGGTCTCCTCCCGGCCTCAGCTCCACTCGCTTATCAACGGATTAGGGCCTGCTACCTGCACTTGCTAAATCTTTGAAATGAATGACCGCTTAACCCTGGCCATGAGAAGTCGAGTCCATCCGTCGAAGCCGCTGGCGGGCCAAATCCGCTTCCTTTGAATCCGGGTAG
This sequence comes from Terriglobia bacterium, assembly GCA_035531475.1. GTDB lineage: Bacteria > Acidobacteriota > Terriglobia > UBA7540 > UBA7540 > CALCEB01. The sequence continues at coordinate 152,901 of DATKST010000052.1, forward strand.
CGGCGAACCAACGACCGCAACTCGCGAACTCCCGCCGAAGTTTGGCCCTCGGCCAGCAAGGCGTAGCCCTTCTTAAGCTGGGCCGCCTGCATTTTGTTGCCGCCGGGATACTGCATCATGCAGAGGTTGTAGGCTTTGATCGCCTCGGCGTATTTCTTTTCCAGATAATATGAATCACCGATATAGAACTGCGCATTCGAGGCCAGATCAGTCTGCCCGTAATTCTCGATATATTGCTGGAAGCCTTGAACCGCAAGGTCATAATTGCCGTTGGTGTAATCGGAATACGCGGATTTATAGAGCGTCTCGGGGTCAGGAACGGCAGGGGTTGAAGCGGCAGGTCCCGGCGCGGCGTTGGAGGCGTCCTGCCCGTCCGGTGGCGGCCCGGCTGCCTGTCCGCCCGCTCCTTGCGCTGCCGAGGCCTGGGCGGGCGGCGCGTTTAATGTCTCCAGGGTACGCTGAGCTTGGGCCAGTTCGCCGCTTATTTTGGAAAGCTCACCCTTGGTTTCGTCCAAGCTGGCAGAGAGTTGCTGGATCTGGCTGGTCATGGAATCGAACCGGCTGCTGGTGATTGCCAAGCTGCGCTGGTTGACCTCCTTGAGGTCGGAAACCGTAGTCTTCATGGAGGTCACATTGTCATTGGTTTGTTGAACCAGCAGCTTCAGGACTGCGGTCTGGGAATCCACCGTTTTCTGCAGGTTTTGCATCTGCTGCTGGAGAGTATCCAACTGCTGCATCATGGAAATGATTTCCTTGCTGACGCTAAACCCGGGCCGCGCGCTGAGGATGGAAAACGCACCTGCCAAAAAGAGTGCAATCGCTTTTTTGTTCAAGGTTTATCAGATCTCCCTTAAAAAAGGTGACCCCCAGTTGAAGTGTACTCTTAGGAGGATTTGGGGTCAACCGCACCGAACGTGGAGGGCGTACCAACTGGAATATTGAGCCGACGGGCAGAACTGCACGGTATGCTGAGGTTGTGTCAGCGCGGGTTCACAGACAACAGACAGATTGCCGGTCGCCCGGTGACCCCGCCTGCGAAGAGCGCTCCAAGAGAAAGCTACCCTTACGCAGCGCCCGCAGGCAATATGGTTGCCAAGGCGGGCCAGCATAAAGACCGTCGACCCTCAATCGCAATATCTTAAACAGCCAAGAACAGCAGGAGAGAGCCGGAAGCGCTCTCACGCTTCCGGCTCTTGACCTTACTACTTGGATTCAGCGCCGAACACCAAGTGCGCGCGGCGGTTTTGCTGCCAGCATTCCTCGTTGTTGTCGGTGCAGAACGGACGATCCTTACCGTAGGAGATGGTAGTGATGTTGTCCGCATTGACGCCGAGGTTGACAAGGAATTTCTTGGCAGAGTTGGCACGCCGGTCACCGAGGCCGAGGTTGTACTCCTCGCTTCCTCGATTGTCGCAATGTCCCTCAATCGTGAACTTGATATCGGGATGCGCCTTGAGGAAGTCGGCATCGGCGGTGAGCGCCTGTTGTGCGTCAGGACGGATATCCGACTTGTTGAAGTCGAAGAACCCGTCTTTAACGTTCTGCTGGAATAGTTCTGTCTCCGTGGGTCCAGCAGCCGGTGGCGGTGGAGGCGGTGGAGGCGGCGTTGTAACCGTCACACGCGCCGTGGCGCTTGCATTGCCACCCGGCCCAGTCGCCGTAATGGTATACGTGGTTGAGTCGGCCGGTGAGACCGTCGTCGAGCCTTGAGCCTCAACTTTCCCAGGTCCTGGCTCCAGATCGAGACTGGTCGCATTGGCGGAGGACCAGCTTAGCGTTGAACTTTGACCCTTTTCAATGGTGCTTGGCTCAGCCGTCAAAGTCACCGTGGGCGCCGTCGGCGCGGATGGTGGTGGCGGTGGTGGCGGTGGCGTCACAGGCTTCGGCTTGTGGCACGCGCCCGCGAGCAATACCAAGCCCAGCAAACCGACCAAAATGGCAAGCATTTTTTTTCTTTGTGGCATTATTTCTCCTCCTAAGTCGGTAACAACATTCTCAGTTTCCAGGGATGACTTTCAAGTGCTTCGGCTTAGTCCCTTCAATGGCGCGAAGATTAACCAGAACCCACTTCTTGCCCCAAAGGGTAAAAATAACATCCAAAGGTTGTTATACTACCACGAAATACACACAAAACAAAGGCCTTTTTCTATCTTAGCCAGAAAGGGAGAATTTCCCGGCGTTGTTTTGCCCGCGACCGCAGCTCCTTCGCCTTGCCATTCCATCCTTCCGTTTAACGAAACCGATAGTAGCAAGGGTTGACACACCAAACTGTTGTTCACCCATTCCGGAATTGGCCCATAGAGTCCATCCAATATTTTCCCTGCTGCTTTGCCTTCAAGTCTTCTAATAATTTACCAGAAATTTAATTGCAAACAAAGAATACTGTGGCAAACCTTCGGGCCGAACGGCCGGGATCACACCACGCAGGGCCTTAGTTCGACCAGCTTGGATTCCAGTTTTCGCCCACGGTGGTCAACTGCTTTGGATCTGATCCGTCCGCCAGCATCGTCCAAAGTTCTCTCCTTCCGGAACGCGTTGACTCAAACACCAAGTGGCGTCCGTCAGGTGACCAATACGGATGCTCGTTGCGGGCGGCGTCGTGGGTGAGTTGCACAATGCGGCCGGTCGCAATTTCCACAATGTAGATGTCATAGGTGCCGGTGTCGGAGACGCGCCAGTGAAAGGCCATAAACATACCGTTGGGAGACCATGACGGGGCGCTTGCGTCGCCGCCTCCCGTGATAAGCCTGCGCAAATTGGTTCCATCCGCATTCATAATATAGATTTGTGGGTTGCCGCTGCGGTCGGAGACGAATGCGATTTCATTCCCGGTTTTGGGATTCCACACGGGTGAGATATCCACACCCGGCGAATAGGTCAGCCTCTGCAAATTAGAACCGTTGATGCTTGAAACGTAAATCTCCGGGTCACCGCTCATACTGGAGCAGAAGGTAATTTTCTGGCCGTCCGGAGACCAAGCCGGCGTGGTATTCAGGCCCTTATAGTGGACAAAGGGCAAGAGGTGGTGAGTGAGAAATGAGTAGATCGAAATTTCAGGATTACCACTGGCATAGTTCGTAAAGGCCAGCTTGGTATCCTTCGGGGACCAGCGGGGTGTAAGGCACAGAGATCCATAACTGGTGATGGGGTGTTGGTTAAACCCGTCATAATCCATGACCCAGATTTCTTCATGGCCGGTGCGCTTGCTGACAAAAGCGACCTGGCTCAGATTGATACCCGGAATGCCGCCTCCCAGGGTCTGGATGATTTCATTGGCAAAAGTATGAGCGGTTTCTCGGGTGGAGATTTCATTGAGGGTGGCGACAAAGCGTTTGGCGAGCACGCTGGGGTTGCCCGGATTCTGCACGTCGTAAAGATAAGCCGTCACCACCAGGTTGCTGTTGATCTCCTCCGTTTTTCCAAAAACCAGCATCTGCGCGGCGACCTGCGTGGAAGTCCAATCGGCGAACACTACCCCCCCTGGATCGGCCGGAGTCTTCAGCGGATAGTAGCTCTTGCTGACCAACTCAAAAATGCCGGAATTGTCCAGATCGTTCCAGAGGACCTGATTGAATTCCGTGGTGAGGCCCGCGAGGTTTGGGTCCGTACCTTGCGCCGGAAAGGCGGGAACGGCAATGCGAATTTTGGGGGCGCCGCGATTGATGCCGGTTTCAAGCCATCCCTGGCCATGGGCCGGTTGAAGAGCAAGCAGCAAGAATGCCGTAGCCATTACTGAAGTCGATAAAATGGGGGGAAAATTTTTCATGTTCACTTTTTCTCCAGGCCGGGAATTCCTTTTGGGCTTAAAACCTGGGCCGCATCCCGGTTTCTTGAATCGCCAATGTTTCGCATTTTCTCCGTGGCCGTTCATCTTTGAAGATCAAAATAAAAAGATACAGTAACGGAATTACCCCGGTAATTCGAAGGCAGCGGCGACAGTGGATTGGAAGCATCAATGGCCCGCAAGGCGGAGCGGTCCACCTCTTGGTAACCGCTCGATTGCGTGAGTCGGACCCGGGTCACAGTACCGTCCCGTAATATTTTGAACTCCACGTAAACCCTTCGCGCCGAGGTAATGTTGGGGCTAACCATGGAGATCAGCCAATTGCTGCGAACGCGGTTCTTGACCGCTTGAACGTACCAGCCATACTGAGTTCCGAAGTTCCCATCCTCTATCGCAATCCCTCCCCGGCTCGAGCCCACTACGAACTGGCCATAATCGATGGCTGCCCGGCCTTGATTCCCGAAGGGAATGGCATTGGGAGGTGGCATGGGCTCTTCTTTCTGGATGCGTTTATTGATGCGAATCGCGGGCTTGAGATGGATTGCGTCCTTGAACTTAGGAATTTCAAGAGAGTTGGGCATGGGCGCTTCCTTGGGCTGAAGTGGCGTTTTATAGAGCCCGGGATTCTCATCTCGCAACGTGCTGTGAGTTTGTTCCATCGGCGCCGGAAGCGGGATTCCGGGCAAAGAGGAAACCACATTCACCCGTGTCGCCGTCCCCTTAGCCCAAGGATTACCCCAGCCGGGACCGTGATGGAAACCCAGCCAGGCATAAATGGCAGCGGACAGAAAGATGCACACGTGAAATGCGATCGAGGCCGCCAGCGAACCTCCTAGCGTATCCCGATGGTTAAATGGCAGCGAAAATGTTTCGGTATTCATCGTTGAATTGCTTTACCGGCGACGGGTTCTTTTCGTTATCTTGTCCGGACCGGTCCGGCTCTTGCGGGATGCTAACTTGTCCCTTTGGTCTCAATGGGCCGCGTCACAATGCTGATATTGGTGATCTTGGATTGTTTCAGGGTGTCAATAACGGTGGCGAATGTCCCGAATGGCACCGCCTGGTCGGCTCGAATATAAACCGGGGAATCCGTGGCCCCATGCATCTTATCGATCACGGTCTGACCGAGGGCGTTGATATTCACGGGATCGTTGCCAATATAGAGGTTCTGCCGTTTGTCAATGGTGATGACCACTCTTTCCTTGCTGATCGTCTTAACGGTCTTGGTTTTCGGCAGGTTAACTTCGATGCCCGATTGAAGGATGGGCGCGGTCAGCATGAAAATGATGAGCAGAACCAGCACCACGTCCACCAACGGCGTGATATTGATTTCGGAGAGTGAGGTTTGTGTTCGTCCTTTCGGAGTGATGAAGGCCATGCTCATTACCTCAAACGGAGAAAAGCTGAGTTCCGGCAATCAGCAAGCTCTTGATTGGCGGAAATTCCTGGCCGCTGAAAAAGGCTCCCATGCCTGCCATCCTGAGCCCTCCGCCTGTCATGCTAAGCGGGGCGAAGGATGCCGCCATTTGGTTCCGGGTAAACCTCTCGAAGGGTCCCTGGTATGTCTTTTTCAATGCCATGCGGGGATGCTTCGCTTCGTTCAGCACGTCAATTTAGCGTTTTTCAGCGGCTTGCTAAGTGAAAAACCGCTCCGTCAAGTTGATGAATTCCAATGAAAATTCATCCATCAGGGCTCCAAATTCTTTGATGCGGCCCAGATAGATATTGTAAGCAATGACCGCCGGAATGGCGGCGAACAATCCCGCGGCAGTTGTAATCAACGCTTCGGAAATACCCGGAGCCACCGTGTGAAGTGAAGCCGTGGTTGCGGTTCCCAAGTCCTGGAAGGCATCCATAATGCCCCAAACGGTTCCGAACAACCCAATGAATGGACTGACCCCGGCAGTGGTGGCCAGCCAACCGAGCCACCGTTCGAGCCGCGTCAACTCCGCAGAAGACGCGATCTGGAGCGCCCGTTGCACACCCTCAAGGCTGCGAATCCGAGGCTTGCCCGGGTTTTCGGAATAGGTTGCTTGAGCTTCGATCTCGCGATAACCGCCCAAGAACACCTCGGATAACGGGCTTGCCGTCAAGGTCTGGCAGGCAGCGTGAATATCAGAAAGCTTTTTGCTTTTGCGGAATATCTTCAAAAATTCCAAGGATTGGAGGCGAGCCGACTTAAAGCTACGGGATTTCTTGAAGATGATCGCCCAGGAAAAAACTGAGAAGAACAGGAGAATCCCCAGAACAATTCTTGCCACCGGCCCCGTATTTGCGAGCAATTGGCTAACTTCCCCTTGCAGCAGGAGAAAACAGGCTAAATCCAACTAACCTCCTCATTGAACCCAGTATCTATTCCTTCCAATACTCGAAGCTAACACAGGCTTAAAATGCCCGTCAATGAACAGCGTGACACACATTACGATTTTTAAGGGCTGGAGAAACGGCCCAGGACTCTCGATTGGCACCGGAACCTTATTCTTTCTTATCCGGGGAACGCCATTTTTCGCTCTTGCCGGGTCCCCAGCGGAAGGCTGGCTCTGACGCAGCATGTTGGCGATCCCGGATGGATTTGGATTCCTGTTTGTACGAGAATGACGGTCCGGGTGGGAATAACAGCTTGCGCGGGAATGACCATTTTCGAGGGGATGAGGTTTCGGCCGCGCGCGGCAATCAGGGTTCTCGCGGCAGAGGACTGCTTATGTCCGCAATCCTGGATAGCCCGACGCACCCGGCCGCTTCTTATGCGCTCTGTTCAATAGAGCGCAACATTTCATAATCCGCTTCGTTGAGCTTGCGGAGCCGTTCAGACCGGGGATGCGGCTCGATGATCTCGCCCGACTTCATCACAAACAGGGGTTTGATCCGTCGCGTTGCCACTTCAACCTTCAAGTGAGTGTCTTCAAGTGGAAATTCGCCGTCTTCGAGCCGAAAGGCGAAAAGGTCTGCGACCGCTCCCACCCGCATCGTTCCCAATCCCAGCGCTTGTCCAATCGCTTTAGCGGGAGCCCAGGTCGATTTCAGAATAACATCCTCGAGGGACATTCCCAGGTGCAGAAACTTGGTCATGGTGGTCGGCATGTCAAAAGCCCAGCGTTCCACCGAATAGCGATGCAGGTCCGTGCTGATGGTATCGGGGTAAAACTCATGTTCAAAGGCGCGGCGCGCAATTTCCCAGCTAAAGCTGCCCGCTCCGTGGCCCACGTCAAACACCACTCCTTCTTTCCGAGCAATTTGAGCTGCCGGAATCAGGCTCCCGTTCTCCACAATGCCATCTCCCCGGCCCTCGAAGCAGTGCGTCACAATGTCACCGGGGCGCAGCCGCCCCAGGATTTCGGGAGTCTGCGCCCCCTTTCCAATGTGTACCATCAGCGGCCGCTTCGCTTGCCGTGCCGCCTCCAGCGCGTCGTCGAACGCTTTCGGATTGTGTCCCTCCTTCATGCGAACTTTCACGCCGATGGCGACGCCGGGGAACTCCTCCAGAACGCTGATCGTTTCCGCGGGCCGCGAGTAACGCAGATCTTCAAGCTCTCCCGCGAACGAAGTGGGAATACCCCAGGCGGCAATATTCACAAAGGCGAGGACCCGGACGCAGGCTGCGGCGATTCCGTGCCGGTTGAACTCGGGAAAATTGATGAACCCCGTCGTACCCGCATCGACGACAGTGGATGCTCCCCTTTGCAGGCAAAGGTCGGGATCGATTCCCCAGGCGCTGCCCTCATACCAATGACCGTGAAGGTCGATCAATCCAGGACATATATAGGCGCCATCCAAATCATTTTCGGCAGTTCCCTCCGGCGCGCGAAGGGAAGGACCTACCTCCGCAATGACGCCACCACCAATGGCAATATCCAACCTCCCATTCAGACCTTGGGAGGGATCAATCACGTGGGCTCGTCGCAGGATTATGTCCGGGGTCATTCGATCTTCCGTCAATCATAGGTTTGGCGGCAGGAGGGCTTCCGGCATGGAGCAGCACGGCCATGAAGACCTGAAGCCCTCATCACCCGCACCATCATCAGAATTGGTAGGTCAGGGAGAATTGGAAAATCCTTTATTCGTGATCGACACACAGCCAGTCACTCGATGGATGGTTTGTGATGAGCGTCAATACTTCCCCGACGGAATAAAGCCAAAACCCAGAAAGTCAGTATTTCATGCAAAGGAAGATTATAAGTTAAGCCAACGTTGAGTCCGCAAAAGAAGTCATCGAAGCCCGGCGATTCCTGGTAGTGGTACATTTTCGCCGCTACAGCAAACTGAACCACTACCCGATTCATACACCCCGTGACCCGGCGGGGCAGTCCGTTGTATGATTTCTTACTCTTGAAACTCAATACGATTCCATCTTTTGAGAAGGGATGTTCATGATCTGCCACATTGTGCTCTATAAGATGAAACCCGAAAACAAGGCGAATCAGGAAACGTGGCTGGTGGAGGAAGCTCGCAAACAATTGGCCGTGCTGCCGGGAGTGAAGAATTTGCGAGTGGGAAAGAATATTGATCCCGCGAAAGGAGGTTACTCCGTGGCGTTGGCGATGGATTTTGAAGATGGCGCGGCTCTCGAAACTTATCGTGTCCATCCCGATCATCAGCGATTCGTAAAAGAGACGGCCGGTCCGTTGGTGGAGGAAATCTTTCGCTACGACTTCGAATGGAAGTGAAGACCGCGAAGCGGACCCGCTGAAACGGTTTCGTTCAAAGCATCTGCCCGATCAAAGGAGTTCCATCCTCATCAAACGGGTCCGAGAGGACCTGGCGGAGGAGAGGAATGAAGGCAGTGTAGAGCGACATGGCTGCGTTTCGCGCTTTCAAGTCCCCAGCTTGGATGAAATCGGCTTCGCGGTTCCTGAGAAGTGGCTTCCCTTCGAGTTGTGGTATGAAGTCTTCCAGAAATGGCCAGAGGAGAATGGCATCAGGCCGCTTCGAGGGCCTCCGGCTGAATTCAAGCCGCCCGCGATCAATCAAAACCGTCCAGGCGAACCCCCAATCCTCGATCTTCCACAGGGTCTCGACCTCGACCGTGCGGATGTGATCTCGCAAGGAGCGGCTTCGCCCCGCCAGCACGAAAGCCCGCTGGATCACGCGCCGCGCCGCGCGGTGCGATAGGTCTTGAAACCTGTAGCTGTTTTCACTTTGTTCCATGTCGATTCAATCTTCATCCCGGACGCCACCCGCAGAGTTTGGGTAGTGGCGCAATTTGCTGTAGCGGCGGTCTCTGACCGCCGGAAACTGTTTAATAATAAAGTTCGGCGGTCAGAGACCGCCGCTACAGCCGTGAAAACGTACCACTACCAGAGTTTGGCATTTCTTGACAGAATTCAAAAACAAATTCAGAATGTTTTAACTGGCGCCGCGGTAGCTCAGGTGGTAGAGCGCAGCCCTGAAAAGGCTGGCGTCGGCGGTTCAACTCCGTCCCGCGGCACCATCTTTTCAATCACTTAGCATCACTCACTCCACGCTTCTGCTTCCGTTTGCTTCCAATTCAGTTGACCAACTGCGATAGAGTGCTCAGCCGTTCCACGACTCGTTTCTGCGATTCCGGAACGAACTGCTGGTAGATATCGAGGGTGGTGCTCGCCCGGGAGTGCCGCATCTGCGCTTGCGCGTCCTTCACGTCAGCCCCAACCATCTTCAGCCAGGTCGCATGAGATGTGCGCAAGCACCGCCAGTTCACCCATGGCATTCCGAGTGCCCGTCCAGCAGGCTTGAGGAACCGCGACAGAACGTTGTTGTCACGGAGCGCCAACCCCTTCTGGACTGACTGGAAGACCAAATCTTCCGGGCCGTCTGATTTGACCACTTTGTACCTGCGGACCGCCCGGCCGGCTCTGACCTCGACGGTCAGCAGCTTTAGCCGGTGGATTCGCTCGGTGACACAGTGGTTGACCCCAATGGTGGCGTTCGAGGCTTCGCTTTTCGGCGCGCCCCAGTCACCACGGCAGTACCGCTCATCAATGGTGATTGAGTCGGGGTGAATGTCGTTCCACCGCAGTCCGGCCAACTCGCTTACTCGCAGTCCCGTATAGGTCGCAACGTAGACCATCGTGGCATAGGGCTCCGGAATGCGAGCGATTAGCTGGTCAAACTGCCCTGGTGAAACGAACGGTTTAGATTTACGGCGACCGATTCTCTCGGTCGGCAGCTTTACGGCCTCCATCGGATTTTTGACCAGCAGTCCATACTGCACGGCCGAACCGAGAATGCTCGAAAGCACGTCCCGAACCTTGTCCTTGGACTCGTGCGAGAGTTCAGAACCCGCCATATTTGAGAAATACCGCTGAACCGCCAATGTCGTCAGATCCCGCAGACAGAGCCTGCCGAATGTCGGCAGAAGGTAATTCCCAATCACGCCCCGATAGCGATCCTGCGTGCTCTTGGCCATTAGCGGCATCACAACTGGAATGTAAGTTTCATCCACGTACTTGGTGAAATTCGTTGCCGACCCGATGCTTTCAAGTCCTTGGTTAAGTGGCCGAAGCAGTTCGGCCGCGATTTTCCTTACTTCCCGCACTGGCATGGACGTCGGTGCCAGCTTCGCCCAGGCCTTCTTGCGCTTGGGATTGCCCTCACTGAAATCGTCCCGCCAGTACTGAAGACACCACCACTCCCCACGCCTGAAAGGCTTGGGGTCCTGAAATCTCCGGCGTGCCATCCGCTCAAAGTCTCCTTTCAGCGGGGTGCCGGTGTTTGCCTCGGCTCGAACGATACCACAGCCCGCTTCAGGAAGGCGGACTTTCTGGCTTTGCGGGGGTAATCCGGCGGGAACGTTACCTGAACACCCGGCGGGGATTACATCGCTGACAGGTTGAGTGGACTGCGGACCCTTTTCAGATTGCGCAGCCACGGGAGAGGTCGCGTCGTCTTTTTTCAGGAAGCGGCTATTATGGCTGTCATCTCTGGCCATCAGTCGCGATCTCTTTCGGTCTCGGGCAGCCGCTACGAAGGGATGCCTGGGACGTTCCCCGTCTTCAGTATCGTTGTTCAAATTGCCTCGACTCAACGGGAGCACCATCAGGATTTTGTGCCTTTGCGTTGAAGTCGGCTTAGGCGTTTGTTAGTGTCTGCTGGGCGTAATGTGGGTATGAGGTCCCGCCATCCCGATCGAGTGTGCTTATAGACCCACGAAACACGCACTTTGAATATGTGTGCAACATCGATCAGTATTTTTCGTTCGTTAAAACTCATGGCGACCACTTCTCGGTCAGAAAATCTGGCCGCCTAGCGTCAGTAGGACAAAAAAACGTGTTGGTTGCCCTCCGCCAGCATCCCATTTGCCAATTTCCCTTGCCATATCGTGTAAGCACTCTCATGCTTATCCGCTTGTTTCATGTAACCGCAAGGGATAGCGCCGCATCCTCTGTGACGCCCCAACATATGGGGCCGTGCTGAAACAACCGGATAAGCATAAGCACTCTAGCCTCGGCACTGAGGACTTCAGTCCACGATTAATGCTCTGGCGGAAGATGAATCCTGTCAAATTTCGGAGCTGTCGGCGCATACAGGGGCAACACTTGTCTACCCTATTGATTTTTAGCGGGTTATCGGAGATGGGTGCAGCATTCGCCAGGGAGAGCGAGCTCGCCCGGATCCTGGGGACAATCCCAGCAGGCGGTTAATAAGTGGAGCAGGATTCAAGGTAGGACATGGCTATGTGCTGGCCTTGCCCGGGCGCAGTATATTTGACTTGTCATGGGACGTTGCTGGAAGGCAAAGGAATTGTTCCCGATGAAGAGATCGAGTTGTCTCGGAAGATGCTGAGGGGAGGGCGAGACTCCCGCGTTGAAAGAGCGGTTGAAGTCCAGGCTCTTCGAGGTGATCACCGCACGATTGCTGGGTATTCCTCCCAACTTTCGTCATTGCGCTTTATAGCCAGAGTGTATTTGCCCGGATGGAGCTTGCTGCAGTCCATCTGCACGCGCACCGTCGTGATGCCATTCTTGAGCTTTCCCTGGCCCGTTGCCTGCACCAGCACTCTGCTGCCATTTGAAATGGCTACCTGAAATTCCCCTGAATCCGTGCCGATAGGCTGGCGAATCGCAAGATTCAGACGAGCGCGCTTCAATTCAACTGGCGCTTGCACGGGCTGCTCGCCACCGCGCAGAACCAACCAATGGCTGAGGTCGATAGTAAGATTCTGGGGCAGCGCAGCCCTTCTGGCGGTTTGCACGTGGAACCAGACGCCGGCGGCAATTGCAATAACCACCACTGCGGCAGCGGCGGGAGCCAGCTTCCGATATCCCTTCTTAGCGGCGCTTGATTCCTTCAAGGCTCTGGCCTGCAGGTTTTCCATGAACTGGTATTCAGTCTCACCGGCGCGAGCGCGCCAATCCTGATTTATCTTCCCGCCCAGGTCATGCGAAGCCGCAATCAAAGCGCGCGTCTCATCAAGGCGTTTCCGGCAATCGGGACACGCTGCCAGGTGCGCCTCAAAGTCTGCCCGGGCAGGCGGCGAGAGGGCTCCTTCGAGATACTCCGTAATCAGGCCTTCAAGATTTTTGCAAGTCATGAGATTGAGTGCCACCAGACCGGGCGGGCGGCGTCTCGCCGAAGTATCGCTGCAACTCCACTCTCAGCTTTTGGCGCGCGCGGTGCAGCAAAATCCGCTGGTTTGCCGGACTGAGGGCGAGAGCGGCTGAAACTTCCTCCGAGGTCCATTCATATACGTCCCTCATGATCCATACTTCTGCCTGCCGCTTGGGAAGAGCTTGGCCCGCCCGCAAAATCTGTTCCAGGCGCTCCTGCGCAAGAATCGCATGCTCCGGGCTTTCGTTTGCCCTCGACTCTACTATCCCACCATGATGCTCGTCACGCCCCGCTTCGACAACTCCCATTAATGCTTCGCGCGCCCGGCTGAAAATTGCCCGCCGCTGCTCTTTCTTGATGCAGCGCTTCAGGATCTGCACCAACCAAGTCTTTGCCGAGCACCGCCCCTCAAACCGGTGAAGGCTCTTCAGAAAATCCACCCAGGTGTCCTGAACCACCTCCTGAGCGCGATCCCAATCGCGCAGGTGATAGTGGGCCAATTCCAGCAATAAGCCTTGGTGGAGGCTCCACAACTGGCCAATCCAGGCACGGGCGCCATCGTCGCTGAACAGGGCGCGGATTCCCTGCTCACCGGGCTGCTTGGAGGCAAAAGGCAGCTCAAGCTGAATTTCAGACGGAAGGTCGGGATCGGCAGGGGTGGTCACGGATCTTACTCTCGTTGCTTTCCCATGGGGCCAATCGCCCCGGTCGCCGACTCCCATTCTATCCCGGTAATGAGCGCGCGGCGAATTCTTGCAGAAGGAGTGTAACGTTTGGCGGTTTCAGGGAGCTATTACGGTAGCAGCCAGCGGGTCTGGCAAGGAAGCGTGGAGGGCGCTCCGGGAGTAATCATCATGGCGGAAGATGAGGCGGTCCGTCATTCACCCAAGGATGCGCCCATACCTTTGCGGAATCTTCCGAGGATCAACGAGATAGACGAGATTCTCCGCTCGGTTGCCCAAGGGACGCGGCAGGAAGTCCACACGGCCATTGAAGCGATCCTGAAAGGCTGGCCAGGGCGAAGGCGTAGCGAGATTTGGGATCGCCTTCGATGGGTGCGCAATGGCAACCGCGAAGCTCCGTGGAGGCACACCGTCTGGACGGAGGAAGACATCGAGTTTCTACGTGCCCAATATGCCCGGGGACGAGCGGGGGCGCGCCGGGCGGTCAAGGAACTGCTTGCCCGCCACCCGGACTGGAAGCCACGGTCGGTTTGGTACAAGGCCGCCCAACTGGGACTCTTGACGCTGTCTGAAAAGCCAAGACGGTGGTCGGGTGATGAGGAAGGAAAGCTCCTATGGGAGGCAGAAATGAAGCAGGCGCGCAGCATCGCGCGGAAGCTTAAGAGGAGCGAGGCGGCGGTACGCCAGAAATTGTCCAGCAACGGAGTGAAGTCCAAAGTGCGTTTCCCCAATGACTACAGCCTTCATCACATATCCAGGCTGCTGGGCGTGAGCGACAGCATCGTGCGCGCGTGGTTTCGGAAAGGTCTGTTTGGCGAACCAAACGGCCAAGGGAAGCGCAAAGCCGGCGCTCGGTCAGGTGTACGGATCAGTTCGGAAGCGGTAGAGGCGTTTTGTGGAGAGCATCCGGAAAAGATCAACCCGGACGAGTGTGATCCGGAGGTGCTTGATTGGCTCGAGGAAAAGAGGAGGCAGCCGGGGGCTTGGAGTGGACCTCGCCAGCATTTAGCTGAGCGCAAATCGTGTCCGAGCTGCGGGCGCGTGATTCCCGGAAATGGTTATTTCCGCCACGTCAAAAGCTGCATCGCGGCTCCGGCCTCTGCGGAAGCATCGGCCGACAATCCGAACCCGCACGGCGTTTAGCTTTCCCCCGGCTCGAACGTATAGGCGTCGGCAGCAGCCCGCCACTGTTCAAAGGACGGATACCGGGAGCGGGGATGCTTTGACCAGCTCGTCTCCCAATGGTGCCAGTAATCGACCACACGCGCACGCCGCGGATGAAGGCGGGCCTGATAGATAAGCGCACCGAACGAGCCCTGCTTCTTGGCGCGAGCAAACTCGTGATCCTCAATCCAGCGCATCATCCGATTGAAGCGCTGGTACGGTTCTTCATTTGAATGCCGGGCTTGCGCGGCCGCTTCGGTCTCTAAAAAACCAGGGCATCGTTGCCTCAGCTCACGCTCAACCGGGCTGGGCAATAGATGGCCGGATTCGAGAGCCGTGCGTGCCCAGTAAGCAAAGACTTGCCAGTCAACGTAGCGGTCAACCGCCTTGCACAGTACTCCGGGGCTGATCCGAAGACTGGCCTTAATAAGTTCCTGTTCCGTCTCGCGCATTTCACATGCAGCGATAACCCTGTCATCGCAGTGTTCTGAGGCTTTCCGCCATTCCCGAAACGAGGGATAAGCAGCCGGCCTCGCACGCTTCCATTGACGCTCGCAGTATTCCCAATAAGCGTTGTCACGGAGGGAGGCGAGATCGCGCACGGCGTAGTAGCCCACGGCATTCATCCAGCCTTCCCGTCTGGCCCGGCCGAAGATGCGTTCGCTGATCCACCGCTCAAGGTGATACCAGAAGAACGGAGGACTCGTGTGATCGTCCAGCCTTTGCTCCGCCACGAACTGCAGAAAGCCCGGACATCGCTTATCCACGATCTCTGCCAGCCACTCCGGAAAGTCGCCCTCGGTATCCTCAATGGCTCGAACCCAATGGGCGAAGGCTTCCCACTTTACGTATTGTTCGCGGGCTTGAAGCAACTGCGGCCACGGAATTCGCGCACCCTCGTTTCCGGCCAACCGGCGCCCCGCTTGTCCCACACGCTGTTGAAGTTTGCCCGGTCGCCAAGGACGGCGCTGTTTAGCCGGGTTCAATGTCATTGGCTCCAACCTTGGCCGAGAACGGACAGCCCCAAGGAATTACACACCCCACTTTACAGCACGAGATCAAGTCAGCGGGCAGCGGCACACCCTCCGAGTAGACCGTTCGGGCACAATCGCCGAAGGTGACAGGGGTCACGACATCTATGGTTTGCCGACTTATCAGCCAAGAGACCACTGGGGTTCGCAAAGGGGGACCTTTGTGGTGGCGTATGCGCTATTTTTTTACTTCCTTATATTCCACAGGATAGTCCGACACCGAGCGGCGCGCCGGCGGCTCAGGTGGTTGGCCCCCTTCTGAAAGTGAGGTCCGCGCTAACTCCGGTACAGCACTGTTTATTTTGCGTTCGAGTTCTTTTATGTGCACCGAACCAAAATTGGAGACGAGCCCTTCGAGGATTGACTTGAGAACTTTGACTGAGTTTCTTCTGATCTCTGCGCTTTTCGTGGATTGGACTTTCCTCTCCCATCTTTTGGCGGCACGCGTGAGTTCTTCCTCGACTTGACTTCGGCTTTCCGCAATGCTGCGCCCTGGGGTGAGCGTCGAAAAGTGCAGTCCCCAGAAAATGTATATGTTCTTGGAGGCCGTTGTGTCAATCGCCTTTATAGCCTTGTGAACAGCTGAGAGAATGGAGCCAGAAAATAAATTCTCGTAGAAAGTCTTCGCCGCGATGACAGCGGCTTGGTTATCTATGGCCCACAACGTACCTAAGTAGCCTCTCGCTCCGGACGCCAAGAAGCCGGCAGCAATCTCATACCATGACCAACACGAGTTGTTAAATATGAGCGGAGAGCTGTACGATGCCAACGCATCGAACTGCCCTTGATGAATGCTGTCAGTACAAACGATGGCGCATGATAACGCAATGCGATTCTTTTTCTTTCTCTGTCCCTGTGATTCAGTCATGCATTTCCACATGCTCTGAAATACATGGCCGGGGAAGCCATGTTTTTCAAGCTCCGGGCTCCTCCAAGTAAAGCCATCAAGCTTTCTTGGGAACATCTTCCGATGGATCGTTTTGATGTCCGGCTTGTCTGGAACCGGGGTAATACCGATAACCTCGTCGAACTCAACGACGTGAGTTCGTCCGTCCCTGTCGACAAACTGCTCCGACATTCCGTACCCGTCCACCTCTCCGCCGTGGCTGCATATATGGAGTAAGTCGTAGGGAAAATACTCAGCGTGAAAGCCAAAGTTTGCTAGGTTCGCGTTATTCCCAACAAGTGCCCTCACATAGTGATTTTTGCCCTTGAGGAGGCGGCACAGCAAGTCGGTTTCCTCGTCGGGGAAAAACGTGGGCGAAAAGACCACGGAGGAATGAAACGGCTCACCGTCCTTGAACAGCATGTTATTTATTATGAAAAGGTCCGCCCTGAGGGAAAGATGAACATAGCTACACGGGATCACGTTCTCCAGAATCAAGGAGTAAGGAAGACCCTCGGTGAAGAAGGTGACGTACTCACACTGCGTGAATGAAATACCGCCAATCCTCTGCTGAATAGCGTCATTGAGTTTCTCAAACTGCTTGCGATCATCCTTGTCTTTCCACTCTTGAATCCAGACTTGCACATTGCGTCCTTCACGTTTCGGAAGGCATTCAACGACTAAAACGCTTGCCCCAACGGAATTGGCATAATTGATCGCGATGACTGGAGAGGCATCAGGCACGCTTTCGACAACCACCACGGCCTTCTGGAGATGTACCACTTCTGGTAATGGCGGTGCTTGTTCGTCAACGACTAGTTTTTTCTGAACCGTCTGAGCCACAAAGAGCCCGTTGAGGAGATCAGAAGTCTTGCATCTCAACATCCCTCTTTTTTGTATTCCTAATGGTGATAGCTTTACCTCGATTTCGGCCACATCGTGGATTTCTATAATTTTGGACCGACCGCTAAGGTCGAGGTAACTCTTTTGCGCTTCATTCAGCCCAGCGATGATCAAGTAATCAGGCCATCCCATCCTCGCCAAGGCGTTGCAAATAAGAACACCATCCCACCCGGCCATTGCATAAGCCCAGTAACTTTCACTCATGGAAGCAGGATCGTCGGTTCTGGGGATCGACACCCTTCGCATCATCAAAACTGGCAAGTAGGTTGCGGGCAGAAAAAGATGCGACGAGATGACTGCAGCAAGCGCAAATGCTTCTATGTCGACGATGCAGGCGTATTGTGTGTTGATCGTGGGGGCTTGCACACCGCCAATATAACACCGCTTCGTGTCGGCGTTGCTACTGCTTTACATCGCTAATGTAACTATTGCTAGGTCATACTGACCTAAAACGGCGAAACCGTAGAAGTGGCGACCTGCACTCGCTAACCCTCACTCCGCCACGCCTCCGATTCCGGCCGTATCCTCGGCGACTCGAAAATTGACCCACTACCGGCCACTGCGTAGCGGGTTAAACTCCGGCACGGTTTCGAACGGGATCTCGGGAGAAGTGACTGGCGAGGCAAGCTGCTCGATCCGGTCAGACGACATGTTGCCGAGGAATTTTTCCGTCTCTATAATGTGGGGGACACGTTCGGGGACAAGTCCCATAAGTCTCGCGCAGGTTGTATCGGCGGCTACTGGATCGTCCGAAAGGACAATTCGATCCAGCCGCCGGCTGGTTCCGGCAAGTGGTCCATTGCCCTCCATACACACAATTGCGTCCGCAATCACAAAGTGGATGGGTACTGTGGCCGCGAGATCGACGATGCTCTGCTGGATGCCGCGCCAATGGAGCAGATTCTTGGGCCAGCCGTACTTGATGCCCGGCACCACTCCGAACATATTCTTCATGCTCAGCGTCACGCCGGCCCAGTGATGAGTCTTGACCTTCGGCATTGACACGATGAAATCTGCTTCGAGCACAGTATGCGGCAGCCAAAGATATTTGATGCCGCTATAATCAGCCCGCAGGCGGATCTTCACAACGGCATCGCGGTTGAGATCGACAAACGGAATTCCATGCTCTTTGAGTTTTTGGTCAAGGCCCGTTACCCGAAGCAGCAGTTGGGTGTCGCGTTGATGGCCTGGGCCTTCGGCGACGATAACTCGCTTGGCCCCCAGACGCTGGAAGCACTCCGCCGCGGCCGTGATGAGCAAGGGGTGTGTGTTTATTTCAGCGCCGGGGATGTAATCAACCAGATTGGGCTTCAGGAGAACGGACTTTCCCGCGACATTCAGGTTGAATAAATTGAGTCCCTCCCAGAGTAGCCCCGAAAGTCTTTCCGAGTATTCGCAGGCGGGCAGAATGGCCACCCGTGAGCGCGCTGGCCTGCGGTCGCGGTCGTAACGCGGCACAAGAAACGGCGCCGAAGCCGCAACTCGAGTGGCTGCCCAAGGTGATCCTGCGCATACAGTGTGGCGGGTCATAGCAGCACCTTGAATGGATTACCTGAATTCGTTAAATCTAGCGCCAGCACAACAGCGGCCAACGTCGCCGTGTCATCGAAGGGATCCGATTCCGCCAGGCGTGCAAGGAGTTGCTGGAACGATTCCACGGGCTTGCCGTAGAGGTCGAGGGCAAGGATAGACCATGCGAGGCTCCAAGGAGCTTGGCAGGCGCATGCCTCTCGCTCAAGCCATCCGAGGCTGCGAGTGGTGATCTCGGTCGCCGGCAAGCCTTGAAGAGCCAGTAGGGCCAGGGCGGTCGTGTCGATGTGCGCTGCCATCGGGCTTCCGTACACAACGCCATTGCCCGCATTCCACCCGCCGCCCGGGCAGGCGCGGTCCAAGAGCATTTCCGCGCCACGCCGGATGCGAAGGTCTACCTTGCGCTGCCGATGAGAATGGAACGCTTGTTTAAGCGCGAGTACCGCAAACGCCGTCGGGACGACCCAACTACATGTGCCGGGTTGCCACGGCCAGCCGAACTTATCAGGATCAAAGCGCACGCGCGTGTCCCTGGTGCGGAATTTCCACTTCCAAGGCCAGCTTGCCTCTTTGCCTCTGTTATTCAACAGCCAGCGGACCGCGCGACTTCGGGCGGGTTCGAAAGTCCCAAGGGTATTCAGCGTCAGCAATGCCAGCCCGGTAAGTCCCGATGCCTGGTCATCGTCTGCGAAGGCTCCCCATCCTCCATCGGAACGCTGGGCATCATCCAGTATCTTGGCGTCTACGGACCGCTCTGAGCGCAATGTCAACAGAGCCAAGCAGGTTGGCTCAAGCGCCATCTGGAAAGACCCGCGAAGAAACGCCCAGCCGCCCTGGGGCAGCTCGCGGGCATGGAGCGACGCCCGAAGGCGATTGAGAAGTGATTCCACGCCGCCAGTCTGCGTCTGGACGCCTCATACTGTCAAAATTATCGGCTCGTAAAGGAGGCAAGGTCCGACAGACAGCGAAGGCTCAATCAGGAATGGCGGCAGGATAGTCTGAGGAAGGTCCGGTCGGCGGCGAGACGCCGCCAGAAAAAGGCAAATTGTAGCAAGATATTGTTCACACCCGGTTCCCCGCCGCTCGAATGACCCAGCACGGGACCGTTTCATCTCTCCTGCCCGTACGAAACCGTAGCAAGAAGAAGTTCACACCTGGTTCATTCTTGTTGGGCGCGATTGCTCCGGTCACCTCTTCGGAGGACCGAGTCACCAAACCGTAGCAAGAACTTATTCACACCCGGTTCGTTTTCCCTTTGGCTCCGCTGGGCGGTCCTGGGCACTGGATCACAGTAGCCCCAAATCGTAGCAAGAAGATCTTCACACCCGGTTCATTTTTCTTTGCGCGCGATTCCTCTGGTCACCGTTTTGGACGACCGAGTGACTAAACCGTAGCAAGAAGTTATTCACACTCGGTTCGTTTTTTTCGGCAGTCTGTCGGGATGGGGGGACCTACGATCACCTGCGGTGTGGGACACCCGGGGGCAAATCGTTGCAAGAAGATCTTCACATCTAATTCATTTTTCGTTTCGCCTATTTGCCCCGTCCCGGGCTTTGGAGCACCGTGGCGGCAAACCGTAGCAAGATAATCTTCACACCCGATTCTTTCTTTCCTCCCGCGCTCGCCTGCCCGATGCAGCGGAAAGCGGGCAAATCGTAGCAAGAAGAACTTCACGCCTGATTCGTTTTTCTTTGTACGTGATTGCTCTGGTCACCGTTTTGTAGGACTTGGTCACCAAACCGTAGCAAGAACTTGTTCACACCTGGTTCGGAGGGCCGCTGGGGTTGGCTGGGACGGCTTTATTGCTGGCATTGCGATGCAAGAGGGGTCACCGGGTTTGGCGAAAATGCAGTTCTGATTGTAGTGTCAGCGTTGTGATGTTCGCTTCGGTCCAAGAACTCTCGGACAAACTCCGGGCTGCCCGCTACGTGATCGACTCCGTGACCCTCGAAGTGGTCTATCTTGCCACGCGGATTGAAAAGCCGCTCTTGGTCGAAGGCCCGCCCGGCTGCGGCAAGACAGAACTGGCCTATGCAGTGGCCGAAGCCGCGGGCACAGTCGTCGAGCGGCTCCAGTGTTACGAGGGGATCACGGAGGAAAAGGCCATTGGCAGGTTCGACGAGGCCTTACAGCGCCTGTTCCTGGAGACCCAGGGCGAGCGCCTGGGAGAAGACTGGGAAGTCATTCGCAAGCGGCTGCATTCGCTCGACTTCTTCTCCGAAGGGCCACTCATCAGGGCTTTGCGTTATCGGGACAAGCCCTGCGTGCTGCTGATCGATGAGATCGACAAGGTGGATCAGGCGTTCGAGGCGATGCTGCTCGAAATCTTGAGCGCCTGGCAGGTGACCGTGCCGAAGCTCGGAACGATCCAGGCTGGCGCCGCTCCTTTTGTAGTTCTGAGCTCGAACGAAGAGCGCCGGCTGGGCGACCCGTTGCGAAGGCGGTGCTTTTACCTGCGCTTTGACTACCCCACCGTGGAACGCGAGGCGGAGATTCTTTCCATCCGCAGCCCCGGGCGGAGTGAAGCGTTGCGGGCGCAGATGGCAGGCTTGGCGCATGCACTGCGCGGCTGGAACATGGAAAAGCCGCCCTCGATCGCGGAGATGCTCGATCTTGCGAGGGCCCTCGAAATTCTCGGCGTCGAAGAAATCTCCGCCGATCTGCGGGACGTGCTGTTGCCGCTGCTCGCAAAGACGGAATCGGACCGCCGGCGGCTGCTGATGCGAGAGGGTTTTGAAGGTCTTGTATTTGACTCGAAGCGGTACCGCGACGAGATGACGCAGCAAAAGACAGCGCTGACGGAGGCGGCGGTGACGTGAGGGCAATGAAAACTTCACGGCTGCTTGTGCTTGCCTTGATGGAGTTTTCAACGCTGGCGCGGGCGCAATCGCAAGCAGTAACGAGCTACGCGGTGCGCTGGGCGGCCTATTACGCCCGCGCGGACGGCGTGCCGCTGGAACTGGTGGAGGCCATCATCGAGACCGAGTCGGGCTGGCAGCCGCATGCCGTCTCTCCCAAGGGCGCCGTGGGGTTGATGCAGTTAATGCCGGAAACGGCGTATGACTTTGGCGTACGCAACCGCTTTGTGATCTCGGAGAACATTCGTGGTGGTGTGGAGTATCTGGCGTGGCTGATGCATGTGTTTCACGGAGACCTGCGATTGGTGGTGGCCGCTTATTACGTGGGAGCCAGGCCCATCCAGGCGCGGCAGCTCGCATATTCTTCACGTGAAGCTTACAAATACGTGCGCCGGGTGGCTGCGATTTATCGCCGCATCCGGCTTCGGGAGGTGAACGATGAGGTTTCTGGTAAGCATCTGGCTGTGCTGCGCGCTCGGTGCCGCAGCCCAGAACATTAAGCCGCAGATCGTGTCGAAACCGGCAGACGGCAGGGTCACGGTGGTTGAAGTGAGGGCGCACTTCGTGACCGCGATCCGTATGCCGGAGGCGGTGAATGCGGTGGCGGTGGGTGACCCGTCATGGTTCAATGTGGAGCACTCGCAGCATGAACCCAACCTTGTGTTCGTCAAGGCCCTGACCACCAAACCCGTTGAGACGAATCTGCTGGTCTCCACAGTGAGCGGCCAGGAGACGAGCCTGCTGCTGGTCAGCCGTGGCACGGGGGCCAGGAACGTGGACTTTGTGGTGAAATACCGGCCCGCGCGCAGTTTCCTGATCGCACCCGACTATCCGTCGCATCTGGTTGGAGAAACGGTGCCTGTAGCAGAGGAGCGAACGATTTCCGAAAGCGCGGCAACCAGTCAATCGGCAGCAGGTTTGGGGATTTCCCCCGCCTCTCTCCCAGCGGACACACAGCCAGTTAAAAAGTCCGGCCTCAATGTTTTGCTGGCAAAGCAGGAGCGCGCTCCTTTACCGATCCTGTATGGCGAGCATCCGGGGTTAGAAGGTGCGGGCGGCAACCCTGTCAAAGCTGGAGTGAGTGAGGTGATCGACGGAGGGCAGCAGGTCATCGTGCTCTTCAGCGCGGTGAACCCCACCCGACACGCTATCTTGCTGATGCCACCGCAGATTCAGCTTGGGGGTAAGAGCCGGCAGGGGTTGTTGCATCGCGCGCGCTGGACGACGGCAGAGCAGTTGCCGGTTGAAGACTTCCGCCTCAGCAAGCGCCGCCTTGGACCCGGAGAACGTGCCGACGGGGTTGTGCTGTTTGAGAGGCCACCGTACAAGCAGTCGAACGAGACGCTGTTTTTGCAAATGGCGGAGGCTGGAGCGGTGGACCGGCCTGCGCTCGCACCGATTGGGTTTGGGGTAAACACATTACCGGAGGACGAAGATGGCCGAGGAAAATAAGCCGCTGGATAACATCGAATTCGATCACAAACATGGCGTCGATGAGCCTGAGCCGGAAAAGCCCGAGACACCTTTGGACCGAATCAAGAAAGCCTTGGCCGAGGTAGGGCGATCTTCCACAGCCAGGACGCCGGCGCGGCGGGAGATGGGCAAAGACCGCACGAAGTCGCTGGTGCTGTTGGCAGGAGCGGCGGTAGGGATGGTGCTGATGTTTCTGGGTGTGTTCTCTTCACCCGAGAGCCCGCGGAAAGTGGCGTTGCGACGGATGACGCCGGATCTGGAGCGAAGGGTGACGCCCGGGCAGCCGACGCCCGGCACTCAGAGGGGTTCCGTGACCCCATTGATGAATGCAACCGGGACAGGGAGCGGGGCCGAGGCTGGCGGGAATCAACTCACCGCAGCGGATATCGACCGCACCGGCCGCATCGAGCCAGGGCGCGGGAACCCCAAGGCTCCGGCACGAAGTTCGCACTCTCTGGGCCGCATCGACTTTTCGGATCTGGCTCTCCAGCGCCAGTACGCCCTGCATGGTTATGTTCCCGCACCTCCCCCGCCCGCGGCCGAAACACCGAAGGCGGCAGCGCCTGTTTCCGAAGGCGATGATCTCAAAAAACCTTCGCTGGTTTTTGTGCGCGCCACCGTGACGCATCCATCATGGAGCTTACAAGCACAGTCGGTGATTGAGACCGACACGGCTGCCGGCCTTCTGCCCGCTGGGACTCGCCTGGTGGCCCGTCTCGAAGCTCCGGTGAGTACCGCTGTCAAAGCCCCGGTGGTAGCCGTTGTTGAATACAACTACGAGGATGACGGCGAGATCATTCTGCCCGCGGGGTCGCTTGCTCTGGGCGAGCTTGAGAACGCGAATGCCGAGGGGTATATGGCGCTCCATTTCGACCGGTTCGAGTTGCCGGATGGCACCGTCCAGAAAGCCGATGCAGGCGCGATGGGACTTGATTACAAGCCCCTCAAGGGCTACGTTACGGGAAGGAAGCTCGGGTTGCGGTTCCTGGTCGAATCGCTAACGGGCATTGGGACGGTCGCGGCCTACACGGTGGGGAACGCCGGGACGGGCTTCAACGCGCCTTTCTCTTCAAGCGCACTGTTGAGAGAGCAGTTGGCAACCAATATGGGCATGGCCGGACAGAACCAGTTAAATGAGATGGCGATGAGCCAAAACATTGTAGTGACCGTGCCAGGGAATACGCGGTTTTACCTGGTGCTTGAGAAGGGGAGCCGAGCGACGTCACGGCCAGCCAAGGAAAACTCTGCCTCATCATCAGTGACTGAGAATGGGGTCCCGAGCCTTGAGGAGCTACGACAGTTGCTCGAACTCAAGCGGGAAATGAGCCAGATGGCCGAACCGGCTGCCTCCTCTTCCAGCGGCGCGCCCCAGCAGTAAAATCCCCTTACGACTGGCGCGCTTCGGAATCTTGCCTTAGACTCAGGCCAGGAGGCCGCCCAAGTGGACTTGCTGGCCTATTTCTTCCTCGCCATCCTCAGGGCTTATTTTGCGGCGCTGAAGTGGGCTGTGCGCAGTCTGGCGCACATCCTGCTTGGCCTGCCCGATTCTCTTCTCTGGGTCTGGGATTCAATTCGCGAAAAACCCTCCCGGCTGCTTGGCATTCTCGCTATCTTCATTCCGCTTGCCATGCTTATCCTGATCGGACCGTCTGCGTGGTTTTACAACTGGCCAGCGATGTTCGGAGTGGCGCTGGCGCTCTATGGCGCGCTTAAGTCACCGCTTGCGGCAGCGCCACCGTTTCTCAGAAATCTCGTAAAGCTTGGCATCGCTGTGTGTCTACTTGTGGGCTGGAGCCTGTTGCTGCGTTGGGAGCCAATGCTTCAGGGTCTCGGGGTCTCGCGAAGAGAGACCTTCTACCCCTGGCTGGCAGGTCTCGCGATTTTTTGCGGCGCCGTGGCATGGGTTCTGTTTCCGGAGGCGATCGTCGCAATGGCTGGACATCGGTCGCAGGCCCTCATTCCGCGGGCGGGAGGGTCAAGGAAGTTGCGCTACACGGATGTGGGTGGAATGGAAGAGGCGAAGCAGCAGATCCGGGAATTGGTTGAAAGCCGGTTGAACGCCGGCAAGTACCGGAAATACGGCATGGTTCGCAACGGGATTCTGCTCTATGGCCCGCAAGGGAGCGGCAAAACGTTCCTCGCCGAAGCGACGGCGGGAGAGTTCCGGCTAAGGTATCACTACGTTTCCACGCCGACGTTGGTCAGCATGTGGCAAGGAATGACAGAAAGCAATGTTCGTGACCTTTTCAGAGAGGCAACAGTAAGAAAGCCTGCGCTTCTTTTCCTGGATGAATTCGACTCTCTCGGGACGGCTCGGCAGATTGCTGGAAACAAGGGTGATCCAGGAGGTGCGGGCAGGTCGAGTAACAGCACGGTGGTCCAACTCATGCAGTGCATCGACCAATACCGCTCGATGGATGGGTTCGTGCTGATGGCCGCCACCAACCTCCTGGACGGCCTGGACCCCGCGCTTATTCGTGAGGGCCGGTTCGACCTGAAAATCCGCGTGGACCTTCCCGACGAAGCCGCTCGCCTGAAGATTCTCGAATCGCAGCTCGCCAACAGGCCCTGCGAGCGGTTCGGCTTGCAGGAATTCGCGCGGCGCACACCAGGCGCAAGCGCAGCGAAGCTCAAGGCGCTGGCCGACCGGGCCGCTGCTCTGGCCGCTCGTGAAAGGCGTAAGATCGGACGAAGAGACTTCGACCGGGCGCTCAATGAGATGGGCTGCAAAGACCGCCCGCTGGTGCAGCCGGTTCAATGGGAAGACCTCGTTCTCGAAGGAGAGGTCGAACGCGATCTGCGGACATTGGCTCGCCTGCTTGATGACCCCGATGGCGCACGCCGGATAAATCTGCCGACCCCTACCGGGTTACTGCTCTTGGGACCGCCCGGAACCGGCAAAACTATGCTTGCCCGGCTCCTCGCCACCCGGACGCGTCGAAGTTTTTACCCGCTCACGGCGGCGGATATTCTGGGCGGTCATGTGGGTGATTCCGTAAAACGGGTGTCGCAGATCTTCGCCCGAGCCCGGGAGAATAGTCCTTCGCTGATCTTTATTGACGAGATGGATGGTCTCCTTCCCCGCTCGACCGGCCGTGTAGGCCAGCACGACATTCAGGTCACCGAGCAATTCATGATTGAAATCAGCAACCTTCAGGCTGAACAGAACGTGTTTCTGGTGGGCACGACGAACCATCCCGAGCGCATCGACCCGCGAGTGCTTAGGGGCGGGCGATTTTCGGAGAAGATTGCAATCGGCCTGCCCAGCCGCGCCTCACGGGAACGGTTGTTGCGGAAGTACCTTGACAACGTGGTCTTGGGCTCGGATGCGGCGATTCCGGTCCTGGCAGAACGTCTCCATGACCTTTCACCTGCCGATCTTGAGGCTATTTCGAATGCCGCCAGGCGCTTCGCGTTCAACCGTGCGCCCGATGGCTCTGAGCTTCCACCTCTTATTTGGGCGGATTTTGAGAAAGCCGTCCAGCGTGTAAGAGGAACCGTCCTGAATCGCTGATCAACTTTCTTTCGAACCCACTTCCCACCCCCGCCTCTCCTCCCCCCGCAATTCGCCTCGCACGGATTTTTGACAGAAATTCGCTTCGGGTTTATTAACAATCTCAGCCGGGTTGCGCGTCCGCTAAATTTTCGGGCGGGCAGCCTGGCAGAAAGGAGAATTGCATGCGAATCAAGCTTGAGGCGAGATCGAAACGAGCTCTGGCGTTTCTCGGGATCGCGCTACTCATGGGTGGGACACACGCCTGGGCGCAGAACCTCGGCGGATCGCCCCAGACCAACGTAGCCGTTCAGGGTGAAACGGGCGCGCAACCCGAGGGCGCGTTTCTAAACTTCGTCAACTGGATCGGCAACGTCATCGCCCCAGTCGGCGCCGGCGGGGCGGTGGTCGGAGCCATTATCGCGTGGCTGACCGGCCGGGGGTTCGGGCGGTGGCTGTTTGCAGCCGGGGCGCTCTTGGGCGTCTCCGGCCTGACACGGCTGCTCGAATTCTGGATTGCCAACGGAACAGGAGGTGTGACCTAGAGAAAAACAAGGCGGGTGGAAGGAACCCCGGCAGGCAGCGGGCGTTGATTCCGGCTGCCTGCCGGACGAAAAACCAAGCTTCGAGGAACGAATGCAGACCCCACAACTTCTGAACGACATTATCAACGTCCTCTTGCTGCTCGCCCCCGCGGCGGCGGTGATCTGTTTGGTGCTCGGCGGGATCAGCCTGCGGCGCGAGGGCGGGGGGATCACGTTTGTGCTGGGCGGTGGCTTTTCGAAGTGGATGTTCTGGTGCGTGGTGTTTCTCACCCTCCAGCCGCTCTTGACCTGGTTCAGTTCGTTCGGGGTGGGCGTGCCGCTGCCGGGCGGCGGAATCAACGCCTCATGGCTCGCTTCGTTTGAGTCCGACATCACAAGTTTCGTCAACAACTTTATCCTGGGCAAATTGGTCACGACGCTCGCCGCATATTTTGTCCTGCGGGCGATTCTGGATGCGGCGGCGGGCGACGCCTTTCTTCCTTCCGTGGTTGCGGCGCTGTTTCTGCTCGGAGCACAGACCACGCTCAATCTGCTTTCAAGCTGGAACACAGGAACGCAATACGCGACGGTGGATGTGCTCGATAGCGCCTGGACCTACCTCGCGACAACGGTCATGCCCATTGCGGCAGGACTGGCTATCGTTGGGGCGATCTTCAATTTCGTGGCACAACGGCCCATGATGCGCCTGGTCGCGGTGGCGCTGGCGCTGTTGTCGGTGTCAGGCATCTGGTACTTGGTCGTAGCCATGGCATCGTAGGCGTCTTGGAGGAGAAGGATCGTGTCATTCTACAACGGCTTCTTGAACTTCACCAACTGGTCAGGGAACGTCATTTTGCCGACACTAGCCGGGCTGTTCTTTGCCCTGGGGATTCTCCGCTTCTCGAAGGGCTATCCGTACTCGCACGCGCTCTACGGCGGCATGATGGCGCTTGCGGCCTCGGGCCTCTTACGAGCGCTTGAGCACTTTGCCGCACAGCGGGCGTGGAACGATCCGGACGTTTATTGGATATCCATTGTAAGTTTTGTTGACTGGGTGACGAACGTCCTGATGCCGGTCTATGCGGCCGTTGAGGTGACGGCGGGCGGTCTCGCGCTGGCGACGGATCAGCGATTTCAACACACGGGCGGCTGGATGCGGCATTTTATGACGGCCGGCCTCTGCCTGTTGCTATCGGGCTTTGCGCGCCTGGCGGAATACTTCGTCCAGCAAGGCGTGGGAGGAGTGACATAGAGGAGGATGCTTATGTCGCTGGATGTGACGCCGGTTTACCGTAACCTCGGAACGCGAGTAACATTTCTGGGCCTTGAGGCCGAAGACCTGTTTGCCATTCTCGCACTGGCAGTAGTGACCAACATCCTCGGCCGTTTTCTCAACCGCGAGATGTTCGGCCTGCCCATGAACCTGGTCCTGCAATACCTCGTGCCGCTCGCCAGCATTCCAGCGCTGATGCTGTTCAAATACGGCAAGCAGCGGGGATATCTCGAAGACTGGGTGATGTTTCACGCGAAGCCCCACGTCTACTCGGCGCTCGAACGGGATTCGGAACTCACTGCAGGCACGATCCGCGAAGGAGAAGCGTAATGCCGGTCACCTGCGAACAGTACCAGCGGTCGCTGAGGGAGCCCGCCCTGTGCGATCAACTGAAGATCCGGGACCTCATGGACAACGTCGCGATTCAGACGAACGGTTCGTTTGTAGCCGGCTATGAGCTCAGCGGCCTGCACAGCACTTACGGCTCGGACGAGGAACGGAATCGCGCCAAGGGACAGCTCGAAGCGCTGGTGCGGTCGCTGCCCGAGCGTTCGATGCGCATGCAGATGCGGTTTGAGATCACAGAAGGGACAGGGGACCTGCTTACACGCTATAACGCTCAGCAGCGAAACCCGAGCGGCGTGCTACAGGCTATTGACCGGGTGCGCGCCGAAGTCTGGCGGGCGCGCGAGGCGGGGGGATACTTTCTGCGGCATTTTCTCCATGCCTACTTCATCTGGGACCCGAGAGTTCATCATCAGCCGTCCGGCTTCGAGTGGAAGCGAAAGATGAAAGGAACGGGAGGCGGGGGATGGAGCTTGTCGGCAACAAAGTGCATCGAGCGGACGCGCCGGGAGCATGAAGACTTGCTGGCCGAATTCGAGAGTCTGCTGAGTGGAGTCGTGGCGACTCTGGAGGCGGCCGGGATGCACGTCCGGCGAATGACGCACCAGGAGATGTTTCGTGAAATCAAGCGCGCCCTGAATCCGGTCGCGAACGATACGCTGCCTTACCGGCCGCCTGGAGGGTCGCTTTTCCCGGACAGCGCCCGCAGCCAGATGGCGAACGTCAACCTGGAAGACGAACTGGATGATTATCTGAAAATTGGCGGGCTGCTCTATTCCTGGGTCACCGTCAAGGACCTGCCCGACGCAACCTTCCCGGGAATCTTGCGGGAACTTCTGCGCACGGACTTTCCGCTGGTGGTCAACACCGAAGTGAGCCTGCCCGACCAGGCGAAAGTGGTGAAAAAATACAAAAGCCGGCTGCGCAAGATGATGGCAGCCCAGCGGGACATTCACGGCGGCTTCAGGATGAACGTGGACGCGCAAGTGGCCGAGCGGCAATTGGTGAAGGTGCTGGAGGATGTGATTTCGAGCTCGCTCAAGACCTGCCACTTAAGCCTCATCATCACCGTCAGAACATCCAGGCCTGTCTGCAACCGCCAGGAGCGCGAAGAAGCAGAACGCATTCTCGCGAGCCGCCGCCAGCAGGTGTTGCACGCGCTCGCCCGGATGAACGGGGCGCGCGGCATGCCGGAGATGCTGGCGCAGAAGCGGATGTTCTTTGGCGGCTTGCCCGCCATGGCGGGAGAGAACAAGCGTGAGATCGACATGTTGACGCTCAACGCGGCAGACCTCCTGCCGGTTGAGCTTCCCTGGCAGGGCACGCCGAACTCGCCGCTCGCGCTCGTCGAAACTCCCACGCGCCAACTCATCCCATTTTCGCTCTTCGATTCATCGCTTGGCGACGCGAACCTCTTATTGATAGCCAAATCGGGCGGCGGGAAGACCTTCATGGCGCACCTGCTTCTACTGATGATGGCCCGGGCGAATCCGCTGATCTCGATTCTTGAGCGCGGTGATTCGTATCGTCCGCTGGTGGAACTCATGGGCGGGCGGGTGATTGAAGTGAATCTCGAAGGCGCTGAGACGCT
This sequence comes from Terriglobia bacterium, assembly GCA_035531475.1. Taxonomy (GTDB): domain Bacteria; phylum Acidobacteriota; class Terriglobia; order UBA7540; family UBA7540; genus CALCEB01. The sequence goes on from DATKST010000052.1 coordinate 182,965, forward strand.
TAACCCCTGGGACCTCGCCCCCGGCGAGACTGTTCCGACGAAGGAAAAGATCGCCTTCCTCAAGAACCTGACATTGCACATGACCGGTGATAGCCTGGCTTCCGATCACACCTTGCTCGACAACCTTCTCTCCGAGGCCATCGCCCGCACCTACAAGCGCTGCCGCATCCGCTACTCGAACCCCATTCCAACCTTTAATGACCTGCGGGAGGAGCTTGCTAACTGGCGGGACGAGGAGCGCCTCGAGCGGACGATGGATGAGGCGAAGCTGGCTTCGGCCAAGCTTCGATTGTGGACCGGCGAGAAAGGTATCTACAGCAAGCTGTTCGATTCCCCAACGACGATGCGCCTCGATGCGAGCTGGCTGTTTTTCAACATCGAAGGGCTGAGTTCCGATCCGGCGCTCGAGACCGCCATGAGCATGGTGATCGCCAACGCCGTGGCCGGGCGGGCTTCGGGCCGGACGGGCCAGCCATCGATCACGGTGCTCGATGAGTGCTGGGCGCTGCTCGATTCACCGGCCCTGGCGCCAGAGGTGGTGCAATTGTTTCGCACGGCGCGGAAGCGTTACGGGAGCGTGTGGGGAATCTCGCAGACGGTGGAGGATTTCGTGGGGACGGAGTCCGAGCCGCGCGTGCACGGACCGGGAATCCTGAAGACCGCGACCACCAAGATCGTGGGCCAGCAACCGGGCGACACCTTGCCACTCGCCCGTCACCTCGCTCTGAACCCGGTTGCGATCAACGAGATCAAGCAGTTCGGCGCGCCGCGCAAGGGACGGGGAGCGGATGCGTTGCTGGTGCTGGGAGAGAAGGCGGAGACGACGCAGGTGATTCGCATGGTCCCGACACCGCTCGACTACTGGATTGCAACCACGTTCCCACGCGAGCGCCGCTACCGGAGCTGGTTCTTGAGGAAGAACAGGGGACGGCCGTTGCTTGAATCTTACCAGGAATTGGCGGGGAAGTTTCCGCAAGGGCTGGGGGATCTCGCGGAGCTTCCTGAAGAGATTTCCGGCGCGGTATTGCAAGGAGAAATCGGGTGAGGAGGCGCAAATGACGGCAGTGTTTTTGATTCTCTTTTCCTGGGGCATGGTCGCGGCCAAGAGCCGCCGGCAGGCAATTTCTTTGGCCGCGGCGGGAGCGGTCGCGGTGATGCTGATCTCGCCGCCGCGAGTCTTGGCTCAAGGGAGTCTCGTTGGGGCTATACAAGCAGTCCTGAACGTGATTCACGGCGTTATAAAAACCTCCTTAAATAGCATCAATGCCGTGAGGAGCGCCATCAGCCAGTTCTACCAGTTAACAGTCTGGCCACAGCAGCTCATCAGCCAGGCAAGGTCGCTGATCACCCAGACGATCGGCCGGTATCGGAGCCAACTCGCCTCGATTTTCAATCTCAATCTCAAAAGCGCCTCTCTGCCTGCGACACAAAGGCTTGAGACAGTGATCAGGGACGCGCAGACGGGAGACTTTGGGACGCTCGCGTCGAACTACAGCGCGGTTTACGGGCCGTTGCCCACGGCCACCACTGCAAGCCCCGCCACGCGCACGCTGACCGATATGGACGATGCGCTGGCCGAGGATACGCTGAAGACGCTCAAGGAGTCAGACGATGCGGACAACCTGACGCTCGGCACGGCGGACCAGATCGAGAACGCGGCGAGCCAAGCGGCGCCCGGCTCGGCGCCGTTTCTAACCGCAGCGTCGATGGCGGCGGCCATCGAGAGCCAGGCGCTGACCCAGAAGCTGCTGGCCGCTGAGCTCCGCGAGGAGGCGGCGCATTTGGCGCATCGGAACGCGCTTCGTAAGCAGGCAGCGGCCTTCGCCAGCCAGGTCAGCGGGTCGATCCAGAACAGTCTGCAACCACAACAGTAGGGGAGGCTCGATGAAGGAAGCGATTAAAAGAGTGAAGGCAGGTTTGAAATTGGCCATAGGCTGGGCGTGTGACCACCGGCTGCGGGCTGCGGCATTGGTGCTGGTATTTTTGCTGGCCCTGCCACGACCGGTCAAAAGCCAGTTCCTCGACCCCTGCTGCGTCATCCTCGCCGCTGGCCTTTCGACAATCTCCAGTACCCTGAGCGGCGTGATCGGGGGAGGGCTCAACTCGGTCCTTTCCGTTGACCGGACAATTCAGAACTTCGAGCAGAGCGTCGTCTGGCCACAGCAACTGATCGCCCAGGCTCAGGCGCTAGTCGGGACACTACGCGGCGTCTCGACTCAGATCCAATCGGTGATGAGGCTTCCGGTGGCGAGCGCCACACTGCCCGCGAGCCAGCAACTCGAACAGAACCTGCTTTCCGCCAATGCCGGCCAGATTCCAAACACCGGTTCGGCATACACCGCCGTCTACGGCCAGCTCCCCGCTACGGCCCAGGCTTCGCCCCAGTCGCGCAACATCATGGACATGACGGACGCGATCGCCCAGGACGCGATGAAGCGGGCGATTGAGATCGACAACCTGGCGAATCTGGAGATCCAGGCAGCCGACCAAATCAACCAGAGCATCCAGACGGCGGCGCCCGGCAGCGCCCCCATCCTCGAAGCTGAAGCGGATGCCTGGCTGGTACGGGCAAACGCCTACACGCAGGCGGCGACTGCCGACCTGATCCGGGTGCGGGCTGCGGCGCTGGCAGGCCGGGGCGCGGATTTGAAGCTCGGAGCAACCAACACGCAGGGTCTCGATCAGAAACTCCAGAACATGCTTCAGCCCAAGCAGTGAAGGACAGACGATGTTTTATTTCCAGACGATGTTCCTGCAGGCGCTCGGCTCGATCGACAGCTTCAATATCACTTCCGGCGTGGTAGGGATCGCCGGGACTATCTTATTGTTAAGTTTTCTCTACAGCGCCTACCAGGCTTTTGCCATTGGCGGCGACGTGCGGGCGCTCGCCATTTCGGGAGCAAAGTACCTGGCGCTCGGGCTGGTGTTTGCCGCCTATGGAACCGTCTTCCGGGACGTCAACAGCGCGTTCAACTCGGTGGCCATGTCGATTTCAAATTCCGTAGGGGTGGGCGATTTGTTTTCAAACTGGATGACCCAACTCGGGCAATATTGGAGCCAGAACGGCAACCCGTCACTGTGGTCGCTGGTGGGCGGAGGCATCTCCGGGCTGCTTGATTCGTTGCTGATCATTGTCGCCTACCTCATTTTCCCGATCACCTATGCCGTCTTCGCCGTGTTCTACTCGCTCTATGGTTCGATTCTTTACGTGACCGGCCCGCTGGTTTTGGCGTTATTGCCAGCCTATGGCATGGGCGATCTGGCGCGCACTTATCTTGTGAACCTGCTGATCTTCCAAGCCTGGGGTCTGGTGTACGCAATCATCGGGGCGCTGACTGTGGCTATTAACATGAACAGCGTCCAGGCGGTGCTCAGCTCGGGCGGAGTCGGTGGTTTTTTCCAGAACGCCAGCGCGGACCTGCTGCTGGCGCTCGCGAGCATCATCTTTTCGGTGGCGATTGCGTTCATTCCGCATCTCGCCAGCCGAATTGTGAGGGGAGAAGTTGGAAGCACGATGCTCATGATGATGAGGATTCCAAGGATGAGCGCGGAGAAAAAGTGAACATGGATGGAAAAAGTCAAAGCGCAAACATAGAGATGGCTTGTCACACGAAATATTACGAGCATGACGGCATGCTTCGCGCTTATGCCAATCGTGCCATGGTGCTGGCGTTCCTCTTCGGATTCATCGCCCTCGGGTCACTGGCCTTTGCAATTTACGTCCGCCTGCAGCCGCCCACCGTGATTCGCGTCGATAAAGACGGTAACGCAACGGTGGTCGGGGCGGCACGGATGGGATCACCCAGACTCTTCTCGCTTTCGGCGCAGGCGGCAAGCGAAGCGGCACCCAGCCAACTCGAAGGGCGTGCAGTGGTGCGGCAGTTCCTCGACGATTACCTGATCTATACGCCCGACTCAGCGGGCCAAAACTTCGCCGCCGCGCTCAACATGATGACGGCCAACCTGCGGAGCTACATTCTTGCCAAACTCCGCGACCAGGACACGGTGGGCAAGATCCAGGAAGACCACATCATCTCGGACTTCGAGATTCGCTCCATCGAGCACGTCAAGAATACGCCGTGGACCTACGTGGTGTTCGGGGTCAAGGAAGTGCACCGGCTGAAGAACGGCTCGGAGGTGACGGACCGGATTGTGGGGCAGTACAACATTCGGCTGGTCGAGGGGCGGCGGTCGGAACTCGACCCGAGTGGGTTGCTGGTGGCGGAATATTCCGAGCAGGAGATGGTCGGCGACCGCAATACGGGTCTCGTGCAGCACAATGATCTGGATGCGGCGCCCGGCACCCAGCCGTAGACATCTCTTGCTGCCGCAATGGGGCGGCAGGGCCGGCCAGAGGCATTTTGGCAAACGCACTGCGGCCTTGATGGAGGCCGCCGAAAGGAGGTTTTCAATGGCGGGAGCAACTGAAGCAATACCCGAGGGAAAAGTCGGGCAGCCGGTAAGCCGGCGGCGCCGTCCGCCAGCGGTGGAGACGGATGGCGTCCGGGCCCGGTTCTTTCTCGCCCGGGAAGGCAGTCACGGGCGCGAGCCGGCGCTCGACCGCGAGCTTCAAAGCGAGGCGGAAGCCTTGGTCGAGTCGCTTAAGACCGGACGGAGCTTTTATTCAGTATGCGAATACCGGGGCGTGGCGGACTGCTCTTCGGGCAAGCCGCAGATTCGCAAGGAGGCAGTCTGATTTTCATCCGGCTTTATTTGATAAGCGTTCCACAAGCTCTGATTGTGGATGAGTGCGGGCGGGCTCTTTCATAGCGCCTGTCTGAAACTCCGTCCTCCCGTCGCGGAGGCGGAGAAACAAAAACTGGCCAGGTCCCGGACGGACCTGTGCCGGAAACCATGTTTTCGGCACAGGGCGGAAGGGACAGCCTCCTTTCTGTCGTGTGGCGAAACAGGAAGGAGGAATGGCTATGAAGCGCATCTTGGTTGCGCTATTCATCATCGGTTGCTTGCTTTTAGGACCAGGCAATCTGCTGAAACGAGCCGTTACGCCGGAGAAGTCCTCGAAGGCGCAGGCGGCAAAACTTTTGCGGGATCGAAAACTTCGGACCCGCAAAAAGCAACCCGTTGAGGACCCGGAGTACCAACGGCTCCTCAAACGGGCACGGCGATGGGGCAAGCAGCGGCAGCAGCGGTTGAAACCGCAGCTCCGCAGCCTCAACCGCGCAAGCTCAGATTTATTGGTTGCTTGAGCGGCAGGACCCATCGTGTAATCAACCCGGCCGCGCTTCTTAAGCACGGCCTTTGACCCTGACAACCTGGCCCGGTTCCTCGCTGGACCGGCCGAGAAATCACCTTTTTTCGGTAACGGAACAGCGATGGGCGAGGCTCCAGGGCCGCGTCTCCACGCTGTTCTGTCGCCGCTTAACAGAACAGGAGAAGACGATGCAAAAAGCAAAGAGAAACAGCGCCATGCCAGTCGTGGCGCTCGAACTTGATCGTACCGGCGAGTTAACCAAGAAGATGCTCCGCTTTGACCGCGACGGCCAACTCGAAAACACGCTGATCCAGGCGCTCTATCCTGAGATGCGGCTCGCCACGGTGGACATCCCGCAGGAGCCGCTCGATTCCTTCGAGCAGGGCCAGGTTGAGCAGTCCCTGGCCAAGCTCGAAATGGACGGGGTGCGTTACGCGCTCATCGGGGCCAGCGGGTCGGCCAAAAACGGCAAGTATTACGCCGTTGAGGCTGGCTACGAGCGCGCCCTCGCCGAGCGTTTCCAGCATTGGCCCGAAGCCGCCATGACCTACTTCGGGATTCTGGTCTCACCCTGCCAGGTGCGGATCGAGATTCCCGAATGCCGTGTCATGGTGGTTGAGGATCGCGAGCTTGGCACAAACGATTGCCGGGGCTGGATCGCGCGCTCGGTCTTCAATCGCCTGAAGCTTCCCGATCACCGTTTCTACCAGTTTCGTCTGGCGTTTGAGAAAACCCAGGCGAAGGGCAGCTTCAAGGTGATGGAGGATGCCTGCGCGGAGCGGCTGGAGGCGGAGATCATCCTGCCCCAGTCTTCCGTCAAACCTGAGTACAAAGCCGCGCCCAAACTCTTGCGCTGGCTGGTTGGTGGCGCGAGAACGTTTCGCGGGCCGGTAGTGCTTGGGATCAGGGAAATCTCCCGGCCCCTCACCTTCGAGTCAAGCTACACGCTCATCGAGCATGCGGGCAAAGACTCGATCGAGATGGAAATCAAGCCCCACGCCCTTGAGCAGGCGCGAAAGCTCCGGGCTGTGGTTGAGGAGCGAAACTTCGAGGAACTCTTCCGGTTGCTCGGTACTTCCGAATCGCAGCGCGTCTATCGTGCTGACGAGGAGGGAGATCCGGCAGACGGAGAGTATACCAGTGTTGAGAATACCATCCTTGAAGCGGTGCTCAAGGCCGACCCAACGGGGTTCCTGGTGAGCCATCCCTGGGTCAACGCGCAACTTGCGCGAAGGCTCGGGCACTGGGCGTTCAAGGTGGCGACGGCGGGCGGGCTGGAATTCGCGGCCTTCGCCCTGGCAGATGACGGATATCTTTTCTGTCATCAAGGCGAAGTCTTTTCCGGGTCGGACTGGATGCCGAAAGAAGCGGCGGCAACAAATCTCGCCTGCCGCGAGCTGCTGGTCGTCCGGTATCCGATCCGCATGAAGCAGGACCTCTTGCCGTTGTTCAATCTGGGGACGCGCGAGACCGTCGCGCTAATCATGGAGGAGCTGCGGCGGGTGGGATGCGGAATGACAGACGCGGAGGCGCTTGACCGGGTGGTCGAGCGGCAACTGCGTCTCGAAGGTACGCTCATGCTCCATTCCGAAACCGCCAAACGTAACGGCGGAGATTACGACTTCGACTGGGTGTGCGTGGTCGAAGGCGATAAGTTTCCGCGCTTCGTTCGCGACCGTTTTGCGCATCAGGAAACGGCCGCGAACCAGAAGAACAAACTGAAGAAAAAGCTGAGCCCCTGGTGGAACCTGCCGCAGGTGGCCGTGAAGGCCAAGGGGAATCAGATCGGGGTGATTACCGATCTGAAAACCTCGTGCCTGGCGGCAGGCCGCGAAGACTTGGCGGGGCAATTGGCGCTCGAACTCCAGGCGGCCCTCGATCAGTTAAAGCATGGCACCGAACCGAACCGGGAAGTGATCCAGGCGATTCGGGCCCAGGTGCCGAAGGCGCCCTGGCTCAGCTTCAAGGAGGTGGAGCGGGTGCGAGACTTGCCGCTACACCTTGAAATCGCGCCCACGGACGTCGTGGGTGAACTCTATAACTTCGTCCGGAAAGAGATTGAGGAATTCTTTTCGGACGAGATGGTGCGGCCGGTCGAAGACTTTCGCGGGCTGATTGCCGCCGGGCGATTCAGCCGCGAAATGGAACAGGAGGCCGCGCAGGTAAACCGCATCTATGCCGCGAACATCGGCATGATCATAGCGAGGAAGGAAGCTTACCTCGAAACGCTTAAGAAGGCGCAGGCGGAGTTTGAGGCGGTGAAAGATGACACCACGGCTCGCAAGCAGGCGCTCTTCAAACGCAACCAGGCGGCTTCCGCGCTCCGCTTCTATCAACGCGAGCGGTCACGCCAGGAGTTGAAGGCCATGATCACGTTCGTCGAGAAGTGGGCGCAAGGGAAGACAGAGAACCGCGACGGCTGGCTGCAGGCGCTCTACAACCGGACAACCCGCGGCAAAGGTCACGGCTCCATCGTCTTCTACGCCTTTCCACAGGAGATCGTCGATCACATCGTCGCGCGTACCGGAGGCCGCCCCATTGCGGTGCGGATTCCGGACCTGTGCGATGGCGAGGTCCGAATCGACACGGAAGGGCGCATCTTCCTCATCAACCGCTGCCCGGGCTCGAACGGCGAAGCCACGAAACGCGAAGTCTTCGAGGTCGAAGTAAGCCCGAAGGGTGAAGTGTTCCGCGACTACGGCCGCAAGGGCCAGCCGGTAGTGGTCGAACGTATCCGGCCTTTCCCGATTCAACCTGGCGAAAGCGTAGTCCGTGACGGGATGGTGGTATTTCCCGGGACGGTGCAACGCCCCAAGATTCAGGTGGGAAGGCCAAACCATTAACCCAGCGTCCGGGAGGTCCCTTTTCCGGGGCCTCCTGGGCCCAGCCTCTCGGTCAGGAAAAGGAGCAGGGAGTATGAGAAAACAAGCCATCCTCGTTTTGATTGCCTCACTCGCGCTCGCATGGCCGCTGGCAGGACAAAAGATAGAGGTCCAACCGCGTAGCGAAACGACGATCACGCGCGTCGAGACAGCGCTGAATCATCTCACCGTGATTCAACTGGCCGAGCCGGTCCTCGCCGTTGCCGCGGGCAGTCAGGCGTTCAAGGTCGAGTGGCGCGGCAACAAGGTCTTCATCGAGCCTACCGAGGCGAATGCGTCCACCAACCTCTTTATATGGACGAAGTCGGGCCGGCTTATCTACGAGCTTGAGCCCGCAGGCCGTGTCGCGCAGATGGATTTCGCGGTTGACCAGCGCAAGATCGATCCTCCGGTCCCGAAGCCGGTGCCAGCGACCCATTCAGCCGCGCAGGCTGCGGTGGATAACGCCTTTTTATTGGGCGGCCAGCCGGTGCGGATCACGAGCTTCAAGACGGAGAAGAACCGCGTTCAATTGCTCATTAAGGATCTGTTTCAGTATCACGACCGGCTGTACATCCGCTACGTGATTGTGAACTCGACGAAGAGGGTATATGAGACCGGCAAACCCGAGGTTTTCTGCCTTACGGCGCCGCGCGGGCCGATGCAGATCCTCGATCGCCGAGGCTCGCAGTTGACCCGAGGAGAAGCGAAGCAGATCGCCAGCACCGGGCAGACGCCGGTCGAGGTCATGGATCAGGACATGCGCGCTCGCAAGGTTGGGCCGGATCAACAAGCCGTGGGCGTGGTGGGATTGAAGATGCCACATGCGAGCGATACCCCCCGTGTGTTTCGCATAGTTCTACCAGCCAACGGCCATGAACAGGTTGAGACGCTGCTGGTGCTGTGAGCTATTGGTTTCAAATGATGGATAGGACGAAGGACGAATCCCGGCCCGAAGCCGGCGGACAAACTACGCGTGATGCTTACCGGGCGCTTACTGGCTACCTTGAACGCCGCCCGGATTTCGGCCTCCAAAAAATGCTCCTCAACCTGGCATTGGAACCAGCAAGTCCATTCGATCCGAAGCAGAGCAGAAGACTGAAGAAAAGCTTTGTCCTGGCCGTGTTCCTGGCGCTGGCCCTCGCCACCACGTTTATTTACTTCAACTTTTGGAGTGCCTGATGCCAGAGACCAATGCGCAAGCGATCTCAACGGGCCGCTGGCCCGAAGAGGCAGAAAAAATAGCAGCGCGGCCAGATGGACTGGCGCGCAAGCTACGCGTTGCTTGGTGTTATCTCTTACGCGTGACGTTTGCAGGTGCAGTTTTCTATCCCTTTTATTCCACACCCCAGCAACTTCTTCGGTGGGTCCCGTTGCCATGCGGCGGGAACTTTTTCTTCTTCCTCATTGGCGTTGCAGGGTTTGTTGTTTACGCCCTGCTTTGGTGGGTCACTTCCGACCAGGACGGCTGGTTGATCAGTGTCGGGATTCCCGTCGGCTTGAGCCTCATTGCCGGGCTGGTCCGCGCTTGGATTTCTGTCTAAGAGGTAGCTATGCGAAGCGAGCAGCATCACGAACATCCCCCATTGCTTCAGGATGCCGGAGTCATTGTGGGTTTTATCGTAACCGGTCTCGTGGGGTTCGCCTGGTACGTCGTTCACTCACGGTATCTCGTCACCAACCGCCAGTGTGCGGAGTTTCTCTGTTACTTTGCGATTGTTTCTCTCGGCCTCGGCTGCGGAATCTGGCTCGTAGCCACGGCGCGGTCACGCCGGGAGCAGGAATGGCCTCATCCGTACCTTCCCATCCCGCCACGCCGCGATGGCCGCTTCTGCCGCGAGGCCTGGAGCCAGAACGCCGTCGTCCTTGGCTACGACATCCATGGCCATCCCTGGCTCTGGCCGGACCGTGTTCGGGTCATGCAAGGAATCGTGGTGGGAATGACCGGGATGGGGAAGACGACGCTTCTCCAGAACATCATCACCCAGGATATCGCGCGTGTTGTCGGTGCGCCGGAAGATCCCCACCATATTCCGATGGTCATCTTCGACGGCAAAGGCGACCTCGAGTTCTTTAACGATCTGCTGCCGCACATCCATCACGCCGGGCGGCTCAATGACCTGCGCGTACTGAACCCCGCCCGGCCCGATATCTCCGTCCGCTATAACCCGTTTCATTGCACCGACGAGGACTACATGTCCGTCGTCAACATGGTCTTTGGCTCCTTTAACCTGCACGATGAGTTCTTTGCCAAGCACCAGTTGAATTACCTGGCGGATATCGTCCGCGTGCTGGTCTATACGGGAACGAAGTTCAATTTCTACGATGTCATCGTTATGGCCCTGGATGAAGGGGTGCTGCTGGAGCAGGTTGATAAGGCCCGGAAGCACTTGGAACAACAACCTGAGATCAGCACCCAGCGCCGCCTGAACTTCGAAATGTCCGTGAAGAACCTGCATCAGTCCTTTCACGACCGCGAGCGCGTGCCAAAGATTCAGGGGCTGCTCAACGAGTGCATGACGTTCCTCGATGACGAGCTTTCGGTCATCACCGGGCCGTATGAGGAGTTGCTGTCGATTGACGAGGTTATCGAGCAGGAACTAATCCTATTTGTCAGCCTGAATGTGAACAAGAATACGGAGCCGGTGCGCGCGCTCGGCAAGATGCTGCTGCAGAACTTGCAGCTTGTGGTCGGCAAGCGTTACGAGAACGAGGTCGAGCGGCGTCGAGTGAACCGCCCGATCTTCAGTGTAGTGCTCGATGAGTTTGCGCCGTTCGGCTACCAGAACTTCGCCCAGATCCTGCAGACGGCGCGCGGCACCAACACCGCTTTTCTTTTCTCCATGCAGTCGATTTCACAACTGCTGCGCGTCGGGCGCGGCTTCCGCGAGGACGTCACGTCAGCACCCAACAGCATCATGTTGCTCAAGACCCTGAACGAAGAGACGGCGCGGTACTTTTTGCAGGCCTCGGCCGAAACCAGGGTCACGCGGCGCAGCCGTTCGGTCGAGCGGCTCAAGCTCTTTGGCTACGAAAAGTACCAGGACACCGGCCGGGCGACCGAACGGGAAGAGCGCGAGACCCGGGCGCTCGACTACCACATCAAGAACCTGCCCAAAGGCCAGATGCAGATTTTAATGACGGACGAGGTGCAGGGGACCTTGCACACGCTGTTGCACGTCCGCCCGCCCTCGGATGTCACCGTGCCCGGCTTTGAGCCAGAGCTCTTTCCACGCTTGCGCCATTCGCGGGCCGATTCCGTAGGCGCAAACCTGCGCTTTAAGACCGAGGAGTTGAACACCCGGTATCACCGGCGAGGCGCAGCATGGCGAATGTAAAGCCCCTCATACTTGGCCTGGCGGTAATCTTCTGTTGCGCGTCCCTGAGTGGGCAGACGCTGGGACGGAGACTGCCAATGCGCGGCAACCCACCTGCTTCGCAAACGCAGGCTTCCGCTTCCTCACCTCATCTCTACCAAAACACTTGGTACGACTCTCTCCTGCGGCAGTTCAACCCGGAGCGTTTCGATTATGGCGGCTGGCTCGACGACCGCCGCCAGATGTTGCTTGACGCCACGGCACGCAATCGGTATTTCAAATACAGCTTCCTCACCACCCTCCTGCTGCTCCTTGGCATGGCGGCTTATGCAAAGCTCTGGTACGACCTGCGCAAGACCCGCTGGCTGGCGGCGGAGAAGCTGGCCGATGCTCTGAGCCACGACCGGCTCTCGCGCGAGGCGGCCCGCGCGGCCGTCGCCCGCTATAACGAGCACATCGAGAAGTGCAACCGCGCCATTGAAGCGCAGGAGTCAGGGCTGACATTTGCCGGGTCAGGGGCGAGTGACACAGATAGCCTGAGAAGAGAATTGGAAGAAGCGCGGAGCCAAAAGCAAGCTGCCATCCAGGAGCGGGACAAGCTGCAGACGGAACTCCACCAGACCTCGGCGGCGATGGCGGATCTGTCGCTGCGGCTGGCAGGTTCGGCTGGCAAGGGCAGCGGAAATGGCGGGGGCACTGTCGCAGCGGGCGACGCGACCCACGCTGACCTCATGCAACACATCAACCGGTTGCAGCAACAGTTGCACGCCGAGCGGGAGAAGAACAAGCGGCTCAAAGGTGGGACTTAGTAATGATGCGCGTGGCAGTTACCGGTTTCGGCAGCTTGTGGCGGCGGCGAGTGGACGGCAGTGCATCCGGCCCGAGGCGGTTTCGGAATGCAGCGTATTTCAACACCACCGGGGTCATGGTAAACGGCAGGATCGTGCGCCATCGCAAGATTGCCGGCCATGTCCGGTTCAATGCGGCGGGCGGTTTCAACCCCAATTACCCACACCGGATGATTGGCAAGGTCTTCGAGTGCGACGAGCCGTGTGTGTGCAACGGACAGAACAAGGTGTTCTTCCGCAACCTGGCACGCGCACCGGCTACGCTGGATTGCTTCCTGGTGGTCGCTCGGTCCTGCGAGTTTGGCTGGGTCGATGTCGCAGAACCAGACTGGAAATCGGATGACAGTTTCCTGATCTCGTTCAGCGCATGGCAGGACCAACAAGAAGCCATGTTGCTGATGAAGCCATTGTCCTGGCTGCGCAGTCGCGTCGGGAAGTTCGTCCTTGTTCCTGATCCAGCCCGTCCAGGGATGGCATGTCTTGAACTTGCCAGTTGAACGGGAGGCATGGCGATGAGGTACGCGAAGCGAACCATCCAATTGAACCAGGCGCACGATTACCCCCTGCTGCGGCAGGTGCCGCGCTCGGACTTCGTTCTGCACCGCCAGCTCTTTGAGTTTCTCGAAATCGGCCATTATGAGCGCAGCCGGCAATCGTTTGCCTGGCGCGTACGGCGTTTGCTCCGTCACGGCCTGCTGCGCGCGCAAAATGTGGCAATCTTCGGTGGCGACCTGGTTTACTCCGTGGCGCCACTCGCGGCGAACCATCTGCAAGGAACCGGTGAGGCGTGTCTGGTTTCGCTCAGCCGGCCAAGGCCCAGCCCGGTCAGTTTGCTGCACGCGGTTGAGTTGAACGAAATCCATCTGAGCGCCCTGCGTTCCGGCCTGCCGCTGTACTGGACCTATGCCATTGAGGTCCGATGTCAGAACGAGCTGACTCAATTCCACTACGCAAAGGACTACGACGCCGTGATTCGAATCGGATCGAACGGCAATGAATCGCGCTTCGGGCTGGAGTACGAACGGACGCCGAAGGCATCTGGCTATTACGCGGAACTCTCGAAGACTCTGGCGGAAGAGACGGCAGTCTCGTGCATCCTGTACCTGGTTCCTGGTTGCCATATGCTGAATTACGTGAGCCGGCACTTCAGCAAATCGGCCGGGCGAGTGTGCTTTGGCTTGGTGCGGGACTGGCACGCCACCCACCTCAACATGCCGGTCACGAAACCCGGTTCCTACGCCAGCCACCGGCTTCAGGAACTCCTCGCCTGACGCCCTTCCTGCCCATTTTTGACTCTTCTTTGGCTCCGCTTTGAATCGGATTGCCCTTCGCAGTCGTTCAATAAGTGTCCCGCCCTCAATTGGATGGCTCTTGAGTATGGTACGTGCGCTGGCTGCGTTTTGCCTGGAACGACGCATGCTGCACGGTGAGAGTTGTGTGTGGCTGTTCCTCGATCGCTGGCCAGGACGGTGCCTCTACTCGCCGTTAGCTCCCTCGCGAACAAAACCCCGCAAGCGTCCGCGAGTGCTCCGAGATAATTCACCTGACACAAAATTGGTACCATGCGGCGAACCACTGCCGTGGCTTTCGCTTCTTTGGTTTCCCACCATACTATGTGAGACAAGCCAAGGGATGGCCGATTCGACTATTTGGATGAGCCAATCCATGCCCGCATCGTCACACCGCTCTTAAGTTGAGTCAAATGCATCATCCCGGAGTGCGCTTGACATTCGCTTTTTATTCGCCTATGGTGTCGGTGGGGAAGGAAAATGGATTTATGAGCCCGGATGCCATGCCCATGACGACCTTGCGCAAGCCCTGGTCCTTGCCGGCACGGGGACTGGCGCTGTTTGAAGGCGACCGGGAAGCGCCTCGGCTGAGCCACTACTTTTTGCCGGGTTTGATTCGAAAGAGACAGCGCATTCTGTTTCTGGATGGCGCGAACTCTGCCAGTCCGCATCTGATGGCGAGGTTGGGCCGCCAGTCTTGCATCCCCTTTGTGCAGTTCAACCGCTCCATTCAGATTGCGCGAGCGTTCACCTGCTTTCAGCTTACCGAACTCATAGCCCGAGTTCCGCAATTTTTGGCTGATTTCCCGGCGCAGGTGCTGATGGTGACTGCCTTCCCGGAACTCTATCTCGATCAGGACGTCCGAGACTGGGACGCGCGGGTTGCCTTTGAGCGCGCGCTACGGGATCTCCGCAAGTGGTCTGCGCTCGGTGAGCCGCCGCTGGCCGTTGCTGTTTTTGCCTCATCCGCCGGCTTCACACCGGGTAACTCACGGAGGAATTTTATCGGGCGAACGCGGATGGCGGCAACTGAGGTCTGGAGGTTCGATCACGACGAGCAAGGGAAGCTCACGTTGTCACTTCAACCTCCATTCCGGGAACGGCACGGTATCTCAATGCACACGATGGAAGATGGGCGAGCGCCACAGCGGATGACGCAGGACGCCA
>DATKST010000053.1:0-13611 GCA_035531475.1 Terriglobia bacterium
GGGCTTGGGGCTGGTGACGCGCATCAGCGCGGAGTTTTGTATGGTCAACGGCCAACTGAAGCGTTCGGCTAAGTCTCCCACCCTGCGGGGACTGAATCCCAACCATCAGCGCCAGTTGAAGGAGATCTTCAAGTCGGCGGCCAGCGTGGCGGTCGATCAGCCCGGCCCCTGGCAACAGTTCTATCAGCAGCGGGTGGCCCTCGGCCGCAAGCCGGAGCTGGTGCGCTTGACGGTGGCCCGCAAGCTGGCCGCCTTGACCTTGAGCCTTTGGAAGAAAGGAGGTGGCTACGACGTCGAACATCTGAAACCCGCAGCCGCTTAGCGCCGGAAGAGAAGGCCCCCCGAGCCCACGATTTTTCAGACTGGGCAGTGGTCGTCGTTCTCTTCCTGGGCAAGGGTTCGGTCGATCCTCCGCCGAGGGTCGGCCCACGAGGGAGAGTATCCAGGAGAGGGTTAGGCTGATCGCCTGGCCTGCCAGGAACAGCCTCAGCGTCACGCTATGCCCCCTCGCACAACCCAACAAAGCCTTAGGCCTTGAGTCTCCAATAGAACCTTGGTTGGCATCCCTTGCCAGCACCACGGCTGCTAAGCCCGGAGGAAAACGTCGTCGTTGTCGCGGTCTCGTCATGAACGATCGAAGCTCAGACACGCATCTCTTTGGCAGCATCACAGGGGCTGGAAGCCGAGAGAAAAAACTCCGGCTCCCGAGTCCAGGGAGAAAACTTTCTCTTGACATCCCCTTTCATAGAACCCTCTCCCCGCTTGCGGGAAGAGGGCAGGGGTGAGTGGATACATTGGGTCCGAGAAGGTAAGTCATTTTGTTTCAACGTTACGATCTGCCATTTTCATGCCAGCGAACGGGCTGCACACGTTAGTTAACATAATTTAGGGTTCGTTCCGTTAAAAATTATTTTGCGGCTCGACCCCTTTTATTTTTGGATTCTCACATGCGTGGGAATCACGTACCGTGTAATTTCTTCCATATCCCCTCTACTTCACATCGACGGCTAAGGCGGAATGACGGTCCGTGCAGGACCAAAAGGGACGCCAGAGCCGGAGTAACGCTTGGATCCTCCCAAAGGCGTGGGCATGACCCGCTGCGCCAACGTCGAACTCAAATGCAAAAAATACTATCAAGTATATTATCGATTTCCTTCAATCGATTCTTTACCGATCTCCTGAAATCCCTATGAAGCCGGTATGTGAATTGGCCGCGGTCTGCCCTCACCCACCGCGACGGGAAGCACTGCTTCCCCGCGGTCCCCCCTCTCCCGCTGCGGCGGGAGAGGGGAAAGGGTTGAGGGCGAGGGATGCGGCGGCACGGCTAAAGCCGTGCCCTGACACGCGACCCGCGAGGATCGCCAGAGCGATACCGAAGCCGTGCCCTAAGGCACGACCCGCAATATCTTATCCGCCAAACTCATCGTACAACGCTTTCCGCGCCCGCTCGCCCTGTTCTTCGGCGCGGAAGCGCGCTTCCAGCAGGTGTTTGGTGGGCAGCTTGGTGCGCAGCAGGGAATAGATGATGGGCACAATGAACAGCGTGGTGATGGTCGCCACCAGCAATCCTCCAATCACGGCACGGCCCAGCGGCGCGTTCTGTTCCCCCGCTTCGCCCAGAGCCATCGCCATCGGGATCATGCCGATAATCATGGCCAAGGCGGTCATCAACACCGGCCGCAGCCGCGTCTTGCCGGCTTCGAGCGCCGCTTCAATGGGCGACAGTCCTCTCTCCACGCGCACGTCATTGGCGAAGCTCACCAGCAGGATGGAGTTCGACGTGGCGATGCCCACCGCCATGATGGATCCCATCAGCGATTCGACGTTGAGAGTGGTACCGGTCAGCGCCAGGATCCAGATGATACCCACCAGCGCGCCGGGTACGGCCATCATAATGATGAACGGATCAAGCCACGATTGGAACAGTGTGACCATCAGGAAATAGACGAGCAGGATCGCCAAAATCAAACCGAGTCCCAGGGCTCGGAACGAATCCAGCATCACTTCATACTGGCCGCGCAGCACCACGCGCATGCCGGCGGGTAGTTTCCCCAAACTCTGAATCCGGTCCAAAATATCCCGTGATATCGATCCCAGATCCCGGCCATCGACGTTTGATTCCACGTCGATCACCCTTTGCACCGTGTAGTGGCTGATTTCCTCGGGCGTCGATACGGGAACGACGCTGGCCACGTTGGACAGCGCCTCCGACGGCCATTGCGGAACGGCGGACGGGGAGGGCGTGTTTTCCTGCTGCAACAGGGCCGAGGCGGAAGGCGGGGTGAGCGGAATCGCCATCAGATTCTGGACCGAATTGATCTTTTGGAATGGAATCTGCACCGCCACCGTGTAATTGACGTTGTTCACCGGGTTCAGGAAGAACGAAGGGGAAACCACGAAGCTGGAAGACAAGCCCACCAACATGCTGTCCGCAACTCCATTCAAGTTCAATCCCAATTGCGCGGCCCGCTGGCGGTCCACGTTCACCTTCATGCCGGGATATTCCAGCACCTGCTTGATGTGGACGTCCGCCGTCCCCGGAATCTGGCGAACTTCGTTCCTCAGCCGCCGCGCGTAGACTTCGCTCTGGCCGAAGTTCTGGCTCATCACTTGAAGGTCTATGGGCGCGGACAAGCCGAAATTCAGCACCTGGTTGACGATGTCCGCCGCCTGAAAATAGAAGCTACAGCCCGGAAATTCTTCCGGCAGCGATTGGCGCAGCTTGCGCATATAGAGCAGGGTGGGGTGATGATGCTCTTTGAGTGAGATCAGAATCTCCGCGTCCATGCCCGCCACGTTGTCCGTCTGCACGAACGCCAGGTTGAAATAGATGGGGATGCCAATCATGTCATTGATGGTGTTCAACTCGCCGGGTGGAATCACGTGGCGGATGCGGTCCTCCACTTGCAGCACCAGCTTCTCCGTATCCTCAATCCGCGTGCCGGCCGGGGCGCGAAAGTGCAGCTTCATCAGGCCAGCGTCCGCCGATGGAAACAGGTCCGTGCCCACGGAGACGGCCAGCACGCCGGTGATCAGGACCAGCACCACGCCCAACGCCAGCGTGAAGAACCGGTGCGCCAGTACCACGCCCAACGCCCGGCCATACGCATCCTGGAAATGGTTGAAGCTTTGATCCCGCCAGCGGTTGAACGCTGAGGTGATGCGGCTCAAGCCCCGGGGCCGGTGTGCGGCATCTTCCGCCTCCGGACTCCCCGGCACATGGCGCTCACTTGCCATCAGCATTCGGGACATGGTGGTGACCAGCGTGCGGGAGAGCAGGTAGGAAGCAAGCATGGAGATCACCACTGCCAGAGCCAGCGGCGTGAACAGGTATTTTGACGGCCCGAACAGCAGCATGACCGGAAAAAAGACGATGCAGATGGCCAGGGTTCCCACAATCGCCGGCGTCGCCACCTGCTGGGCGCTGTCCAGAATAGCCACGGTCAGGGGTTTCCCCAAGGCCCGGTTGCGGTGAATGTTCTCCACTTCCACCGTGGCGTCATCCACCAACATGCCGATGGCCAGCGCCAACCCACCCAGGGTCATCAGGTTCAGGCTGTTGCTGCTGAGCTTCAGGCCGATGATACCGGTGAGAATGGCCAGAGGGATGGACGTGCTGACGATGATGGTGCTGCGCCAACTCCCCAAAAAAATCAGGATCATCAGCGACACCAGCACCGATGAAGCCACACCCTCCCGCAGCACGCCGGTGATGGCGGCGCGCACGAAGACCGATTGGTCAAAATCCAGGCGGATGTTCAAACCTTTGGGGGCCACGGCGCGAATCGAGGGCAAGACGCGGCGCACGGCGTTCACCACGTCCAGCGTCGAGGCGCCGGCATGTTTGAGAATCACCAGGTAGGTGGCCCGCTTACCGTTGACGTGGACAATGTTTTCCTGCTCGGCGTAGCTGTCCTCGGTGTGCGCCACGTCCCCCAGCAGCACTTCCGCATGGTTCACCACTTTGACGGGAATCTGGTCGAACTGGCTCACCAAGGTGGGGCTGGCGTTGGTGAGCACGTTATACTCGTAGCTGCCCATGCGCGCCGTCCCGGCCGGCAGGATGACGTTGGAACTGGCGAGCGCGGTTACGACGTCCTGCGGAGAAAGCCCCTTGGCTGCCATCTTGTCCGGGTCCGCACTCACCATGATTTCCCGCTGCTTGCCGCCAAAAGGCCCGGGCGTGGAGAGGCCGGGAATGGTGAACAGGCTGACCCGAATAAAATTCAGCGCATAATCGTAGATTTCCTGCTCGGAAAGCGTCTGGCTGGAAAGCGTCATTTGCACCACGGGAACGTTGGACGCGTTGAATTGGACCACGTTGGGCGGGGTGATGCCGGAGGGAAGAATCCGCAGGATGGTGCTCGAAACCGAGGAAATCTGCGCGATGGCGGCGCCAATGTCCGCGCCCGGCTGAAAATAAATCCGCAACAGCCCGACGCCGGGGATCGAGTCGGATTCAATCCGTTGGATGCCGTTGACCGTGGTCGAATAGGCGCGTTCGCTGATCAGCACCACGCGCCGCTCCATGTCCTCCGGGGGCAACCCGTTATAAGCCCACACCACCAGGACCACGGGGATGTCAATGTCCGGGAAGATGTCCACCACCATACGGGAAATGGACAAGATGCCGAGCACAATAATCAGGAGGCACATCACGGCGATGGTGTAAGGGCGCCGCAGCGCCAAACGGACAATCCACATGGATTAATGTCCTAGTCCTTCCGGTCCTCCGCTTCCCACCCGAAAAGCGCCGCCCCCGGCTTGCGCCGGAAACTGATAGATGCTCCGCATTGTATCCCGGTTCCAAATCAATAAGAAATATATTGTCGATACCATATTAAGACGATTGAGATATTATTGGATTCATGGAACTCCGCCACCTTCGCTACTTTCTGGCCGTCGCCGAAGAGCTTCATTTCGGCCATGCCGCCGCCAAGCTGCACATGGCTCAGCCTCCCTTGAGCCAACAGATCAAGCGGTTGGAGGAAGAGCTGGGCTTGAGTCTGTTCCAACGCACTCGCCGCAAAGTGCAGTTGACTCCGGCCGGAGCCGTATTCCGCGAAGAGGCACGGCAGACGGTAGCCCAGGCTGAACACGCCGTTCGCTCCGCCCGGCGCGCCCAGCAAGGCGAGATTGGGCAGCTCGTGGTGGGCTTTGTGGATTCGGCCGTCTATCACGCCCTGCCGCCGGTGCTCCGTGCCTTTCGAGGCCGCTTTCCGGACGTAGAGCTGGTCCTGCGCGAGTTGAACCCCGCCGAACAGTTCCTGGCCTTGCGATCAAGCCGGCTGGACGCCGGATTTGTGCGCTCGGTGATGAGTGAGGCGGACCTGGCGCAAGAAGAAGTCTTTGAAGAACCGCTTATCGCCGCACTGCCCCACACCCATGCCCTCGCCCGCCGCCGCCGCATCCTGCTACGCGACCTCGCCGGGCAGCGTTTTGTTTTTTTTCCGCGCGCTCTCGGCCCGGGTTTCTACGATCAAGTGGTCAGCCTTTGCCAGAGCGCCGGATTCAGCTTCCGGGTGGTGCAGGAAGCCAATGAAATGCAGACTATCGTCAGCCTGGTGGCGGCCGGGATTGGGGGCGCGATTGTCCCGGCCTCCATCCGCAATCTGCGCATGCCCGGCGTCTCCTACGTAGCATTGGCCGACCCGGCGGCCCGCACCGCCTTGCGCGTCACCTGGCGGCGGGAAGACACCTCTCCCGTTTTGCAGGCCTTCCTGAAGGTCGTGCGTGAGGTTGCCCGCCACCGCCACGCTGGCCCAGGCCAACCCCGGTCCCGCCGCGCGCGGGCGCTGTCTCCCGCCGCCGATCTGGTGAGTTGATGCTGTTCTTGGCGCCTGATTGCGCCTTGGCATCTGCGTACCGGAATTCCAAACTCTTCGCAGGCTTCTATCAAGAAAAGGGGTTCGGGCTTATGATGGTATAGCCTCAATAGTGTTCAGTTGGGGTGAACCTCACGATCTCGCTGGCAGAGGCATCGCGTGACCCCTCACCCCAGCCCTCTCCCCGCAAGCGGGGAGAGGGGGAACCGCATAGCGGTAGGTGAGGGGCTATGTTCACCCGTGCGCAGATATTCTCGAAGGGACCTTAAGTGAACGGCATTGGGTTTAGCCCAGCGAGATGAGAGATGAGCGCAACCCCACTCGAACATTCGATCCGGTTTGATCCCGGAGGTGATGATTCCGCCTTTTTTGGAAGCCTGACGGACCGGTCCGCGGTGTTTGCCATCTTTCCGGAAAATTCCGGCGCGCCTTATCTTGGCCGGACTCAGAATCTGCGCCGCCGCCTGCAACGGTTGCTAAGTCCACCGCAGGAAGTATCGCGGCGCTTGAACTTACGAATTTTTGCGCGGGAAATTCGCTACCAGCCCACCGGCTCATCGTTTGAGGAGCAATGGCTTCTCTATGGGCTGAACCGGGAGTTCTATCCCCGGCAATTCCGCAAGCGCCTGCGGCTGAAGCTGCCGGTGCTGGTGAAGGTGAAACTGCAAAACCGCTTCCCGCGTTGTTATCCCACCCGGCGTCTTTCCAAGGATGGTTCGCTCTATTGCGGGCCATTTGCATCGCGCCGCGAGGCGGATCGATACACCGCCGAGTTTCTTGACTTGTTCAAGATTCGCCGCTGCGTTCCCGACCTTGATCCCAATCCTTCGCACCCGGGCTGCATCTATTCGCAAATGCAGATGTGCCTGGCGCCCTGCTTCAAGGGTTGCACGGACGAAGATTACCAGCAGGAAGTCGCGCGGGTGGTTGACTTCCTGCAATCGGATGGACGGACGCTCTCGAGTTCGCTCCAGGAAGAGCGCGAGCAGGCATCCCGAAGCCTGGAGTTCGAGCAGGCAGCAAGGCTCCATCGCAAGCTTGAAAAAATCCAGGAAGTGGTGCGCGCAAAGGGAGACTTGGCGCGGCCGCTCCTGCAGTTGAACGCCGTCATAGTTCTGGCCGGAGACCAGGAGCGAAGTGTCACGTTCTTCAAAGTAGAGAAAGGCAGACTTTCCGGCCCATTTGAACTCTCTTTGGACGAAAGGGTTTCCGCGCCCGCGCCTCTCGATGAGCAATTGCGGCTCCTGCTCGGCATTTGGACGAAGACCGAGGATCGCGCCGAAGTTTCCAGCCGGGATCAGGACCTGCCGCCCTGGGAGCATCTCAGCATGCTGGCGCGCTGGTACTACAGCAGCTTCCGGGAAGGCGAACTGGTGATGCTTCCCGCCAACGGCCAGATTCCCCACGCCCGCATCATCCGCCTCTGCCGCAAGATGATCGGAATCGCCAGCCAACAGCCAGAGTGATTCCGCTACGATTCCATGCACGAGGACAGAGAATAGTGAATGACGTCAGGAAGATTTCTCGAGGACCGTCAGATCGCCGCGCTGACTTTCCTTCTTGACGGTATTTGACTCCGTGAAGCGCCTGCCGATAGAATCAGGCTTTCACCTGACTGCGCATTCCTAACCCATGGCATTGCAATTTCACAACACACTCTCCGGCAGCGTCGAGGAGTTCCGGCCGCTTGAAGACCGTCATGTCCGTATTTACACCTGCGGACCCACGGTCTACGACTTCGCGCACATCGGCAATTACCGCACTTTTGTCGCCCAGGACATTCTGCGGCGCTGGCTAAAATATCGCGGCTTTGATGTGAAGCAGGTGATGAACCTGACGGACGTGGATGACAAGACCATCCGCAACTCCAACGCTGCTGGTCTGCCGCTGCGCGATTACACGCAGAAATATATAGATGCCTTCATGGTAGACCGGGACCTGCTCGGCCTCGACCCGCCGGAAGTGATGGTGCGCGCCACCGACACCATTGAGGAAATGGTGAAGCTGATCGAGGCGCTCGAGCAGAAAGGCTTTGCCTACCAAAGCGATGGTTCGGTTTACTACCGCGTCCAGGCTTTCAAGGACTATGGCAAGCTTTCCAAGATCAATCTTTCCGGCAATCGTGCTGGCGCCCGCGTCGATTCGGACGAATATGAAAAGAACGACGCCCGCGATTTCGTTCTTTGGAAAGCCGCCAAGGATGGCGAGCCTTCTTGGCCCGCGCCGTTCGGAGCGGGCAGACCCGGCTGGCACATCGAATGCTCCGCCATGTCGATGAAGTTCCTGGGTAATACCTTTGACATCCATTCGGGCGGCACCGATCTGATCTTCCCCCATCACGAAAACGAAATTGCCCAGAGTGAAGCCGCCACCGGCCAGCCCTTCGTGCGCTATTGGCTGCACGTGGAGCACCTGATGGTGAATGGACAGAAGATGTCAAAATCCGTGGGCAACTTTTTCACCCTCCGTGACCTGATTGCCAAGGGCTTCAAGCCCAGCGCCATCCGTTATCTGCTGGCGTCGGTGCCCTACAATAAGCCGCTGAACTTTACCTTTGACGGCATCGCGCAAGCCATGCATTCTATTGCCCGCCTGGCGGTTTTCCGCAAACGACTTGAGGATGAAATGCTGCCAGCGGGCGAGAATCCTGAGCTGATTGAGAAGGCCCAGATAGCACAAAGGTCCTTTGAAGACGCCTTGGACAACAATCTGAATACTGCGGAAGCTCTTGCGGCGGTCTTCGAACTTGTGACCGAGGGCAATACCGCTATGGATCACGGCCAGCTTCACGATAGTGACAAGACGGCTTTCCTGGATGTGTTGAAGCGCTGGGACCAGATCTTTAATGTGCTTGGGGATAACGATTACGAGAAGCTCAAGAAACACGGCTTTATTCGGGAAGTTAAGTTGGAGGCCCGGGACGATTTTCACTTTTCTGACGCAGCCTCGTTTCCGGTGAGCAGGAATGGCGAGCCCGAGGCTGGAACCGTCGGAATTCTAGGTGACGAAGAGATCGACCGGCTCATCACGGACCGCAACGCGGCGCGGCGCAGCGGCAAATACGCCCAATCCGACCAGGTTCGCGATCAGCTTGCCAAGTCTGGCGTCATCCTGGAAGACACCAAGGGCGGCACACGTTGGCGGCGCAAGTGATTCCCTGGGTTTTATAAGTGGGTTTGCTTCATTGTTACGCAGCCTGCTCCCTCCAACCTCTTCGTTTTTCCGGAATCAAAATGCCTGAAAGGACCTAAAGATGCGATCCACTCTCGCTGGCCTCTTTTTCACTTTCTTCCTTGCTGCCGCTGGATTCGGCCAGGCGCATCCCGCACTCTCGCCACTCACTCAGCAATTTGTAACGGTTGATGCGCCCGTCATCGCGCTGACTCACGTGCGCGTGATTGATGGCACGGGCGCGCCGCCTCGCGAGGATCAAACCGTCGTGATCGAACGCGGCCGGATCGCGGCGATTGGAGATGCCTCATCCACTCCGCCGCCTGCCGGTGCGAAGGTGATCGATCTTCAAGGTGAGACCGTCATCCCAGGCCTGGTGGGGATGCACGATCACCTTTTCTATCCCAACCAGGTTGCGGAGCGCCGCACCGATGGGCCGGTGATCATCTACAACGAAATGGGCTTCAGCTTTCCGCGTTTGTATCTGGCCTGCGGCGTCACCACCCTGCGCACCACCGGCAGCATCGAGCCGTATACGGACCTCAGCCTGAAAAAACTCATCGATGAAGGGAAAACCCCCGGTCCCAATCTCTACATCACGGGGCCGTATCTTGAGGGCTCTGGATCCTACACGCCGAACATGCATGAGCTTACCGGCCCGGAGGATGCCACGCGCACCGTCAACTATTGGGCGGAAGAAGGCGCCACTTCCTTCAAAGCCTACATGCACATCACGCGCGCCGAATTGAAGGCTGCCGTCGTTGCCGCTCATGCGCGCAGCATCAAGGTCACCGGTCATCTTTGCAGCATCGGCTTCACGGAAGCCGCCGCCCTGGGGATTGACGATTTGGAGCACGGATTGTTCGTCGATACTGAATTTGTTCCTGGCAAGAAGGCAGACGTTTGTCCCTCCCAGCAGCTCACCGGAGAGACTATGGCAAAGCTCGACATGGAAAGCACTTCGGTCCAAACGATGATCCACGATCTGGTGAGTCATCACGTGGCGGTCACTTCCACCATGCCGGTGTTTGAAATTTCGGTGCCCGGCCGGCTGCCGCTTGAACCCCGCGTGCTGGGCGTATTGTCTGCTCCCGCGCAGGTTGATTACCTCACGATTCGCGCTCTTGTCGGCCAACGAACCCATTCCAACATGCTCACCAATCTCCACCAGGAAATGCAATTTGAGCGCGACTTCGTAAAAGCCGGCGGCTTGCTGTTAGCCGGCTTGGACCCCACCGGTTATGGTGGTGTAGTGGCGGGTTTCGGCGATCAGCGCGAAGTCGAGCTGTTGGTTGAGGCCGGTTTCACACCGGTCGAGGCCATCCACATCGCCACCCAAAACGGCGCAATATATCTTGGCCAAGACTCGACCATCGGGACCCTCGCGCCGGGCAAGACCGCTGACTTGGTCGTAATCCAAGGCAATCCCGCCGCGAACATCAGCGACATCGAAAAAGTGCAAACCGTTTTCAAGAACGGCATTGGGTATGACTCCACCAAGCTCATCGAGTCGGTCCAAGGCGCTGTGGGGCTGCACTGACGGGGGCTGTGGCACGGGGCTCGAATCCTGTAATGACAACCCGTAGAGTTCGACAGGCATGGAAGGTGCTCTGCCGGCTCTGCATGTCAAGTTGGGCGCTTACGGCTCAACATGAAAAAAGAATGGGCGTTCTTCCAACCAGTATGCCTGGTTGATTGAACGCTTTGGGAATGGCCGCACAAGCCGCATTGACGATTCTTTCCTCAAATTCGGCGGCCAGCGTCTCCAGCGATGGTGCTCTCTTGCCAGTCACGCCTCGATCTCGACAGGGGCGATCCGCCGCACCACCGTATAAATGCTGAGAACGGCCAAAAGCGGGAAGATGCCTGCGGCCAGAAGGACCGGATAATAGGAGAAATGATCCACGACCAACCCCGTCAAAAGCATGGTTAACATGACCATGCCACTATCCGCCAGGCCGCCGAGGCCGCTGACGCTGGCAACGACCGCAGACGGGAAAATGTCGCCCACCGAGCTGATGTAGTTGGCCGTCATCCATTGGTTGCCGAACACCACGAGGCAGATCACGAACACTGCCACCGGGCTGCTGCGAATAAAGGGAAGAGCCAGGCTGAGTGTGGCCAGGATGGCTCCCAGAATGAATCCGAGCTTGCGGGCGAAATCGCTGGTCGCCCCGCGCCGGATGAGGCCATCCGAAAAATATCCGCCGGCGATATTTCCGATGCAACCGGCGAGAAAAGGTATCCAGGCAAGAAGACCGATCGTGACGAAAGCCATGCTGCGGCCGTGCCGCAGGTATTCGGGCAGCCAGTACCAATAAAAACTTGTCAGCGGACCGGTGAGGGCGCGGAAGATCATCAGTCCGGCAACCTGCCGTTGGCGGAAAAGCTTTTTCAAGTTGATCGTATTTCTGGGCCGTGGAGCTTCTGCAGGTGGCACTGAAGCCAGGGTCTGCTTACCGGAGAAATGATGAGGAAAAAACCGCAGCCACGGTATCAGCCAAACCAGCCCCAGCAGACTGGGCAGGAAAAAGGCGGCGCGCCAGCCAAATTTAACGGTAATCAAGACCACCAGCGGCGGAGCAATCACCGCGCCCAATTGGGCGCCGCCATTGAAGTAGCCGCCAGCCCGGCCGCGATCCTTCGGGGCGAAGATTTGTGCAACCACTTTGATTCCGCCGCTGTAATTGCCGCATTCGGCGATCCCCAGGAAAAATCGCAAGGCGAGCAAGCTGTTCAGCCCCCGGCTGATTCCGTGCAGCGCATTCACCACCGACCACCCAACAAAGATCAGCGCGAACCCGATGCGTGGGCCCACCACATCCATCAAGAAACCAGCCGGCACCTGGCCCAGAATCATGCCCAGTTGAAACGCGAAGATGATGTAGGAGTATTGCGTGTTGGATAGAGAGAGTTGGTCGCGCAGGACCGGTGCAACCACGGAGAGGACCTGGCGGTCGACAAGGTTGATGCCGATGGAGGCGGAAAGGAGTCCGACGATCAACCATCGCCGGCCGGTAGCCGCAGGGTTGGCTCCGGGTTCCGGCAAATTCGATAGGGGTATCGGAGGAGGAGTTGGCAGGGACATCAGAACGCATGCCTTTCGGTTGAAGCTGCGAATCAGACGCGCTGTCTTTGTTTCCGGGCGCCCGCCGGCCGGGCTCCCACCTCAAGAGGCGCACTCGAGACCAAATCCAATGGTCTCAAGCCCGAATTGGACTCCCACCGCAGCCCACAATCACGTCCGGCATGCCGAATCCATTTTAACCACCAACAGTCAGCAAGCCGGTTCCGGGCAGCATCGGGGCGAAAGACGCACGGCTTGGGATGCCACCCAATTCCCCGGCCGCTGCCGCGCTGGCGTGGCGGTCCGAGGGAAGATACACGGCGGAAAGTGCAAAGTCAAGACGGAAGCGTTGTCTGATATTTTAGAGGTTCAATAAAAAATACCGCTTGACTGCTCGGTATCCCTCGAGGATATCGCTGGTCCGGTGTTGCATGGCGAGAGGAAAATCGTGAAAAAATCCATTGGTGACCTTATGTTCCCGCAGGGCTGGAGTTTTGAAGAGGGCCTGGACTTGGCCCAGAGGGCGGGATTCAACGGTGTCGAGCTTTGGCAAGGTCGCACGCCCTGGTTTCCGATGGAGATCAAGGACCGGGATGTTCTGGTGCTCCTCCGTAAAGTTAAGAATGCCGGCCTCGAGGTTTCAAATGTCTCCGACGGCTTGCTGCGGAAGTACCCGCTTGCCGCCAGAGACGCTAAGATTCACGCCCGGGGTTTTCATGTGGTCGAACGCCAGATCGAGACGGCTCACCTTCTTGGTGCGAACGCCATCCTGGTTATCACCGGAGAAGTGAGCGAGGGTCTTCCCTACCATGAACTCTATCAGCGATTGCAGGATTCGCTGCGGCAGCTTGCGCCGAAGGCGGAAGAGGCCGGCGTCAAGATCGGCCTGGAGAATGGCAACTCCGAGGATCACTTCCTGCTCAGCCCCCGGGAATTCAACCAGTTTCTTGCGGAGATTAATAGCCCATGGGTTGGAATCCATCTGGACCTTGGCAACATTCACGATACCGGCTTTGCCAAGCAATGGGTTGAAATCCTCGGCCCGCGCATCACCTGCATCCACGTAAAGGACGTCATGCAGCGGCGGGGCCGGTGTTGCGATTCCGTTTACACCAACCTGTTCCTGGGTGACAACAACTGGCCCGCGATTCGCAATGCCTTGCTCAAGGTGGGCTACGAGGGCTGGTTAGTGGCGGAGATGGAGCGGCGATACCGCTACGCGCTGGACCAACAGTTTTACGACACCGCCAAGGGCATGGATCGTGTGATCTCCGGCCGGCTGTGACTTTTTGCAGCGGCATGGCTGGCGCGGCCAGGCCATCACGAGAGATGAATTACTCTGCCGGCCTCCAAGGACTCCTGGGCCGTCAAACAGAGCATCACTGCCTGCCGCGCTTCTTCGGGCGGATCTTCCCCGCTGGGGAGGGGAGGGATTGGGTGGTAAGTATTTCTCGGTGAAGCAGTTGGCAAGTTATTGGGGGACGCGAGTGTCTGGCTACATTTGCATGTTGGGGAGATGGACTCCGAGCGCCGCCAGGATCGCCTCCT
>DATKST010000054.1:0-8027 GCA_035531475.1 Terriglobia bacterium
CCGCGAAGCCCGCGCGCATTATTACCCGACCGTGGCTGGAAGCCCCGAAATCACAAATTCGCGGCCATCGCCCGGCCAGTTCGGAGGTTTGCGAGCGACAGGCTTATCCAACACCGCGTTGAGTGTTGCACCTTACACAAACTATTCGCTTCCAGCAATGGCATCCTGGGAACCGGACCTTTGGAGCCGTGTGCGCCTGGCAGTTCGGACGAATTATCTTGCAGCCCAGCTAAGTGCTTCTGATCTCGAGAACGTCCGTCTTGTCACACACGCCGAACTTGCGGCAACCTACTACGAGTTGCGCGGGCAGGATGCCCTCAAGAAGTTGCTTGATTCCACGGTGACCAATTACCGCGAAGCTCTTGGCCTGGTTCAGGCGCAATACCAGGCGGGGATTTCAAATGATGAAGCCGTAGCCTCGGCTGAAACCCAACTTAGGATCGCAGAAGCGCAAGAGACGAACATCGGCATCCTGCGCGCCCAATACGAGCATGCCATTGCGCTGCTCACCGGTCAGTCCGCTTCGGAATTCTCGCTTGCCTCCCAACTTCTAAAAGCAAGTCCGCCCCAAACTCCATTGGGACTTCCTTCGGATCTGCTAGAACGTCGGCCCGATGTGGCGGCAGCCGAACGCGCAGTGGCCCAGTCCAATGCTCAGGTCGGGCTCTCCAGGACGGCCTTTTTCCCTCGCCTGTTGCTGGGCGCTACGGGTGGATTCGGCAATTCGTCGATTGCAGACTGGTTTACGTGGCCCGCCCGCTTCTGGTCTGTCGGCCCGGCGTTGACGCAGACGGTATTTGACGCCGGATCGCGCCGGGCGATCGTCGAGCAGACTCGTGCCTTCCATGACCAGACAGTCGCGCACTACCGGCAGACTGTGCTTACAGCGTTCCAGCAAGTTGAGGACAATCTGGCGTCTCTAAGGATTCTCTCTCTAGCCATTCAGCAACAGGACACTGCGGTTCAGTCTGCGGAGAGAAATCTGAAAGCGGCCATGACGCGCTACAAAGCGGGACTCGACCCATATCTCAACGTCATTAATGCTCAGACCTTGTTGCTGAACACCCAGCAAGCGGCGGTCACTTTTCGCGTGCAACAGATGGTGGCAAGTGTCCGGCTGATCGAAGCTTTGGGAGGCGGTTGGGATACTTCGCAGATTCCGTCACCGGAGGAACTGAAAGCGAAACCCTCTCGTAGCTCAAGTGCCGGCAGCCAACATTCCCGGTGAGCGTGCGATAGAATTTAGGGCTGAATCAAACCATCTCCGATGAGGAAACGGGCATTTGTGGCATTGGTGACAGCCCATGCACCCCAGAAAGGCTGGGACTTCATGCTGGCCGACAGAAGCATTTACGACGATCGCGACTATTCTTTCACGGTTGAACTCCAGCAGTCCGACGGACACTTTACTGCGTCCCGCATACCGAACTCCCGCAAATTCGAGATCCAACTAGCGTTGCACGAACTCCAGTGGGGGTCGTGTATTGCTTGCCGGGGTAGTTGCTGATGGTTAGGCAAGGCTCTGCTTTCGCTGGAATGGCTACAAATGGGCAGGTTGTAGTAAGACCGTAGTAAACTAGTGCGCATCTACTGGGTCAGCAGTACGAACTGGACTTCTTGTTTCAGCGGCGTACCGACAGCTTTTCTCTCGCACCACGGAGTAGGGCGGCAACGAAGCGCCTTCGCGCTGTCTTCTATGACGCCCAAAGAAAGAAGCCAAAACGATCCTTTCCAGTTCCACTCCCCGGGCGCCATAGCCGAAATTCTATAGAAACTGATACAGAGTGGATACTTTGTACCCGCTGATAAGGATGTCAAAGACCGGACTCGTATACGCTGACGAAATTGGTATTCTTTTATCCCGGCGCGGACAATCACTCGTCATCTGTGACAGTGGACTTTTTGAAAAGGATTTCTTTTGATAGAGGGTCAGCACCTAAAGCGCTTTAACAAAATCCGTCAAGGCGGCATTGAACTTCTGCGGCTGTTCGTAGAAGAGAATGTGTCCAGCATCTTCGAACGGGATGAATGTCCCCTGCGGTACCTGGCTGCAAATGGCTTTGCCCATGGCGATTCCGTTGCTGAAGACGCCCGAGTTCGCAGTAAAGACAATGACCGGCACTTTGATTGCCGGCAGTGATTTGGCGTAATCGCTCATCAGGAAATCGGAGTACACCGCTTCCGCAATCCATGTCGGCGTCTTCATCAGCTCCGCTACTACCCAATCCACGTCGGCATCTGAAGGCTTTTGCTTAAACATTCTGTTGGTGAAGCCGATGGCAAACTGCCTGGGATTTGCTGTCAGATTGGCAAACGTTGCATTCATCCCGTCATAGTTGTAGTTTCTCAGCGCGTGGCTGTTCCAGCCCGCCGGGCTGAATGGAAAAGGAGCAGAATCCACCAGGCCCAGCGCTTTCAGGCGGGTATCCCTGCCGTACTGCTGGTAATAGGAAAGGACCACAGGCCCGCCCAGGGACCACCCCACAAGTACAGTTTCCCGCAGCCCCAGGCGCTCGATAACCTCCCGCACGTCGCATGCATATTGTCTGATGGTCTGGCCGGTCAGCGCCTTCGCGGAGTTCCCATGGCCCCG
Organism: Terriglobia bacterium; assembly: GCA_035531475.1. Lineage (GTDB taxonomy): Bacteria > Acidobacteriota > Terriglobia > UBA7540 > UBA7540 > CALCEB01. The sequence continues at coordinate 2,594 of DATKST010000054.1, forward strand.
GAGGTCGACGGTCACGATCCTGAACGTGTTCGCCAGTTCAGGGACATTCTTCTGCCAGAACTTGGATGAGCACATCCAGCCGTGGACGAGCAGGATGGGCTGACCCTCTCCGTGATCCTCGTAGTATATCTTCGCGCCGTCTCGTGTTTCCAGATAATCGGCTGCCTTCAAGGGTGGCGGGTAACCCTTGGCAATCGATAGCGGCGCCACCGTCGCGGATTGACCCGGCAGGTTTGAGCCCAGCGTCGTGACGGCTGCTGCCGTGCAAGCACCCTGCAATAACTCGCGTCGGCTTAGGTTTTTCATACTCCAGTCCCCCTTCCCAAAGCTGCGAAAAATCGTAGTACTGTCCGGACTGTGTCGGCAGTGACCGACATCACCAGACAGTGTTCTGCTCCTAACGGCCGTGGGATCCATTTAGCGTAAGTAATTGCCTCAGGGCCCTCAGCCGAGCTTTTGGTCCTCTGCCAAGTGCTCAATGTGCCTATTCCTAAATTTGGGCCTCCTTTGTCACCGGGCTACAACTTTCTGCTTATCAAATGCCAGAACGAAGAGAAACGAACTGATCCCGGTTCTTGCCTAGGCCCCGAACAGATTCACCTCACAATCCTTGCCTAAGAGCTTCGCTGATTGTACGGCGGGATCTTTCCCGCTCAGGATATTCATTAGCAAGCAGATACGGACAAAGCTTGCGCAGACCTCTGGCGGTGGGTAATTCCTGCTGAACTTCTCGCATCTGATCGACCTCACCGCGTAGGGACTTGTCGCTTGAACTCTTCGATTGTCGAGTCGAGGAGCCCGTTGAACACAGCCGGGGGCTTCCATCATCACGAAATGGGCTACTCCCCGCACGATCCTGGCGTTGGAGCAAGGCAGATACCGTTTATTGATCTCTTCCACGGTGGGCTGTAAATCCGAACTGATGAATACGAGAGTAGCCTGTACTTTCTAGAGTGCCCGTGTCAGGCAGTTGTCGACGTTGAACGCAAACGCAATTCCCCTGCGAGCCCCGGTGGCTGCTCCCAGGCCCACCTCAGGCGGGCGGACATATGTGCCACGGTGACCTGCCCGGCGTTTTGGGTACCAAGGAAATGAGAGAGAATTCACTTGAGGAGGACCGGACTGTCCACGAAGAGGTATAAACCGGAGCACATTGTGAATTTGCTCCGCCAGGTCGAAGTGGCGATTGCCAAAGGGAAGACGACACTGCAAGCAGCCCGGGAAGTGGAGATCACGGAACAGACTTATTACCGTTGGCGAAGGGAATTCGGCGGGCTGAAGTTGTACCAGGCGAAACGGCTCAAGGAACTGGAAAAAGAGAAGGGCCGGTTGAAGAGACTTGTAGCTGAACTATCGCTGGAGAAGCAAGTTCTGCGCGACGTGGCGCAGGAAAACTTCTAAGCCCCGAGCGGCGGCGTTGTGCGTTGGAGCATGCGAGGGAAGAGTATGAACTCTCTGAGCGTCATGCCTGCCGGCTGCTGGGGCAAGGGCGAAGGGCACAACGGTACACTCCGATTCTGCGCCGGGATGAGGATGCCCTGACGCGGGCGACCATCATGCTGGCCGGCAAGTACGGCCGCTATGGCTGCCGTCGGATCACCGTGCTGCTACGGGAAGCCGGGTGTCAAGTGGGCAAGGACCGGGTGGAGCGGATCTGGCGACGAGAAGGGCTGCTATTCTCGAATTGCGCGAGCGAGCGAAGGGGTTCTTTGGGGCAACCTTTCGCCGGACTGGTACGTGTTCCCGTCGGGCCAGGGCCAGGGGCCAAAGATCGACCCGAATGATGCGGCCGTGAAGCCTGACCCCACAAAGCCCATGATTAGCTGGCGCTCCGCTTGGCGGGCAATCCGGGCTGCTGCCGAGAAGGGAAACCCAGAGAAGGGTATCTCTCCTACGCCGAGCTTGGCCCGGCTGAGATTCCACGATCTGCGGCATCACGCCATCACTGGGCTTGCCGAAACTGCCGCGATCGATTCAGTAATCCGCCTCATCGCGGGACACGTCAGCCAAAAGATGCTTGAGCACTACTCACACGTTCGCTTGGAAGCCAAGCGCCGGGCCTTGGAAGCTCTCTCCATGCGGCCTGAATGTGGGGATCAGGGGGATTCTGAGGGGGGGTACGTCACACGGAACGTCACAAAAACTGAGTCAGGGAGGATGCCAGCACCGCAAGTCTTTCAAAATGCTGGCGGGGACGACGGGACTCGAACCCGCGGCCTCATGCGTGACAGGCATGCGTTCTAACCAGCTGAACTACGTCCCCGAACTTTTTGTGCGCAAGGAATATCCCTTACGGTTGGCTTTATTGTAGCAGGTGCAGTGGCAAGCAGAGAAGTTAATCCCGAGCTCCGACGCATGGTGGGCGGTATCCGGCTCGAACGGATGACCTTCTGCTTGTAAGGCAGACGCTCTAACCAACTGAGCTAACCGCCCTCTGCGGCCGCGCAGCGCCCGGTCCGTGCCCGGTGAAACTGCGCGCCTGCCTTGACACTCTCAACCTAAAAACTATACACTAACGAATTTGGGACGGTCAACTCCCACAGCGCGTCGCTATGCAACTATCACGAGAATACGTCTCTTATATGAGCAAGGAGCTGATGAAGCGCCTTACGGACGCGGGGCTGGTCCAGTTTGAGCAGCCGGAATACGTGAATGAGGTCATCCTGCAGGTTGTGATCGATGAACTGAGCGTCGAGGATCGGATCAACGACGAGGCCCGCCGAATCCTGGAACAGCATAGCGACCAGATGAGGCTTCTCGGCGCCACCTACGAAGACGCCTTTAAGGCGGTTAAGAAACAGATCGTCCGGGAACGAAAGGTAGTTCTTTAGACTGATTTTCTCCCATGATCCCATGAGACTTTCCCACGAAAAAATTATCCAGCTTTCCCACCGTATCCTTTCCGCCATTGAGGCTCTTGACGAAGTTGAGATCTTCGAGGAACCCAACACCATCCGGCAGGAGATCGTGAAGCTCGTGACGGATCTGCTGCACGAAGAAGAGAAGGTTGAGCAGGTGGTCCGCCAGCGCATCGCGACCCACAAGCGAACCATACTGGAAGGCGGCGGTGAATGGGAAATTCTTTATCGGAAGTATTACGCTGACGAGCTTCGCAAGCTTGGCGTGGAACCCCTGGAACAACGAAGCTAGGCCCTTCCAAGCCGCGCCTTCCGGCCTGGCTCTTCACATCCCTGCGTGAACTTGACGTCTTCAGTCGCGGCGCTTCAGCACCGGCGGCTTATCCTCTTCGGGATTTTGTTTGCCGTTGGGTCGGGTGCTGGGAGACGTTGTGCTCTTAGGCTGGCGCTTCTGCAGCGTGGGGCCGCTTTCAGATTTCTCCATCTTCCGCTGCATCGACATCACACCGGCCAGCCGCGTTTTCATCTCGTTAAATTCGGACGTGCTGACCAGGTATTCGCTGCGCTTGGGCAGGACGTTTTTGATTTCCTGTTCGGTTCTGATAATGCGATCCGCCGTGGGCGGATGGTCGGCGAAGATGGTAGGAACTGCGCCAGGGTTGCTCCGCTGCTCCTGAACGATTTTCCCGAAAAACGCGACGTAGGCATTCGGGTCGTAGCCTGATTTGTACATATACTGGATGCCCAGATAATCGGCCTCGGCTTCATCGTTGCGGTTGAATTTCAAAAAGGCCAGCGGAACGCCGTTCATGTAGGCTTCCATGACCCCGTAATAGACGCCCATCGACATGGGAGTGAACATCAGCGGCAGCATCGCGTATTGCAGGATGGTCGCCTTGGTCATCTGGCTTGCCCAATGCCGCGCTGCGACGTGGGCAATCTCATGAGCCACGACGCCGGCGAGCTGGTCTTCCTCGTTGGCGGCTTGCAGGAGCCCGGAATTGACATAGAGAAATCCGCCCGGCAGAGCGAAGGCGTTGATGTCCGGCGAGTCGATAATCTTGACGGTCAGCGGGATCTTCAGATCGGAATTCCGTGCCACGTTCTGCGCCACGCGATTGACGTACTCGTTGATGACCGGGTCTTTGATGATTCGCGCGGAGCGGTCGATTTCCGTGGCATAGCGCTTGCCGATAGCGATTTCTTTCTGTTCCGAGATGATGCTGCGGTGAGCAACTCTGCGGTTTCCAATGGCGTCAACGTCTTTCTTCTTGTCGGAAGCAAAGGTGGTGACGGATGCCGCAAGCATCATGACAGTCAGAGCGAGAGGGAGTCTCTTGTGCATTCTCATGGCTGTCCTCCTTACTGTGATTATACTCCGGATATCTCCATCGGCTGTAAATTTGCAGGTGGTCGTCTCAACGTGGCTCTGGCGTCAACTGCGACGGAATATGGTGCATTCCGATGGACGGGCGTGTGGTTTGGATGTGTTCCGGTAAATAGTTGGAAGCAGACGTGTTAGCGCGCCGTTTGACGATCGCGCCGGCCGTTGAACCCGGCGGGATTCCGTGATAGTTCGTTTTTCCCCCGGCGGTCCCAGCGTTGACTCGGCAACCCCAGACAGGGTAGATTGACGTTTCGGAAGTCGGGGCGGGCCGTCAGGACCTGTTGGGCCCAATCCCCGGAAAGGCTGGGTTTCCTGTTATGGCGGTAGCTAGAGTGCAGGCAGGCCAGGTGTGGTGCGAGGAGGGAACGGAAGAAAACTGGTTAGTCACCAAAGTTTATTCGGAAGCTTTTACTTCCTACGCGATGCTCCGCAAGGTTGGCGGCGGCGATAACGATGTCCGGCGCTTGAAAATTCTGAAATCTGCCGAGGGCGTCGCTCTTTCCGGATTCAAGTTCTCACAGGAATCGGAGCCCTTTTAAGCAACAGTCCTTTTGCGGCTTTTATGCGCCAGTGTGGTTCAGGCGCTGCGGCCAGATCGGTATCTCCCTATCCATGCTTTCAACGGTCATCAAGATTATCGGTGGACTTATTGTCTCATTCATCTCCGGGTCGGGTTACCTGGGAATCGCCCTGCTCATGGCCATTGAGTCGGCGTGCATCCCTCTGCCTTCCGAGGTAATCATGCCGTTTTCCGGCTATCTGGTTTCCGCCGGACGCTTCAGCCTGTGGGGTGTGGCCGTGGCCGGAGCGCTGGGATGCAATGTCGGATCCATCGTGGCCTACTGCATCGGAGCCGTCGGCGGGCGGCCGCTGGCGGAGCGATACGGCCATTACGTGCTGGTCACGCGCCACGACCTTGAAATGGCTGACCGATGGTTTGCCCGCTACGGGGACTGGGCGGTCTTTATTGCCCGGCTGCTTCCGGTGGTTCGAACCTTTATCGCTCTGCCGGCGGGCATTTCGCGCATGAATTTCTGGCGCTTCAATATCTATACTTTTCTCGGTTCTCTGCCGTGGTGCTTTGCGCTTGCCTATGCGGGAATGAAACTGGGAGACCGATGGAAAACCCTGGGGCCGTATTTCCACCGCTTTGATACCGTCTTCTTAATCCTGCTGGTTGCGGGTACCT
>DATKST010000055.1:0-7146 GCA_035531475.1 Terriglobia bacterium
GCTTGGAGCTGAGCGGGGCGGAGGTGGGCCGAGGCTCAGTGCGCCACGATTCGGCTGAAGCTGCTGAAGATCGGGGCGTTGATGCGGGTGACGGTGCGGAAGGTTTGGATGGCGCTGGCGGGAGGCTATCCGTACGCGGCACGGTGGACGAGAATCTGGGATCAGTTTCAGCAGATTCCCTTGCGAAGCTGAAAAATGGAGTAAGAATTTCCATCCTGGTCACTGCGGAATATCCACAGGGGGCAGTGTGTCTGGCCCGCGTGGCGAGTCCTGGTCATGCAGAGCGTACGGGTCATCGAACGCGGGTCAGGGTCTCAAGGAGAAGCCAGACTCCCTACTTTTGACGACAGCGGGATCGAAAACCCGGACGAGGACCGAAAATTAGACCTCCTGAGCGGTTTTCAAAAAGCTGGTGAGAAATGCGGGCTAGGTTCTCTCCGGCCAATTTCTTCGCGCCTTCTTGTGGGCGCCGCAACCGGGACAGGGTCAGGTTGCTTATTGCGCATTGGCTTTGCTTCCGCTCAGGAACTCAGCGGTTTGGCCAAACTTTCCGGAGTAAACGAAAGCATCCAGCGGCTTGCGCTCGCGCTTCGCTTGATGCCGGTCGCGCAACATCTCGCCTAACTCTTGCGGGTCACCGAGGTAACCGACGACAAAAGCCGCCACCGGCTCATAACCCTCGGGCAATGCGAGCACTTCGCGCGCTTTCTCCACGTCAAACCCGGCCATGCCATGAACGTAAAGGCCGAGCGCGGTCGCCTGGGTCATCAGGTTGGCCAAGGCCATCCCCGTGTCATGAAAGGCGTGGCGGTTGGGCTGGCCATTGTGATCAAAGTTCAGCCTGGCGACCGAGAACGCCAAGACCGGAGCGTTCCTCACCCAATCCTGATTGAACGGGACCAGGGCGCTCAGCAACTTCTCGAATTCCTGGGGGTGCTGGCGGGTGGCGAAGACAAAGCTCCACGGCTGTGCGTTAGAGGACGAAGCCGCCCAACGCGCGGCTTCCATCAGGCTTTGTAACTTTTCCGGTTCAACCGCCTTGGTTGAAAAGGCGTAAGGGCTCCACCGTTCCGCAATAAGACTGTGGATGGGGTGGATATTCGGGCTTCTTTTTGCCGTCTCCTGAGTAGCCTGCATGATTTACCTCCGTCTGTTAAGAATGAATAAGGTGCCGGGCGTGTTCTTTCCGACCCACAGCATTAGATGCTGTTGGTACGATATTCGTTACAACGATATATTGGCTGGGAGCTATCCTTGGCGGGAGCGGGCGGTTTCGAGCAAATGGGTAAGATTGCGAAGTTGAGGGTGGGTGAGGTGGGCGAGGGATTTCTGCACCGCTTCGGCCATGGGGCGGTCGAGGCTTTCAAGCAACTTCAGTCCTTCCCCGGTAATCTTGGTGGTGATTACGCGGCGATCCTTGCCATCGCGCGACCGTGCCACCAGACCGCGGTCCTCCAGCCGGTCGAGCAGGCGCGTCACGTCCGGATCATGGGTCAGCATCCGTTCTCCCACTTCGCGGCAGGCCAGGCCGCGTTTGCCGGAGCCGCGCAGGATGCGCAGCAGATTGTACTGGGTGTGAGAGATGCGGGCGGGCCTCAGCGCCTCCTCAACAATGCTCATCAGCACATCGGCAGTCCGTTGCAGATTTAGAAAGGCTTCCTGCTGGAGGCTTGCGAAACCTTTCTTCTGCTTGATCTCACTTTGCAATCGTCCAGTCATGGTGGGCAGTTAGGGCGGCTTTTCTTGCGGGTCGCCGCCCCGGCATTAACTTGGATTATTTACGAAGTTCCGTTCAAAGGTCCGGAAGGGCCCCTTCAGAAATAACTGTTCCATCTTCCAACCGGCACCCCTCACCCGCCGCTTCGCGTCACCCTCTCCCCGCTTGCGGGGAGAGGGCAGGGATGAGGGGATGGTTTGGGTCCGAAATGGAACAGTTATTATCTGACAGCTCCTAAGTAGCAAAGCGGGTGGGTCGCCGCCGGAGCCACGCTCGGGCGGCGTCCGCCCCGAGTTCTTATTGTAATCCTCTCTGCTTATGCCAGGTCGAACAACAAAATCTCGGACTTGTCGCGAGCTTGCAGATCAAGCTCCGGTTCCTGGCTTACGGCGGCGCCGTCCCCGGCCTGAAGTTCCTTGCCGTTCAAGGTCACGCTGCCGCGCGCCACCTGAAGCCACGCATGGCGTCCCGGAGCCAACGAATGATGCGCCTGCTGGCCGCTGTCGAGAATCGAAGCGTACAAATCGACGTTTTGGTGAATGGTGAGCGATCCGTCCCGTCCGCTACGCGAAGCAACCAGCTTGAGCTGCCCGCTTCTTTCGCTTGCCGGGAAGGTTTTCTGCTCGTAGCCCGGCTCGATACCTTCTGCTTCCGGGAAAATCCAGATTTGCAACAGATGGACCGGCTCCGATTTCGAACCATTGAACTCGCTGTGCGTAACGCCGGTTCCCGCGCTCATCCGCTGCAAATCGCCCGGCCGGATCACTGAGCCCGTGCCCATGCTGTCCTTATGCTGAAGCGCGCCTTCCAGCACGTAGGTGAGGATTTCCATGTTTTCATGGGGGTGAGTGCCGAATCCCCGGCCCGGTGCCACCCGGTCCTCATTGATGACCCGCAGATCGCGAAAGTGCACGTGGGCCGGATCGTAATAGGTGTTAAACGAAAAGGTGTGATAGGTATCGAGCCAGCCGTGGTTGGCATGGCCACGATTCTCACTTTTTCTCAGAACAATCATGCTTCAACCTCCCTCGTCCGCCCACCGGAACACCCTCTCGCCGCCCGGAGGCCTTTTACTTGTTGCAACGACTTTATTTCAACAAGGGGTTTAGATGCAACCCCGGTCAAAAGGATTCAAAGGCGCCGTCGCGGACAGAGAGACTTATCCCGGATTATTCAAGATGTTTTACTCAAGAACCGTCAGGCCACGGCTTTTACCGTGCCCTGACGGCTCTCTGTCGAAAGTCCGTGAATAATCCGGGTTAAAGAAAACCCAGCCGCTAAGGAGCTGTCAGATAATAACTGTTCCATTTCGGACCCAAACCATCCCCTCACCCCTGCCCTCTCCCCGCAAGCGGGGAGAGGGCAGGGGTGCCGGTTGGAAGATGGAACAGTTATTTCTGAACGGGCCCTAACAATGGGACAGTACGAAGGGTTATCGGCATTAGCCTCGGGAACTCTTGGCAGCCAGCAGGCCGTCAAGCTATACTCGCATGGAAGCCGATGCGGATGGGCCGCTTGGATTTCAGCCGCTCAAACGGCCTTGTCGGGAAGGTTGCAATTGACCCGCGTCCCGGCTTGGCATCGCGGCCGGGACGGAAGAGGGTCGCGGTAGCCCGTGGAGCATGCAAAAGGGGCGTGTAGCTCAGATGGATAGAGCATCGGATTTCTAATCCGACGGCCGGGGGTTCGAATCCCTCCACGCCTACCAACTCACTGCTGCCGCTTTGCGGCTCAACCTCTGCCCTGATTGGGTAAGGACGCGACCGCAAATCAACTCGTTGGGTCTGGCTACTCCGAGCCAAGACGGGCTATTGCCCGGCCGAGGGAGTAGAGAGCACTGCCTTGTAATCGTCGACGTTGGAAGAGTCCACCACGCCGGTCCCAGTGTCAATGATGGAAGGCAGTGGCGACGTCGGCGCTGTCTTCCAGTCTTTGAATTCGTGGACGATATTGTGGTGAAGGTCGTCCAGCAATTTCAAACCATAATAGGCCATGGTGTAGGGCTTCTGTGCCACGGAGGCGGCGATGGCGCCCTTGGAAATCCAGTCCAACGTTTCGGGGTTGGCATCCATGGCGACAATCGGAATCTTACCCTCCAATTCCAGGTGAACCAATGCTGCCGCAGCGCCGGGACCGCCTGACGCCTCAAGGCACAGGATGGCATCCGGCTTCGTGCCGGATTGCATCAGGCTGGACACTTCGTCGGACGCCGTCTGAGTATTGCCCTGGTCATCCAAAACCTTGACGACTTGGATATAGGGGTATTTCTTGAGCGCGTCCTGGACGCCATCCAACCTTTCATCCAAATTGTACTGGCCCGGAATGGTGATGATGGCCAGATGCCCGTGCTCTTGCATGACTTTCGCAATCGTCTCTCCGCTGGTTAGGCCTGCCTTATAGTTATTGGTTCCAATAAAGAGAATGCGCCGGGAATCCGGAGCGTCGGAGTCAAGGCAGATCACCGGGATGCCCGCCTTCGTGGCGGAGTTGATGGCGTCGCGGAAGATATCGGCGCGCGCCGGTGAAACGAGGATGCCCGTCGGGTGTGTGGCCACCACGGCATCGAAACGCTTCAGCTCGGCCTGCGGGTCATAGGTTGGGGAGCCTGTAAATTCGGCCTTGACTCCCAGGGCATTCGCTGAATCCATGAGCCCGGACTTGGCCTGCTGCCAATAAGGCAGGTTCATGTTGGCGCACACCATAACGTAACGCTCATTCTTCTGGTGGAACGAGGGTCCACAAGACGCCAGGAAGATAACAAGGAAAACGGCCGGAAGATACTCTCTCATTCGAAAAATTCGCATGGGGTTTCTCCCTTCTCCCAAAATGAAGGCCTTCCGCCGAACCGCGTCCCGTGGCGAAGAAGCGCGGTGGCAACTCGACTTTCACGGATTGCCCGCCGGTCCCTTGGCGGGAATCATCACCAACGCCATCTTGTTCTTTCGCGCCAGGGCATTGAGCGCGGCAAGGTCCTTCGTCTGAATATCCTTCCACTTTGCAAGCTGCGCATCAAGTTGTTCGTTGAGCAACTGATAGACGTTGTAAGATTGCGCGGTGGGCGACTGATCGGCGCGGACCACCGTACCGAGCAATGCTCCGAGTTTGCCTGAGATCATAATCGGAAAGTTCAGGTTATCCTCGGAACTCTGGGTCTTGACCTGGATCAACGCACCTTCCACGGGCTTCATCTTCTTGTCCAGGGCATCCGCCGCGGCCAACAGGTCCTTGGCTTGGGCGTTGTCGCCCAGCCGCGTGTGCAGGCCCTGGATCTGGGCGCGCAGCGCACGCATCGCGTTCACCGCATCATGGGCCTGGGTGATACGATCCCGGATTTGCATCGCCAATTTTAATTGCTTTTCCAAATCCTGCGGAGAGGTCTTGACTCGCGGGTCGAGCTTCACGACCAGCGGCTCGGTGAGCGCTTTCCCGCCCGCCGTCAACTTCACTTGGTAAGTTCCCGGCAGAACCATGGGGCCGCCCCGCACTCCTCCCCAGGAAATGTGGTGGGGCACAGGGTCCGGACCCTTGTAACGCAGGTCCCACGCAAAGCGGTTCGTTCCGGCTTTAGTTGGCAACGTATCCCCCGCTCCTGAAAGGCCCGGAAATTCATTCGTCAGCGGCGAGCCTGCTCCCTTTGGCTTCTTGTTTGAATAGCTTCGAACCGGCTTGCCATGTCTATCCAGAATTTGGAGCTTCACCTCATCTTTTGGTCCCGGCGCCGACTTCAAGTAGTAGTAAATGATCGCGCCGCCCGGAGGATTCTGGCCCACCGGTCCGTGCGGATGGAAGCCGCCGGCGTGGTTGCGGTAAGCCGTTCTTGGCCTGAACAGGTAAACCTCGGATTGATCTGCTCGCCCCGGCAACTGGCGCAACGGCGAAATATCATCCAGAATCCAGAACGCCCGGCCGTGCGTCGCCGCTACCAGGTCATCATCTTTGATGATCAGGTCCCGCACCGGTGAAGGCGGCAGGTTGAGCTGCAATGTTTGCCAGTGCGCACCTGCATCGAACGACACAAACACGCCGGTCTCCGTTCCGGCATAGAGCAGCGTCGCCTTCACGGGGTCTTCGCGCACGGCATGAACAAAGCTCGTAGCCGGAATGCCGTTGGTGATTTCACTCCAGCTCTTGCCGTAATCGTGGGTCACATAGATATAGGGCTTCAGATCGTCCAGCTTGTGGCGGTCAATGGCCAGATACGCCGTAGCGGCGTTGGAGGGCGATGCCTCGATCAAATCCACGCGGCTCCATTCGGGCATCTGCTTCGGGGTGACGTCCGTCCAGGTTTTTCCGCCGTCGCGCGTCAAATGCACCAGGCCGTCATCGCTGCCTACCCAGATTTGGCCTTTCGTAACCGGTGATTCCGCAATGGCAAAAATCGTGTCGTAGTATTCGACGCTGGTGTTGTCCTCAGTGAGCGGGCCGCCGGACGATCCCTGTTTGCTTTTATCATTGCGGGTCAAATCGGGACTGATGACGCTCCAATCCGTGCCTCTGTCCGAGCTTTTGAACAGAACCTGGCCGCCCGCGTAAATGACGTCGGGATCGTGCGGTGAAATCACGATGGGCATGGTCCACTGGAACCGATATTTCAGGCCGGCGGCGCCTGATCCCATGGGATTATCAGGCCAGGGCGTCACGGCCTGCACTTGGCCGTTGTGACGGTTATAGCGGGTGATGAGGCCGTCGTACGATCCAGCGTAAACGATGTCTGGATCACGCGGGTCCGGCGCGATGGTGCCGCTTTCGCCGCCGCCCACGCTATACCAATCCTGCCGGCCAATGTACCCGTGATCGGTGCGGCTGGCGATGCCCACCGTCGAGTTGTCCTGCTGCGCGCCGTAAACGTAATAATTGAATCGGTTGTCCGCAATCACGTGGTAGAACTGCGCCGTGGGTTGATTGTCTTGTGGCGTCCACGACTTTCCTCCATCCACCGTGATGGTGACGCCGCCATCGTTGCCCGCGATCATGCGGCTTGGATTATTTGGGTCAATCCACAGGGCGTGGTTGTCGCCATGAGGCACGGACAGCGGCGAGAATGAGTGTCCGCCATCGGTGGAGCGATAGGTTCCAGTATTCATGATGAAGACCGTATCCGCGCTCTTCGGGTCCGCAAAAACGTGAGTGAAATACCAGGCTCGCTGCGTGAAACGATGATCCTTGTTAATCAGCTTCCAGTGTTTGCCACCATCGTCGGAGCGGTAAAGCCCGCCTTTCTTCGCTTCCACCAGCACATAGACGCGGTTCGGGTCCGCGCCGGATACGCTCACTCCCATGCGTCCCAAGATGCCCTCCGGCCATCCCTTGCCCTTCACTTCTTTCCACGTCGCCCCCTCGTCCTCCGACCGGTACAATCCGCTCCCCGGCCCGCCGCTCGTCAATCCCCACGCCGTGCGGTTCGCCTCCCACAGCGCCGCATACACCAG
>DATKST010000056.1:0-5888 GCA_035531475.1 Terriglobia bacterium
CCGAACTAAAGTGGCAAGCAGTCATATGGTGCTCATGAACGGGTAACAAATTGAAATCGAAAAATTTCATCTTGACACCTTACTTCCGCGTACTCAGACAGTTACAAGGAATGGCTCGAACTTTTACCGGACAGTACTGATTGCGCATAATTCGGTTCGGACATACAATCCCTTGTATGGCTCGACCAAGTTGAGTCAACTGGAGCTGGTGGGCACAAAATGGAGATCAAGGGCGGATGGCGTTGGAGCCAAGCCTGCATCTTGGGATGCTTGTGGGTCCCGTAGTTGTCCATCACCAAGTGCAACGGCGCCTCTCCGGGGAATTCCTGATGCAGATGGCGCATGAAGCCCATCACATGGAATAGCCGGCTGTGGAAGCAAAGCATTCATCAATTCCGGGAATTTGTTACGCCCTTGGTCGCGGGTCTGGGCCGGAGCGAGAGGCGTGTGGCCGCGACGCGATATATCGAGGGGCTGCTGATGCCGGGGCAGCGGAAGTCGATCGGGCCGATGGCCGAACGGCTGGGCGTGGACTCGCAAAATCTGCAACAGTTTGTCAGCGACAGCCCGTGGAGCGATGACGCGCTGTGGACGGCGATCCGCCAGCAGGTCATTCCCCATCTGGAGCCGTTGGAGGCCTGGGTGGTGGATGAGACCGGCTGGGTCAAACAGGGAAAGCATTCGGTCGGGGTCTCGCATCAATACTGCGGCGCCGTCGGCAAGCAGGCCAACTGCCAAGTGAGTGTCGAAGTGGTGGTCAGCGACGGATGGGTCGCCGCGCCGGTGGGGGGCGCCGGTATCTGCCCGAGCGTTGGACCCAGGACCGGGAGCGGTGCGCCCAAGCCGGGGTCTCGGAGGAAGTGACCTTCGCCACCAAGCCGGAGTTGGGGCTGGCTTTGCTTCGCCAAGCGCGGCGCGATGGGGTACCGGGGGCGCCGGTCTTGGGGGATAGCGCTTACGGGAACAACGCTCGATTTCGTGCCGGAGTGCGCGACGAACTGGGAATGGCGTTCTTCCTCCAAGTCGACGGGCATGCGCTCAAGGGATGGGACCATGAGGTGCCCCCGGAGGTCAAACGGGTCCGGCGTCACGTCCTGGCCGGCGAACCTCCCGCGCAGACTTTGGCGGAACTGACGCGCCGCCTTCCAGAGCGCGAGGGGAAGAACTGCTCCGGGGTCACCGCCGGAGGACAAACGCGGAGGACCCGCTGGGCTTGGCGTGAGGTCTTTTTGCAGCACGATCTGAGTCAGGCCGGCGGCGAACTGGAAAAAGCCTGGCGGGTGGTGGACGGGCCGGCGGGCGATGCCGAGCCGTACCATTATTATCTCGCCCCCTTCCACCGCCCCCGAGCAAAGCGGGCGGCCTGAAACTGAGCCGCTCCCGCGGGCCGATCGAGCCGTATTTCCAGCGCTCCAAGGACGACTTGGGACTGGACCATTTCGAAGGCCGTTCCTGGGGAGGCTTTCATCATCATCGGGTTCTTTCGGCAGTGGCTTACTTATTTATTCTGATGGTCTACTTACGCCGTAAAAAAAACTTTTGGTGCGACGTGGGAACAGATTCTTCGCCTGATCCAGCGCTGCTTGGTAAGGTCAAGCGGTTGCTGTCCCTCTTGCGGAATTAAATTCAAACAAGTCCAGGATGACACTACTTAACATAGTAATACTAGCGGCAGGGTGCCAATCCATTCGCGCCAGTGAGAGCCGATCTCAACTGGAAGGTGGGTATGAACCCAGGTTCCGTCGCTGAGTTGGACTGGGCCATCTCCCGGGATCGTTGAGTAAACATTCTCAATTGCCAGAAGGGCAAACTTGTCACCTTCCGTGGAACCCAAAGCTTCCCATTGTCGCCTGCCTCTTGCCAGAGCTTTCTCAGATTTCCTTAAAAGCAATTCTCTCAAACTTGGCCGGCGCCGGAAAACGGCGTGCCAGCGGGCGAAGCTATAGCTTAAGTCGCGCCACAAATCTACTCATAGGAAAGGACACCTGCCTTGTCAAAATATGCTCAGTTGATTACCGATCTTCATGAAGAGAAATATCTTGTCGAAGGGCTCAAGGAAAGGGGCTATGAGGTTGAAGTTCATCCCGAAGGAGCACCGCTCGGCCGCTATTTCTCCGAGCAGGAAGCAAAGACGGCCCACGTCATCATCCGTCGGTCCCATCTCAAAGGCGCTTTTGGCGATATCGGCTTTGCGCGCCAGCCGGACGGACGGCTGGTAGCCATTGTCGATGAGCTCGATCAGCAATGTGGGTACGGGGCGAAGTGGCTGGGGCGGGTGCAGCAACTTTACAAAGAGAAGCAAACGCTCGCTACGGCCCGGGCGAAGGGCTACATTCTCAAGAGCCGTGAAGTGGTTGAGACCCGCGACGGCCAGCAAGTCCGGCTGCAATTCGTGGTGCGGAGGTAGGCGACGATGCTGGAAAAGATGATCACCATTACCATCGACGTGCAAGGGAATGCGGCCATCGACCTGGAGGGGTTTGAAGGGCGCGGCTGCGAGAAGGCGTTTGAGGACTTCCGGGGCGGTGACCGGGTGACGGTGGAGCGGAAGAAGCCGGCCTATTACACGAGCCGCCAGCCCGAACAGAAAAAGACCCAGCGGTGAAGGAGAATTACCATGCTTCTTCACGCTTTAATTCCCGCAAGCCGCGCCAATGGGCCGGGCCTGCGGGCGGTGGTGTTTTTCCAAGGTTGCTCGCTTGGCTGTAAAAATTGTTGGAATCAGAACTCGCATGCGTTTGTTGGAGCCGAGGTGTCGCCAGATACCTTAGCGGGCCAGGTACTCAAGGTGCATGCCGATTATGTGCTCGAAGGAGTGACATTTTCGGGCGGCGAGCCGATGCAGCAGGCGGAGTGCTTGCCGGAGTTAATGAAGCGATTGCGGGCGGCAGCACCGTCACTGAGCTTCGAAATGTTCAGCGGCTACACGGAAGGCGAACTGGAACGGGGCGACTACCGGACACGGCAGCCTTTGCCGGTCAGTGATAAGCAGCTTCTGTGGCAGGAGATTCGCAGCCGACTCGACTTCGCCGTGCTGGGCCGGTTCAACCAAGCGCAGCCGGGCAATGCGCCGCTCCGTACCAGCCGAATCAGGTCCTGCGGTTATTTAGCGCGCGGTACACCCCCGCAGATTTTAGCGAGCAGACAGTCGAGGTCAATATCCACGCAGACGGCCGGGCCGAAGTCACCGGCTTCCCAACGCTTGGCTTGCCTTGGTAGAACTCTTTCGGCATCGCGGCATTGCGTTCCGTTGAATGCTAACGCTCAACCACTCTTAGAGGCAATCGAACTCGTTATTGGTCCCGTTGCCTTGGACGCCGGCCGGATCTGACCTTGGTCTGAGAAGGGAACGGGCCAAAATCAAGTCCCCTTGCGACTCTATTAATTGCTGCCCTTTCTCCAACGATGGATGTATAATATTCCATATATGGAGGCAACTTATGGCGACTGTTCAACAACCTCTGGCTGGTTTTTCAGCCGGCACCGCTGTGGACCTCTCTCGCAAGGAGATTCAGGAACGGCTCAGCCGGCCGGCGGTGCCGGGTTTTTTCAAGCTTGCCCATGCTTGGCGGTTGCGGGATGAAGCCGCACGCCAGCTTTTGGGTGGCATCTCGAATGGTGCGTTTTATCAACTGAAGCGGGGACACAAGAAAACGCTGGACCAGGACAAGCTCACACGAATCTCCCTGCTCATTGGGATCTTCAAGGCACTGAACATCCTTTACAGCCGCGAGTTGGCCGATGCTTGGGTGAATCTACCCAACTCCAATCCCATGTTTGAAGGGAAAGCGCCTCTCGCTTACATGATCAAAGGGGGAGTGCCCGCATTGATGCGCGTCCGGCAACTGCTGGACGCAAGGCGGGGTGGCCGGTGACTCCCAAAGTTACAAGCGTCCGGCAGGACGACACCCATCGGCTCATTCCTTCTCGCTACGGTGATGCGAGCGTTTTGGCAAGGCTTGCCGAGGATGAAGGTGAGTTGCAGGAACTATTCGAGCTAGATAGCGCCACGAATAACCGGCTGCTGGGAGAAGCCGGCCTGCTACCGGGCATCAGCGTTCACGAACTCCTGTTTGGAGTCGCTTATGCGCACATTGTGAATGCGGCATTCACACATGCCCATCCTGGGGGCAGCCGCTTTAACGGTCCCGAGCGCGGGGCTTGGTACGCAGGGTTTGAATTCGAAACCGCCACGGCTGAGATCACCTTCCATAAATCTCAGGAACTGATTGAGATCAATTGGCGCGAACCGGAGACGTTCGTATTCGAAGATTACCTTGCGGATTTTCGTGCGGATTTCCATGACATCCGCGGTGATGCGGAGTATGCTGCGTGCCTGGATCCGAACAGCTACGCCAGCTCGCAGAATCTTGCCACGGAATTGCTGGCCTCTGGATCGGCGGGCATCGTCTACCCGAGTGTTCGGCGACCGAAGGGCACATGTGTCGTCTGCTTTCGCCCCGCGCTGGTGACGAACGTTCGCAAGGATCGGGCCGTGACGGTTACGTTCTACGACCTTCATTCGCCTCCCGTTGTCAGCTAATACTGGCAGCGGCAGCTACGCTGGAAATTTCCTTCCTTCGGCCGGCCGTTTCCTGAACATATATCGAGCTCCACAGTAAGTCCGCGAGTCGCGGACTTTTCTTGCACGGCCGTGGCACCTCCTTTAGTTGCTGCAGGGCGGAGATTACCGGCTGCCCGGTTCTCGGGCTGCTTTGGTAAAGGCGGCCTGCCTCGCCCTCGGTCTTCCCCTCCTAATTTTCTTCCTCCATAAAGGAGCAATCCAAATGATTCGGTTAACGGAGGAGTTTGTCTCCCAGTTTCGTGCCGCGCGCCAGGTCTCAACCCCGCTGGTGGCCGTGCGCACGGCTGACCCGGCCAGCGCCGCGCATCTGGTGGCGGAAGCGGTCCACCACGGCAAGCAGCGCCCGCCGATTCTGGGCTGGGACGTCATGCGAGGCCTTTATGCGGTTGGCCGCGATAGTGTTGAAGAACTCAGCCGCGTTCTGGACGGCCGTGAGGCGGCAACGGTAGGTCCGGCTGATGCGCTTCTCATCGGGCAACAGTCCCCGGAGGACGCCCTCTTGCTCTACGCCAACGCCCATCGCTTCTGGAACGAGCCGGCCGTCGTGCAAGGCATCTGGAACCTTCGCGATCCCTTCAAAGCCACCGGTCGCATGCTGGTGCTGATCACGGCGCCGGGAGCGGTGCTGCCGCCAGAACTCGCGCAGGATGTTCTGGTGCTGGATGAACCTCTGCCTTCGGCAGGCGAGCTCGAACGGACCGTGCAAGAAACCTTCAAAGCCGCCGATTTGGAGGAGCCGGATCCAGCCCTGCTTGGCAAGGCTGTGGATGCGCTTATCGGCTTGGCGGCATTTCCAGCCGAGCAGACGCTGGCGATGTCGCTGACCAAGCGCAGCCTGGACACGGAAGATTTGTGGGAGCGGAAGCGCCAGGTGATCGAGCAGACGCCGGGACTTGCTGTCTGGCGGGGCGGTGAGACTTTTAACGACATTGGCGGATGCGAGAGTGTAAAACAATTTCTGCGCGCGGTTTTGGCCGGTATTGATCCGCCGCGCGTCATCGTTTTCATTGATGAGATTGAGAAGGCGTTTGCCGGAACGAGCACTGACTTGAGCGGGGTGAAGACCGAGATGACGGGCACGATCCTCACGTACATGCAGGACCGGGAAGCCGATGGCTCCGTGTTCGTCGGCCCGCCTGGCGGCGCAAAAAGTGCGACCGCAAAGGCCACGGGCGGGACCGCGGGCATTCCCACGATTGCGTTTGATCTGGCCGCTATGGAAAGCTCCCTGGTTGGCGCATCGACCGAGCGACTGCGGGCGGCGCTTGGAATCATCGACGCCGTCTCCCAAGGCCAGATGCTG
>DATKST010000057.1:0-8001 GCA_035531475.1 Terriglobia bacterium
CATGCGGTTCGATAGCTTCCAATGTCAAGATTTCGCATCAACTGGTGCGCAGATATTCCCTTCTTTGACGAACACATGAGGTGAACGGCCAAGAGCCATTTATGCAGCGGTATATGGGAGTCCTCAAAGATCGTGCCAACGATGACAGAAAATTGCTTTCGGCACCCGTTGCACTGCCAAACGCCTTTGCGGACGCCGCTCTTTGACCTGCAACGCGGCTCTAATTTTGTGGCTTCATTCATCACGCCACAGTGCGGGCATACCGGGCCGCTCGGCCAGCGGGTATTTTCGAGGTGCTCTCGCGCCGCATCTTCATTCTGGTACTGGTGAGCAAGTAATCCTGTGTTTTTCATGCTTCAAGTATGGCATTTTTCTGTTGCTTTGTAAAGTGCATAATTCCGAGAGTTTGACTTGCTTTCGTTATTTTAATGAGTACAATGGCTTAATTGCTAACGACTCGGCTGGCTTCGGGGCTAATATTCCGATTCGGGCGACCCAGTACTTTCGTACTATGACTCTGGAGTCATTTTGTCTTTTACCTATCCGGCCGATATTGATACAGGCAAGAGACACAGTGGTTAATTCAAGATGGAGGGGTATTCAAGATCATGTTAATCGGCGATAGAATCAGGCAACTTCGGGAACAGAAGGGATTTTCACAAGGGGATGTTGAGAAGGCAAGCGGCTTGCTCCGCTGCTATATCTCACGGGTCGAGCACGGCCATACGGTTCCATCCGTGGACACCTTGGAGCGCTTCGCAACGGCCTTTGACGTTCCACTTTTCAAACTGTTTTACACGGGCGATGATCCACCGGCGCTTCACAACTTGACGCCCCGGAAATCCCTCGAAGAGGTGGCGGAAGAGGGAGGAAACAACGGTTCCGAAGCCCGCTTTCTGCTCCGGCTCAAAGGCTTGGTGGATAAGATGGTGGAAACGGACCGGACATTTTTGCTGGATTTTGCTAGAAAGCTGGCCACCCGCTAACCGGAGCCAGAGAGCAACTTTTGCAGTATACCCGAACCCAAACTGCTCAAGCACAACTGCAATGGCAGGCTGACGTCATACCACGGACTTCAGCCTGCCCCCTTTTTGTCTGCACTCCTTCTCAACCCAATGTTGCAAGATCGTAATATCTTTTTTTCCTAACAGGCATTTTCCGGTCCTACCCTTGCGAGGCGCAGCCATCAAGGGTGCGGACGAGTTAATAGTCTATCTGGGCAGGTAGCGCCCAGCCAAAATACTGTTCAGTTAGGGTGTACCACCTGTTGTTTATGACAGGGCCGTCGTATGACCCCTCACCCACCCCAGCCCTCTCCCCGCAAGCGGGGAGAGGGCTGGGGTGGGTGAGGGGCTCGGATTCAACGATGAGCAGATATTCTCGAACGAGCCTTAAGTGAACCGCATTGGGGTTAGCCATGCCGCCACTCAGAAATCCCTTACCCCTTCCGCCTCTTTCCCTGTCAGAGTAGGGCCTACGAAGTTGCGAGTGAGGGATTCGCGGCCGAAACAGACTGCAAGGCCTCACGCGCCGCGGCTCTGCCGGTCCGGATGCAGTCCGAAATGCCGATGCCGGAGTAGGCATTGCCGGCAAGAAATACTCCACCCAAGTTTTTGATGCCTTGCTGAATCATGGCCAGCCGCTTTGCATGTCCCACCGTGTATTGCGGCATGGCGAGTGGCCAGCGGCTGAGCCGGTGGAATAACGGCTCGGCGCGAAGGCCCAGGATTTCCTGCAGTTCACTGCGCACCGTCGAGATCATCTCACCGTCATCCAGGCCGAGAACACTTGGATCTCCTGCTCCGCCCAGGAAGCAGCGCAGCAGCGCCTTGCCTGCTGGTGCGCGGTGATTGAACTTCTGATGAACGAAAGTGCAGGCCAGCACGCGGCGTCCCTCTTTCTTTGGAACCAGAAATCCGAAGCCCGGTGGCAGTTGCCGCGTCACGGTCTCATCGAATGCCAGCGCGATGGTCAACGCCGGGCTATATGCAATCTCCCCCAAGCCTGCGCCCAGCACGGCGTCGAGCGGCTTCAGAAGGTGGCGGCATTCATAGGCGGGCAGGGCCAGGATGATGGCATCGGCTTCAACGGCTTTGCCGTCTTCAAGCCGGATCGTGTAACGCGACGCGGGGGCATTCGAATCCGAATGTTCCCAGGCATGCTTCTCGATAGCAGTGACCCGGGTTTGAAGCCAAACTTGTCTTTCCAAGCCGGGACCGGCGGCTGGCGCCGGAGGAGTGAGCCGGGCGATCAGTTCGCCCAAACCGCGACGCAATGTTGTGAAGATGGGCCGGGATGGCATGGCCGCGGTTCGAGACCGGGCGCGAAGGATGGCGCGGATCAAACTGCCATGGTCCCTTTCCATCGCGCAAAAACGCGGCAGAACGGAGTGCGCGCTCAGCAATTCGGAATCGCCTCCGTAGACGCCGCTCAGCAGCGGATCAACGATGTTCTCAAGCATTTGCTGGCCGAAGTGCCGCCGGATGAACTGCGCGACGGATTCGTCGTCCCTGTCACGCTCAAAATTCTTCGCGGGCCGAATCAAAAGCTCACGCAGCATTCCGAACTTGGCGGACAGGGAGAGCAACGGCGTTGTGAAAATAGGCGTCAGCTTGCTTGGAATGAAGAAATAAAGACCATCGGGCAAAGTTTCAAGACGGCCCAGGTGGAGGATGCCGGTGCGCCGCGCCGCGTCATTCGAGCCAATCATTTGGTCAGCCAGCCCAAGCTCACGACACAACTCCGCCGTTTCCGGCTTTTCGGTCAGGAAACTATCCGGTCCCGCTTCAAGCGTAAAGCCGTCCACATATTCAGTGCGGATCACGCCACCCAGGCGGTTGTTCGCCTCGATCAGAATTTCACTGACCGCGCCGCCCGACTCGCGTGCCAAGCGGAGCTCTCGGAGTGCCGCGAGTCCCGTGATTCCGCCGCCAATCACGGCGATCCGATGAGTTGTTGTGAATGTAGGATTCACTTTGCGGCGCCTTGCTCCATGGCCGTCATAGCAAAGACAATCATGCCGGCACGCTCACCACAGCAGCGGCCAAGCGGGTCCGGACGAGCGCAGCCAGCGCTTTGACAAAGAGCGGGCTGTCATTCAAAGACTCGGTACGGTGAACGGTTACGCCGCGCGAGGCGCCATACGCCTTGAACACCACGTCGATATCGTAGAGTACTTCCACGTGGTCGGAGACGAACCCCACCGGACAAAGCAGAACCTGGCGGTGTCCTGCCGCTGCGCTCTGGTCGATTTCGGACTCCACGGTGGGACCAATCCAGGGATCTTCGGTCATGCCCTGGCTTTGGAAGGCCACCCGCCAGTCTTTCAGTCCCAATCCCCCGGCCACTTGAGTGGCCGTTTCTCGCACCTGGCGCTCGTAAGGGTCTCCGGCCTGGATGGTTCGCGCCGGGACGCTGTGCGCGGTCAGAATAACCGGAACGGCGTGGCCTTCTTCAGCGCCCATTTGACTGAAAGCCCGCGAAATCCTTTCCTGGAATGCCGCGATCAGCTCCGGCTGATCGTGCCAGCTTTCGACGAAGTCCACCTGGATGCCGGACGCCGTTTTCTGCACGGCTTCGGAGAGGTATTTCCCGTAAAGCCCAATGCTGGTTCTGGAGTTTTGCGGCGCAAGGCAAATGGCAATGATTCTCTCGACACCCAATTCGGCCAGCATCCGCACCGCATCCGCGATATACGGTTTCCAATTTCTCATGCCGACGAGCACAGGGATCATGCCCTTCTGCAAGTCAGCCCTTGCGCCGTTTACTGAATTGAGCGACGCGGCCAGCCCGCAAGCCTGAAGGTTGGTCAGCCGCAGCAGCGGTGACCCTCCGCCGATCATCGCATAACGTGCTACAATCTCCTTCACCGCTTTCTCCGGCAAGGCGCGGCCACCCCGGACGTTCAGTAGAAACTCCGGAATATCCTCAAGCCGGTCAGGAGCTCCATGCGCCAGGAGAATCACGCCGGTGCGGTTCCAGACCTTAGACAATTCTTGATTCACGGTGGGACCTATGAGACTTCCTGTCCGATCGCTCATAATTTCAATATATCACGCGCTGGTCCTCACTCTAAGGATGGTTAAGGAGAAGGCCACTCCACAAAGTTTCCGATTTTCTCTGGTTCGGAATTTGGGAAATTGTGGCAAAATGCTACACCTTTCGCTGATTTTTGCGGGTTCGACGAAAATTGGCTTGTAATCCCATGAAAGTAGGGCACGACAACAATCTGTCTCAACCGTCTCGCTTGTCCTAACCATTGCAGGCTTCCGATGTAAACTGAAAAGGGTCGGGAACGACGAACAATAAGACCCATTGAATTTGCCCGCTGCCAATTATGGCTGGATGCTCAAAAGGTCACCCTTTGCCGCGGACCTTCTCAATGGTAGAAACTTTCGCTGGTCTCATCCAAAGTTCCGGGTGGCTCGGCGCGGAACGGGAACAAAGCCGGAATGTCCTTTACAATCAACGATGCGGGTTGCACTTGAGATTCTTGCATTGTGAATTTGCCGTACCCAGTTCAGGGAGTGACCCTTACGCCACTCTTGATTCTATTCGGCCAATCCTGTAGCTTGTAAAATCCGAGTTCGGCCGTGAGTTACCGCCTATGAAATACACGCTTCAAGTTTTGAAGATGGGGCAGTGCCAAGTCCGGGGCCCGGAAGTGTTTTGGATGGACCATTGGGATGATTGGCTTGACCTTTACTTCTACATGGTGGTGATCCGGGGAAATGGAAAAACCATTCTCATCAACACCGGTCCGCCCCATGACTTGTCGGAATTGAACGCCCGGTGGACGGGAACATTCGGCGAACGCGGCGCCTTGGTCCGCGCCGAAGCGGAGAGACCCGAAGCGGCGCTGAGAGGCCTGGGCATTGAGCCTGGGGACGTCGACATGGTCCTGATTACTCCCCTCCAGGCGTATGCCACCGCCAATATTCACCTGTTCCGCAACGCTGAGGTGTCAGTTTCACAGCGTGGTTGGATAGAGGACTTCCAAGCGCCGCCGTATGAGATGCACGTGCCGCGAAAGTTAAGGATTCCAGATGACGTACTGGCCTATCTCACCATTGAGGCGCCCGAAAGACTTCGCCTGCTGGACGATGACGAAGAAGTGCTGCCTGGAATCCGCGCCCTTTGGGTGGGAACCCACCACCGGTCCTCGATGGCATTCTTGATTGAGACCGCCGAAGGCCGCGTGGCCGTGACTGATTGCTGCTTCAAGTACGGAAACATTGAGAAAATGCACCCTCTTGGAATCATGGAGAGCCTGCCAGAATGCATGGCCGCATACGCTCGAATTCAAAAAGAAGCTGACCAGGTGATCCCACTCTACGATCCGGAAGTGCTCGAAAGGTTTCCGGGCGGCAAGATCGGTTGACGAATTATGGGCTGGCCTGCACAGTTAACGGCTTTCTTGTAAGCGCCCGTCATTCCCGCTTTCGCCGGAATGACCTTGTTCCATCATCTTAGGCAGGGGTGTGGGTTTATGTTCCGGCTACACCGGGTTAGGGGAAACTGCATGGCTCCATCGCGACCCCGAGTTTCGTTATTCATCACCTGCCTCGGTGACCAGTTTTTTCCCGAGGTGGGTGAAGCCGCCGTGAAGGTCTTGCGGCGGCTGGGTGCGGAGGTGACCTTCAACCCGGCCCAGACCTGTTGCGGCCAGCCCGCTTTCAACACCGGTTATCGCGATGAGGCCCGGGCGGTGGCGCGGCGGGTCCTTGACATTTATGATGACGCCGAATACATCGTGGCGCCTTCAGGGTCCTGCACCACGATGATCCGCGTCTTTTATCCTGAACTCTTTTCGGGCGAACCAGTTCTTGAAGAAAGAGCGAAGAAGCTGGGCGGGCGGCTTTTTGAATTTTCGGAGTTCCTGGTCAAGGTCATGAAGGTGACGGATGTGGAAGCAAGTTTCCCGCACCGCGTCACCTACCACGACTCTTGCCATTTGCTGCGCGAACTCAAGATTGAATCGGAGCCTCGCGCCCTGCTCCACGCCGTGCGTGGACTGGACATGGTTGAAATGCAGGACTTCAAACTCTGTTGCGGCTTCGGCGGGACATTCGCGGTTAAATTTCCTGAAGTGTCCGTCGCCATGGGCGAGGACAAACTTCAAGCGGCAATCGAATCCGGCGCCGAATATCTGGTAGCCAACGATTCCGGTTGCTTGATGCACCTTGCCGGTTTGATTCACCGGAGGAACCTGCCGGTGCGGACCATCCACCTGGCGGAATTGCTGGCCGCGCAGGAATGAAAGAAGCTGTCAGCATTCGGGTTGAAGCATTCGGGTTACAACATTTATTCCGCGTTCTGACGGCCGATAGCTGATTGCGATTGAAACATTTATGAGTAGCCACGGAATCGAGTCCGGCAAAATTCACGAAGCCTCGGCAAGCGTGCTGCGCGATGCGCACCTGCAAGGCGCGTATAAAAGCTCGACGCTGCGGCTCTACACGGAACGGCTTCATGCCATTGAAGGTGTTCCGGGATTTGAACGCTTGCGGCAACGCGGGCGAGCCTTAAAACGCGAAGTCATCGAGCATCTGGATGAATACGCCTCGCAGTTTGCGGACAGTGTGGAGCGTAACGGCGGCAGGGTCCATTGGGCGCTGAACGCTGAGGAAGTGTGCTCATTCGTTCTGAAGATCGCCCAAGACGCGGGCGCCACAGAAGTGGTCAAAGCCAAGACCATGGTGAGCGAAGAAGTGGGGCTGAACCACTACTTGGAGTCGGCGGGCATTCGCGGCATCGAAAGCGACCTGGGCGAGCTCATTGTGCAGTTGGCGGACGAGCGCCCGGCCCACATTGTGGCGCCCGCCATCCACAAAACCCGGCAGGATGTTTCGAACCTCTTCGTCAATCATTTGAAGTGCGAGAGGACCGAAGAGCCGGAACGGCTGACGGCAATTGCGCGTCGCGCCCTGCGCGAGTGCTTTGCCAGGGCCAGAGTAGGTTTGAGCGGCGCTAATTTCGCGGTGGCGGACACCGGCGCCATTGTGCTGGTTGAGAACGAAGGCAACATCCGCTTTTCCACGACTGCGCCCCGCATCCACATCGCCCTGGTGGGTTTGGAAAAAATTATTCCGCGCTTCGAAGACCTGGCGGTTTTTCTGCGCCTGCTCCCTCGCTCTGGAACCGGGCAGAAACTGACGGCTTACACCTCCATTCTCACGGGTCCCCGCCGCCACGGCGAGGATGGGCCGGAAGCAATGCATGTGGTGCTGGTTGACAATGGCCGAGTGGGAATGCTGGCGGACGAGAAAATGCGCGAAGCGCTTTATTGCATCCGCTGCGGCGCCTGCTTGAATGCCTGTCCCGTTTACCGCAAGATCGGCGGCCACGCCTACGGCTGGGTGTACAGCGGTCCGATCGGAGCACTGGTTACGCCGTCAATGGTGGGTCTTGGAGCGGCCCGGGAGTTGCCATTCGCTTCCTCCTTGTGCGGCGCTTGCCGCGAGGTCTGTCCGGTCCAGATCAATATTCCCGATTTGCTGCTGCACCTTCGTGCCAAGTCCCAAGAGTTGCCGCCTGCGCGGAAACCGCCCGGAGCGCCGGTCAGCGAGCGGGGTTCCATGCGGTTTTGGGCATTTGTTATGCTGCGGCCGTGGCTCTATCGCTTTGCCTCCGGGCTGGCGCGGCTGGGGCAGAGGTTATACGCTCGCAACCAATGGATCCAGAAGCTGCCGGTTTACCCGGCATCGCAATGGACAGCCGGCCGGGATTTCCCGGCCTTAGCGAAGATGACGTTCCGCAAACGTTGGAAGCACCTGTAGGCCCGCCCCTACAGCGCGTGGGAATCAGGCTCCAATGGGATAGCCGGCTAAGTGAACAGCATTGAGGCTAAAGGGCTGTCAGATCAGTACTGTCCGGTAAAAGTTCGAGCCATTCCTTGTAACTGTCTGAGTACGCGGAAGTAAGGTGTCAAGATGAAATTTTTCGATTTCAATTTGTTACCCGTTCATGAGCACCATATGACTGCTTGCCACTTTAGTTCGG
>DATKST010000058.1:0-22328 GCA_035531475.1 Terriglobia bacterium
CCAGAGCGTTTCGCTGATCTTCGGCAGAGAACCCAGGTAGTGGTGCTGTCGCATCAAATCCTGGTAACGCCGCTCCTCGAACGAGCGAACCGTCCGGACAACGATCTCATGCAGCTCCAATGGAGTCTCCCGCCGCAAAACACACTCAGGCTTTCCATATACTTCATCGGGGAGGATACAACATCGGGAAGAAGTTGTTCAGAGCAGAATATAACTATCTAAATTTCATAGCACTTGAAGGCCTGAACAAAGTCATCCTGACCAGGGTTATTGGTTCTTTGACCGGCTGCGGCCTGTCTGTTAGCATGGATGGAGCGTGGCCTGTGGAATTGGCTCGAATGATTGGCGAATTGGCCATTGGGCGGCAAAAGACCACGCGTTGGGAGCAAGTTGAATGAAGGTCAACAAGGTGATCCTCGCCAAGCCTCGGGGGTTTTGCGCGGGAGTGGACCGGGCCATTGATGTGGTGAACCGTGCCCTGGAACTCTACGAGCACCCCATCTACGTGCGGCGGGAGATTGTGCACAACTCCCATGTGATCGACCAGCTTCGCTCCAAGGGAGCGATATTTGTGGACGAAGTGGACGAGGCGCCGGATGGGTCCACGCTGATTTTCAGCGCCCACGGCATTGCCCCGGAAGTGCGCGCCAGGGCGGCCGCCAAGAGCCTGCGGGTGATCGATGCCACTTGTCCGCTGGTGACCAAGGTCCATTTGGAAGCCATCCGCTTCGCCAGGCAGGACGCCTCCATCATCCTCATTGGCCACGAAGGCCACGATGAGGTGGTCGGAACGATGGGCGAACTCCCCGGCAGAATCCATCTGGTGGGCAGCGTTGAAGAAGCCGAAAAAGTGGAGGTGGGCAATCCATCCACCGTCGCCGTCATCACCCAGACCACGCTCAGCGTTGACGACACGCAAACCATTTTGGAAGTCTTGAAGCGGCGCTTTCCGGGCCTGCGCACGCCCCCCTCAGACGACATTTGTTACGCCACGCAAAACCGCCAGACTGCGGTGAAGACGCTGTCGGAGCGGGCCGGTGTGGTGCTGGTGCTGGGCTCGGCGAACAGTTCCAACTCCAACCGCTTGCGCGAAGTGGCGCGCGCGGCCGGTTGCCCCGCTTACCTGATTAACGATTCAAGTCACATCGATCCTGCCTGGTTTGAAGGTGTCGAGACCGTGGCCATCACGGCCGGCGCCTCCACCCCGGAGAATCTGGTTGAAGACGTGGTGAATTTCTTCAGAGCGCGCGGCGTGAAAACAGTGGAAGAGGCGGAGATTGTTCCGGAAAACGTAACGTTCACCCTGCCATTTGAGTTGCAGCGGGACATGGCGGCGCGGAAGCTGGACTGAGGTCAATCGCTCACGCAGGGCATCGCCAACCGGTTTTTGAAGGCCTGGCAATTCTAGTCGAAGGAGCATCACAAAACATACGATGAATCCTATCCTTGAAGAACACACGGCAGGCTATTTGAATCGCCTGCTTCCAAAGCGCGACCCGGTGGTCCGTGAGATGGAGCAATACGCGGCGCGTCACAACGTGCCCATCGTTGGTCCGGCGTGCGCCCGGGTTCTGTTCCAATGGGCTCGAGCCCTACGCGCCAAGCGCGTCTTTGAAATGGGTTCTGCCATTGGTTACTCCACGTTGTGGTTGGCACGCGCCGTGGGCGCCAAAGGGCGCGTTTATTACACGGACAGCGACCCCGCCAATGCGCGCCGCGCCCAGGACTATCTGGGCCGCGCCGGTGTGCTCGATCGCGTCAAGATTCTGACCGGGGATGCACTCGAGATGTTGAAGGCCACGCCGGGCACGTTCGACCTGATTTTTAATGACGTTCTGAAGAAGGATTACCCCAAGGTTTTCCACCTGGCCGTGCCCCGGGTGCGACCCGGCGGGTTGTTTGTGACGGACAATGTTTTGTGGTCGGGGCGCAGCGCGCGGCCCGCCGCGCAAGGCGATGCCGAAACCAAAGCCATTCAGCAGTTCAACCGTTTGGTTTACAAGTCGCCCGAACTTTTCACGACGATCATCCCCCTTCGGGACGGGCTTGCAGTCTGCCTGAAGGCTAGTAGCAAGGCATGACTGCATCGATTCCGAAATCCCCAGTCCGGGATGCGGCGGCGCGACGAGGTCTACCCGGAAATTGAATCCTGCTCGCTCCCGCAAGCCCATTGTACAAGACTTGAGAGGAACAAGACGTTCGCGGTACCGATCGCCGCACGGAAGGAGTTGGCTCGATAATTCTGTAGAGAGCAAGCGGGGGTGGCGGAACTGGTAGACGCAAGGGACTTAAAATCCCTCGGCCCGTAAGGGCTGTGCGGGTTCGATTCCCGCCCCCCGCACCAGTCTTTTTGTCGAAGCAAGGGCTACCGGTGTTCACGCGCCCGCCCGCTTAAAGCCTGATACAAATCATCCGGGATGTTTTCAGCGCATAGGGCTCGCCAGCAGTTTTTCCTGGTGCCGCCATAGCGCGCCAGAAAATAGCAAGTATAGGGATCTTTCGGCTCCAGCTTATGGGCCTTTTCAAACTCAGCCTGGGCCTGCCTCCAATGGTCGAGTTTCCACAGCGCGTATCCGAGGTAGTGGTGAAAATTTGCCTGGTCAGGCGCCAGCTTGACGGCCGAATGCAGCAAAGACGCTGCTTCGGTATAATGCTTTCCCTTGATCAGGATAACCGCTCTGCCAAAGAGCGCCTGGGCCGTGTTCCCGAAAATTTATTTGACCGGCTGCGCACCCGTACCTTGACGCCCCGGCGCTTGCGCAAGCGAGGACCGCTGCGCCGCAAGTGCAATCCCCAGAAGGGCAATGCCAATAGCCCGCTCAAATTGACGCCACCTGGCTGCCATCGTAAAAAATCAGTTTAGACTACAGCTTATTGCCTGACACTACCGGGCTGTCAATTCCCTTCCCAGCCTTCGCGGGAATGGGTAAGCTAATGACTGCCGGCGGTGCCAATTTTGAGAACCGGAAACTTCTTGAAGGATTTGGAGAAAACCTGAAACCGTGAGCGGGTGGGGGCGGCTAAATTGGATTGGGGTAGGAGCCGGCGCTGTGGCCGCGGCAGGAATTGCCGCCAGTCTGGTGAAGGTGGCCGGATCGTTCATCCGCAAATGGAAGCGCAAGTCGCCATCGGAGATCGAGAGGCTTCGCCGCCTCGACGTGAACCGCCGGGGGCGCATCACTTCAGGGCAGATCATTGACTGGATTGAGAAAAACGCCCCTGACGAAAGTATGCGCTTGGTGGTTTATAAATATGAAGTGGGTGGCGTGACCTACGAGGCCGCACAGGAAGTTTCTGCGCTGCCCGAGTTCAAACTTCCTGAAACCGACGCGGAATGTCTGGCATCGAGCATCAAGTTTGATCCGAGGAAGCCAACCAATTCGATTATCGCTTGTGAAGAATGGTGCGGTTTGAATCCCCCGTTGTCGGGTCCTCCGGGAGGAACCAAAGGATCGAGTCAGACGGGTTAAGATCAATGCTGTTCACTTAGCAACTATCCCATGGGAGCCTGACTCCCACGCGCTGTAGGGGCGGCCCTTGTGCCCGCCCGTGGGCGACCACGAGGGCCGCCCCTACGAGATATCCTTCTATCTGAAGAGTCTTGGGGCTAAGTTAGACCGCGCTCAGGCAGGGCGCGAATTCTGGCCACCGGAGCCACAAACGGCAGGGACGTCATTCATGGACCTCGAAAACAAAATCGCCGAACTGCGCCGCCGCCACTCCCTGGCCGAGGCGGGCGGCGGCGCAGAGCGCAGAAAACGCCAACACGCCGATGGCAAGCTGGCGGTACGCGAGCGGCTGGATTTGCTCTTTGACGAAGGAACCTTCGAAGAGCTGGACCGCCTTGTGGAGCATCGCTGCCATGATTTTGGCATGGAAGAGCAGCGGATTCCTGGTGACGGCGTGGTGACGGGCTATGGGCTGATCAACAGCCGCGTGGCCTTCGCCTTCGCGCAGGACTTTACGGTCTTCGGCGGCTCTTTGAGTGTCACCAATGCGGCTAAGATTTGTAAGGTCATGGACCACGCCTTAAGGGTGGGCGCTCCCATCATCGGGTTGAATGATTCGGGAGGAGCGCGCATTCAGGAAGGCGTGGATTCGCTGGCGGGATATGCGGACATTTTCCTGCGCAACACCCTGGCCTCCGGCGTCGTGCCGCAGATTTCCGCCATCATGGGACCGTGCGCGGGAGGCGCGGTCTATTCCCCCGCCATCACCGATTTCATTGTCATGGTGGACAAATCGAGCTACATGTTCGTCACCGGACCGGACGTGATCAAGACGGTAATGCACGAGGACGTGAGCAAGGAACAACTGGGCGGGCCCATGACCCACAACGCGGTGAGCGGCGTGGCCCAATTTCTAACCGAGGACGACCAAGACTGCCTGGCGCTCATCCGGGAAATGCTCTCCTTCATGCCGCAGAACAATCAGGAGGATCCGCCCCGCGCCGCCTCGAGCGATCCCATCAATCGCAGGGATGAATCGCTGGATCAAATTGTTCCCAGCGAATCGGATCGCCCCTATGACATCAAGGAAATCATCCACCGCGTGGTGGATGATGGCGCTTTTCTGGAAGTCCATGAGCATTTCGCGCAAAACCTGGTGGTGGGGTTTGCGCGGCTGGATGGCGCGAGCGTCGGCATCGTTGCCAACCAACCTGCGGTCCTGGCCGGTTGCCTGGACATCAACGCCTCGGTGAAGGGCGCGCGGTTTGTAAGGTTTTGCGATGCCTTCAACATACCCTTGATTACCTTTGAGGACGTGCCGGGCTTTCTTCCCGGCACCCAGCAGGAATTTGGAGGCATCATCCGGCACGGCGCCAAACTGCTCTTTGCCTTTGCCGAAGCAACCGTTCCCAAGATCACGGTGATCACGCGCAAAGCCTACGGCGGAGCTTATTGCGTGATGTCTTCCAAACACCTTCGCACCGACGTGAATTTTGCTTACCCCACGGCGGAGATTGCCGTGATGGGGCCGGAAGGCGCGGTTAACATCGTCTACCGGCGGGAGCTTCAAAAGCCGGATGCGCCTGAAAATCTGCGCCGCGAGAAAGTGAGCGAGTTTCGCGATCGCTTTGCCAACCCTTATATTGCGGCGGAGCGCGGTTACGTTGATGCCGTCATCCAGCCCCGGGACACGCGGCCCAAGCTGATCTCGGCGCTGCGGATGCTCGATACCAAGCGGGATCTGAATCCGCCCAAGAAGCACGGGAATATTCCGCTATAACCGCCCACCCAGAATCTGGAGTCGCCCTGGTTCGGGGTCAGGGCGGCCCTTGTGTTCGCCCGAGGGTGGGCATAAGGGTCGCCCCTACAGGCAACTCGACCACCGCCCAAAATCCGGCCAACGGCTTCGTCGATCCCGCCGTGATAAAATAGAAGGCTGGTTATTAAATCATGATGGAGGAATTGACATGGCAGTGATGGATGCAGTCGCCAGGCTCCGCCGCGTCGCGGGCAGCCGAATGACAGACCGGGTTCGCGAGATTTTGAGTTGGTATGAGAGTGACAACCCCGGAACCAAGACCAATATCGCCCGCCTGCTGAACCACGGAAGATTGGCAGGGACCGGCAAACTCGTCATCCTGCCGGTAGATCAGGGATTTGAACATGGGCCGGCGCGGAGTTTTGCGATCAATCCCGCCGGATACGATCCGAATTACCACTTTGAGATGGCCATCGAAGCGGGGTGCAACGCCTACGCCGCGCCGCTGGGCTTTCTGGAAGCCGCTGCCGCCCGGCACGCCGGCGAAGTACCGATGATCTTGAAGCTCAATAACCACGACATGCTGCACGATGAGAAGGATCCCATTTCCGCCGTTACCGGCAGCGTTCATGAGGCGCTGCGGCTGGGCTGCGTGGCGATTGGATTCACCATTTATCCGGGTTCGGCGCGGGCGCAGGAGATGTATTCGCAGTTGCGCGCCTTGGCGGAAGAAGCCAAGAAAAATGGCCTGGCGGTGGTGGTCTGGTCCTATCCGCGCGGGTCATCGTTGAGCAAGGAAGGCGAAACCGCAATTGACGTGGTGGCTTACGCCGCGCACATCGCCGCTGAGCTGGGCGCCCACATCATCAAAGTGAAACTGCCCACCGCCCACATCGAGCAGGCCGAAGCACAGAAGGCTTACACCAAGGCTCAGGTGCCCATCGGCACGCTTGCCGAGCGGGTGCGGCACGTGATCGAAAGCTCCTTCGATGGCAACCGCATCGTCATCTTTTCCGGTGGCGCCATGAAGAGCAATGATGAGGATGTGTTTGACGAGGCTCGCGCGATTCGGGATGGCGGTGGCTTTGGTTCCATCATCGGCCGCAACTCGTTCCAGCGGCCCCGGGAGCACGCGCTTCAGTTCCTCGAAACGATTATGAAGATCTACGCCGGCGAATTGAAGTAAGCACCGTGCAAGTTCCACGCAGGTGAGGTGGCGCAAGCGGAAGACCCGCCCGGTTATTCCCAACGCTGTTCACTTGAAGGTGTGGTCAGGAGTAACTGCGCAGACGGTTTGAAGAGAGCCCCTCACCCACCGCTACGCGGTTCCCCCTCGCCCCGCTGGCGGGGAGAGGAAGCCCAGTTGCGATAGGGTAAGTGAAGATGGTTCCCCCTCGCCCCGCTGGCGGGGAGAGGGCTGGGGTGAGGGGATTGGCGGGCGTCAGAATTTTGCCAAGGCGGCATCACTTCGGAATGAGCAGAATCGAGCCAGCATTTCCTCCAGAGGTTTCGCGGCTGCGGGCGGAGTAACGCTGGAATGGGTCAGCACTTCGGCCGCGCCCACCCTGTGACCGTAAAGGTGGAGGTCCGCATCATCGTCAGGCTTCAAGATCACCCCTTCAAGAGAAGCTCCTGAAAACCTACCTCGCCTCATGGAATACGCCACCAGGTCCGAACGAGGTACTGGGATCGCAGTGATACCCGCTTTCTCAGCCACCGGCCCGGAGGATGCCGATGCGTCCACGCCCACCTTCAGGCCGCTCTTCATGAATTTCCGCTCGCCTTTGCGGGTCATCACCAGGAAAATCACGTTGGCGCTATCCCCTTCAGGAATCAGGCCGTAACTGGCGCCGCCCACGGTGAACATCCAGGGAGCGCTCCAGGTCTTCTCATGATTCACGCGGCACACCAGCACTCCCCGGCCGAAGTGAGCGCCCAATCCCAACTCAATGCTGACGGCGGAGGGAATAATCCCAATGCAAAGAGCATGATCGATCAATTGGGCAGGAATGGCCGGTCCCGGCATGGTCATCACCATCTTGATGACCTGGGCGGCTCTTTGAAGCCGGTCCGCTTCATGATCCTGCTGGCGGGCAAAAAGGCAACTGCAAGACCCCAGGGCCACCACCATCGCGAGTATCTGCTTCATGGCGCTCTCCACTTTCCCCGAGAATGCCTCAACTCTTCATCCGACGCCAAGTAACCAGTCCAGAATTGACCAACTCCCCGCCTTGCATTATCCGCCTCATTCGGTCCTTTGCTCGAAAATTCTGGTGGTACATTTTCGCTGCTGTAGCGGCGGTCTCTGACCGCCGAATTTCATTTGTCAGCAGCTTTCGGCGGTCAGAGACCGCCGCTACAAAAGCCAAACTGACCCCCACCCAAAATCCTTGCAGACGGGCGGCGTCAACGGAGAGCCCGTCTCTGCTGGAAGCATCTTCAACCCTGTTCATCAGGATTTGGGAAATGGCTGCCCGCCTTTTGAAGAATACCGGCTGAGAGCGCCCACCAGCGGCCTTGCCGCCGCCGGAACACCAGTCTTACCCTTGATTACAATATCCTTGGGGCTAAGCTTTTTGCCATACAAGCTGTAATTGTCCTTCACGTCCTGCTTGAAAAATGAGCCGGCCAACGAAACACCGGCGAAAAGCCCACGCGTTCTTGAATAGCTCAATATCTCCGCGCGCATCTGAGCATCGGTCGCACCTTCTGCCGTCCGGCCCACCGGACCGGCCGTGGCGGAAGCATCGGCGCCCAGCTTCACATTGTTACCTGCCAGCTTCATCGCCCCGCCCGCGTTCATGACGATGAAGACGACATCCGTGGCCCGGCCTCCCAACTGGAATCCAATGTTGGCGCCTCCCAGCCTGAACATGGAGGGCGCACCCCACGGCCCATTTCCGCCGCGGCGGCAGACCAGAACACCACGCCCGTAGGTCCCGCCAAATCCAATGGCGAAGCGGAGCTCCGCGGGAACAATCCCAACACACACGGCTCTCCCCAATAGATCATGCGGAATACCTTTTTCCGGTATCTTCATGATTTCATTAAGCACGTCAGTTGCCTTATCCAGTTGCTTGATGGCCTTGCGGCTGGCATCCTGCGCCCAAGCTGCGCTTGCCAACAGGAACAGCAATAGCAAAGGGATGAGTCTTTTCATGCCAACTCCTTCTATCGATGGACAAAAATGCGGGCGACAGGCCTCATTTTCTACCACCGCCGAATGATGTAAGTTTTTCACTCCCAAAGCACTTTTTGCCACTTGGAATCGATCGCTTCCAGGCTCCACTCCGTCCTCGAACGTATTCTTCATCCCACGGCGCCTTCCGGCTCGTCGGGCACTCCCATCTTCGCAAGGCGGTAGCGAAGGGCGTTGCGGGAGAGTCCCAGCATTCGGGCGGCGTGGCTCTTATTGCCGTTGGCGCGGCGCAGCGCTTCCCGAATAATCTCATCTTCGTAATTTTCAAGCGTCATCCCCGCCGGCGGGAAAGTAGGAATTTGTCCACCTGCCAGCGGCTTGGATGGAATTGTGGGTGAGAGGTCCAGGCGAATGTCTTCCGGTTCGATCATGTTGCCCTCAGCAAAAGCCACGGCGCGCTCGATAATGTTTTCCAGCTCGCGAACGTTGCCCGGCCAGTGAAACTGCATCAGCAGCTTCATGGCGCCCGCCGTTATGCCCTTCAAGTCCTTCCCGGATTCGCCCCCGAATCGCTCCACGAAGTAATTCACCAGGTCGGGGATATCCTCCTTGTGCTCGCGCAGGGGCGGGATGTTGATGGGCACCACGTTCAGGCGATAATAAAGGTCTTCGCGGAAAGTTCCCTGCTCCAGCGCGGCCCGCAGATCGCGGTTGGTGGCTGCCACCAAGCGGATGTCCACCTTCAGGGTTTTGGTGCCACCCAAGTGCTCGAACTCGCGCTCCTGCAGCACCCGCAGCAATTTCACCTGGGTCGCGGGTGGCACGTCGCCAATTTCGTCGAGAAACGTTGTGCCCTTGTCGGCCAGTTCGAACTTGCCGGGCTTGGTGGCCACCGCGCCCGTGAAGGCGCCCTTCTCGTAGCCGAAAAGTTCGCTTTCCAGTAAATTTTCCGGGATCGCGGCGCAGTTGATTTTGACGAAGGGTCCCGAAGCGCGGCGCGAATGCTGGTGGATCACCCGGGCGATCAAATCTTTTCCGGCGCCACTCTCACCGCCCAGCAGCACCGTGGAATGGGTGGGCGCCACACGCTCCACCAGCGCCAGCACCTCCTGCATTTTCGGGCTTCGGGCCACCACGTTTTTGTAATCGTAACGCTTGCCGAGCGCCTCCCTCAGATCGCGGTTCTCTTCCCGCAGGCGATGGAGGTCCAGCTCTTTTTTCAGGATCAGCTTCATTTCCTCCAGCGAAAACGGCTTCAGAATATAGTCACTGGCGCCGGCCTTCATCGCCTGAACCGCGGTTTCCACAGACCCGAAGGCAGTCATCACCACCACCGGGATCCGTCCGTCTACTCGCTTCACGGCTTGCAGGAAATCGAGACCGCTCATGCCCGGCAGCTTTAAGTCCGTCAGGACCAGGTCCATCGGTTCCTGGCGCAGCATTTTGACGCCGGTCTCCGCATCGACTGCGGTGCGGACGCTGTAGCCTTCCCCCGCCAGGCTCAATTCCAGCAGTCGCAGCATTTTTGCTTCATCTTCGATAATCAAGATCGTGGGCATAGGCATAAAGGTGAATCGCGGACACACGCATCGAGTGTCACCATTTGGGCGGCCAAACTGTTATTCTGGGCCCTTCGCCGTCATTCTGAGCATTGACAGCCTTTTGGCTGCCCTTCATTGGCAGAAACTCGACGCGTCGCCAGAGGAGAGCGAATACTGAATCTAAATGACTTACGCATCGAGTTTCTGCAGAGCGAAGCGAAGAATCCCGGTATTCCCGCTCGGAGTAAACTCCCAGCGCGGGTGGAGCGAGCGCCGTCACTGTTCTCTGCGAACATCAGTCATTCAACCCTCTCTTTCATGGCGCCGCAGGAAAGAATAGCTTGAAGCATGCGCCTTCTCCGTCCCGGCTGCTGACGCGAATCCGTCCCCCGTGGTTATCAACGATCTTCGAGACAATGGAAAGACCCAGCCCCACTCCCGTCTTCTTGGTTGTGAAGAACGGATTGAAGATCTGTTCCTTATTCCCTTCGGGGATTCCCGGCCCGGTATCCGCAATTTCGATTTCAACGCCTTGCCTGCCATCCGAGTTGGCCCGGTTGGCCGCCACGCTCAATTGGCCGCCATCCGGCATGGCATCGTAGGCGTTCTGAAAGAGGTTTGCGAAGACCCGCTCCGAAAGCTCCAAATCCAGCGGTACCGGGGGCAGACCCACCTCAAAGTTTTTACGCACTTCGATTTTAGATGCAGGATGGAGATCGCGCATCGAATTCAGGGATTTTTCGATCAAAGATGTAATGTCCGACGGGCGCAAATCAAGCTGCAAAGGCCGCGCAAAATCCAGGAAGCGTCCCACCAGGGCATTCAGGCGTTCCACTTCACTTGAAATATAGCCCGCCAGTTCACAAGCGATGGGATCGGCGGATTGCAATTTCTGGCTGAGCATTTCCGCCGAGCCCTTGATCACGCCCAGAGGGTTGCGGATCTCATGGGCGAGACCCGCAGAAAGCTGTCCCAGCGCCGCCAGCCGCTCCGACCGCCGCGCCTCTTCCTGGGCAAGCTCCAACTTGCGATTGGTTTCCGAAAACTCTTCCGCCAGCAGGCGGTAGCGGTTCGTCTGGCGGCGGAATTCAGAGACCAGGCGATTGACCACAATAGCGATCAGGAAAAAAAACAGATTGCGGAGGGCCAACTCTGAGATTGAGTCCGGGGTGAGGCGGTAAAGCCGGATGGCCGGAATCAGGAAAGAGCAATAGGCGGCCGAGGTCACGGCGGTCCAAAACATCGTTCCCCACCCGCCGTAGATCATGGCCGCGGACACCACCGGCAGGTAATAGATCGGGTAGTAACTGCTGTCAATGGCGGCGACGGCGCTGGTGTGGTCAAGGAGCAGGCTGGAGAGCAAAACCTTGACAATAATGCTGTAGGCGTTGCGCCGGCCCACCGGGATACGGCCCATGATGCGCCGTTCAAAAATCTGAAATAGCCCAATGCTGA
The DNA here is from genome assembly GCA_035531475.1 of Terriglobia bacterium. GTDB lineage: Bacteria > Acidobacteriota > Terriglobia > UBA7540 > UBA7540 > CALCEB01. The sequence continues at coordinate 11,344 of DATKST010000058.1, forward strand.
GGAGGATAAGCTGCTTATGAAACTCCACCAAGGGCGGGAGAACTGCAAGTCCAGCTAGAAAAACCAGCCACAACAAATCCAACCATACAAATCGAGGTTCCTGCGAATCGGACATGGAAGTACCCCTGATAATTTAACACGGGGGGGCTGAAGGATGGGAATGGAAGGAATGAAGGGAATCAGGAATCGAGACTGGAAGGAACGTCCTCTTCCTTTGCAGGGTCAGGCTTGCGCAGCGCGCTGGCTTAGTTCTTGGCGGGAGCCTCACCCAGCTTCTGTGCCTTCTCAGCGGTCGCAACCCGGAACTTCTTGTAATCGTTTGACTTCGCAGGCGCTCCGCGTATAATTTGGCTCGTGTATCCCTGTTCCATTCTCTAACGATAGACTTCACGCGTGCAGGCGCCAGCGGCGCTTTTTGACGAATACTCAAGGAGGGCATATGATTCGGCGACATTTTCGGAGCCTCGTTTTAGGATTCGCTCTTGTTTCAATGTTCGCAGTGCTGCTGCTTCGGGCTCAAACTTCGAAGCGGCCGCAATCGTATTCTCTGACCATGGTCGCCTCCATGCCGCAGGCTTCGACGGCGAAGCTCTATCGCCAAGGCTCGAAAGAGCGCATTGACCTGACCGTCGCCGCCGGGCCGGATAGTCCGGAAGAAGTACACCAGATTCTTCTCTTCGACTCCCAAGCCCACAAAGCGTACGCGCAGGACCCGGCGAGCCACGCGTGTTACTGGACACAATATGCCTCCGAGGACGCCCTGGGCAACTACGATCCTTTCATGATGGCCGCGCAAGCGGGAGGATCCCTCGATAAAATGATCCCCGGTGGCAAACTGGTGGGAACGCAAACGATCAACGGTTTGACCGCAAAGCTGTACGCGGCAGGGACGGAGAAACTGTGGTGGTCAGATGTCTACGATCTCCCCATCAAAATGGAAATGATTGAACAAAATATCCCGCCGATAGTGATGATGGAGATCAAACGGCTGGTCACCACCGCGCCGCCAGCATCGTTTTTCATGGCGCCTTCCGGCTGCACGGAAACGCAGGGGAAGTGGACGGGGGCCGGATTTGAAGCGAGCGGCCAGAGCACGGTTACGCTTGGCGCCGTGGCGCCGCAGACTTCCCCGTGGGTGGCCCCACCTTCTTTCCCAACACACTACACGCTCGTGAACGTCACCAACCTAACCGAAGCCAGCCTGTTCACCGGCCAGCCTTCGACGCTCAAGATCTATCGCAACGGGTCCAAAGAACGTATTGACCTGAGGATCGCTCCGTGGGCGGCGAATCGGGACGGGCTCCGCAACCGTTTCTTGTTTGATTTCAGTGCGCACAAGGCCTACACAACCGCCTGGAACGGCAACGTGGTTTCCTGCTCTTGGATCAAATACGTTTCTGCAGATGCTCCGGGCAATTACGACCCTATCACCGGGACGGCGAGCATGATGACTGGACTTGGCAAGGAGGGAACGCCGAAGGACCTTGGCCCGCAGACCCTCAACGGAATCCCCGCCAAAGGTGAGGAGACCATGATTGAGGGCGTGCTCCCTGTGAAGGTCTGGATCGCGCAAAAAGGGGGATTCCTTGTCAAATATTCCGCCCCTATGCCGGGCGGGAAGGGGACGGCGGGGTTTGAAGTCAAACAAGTGAGCCTTGCCCCGCCGCCGGCCTCGGTCTTTGCCACTCCCACCGGCTGCTCGGAAACCCAGGGCGAGTGGAGCGACACCGGGCTTAATGCGAGCACATCGGAAACCGTCACGGTGGGCACACCATCTTCCCAGCCGAGCGGCGCAGCCTCCGGAACGCAAGAAACCTCGGCGTCGAAACGCATTGCGGCAGAGACCGGCGGCAGCGCTGGCGACTTCGTGAATGCCATCTATCCGCCGGGAACCCCTTCCACCGCTTCATGCACGGTCCTGTTCAGAGTCGTTCATGCCGGTACGATGGAGCCCATCACGACCGGATATGGAACGGGACTCGACCTGGACCAGAACTTTAGTGGAAGCAAATACTCAATCAAAGAGGACATGCAGGGGAGGGTGAGCTTTTCGGGCGGGACCATCCGCGACGTAACGTCGCAATTCCAGAACGGGACTCTGCGGATTCCCAATGCGCCGCCGCATTTCAGGCTGGACGTGGAATTTGGGGGGGCGAACGGCGGGACCGGCTACACCGGGCTGATCTACCGGCAGTGCTTCCGGCCGGAAACGGTTCTGTTGCTCGTGATCAATAATACGGAGGGTTCGAACTCGGGCGACTGGTTGTGGGTTAAGTCGGGCAAGTACGCAACCATTGCGGCGTCTCAAGCGACGGCGGCAGCGTCCGCGCCCGCCAACTTGGTTACGAACGGCGACTTCGAGAGTGGGAACACGGGTTTTACCACGGGATACACCTATGGGAACGTGTCCGGCCCGGGTGGTTACTGGATCGGCGCCAACGCCTCGAAGGCGCCGGGAGCCTATGGGGATTGGTATAATGGCGGCGACCACACGACCGGCAAGGGGAATATGTTCGTCGTAGATGGGGCCAACTCAGCGACGACGCCGGTTTGGGAGGAGGCCGTGCCCGTCACGCCGAACACGACGTACACCTTCTCTTACTGGGGCGCGGAAGTGGACCACGACAGCAATTCTCTCCCGCATTTGCAGTTGAAGATCAACGGAAGCTCTGTGGGGAGCAGTGTCTTTCCGGAGAACAGCCCGGATAACGGCGGAAAGTGGGAAAACTTCACATTCACCTGGAACTCCGGCTCCAGCACTAGCGCTGATCTGGCGCTCTTCGATCTCAACACCGACACACCCTGGAACGATTTCGCGATGGACGACATCAGCTTCGGCAGCGGCGCCTCAACGACCGGCGCGGTCGCAGCGGGGCCGGCAAAGCAGGCTCCGCCGTCCACGCAGGGAGGCGCGCTACCGGGGCCCCCGCCGTTTCCGAAGAGGACGGTAGTTTTTCATTTCAGCCACACTTACAGCGCCACATCCACCTTCACCTTTGGGGGCAAGCACTCGATTTTCGGGCTGATCATAGGCTTGACGTTGCCTCTTTTGCTTCTCTACGGGGGGTTCAGGACGTACCGGGAATATCGGATCTTGATCGACACCCCGGTGATGCCGGTGCGCAGTATTGCCATGGGCCTGAGCCATGTGCGCGGCAAGGCGACGGGCGACGATCGGCTGACCAGCCCGTTCACCAAGCAGCCGTGTTTCTATTATCAAGTGCGTGTGGAGAGATACGTGCCCCAGAGCAAGGGAAGCAACTGGCAAAACGTCACCACGGACACGGAGCGGCAGAACTTCTATTTGGATGATGGAACAGGGAAGGTGCTGGTGAATCCGGAAAAGGCGGAATTCGAGGTCGCGCGAACGTTTAGCGCTGAATTGGGGCCGCATGTGGGTGCCAGCCGTTATGTTGACCCTTCGCTCGGCGTTTCCGGCCCGAGCGATCAGGAATTGCAAGCCTACCTGACGGTAGCGCCGAAGCTCGGAGGCGTGCGCATTCTGGGCGACGGCGCCAAGTCCAAGACGCTCAGAGCGATACAAGCGCTCGAGAAGACGGGCGTTTCGCTGGGGACAGGCGGCGTGACCCTGAACTTCGGCGGGCAAACCTATCGCTTCACGGAGCACTGCCTGATCGCTGAACGTGATTGCAACGTTCTGGGAACGTGCACGGAAAATCCCGCGCCTAAAGATGATCACGATCGCAAAGTAATGAAGCGGGGGCAGAACGAAAAGACCTTCCTCATCACCACCGAGACGGAGACGCGAATTGAAAAAACCCTTCGTCGGCGGGCACTTCTGCTGATTCTAATCGGGGCGGGGATCCTGATTATCTTGGCCGCCGGCCTGCTCCACCAGGCGGGAATGCTGTGAGACTCCTCTCGGAGAAATGAATGCGTGGGCAAGTAGCGCAGACCTCCGTTCTTGAGGTCTGCGGGTTTTCCGATCGGGATAGGGGGGGCAGGTAGCGCAGAGTTCATGCTCTTCGAACTCTGCGGTTCTTTCTTTATTCGACAAGCCGCAGAGTTTTTGGAATGCAAAACTCTGCGCTACCCGCTACCGTGTCTGGCAAAGGGGCGGATACGACATGAACATTTGGAGCGAGAAGAAGCGGCTCGAAAAGCTCAATTACATGCATAATAATCCAGTGATGCGCGACCTGGTTGCCCAGCCGGGTGACTGGCCTTGGTCAAGTTGGAGGTTTTATTACCTGGAGGATCGGTCCATTCTGGGGATGGACAGGATGCCGTGAGCGCTTGCGGGGGCGCATACATAAAAACCAATGTATGCGCCACCCGCGTGGTAGTGGACCCTAGCATGCAACTCAATGCTCAAGTGGTTTCAAGCCTTGCGCTGTCTAAGTGGGAATAGGCCGACAGCGTCATCAGCCGCGGGTCGTCCACCGGACCGCCAACCGTAAAGTGGTACAAGCTCTGAAAGCGATCCCCGCCCAGGCTGAGCAAGTTATGAAAGGCATCGTCGAAGTAACATCCGATCCCAGTGCCGCGGACACCGGCGGCCTCCGCTTCTAAGTACAACACCTGCCCCAGCAGGCCGGATTCCCAAAACAGTTTTCGATACCACCATGCCCCTGCGGCACGGATGCTTTCGGCAAATTCGGCAATCATACCGAGGCTAAAAGCGCCGTCGCCGGCAATCGCCTGATGGCAGCTCACCACCTGTGCCTGCTCGCGGAAGTCTCCCTCGACCAGTCCGAATAGTGGCAGGTACTCCGGGCAGCCCTCCGGACGTTTCCAGAGGAAATCGGCACGGAGCGCGGACCGTAGGCGCTCGTGGACCGTCGGACTTCGCTCGAAGAGGTACAGGCCTGATGGTAAACCCCGGACCCGATGCACAAAGATGCCGCAATGCAGATGCGGCGGCCAAGGCCAGACGTCCCAAGGGGGCACTCCGGGCCGTGGCAACAGCCGGTCAAGCATGCCATAAAATGTCTCGGCCGCGATCGAGGTGATGCCGTCGAGAGAAAGACAACTCCGGCGCTGCTTGACAAGCCGAACAGCGTTGATTTGCGAACAGACAACCGGGCGAACTGGCCACGCCGCGAACTTGTCTACAATAACCGCGCCATCGCGTCTGCCTCTGTCCTTGGCTCTGTCCGCCTGCCAGGTCGCTTCGGCGGCAGCATCAATTGCTGACCATTGGACATGAGCGGGGCTGAGTGAGTTGGCCCGGCCCACCCAAGCACCAGCTTGGAGCAAATCCCGCATCTTCGCCATGTCAACCACCTCTGATCCCTCGCCTTCCCCGGGAGGATGGGAAGGGCCGACGAGCAGAAGGGCGTCGGGATGTTCACGATCCTGCTCGGCAATGGCCGAGATGCTCTCTGGCTGGGCCAGCCCCAGCACGGCGGCAATGGCCGTATCCGAAACATCTGCGATCAGCCGGGCCGACCAACCCAGCGCGGCGGCCGCATATCGCACGGCGGCGATGGCATGGCCGGCATCGTGCTGGCAGTAGCGAAAGGCGCGCTCGCCGTACTTCCACGCCTCGCGCCAATGAATCGAAGACAGGCCCACGAGAAAGGAAGCTGGCGGGAACGACCCCGCGAGCTGCTGCGCCGCTCGATCTTCCAGAATGCAGCGCCGCTCCAGGCAGTGGTCCCGGCTGACGTAGTGATAGACGCCGGCATTCAGGCCCGGCATCTCCGGCAGGATCGCATAGCCTTCCGTGGGGTGAAGGTTGCCGCTGGATGGGTTGCACCGCAAGGCCCAGCGAGTACCGTTGTACTGCTTCAAGGCGGACAGCCCCAGGGCCAGCTCGAACAGCATCGCCACGCTGTTCCGCTCCTGCGGCAGGGCAGGGACGGCGCCGGGAAAATAGAGCTCGGCATAGGCCGCGTCGAGCCGGTCAGCTAGAAGAGGAAGTTCGACCCTTTCCGCGCCATCGTAGGTGCGAAAGGGATCAGGCTGAGTGGCCCAGTCCAGATATCCCAGCGACGCGGCGTATCGGTGCAAGTGATGCTTGGTGCGGCGATGGTAGGCCAGCACGGCTTCGACCGAGTTCGGTTCTTTGGCTCCACGAAGTTCGTCCTCCGATGGGTTCATTTCTCCATCCATGTCACTCCAGCTCGACGAGCACGTCGCCTGCTTCGACCTTGACGACAAAACTGTGCACACCCGTCCCGGCTGGCGGGCCGGTCACTGCCCCGGTTTTGACATTGAAGTTCGCGCCGTGCCATGGGCAGGTGACGATTTCCCCGTTCAACTCACCTTCACCCAGCGGCCCGCCCCGGTGAGTGCAGGTGTTGTCGATCGCGTAGAATGTGCCCTCCACATTGAAGAGCGCGATGCTGCGACCCTCGGCTTCTACGACCTTGCCGCTAGCCAGCGACAGTTCACTAGTCTGGGCCACCTTGACGGTCTTTGGCATGATAAATACCCCCTATGGTTGTGGTGGTTTAAAGCGAAAACAGCTCCATGAATCAACTCGCTTTGGTACGTCACCTTGGCCAGTATATCATGAGGCATACTCCCGGACCTCGGGGTCGCGGGTGGCGCATACATTGGTTTTTATGTATGCGCCCCGGCGCAATCCCGGCTAAACTGCCCCCCATGCCGCACCCGCAGCATTATTATGGCGAGCAGGTAGATACAAGCTCTGAACTTCCGCCGCTCGTTTGGGCGGGCTTTGAGCGAGCCGTCCAGCGGGTAAGAGGGACCGTCCTCAATCTCTGACCCGCCCTCTTTCGAACCCAGTTCCCACCCCTTATCTGTCCCCGCAATTCGCCTCGCACGGGTTCTTGACAGAAATCCGCTTGCAGAAAACCAGAAAAGCCACTGGCACATTTTCACTCCAACCTAGCGGCCCGCGCCTTGTCATGCCAGGCATGGGCCACCTATCCCCTGTATACAATGTATCGCATCAATACAAAGTGCTTTTTCCATCCATGCGCCCTGCCCTTGGCTAAGATGGTATGGACTCCATGATGGTTTGGAACCGGGAGAGTGGTCATGTCGCCTTGCGACACCCACAAAGCATGCGAATTGCCCTTCACCCACCGCGACGGGAAGCACTGCTTCCCCGCGGTCCACCCTCTCCCCGCTCGCGGGGAGAGGGTGGCGAGCGTAGCGAGCCGGGTGAGGGGTTTCGACCGAAACTTTCGGAACGAACCCTAAGAATGTATGAAAAACAAAGGATCGGCATTTTGGAATGGTGCAAAACGAACCGGAGAATTGCGCCACTAATGTAAAGTATACCTTTCGGCCAAGAATCTCAGCATCGGGTTGGCCCGCCTGACCGTTTTTGTCACCGGCCCCGGGCGCAAGGGTTGACAAAGAGGGCCGATTCAGAATTTATTGGATTGATGGCACACAAAGCAATCTCAGCCCTAAACTCGCCCGCTGTTGCGGCGCCGGGAGCGGCGGGTCTGCTCTCGCGCGTGGGCAACACGCCACTCCTGCGCATTCAGAAGCTGGCCCGCGATTTCCCAGAGGTTGAAATCCTGGCAAAGGCGGAATGGGAAAATCCGGGTGGCTCCGTCAAGGACCGCGCCGCCCTGAATATTATTCTGGAAGCGGAAAAAGCCGGCCTGATGAGCCGCGACAAGGTACTGATCGACTCGACCAGTGGCAACACCGGAATCGCTTATGCCATGATTTGCGCGGCAAGAGGCTACCGGCTAAAAGTCTTCATGCCCTCCAATGCCTCGGTTGAAAGGAAGCGCATCCTCCACGCTTATGGAGCGGAGATCGTCTACACGGACCCGATGGAGGGTTCGGATGGGGCCATCCGGAGAGTCCGGGAGTTGGCGGAGGAGAATCCTGAGCTTTACTTTTACGCCAACCAGTATGACAACCCCGCCAACTGGCGCGTGCATTACAACGCCACCGCGCCCGAAATTTTCGAACAAACCGAAGGCCGCTTGACCCATTTCGTGGCCGGATTGGGAACCAGCGGCACCTTTATGGGCACTTCCCGCCGGTTGCGGGAATTGAACCCGCAGATTCGTTGCATCTCCGTACAGCCAGATGCCCCGTTTCACGGACTCGAAGGGTTGAAGCACATGCCGACGGCGATTCAACCTGCTATTTACGACCCGGCCCTGGCCGACGAAAATATTGAAATACCGACTGAAGAAGCTTATGCCATGACGCTTCGTCTGGCGAGGGAAGAAGGAATGCTGGTGGGAATTTCAGCCGGCGCGGCCCTGGTGGCGGCATTGAAGGTGGCTGGGCGAATCGGGAAAGGTGTGATCGTCACCATCTTCTGTGACAGCGGCGACAAATACTTGAGCGAACGATTCTGGGATGAAGGCAAAGGATGATGACAATGAACTCGACAAGCGCCGGGTGCGCGGCCGGACCGGCGATGCCTCCCGCGCCGTCCCGATTCGATCTGTTACCTCAAAGGAAGTCGCAGCATCCAATACTGGGCGGTTGATAAGCCGCGCCAACTTCGAACCATGATTCTTAAAATGAAGACCGAGCACTTGGAACAGATGCTCTCGCATGCCGGCCGCGATTATCCCAGCGAGTGCTGCGGCATGATGTTGGGAAAATCCGACGGCGAGGCAAAGGTGGTTTCGGAGATCAGGGAAATTCGCAATCTCCGGCACGACCCGTCGAAAGCGCAGAGCATGTTACCGCTCGACTCTCCGGAAACAGAGACGGACCGCAACCGGTTTTTGATCGACCCCCGGGAGCAGATACGCGTGGAGAAATCGGCCAGGGATCTGAATCTGGATGTGATTGGCTACTACCACTCACACCCGGATCATCCTGCAAGGCCCTCGCAATATGATCGCGACCATGCGTGGCCGTGGTACTCCTATGTTATAATCCAGGTGATTCGGGGGAAAGCCGGGGAATTTACGTCTTGGGTCCTGGCCGAGGACCGATCACGGTTTGATGATGAGGCGGTGGAAGTGATCGCTTGATTTCAATCGAGCCGCTTTACCGGTAGTAGGTCAGTTTGGATGTAGAGGGGGCTTTATGCCGCCAATTGGCGAGGTAAGCTCGCCGCTACAAGAGCCAGACAGCGCCACTACCGCTTTACGGGAATCTTTCAAGCGATTGTTCAATTTCAAGGACACGCGCAAAGGAGTTTGAATGGAGGTCAAAATCATCATCCCGACTCCACTCCGGCAATATACGGAGAAGAGAGACGCAGTTGAGTTGCGGGCCAGCACGGTGGGAGAAGCCTTGCAAGGATTGACGGGCCTCTACGGCGGCCTTCGCAAACATTTGTACAATGACGAAGGCAAGCTCCGCAGTTTCGTCAACGTCTACTTGAACGACGAGGACATTCGTTATCTCGAAAAGGACCAGACGCCGATCAAGGAAAATGACGTGATTAGCATTGTCCCATCCATCGCCGGCGGCGCGGCGCCGCGTTGCACCTGTAGTTAGCCTGGATCCGGCAGGGCCGGATTTGCAGGCGCTTCCCTTCCCCGATGCTCTCATTCCAACCGCTTATTTCGTCCAGATTCTGGCCGGTTTGAGGCCAGTGGGCGGCGCATTTTATTTGAATTCAAGGCAACGAGGTTTAATTTTATGGCGACTTACACCACACACCGGGGCGCGGAGTTGGACCGCGATGAGGTTTACCGCTACAGCCGGCATTTGATCATGCCGGAAGTGGGCATGGAGGGTCAGACCCGGCTGAAGCAAGCCAGGGTGCTCTGTATTGGCGCGGGAGGGCTCGGATCACCTCTGGCGCTTTATTTGGCGGCGGCGGGCGTGGGCACGCTGGGCGTTGTAGATTTTGACGTCGTCGATTTCACGAATTTGCAAAGGCAGATCATCCACGGCACTCAAGACGTGGGCCGTCTCAAATTGCATTCGGCCCGTGAGTCCATCCTCAACGTCAATCCCAATGTTGAAGTCGTTCCCTTCGAGACACGCCTGACCTCGGAGAACGCCCTGGAGATTATCCGCGAGTTTGACATCGTGGCAGACGGTACGGACAATTTTGCGACGCGATACCTGGTGAATGACGCCTGTGTGCTGTCCAAGAAGCCCAACGTCTATGGGAGCATCTTCCGTTTTGAGGGGCAAGCCTCCGTGTTCGATGCGGAGAAAGGGCCTTGCTACCGCTGCCTTTATCCTGAACCCCCTCCGCCCGGCCTGGTTCCGAGCTGCGCGGAGGGCGGCGTGTTGGGCGTGCTTCCCGGCATTGTGGGCTGCATCCAGGCCGTTGAAACGATCAAGCTGATCCTGGGAAAGGGCCAGCCGCTGGTAGGCCGCCTGCTGCTGTTTGACGCGCTGGCCATGAAATTCCGCGAGTTGAAGCTCCGCAAGAATCCGGATTGCCCGGTGTGCGGCCTGCATCCCACCATCACTCAGTTGATCGATTACGAGGAATTTTGCGGCGTCCGAGGCGAAGAATCCAGGATCGAACAGGCCGTGCCGGAAGTCACGGTTTCCGACCTGAAGCAGAAGATGGATAACCAGGCGTCCTACGTTTTAATTGACGTGCGCGAGCCCCACGAGTTTGACATTTGCCGCATCCCCGGCTCACAACTAATCCCGCTGAGCGAATTTACGCGGCGCATGAACGAGCTGAATTCTTCGGACGAAATTTTGATCCATTGTCTCAGCGGGATGCGCAGCGCCCAGGCGACGGACCTGTTACGGAAGGCCGGCTTCCGCAAGGTCTACAACGTCCGGGGAGGCATCCGTGCCTGGGCCTCTGAAATCGATCCCGACATGCCGATGTATTGACGCCACCCGTTTTCTGGTGGTGACTCAATTCGTTCTTTCATCGTCATTCCCGCGAAAGCGGGAATCCACGCCGAATATCGCAGTGGCATTCCGAACTGGTGCAGAAAAAGGGATTGTCCGGAACATGGATCCCCGCCTTCGCGGGGATGACGATGGCGAACAATGTCACAAAACATCAAACTGAGTCACTGCCCTTTTTCCGCTTCATTCGACATCTCCTCAATGTAAAATGAAAACGGGTGGTGTCTCAGTTTGTTTGCTGTAGCGGCGCTCTATGAGCGCCGAGCTTGGATCCTCAACGG
>DATKST010000059.1:0-9864 GCA_035531475.1 Terriglobia bacterium
TGATCAAGTCCAAGGGGGCCGGTAGCGTGGCGCAGAAAATGCGCCAACTCACGCGCAACGCGCGCTTGGTCTTCGACTACCTGCGCATGACAGAAAACTCATGCGCCTGCCGCCGTCGCAATTAGAACAAATTTACCGTGAGGTGGCCCCTGCTTGGAATGGCAAAGTGTGTGCCGCTCGGTGGGGGTGAAAATGTGCCACCGCCTTTTCTGCCAATTGAAGTCTACACCAGAGCCACCTTCTACTTCCCGCCAGGCATTCCCTTTCCCGCGATAAATTCATAGAGGCCTGCGGCATGGGGGTTTAACTTCGGCGAAAACCTGCCGTGAAGTCTTCCGAGGGTTTTCTGTTGCCACAAGTCTCGCACCGCGCAGCACTTTGGGCCAAGTCCAATCTGCCTCTGGGAGACGGAGACCTGGGCGGGTTGATCGCCGGTGTTGAACAGCGCGATATAGCGGGCGCGGCCATCCGGCGAATTCGCCACCCAAGCCACTTTGTCTCCGTCGCGGAAAAGCTCATGGCCACCTCTGGAAGCCTGATCGACAGCGAGCACCTCCGGATTGGTGAGCAGCGAGAGAGTGAACGGATCCATGCTGCGCAAATCGCCTCCCATCATCAAAGGCGAGCGGAAGATGGACCAAAGCGTCATCAGCGTGATCTGTTCATCATGGGTGAAGCGCGAAGGCCGAGGCGCGTCCTTGAAGCCCCGCACACAGAGGCGGCCCAAAGGCAGCATGTCCGCATCGGGCCAATGGCCGGGGCCGGAGTAGCGCGCCCAATCACGGCAAAAGTCGAACTGTTGCTTCAATTCCTTCCAGTTGTCCCACATGTCATTCGAAATTCGCCAGAGCTGCGACCAGCGCATGACGCTGGCTGCGTTCGCAAGCTGAGTGGGGCCGGGCGAGAGGCTGAGCACCATGGGGCGGCCGGTCTTGTTCATGGCCTTGCGCAAGGCCTCGATTTCCGGTCCGTGGTAGGTTTCACCCTTGGGATCGTTGGCGCGGCTCATGTCATCCGCCTTGATATAGTCCACGCCCCAACTGGCATAAAGACGGGCGATAGAATCGTAATAGGCCTGGCCGGCGGGCTTCGATGCGTCCACGCCATCCATCACGTTCGACCAGGAGCAGGAGTTTTCGAGGTCCGCTACGTCCCGGGCGTGGGCGTGTGTGCCCAGAATGGGTAAGTTCTTTTGCAGGGCGGCGCGGGGAATGCCCCGCATGATGTGAATGCCGAACTTCAAGCCGAGCGAGTGGACGTAATCGGCAAGGGGCTTGAATCCTTTGCCGCCTGCTGCTGAAGGGAAACGGCTGGGCGCGGGAAGCAGACGCCCGTAGCCGTCCATCACGGCGTTGGCGCCGCTGACCTTGGCTTCCGCCAGATCGGGAAGCGGCAGATACCAGTAGTAATCCACCACCACGTATTTCCAGCCGTAGCGCGCCAGGTGCTCGGCCACGTAAGCGGCGTTGGCCTTGAATTCGGCTTCATTCACCGCGCCGCCAAAGCTGTCATAACTGTTCCAGCCCAGCGGGGGCGTGGGAGCGAGACTTGCCGGTGCGGTGTCGCCGTTTGCGCCCGGCAAAGGAGCGGCATGGCTCCTGACCAATGAAAATGGCCGGAATTGGACGACGATCAAGCCGGAAGCAAGGATGATGCCAGCGGCGGCTAGTAACTTGAGAGTTTTTCTTGAAACACGGTTGAACGTTCGCATGGTTCGCTTCTCCGCAAGTGCTGCTTCGAAATCAAAGGTAGTGGGATTATATGCGAGGTTGGCAAGGCAGGCGAGGAAGATTCCAGTAAGATTCCAGCGCTGAGGACTGTTGGTTTCGGGCACGGCCACAGAGTGAAATGCAGGTCCGGCCCTTGTTTCTAGAGGAGTCCATACGGAAACCGATGTAGCAGCGCGCGCCTGGTCTCTCGATGCACCACTGAATAGCGGACGGGATGCGCCGCAACACTTTCCAGAGCGGACTGAACGACCGCCAGAAACTCGTCCCCCAGACCAGATTGTTGGCGCTCGTACCACAGAAATGCTTCGCCGATCTCGGCAGCAGCAGCCGGACGGATGAGAATTGGCATCAGGGGGTGCGACTCCGAATCCGGCGGACCACCTCTTTCCAGGGAATGCCGGTCGGGCCGTCCCGATCCAGATCATCGAGCCTGCGATCCAACTCCTCTCGCTGTGCGCTCGTCAACGGAATCGCTTCCGGCAAAGGAGGGAAGCCCAACACAGGAGCCCTGGCGATCCTGCTTTCATTCGTGTCATCGGATGATCCTTCTTTGTCGCCCAACTCATGTTTCGGCAGGAGGCGATTCTGGCGGCGCTCGGAGCTCATCTGCCCAAGATGCAAATGTAGCGAGACGCTCGCGGCGCTCGACCACTTGCCAACTGCTTTACCAAGAAAGACTTACCACCCAATCCCTGCCCTCCCCAGCAGGGAAGATCCGTCTGAGCTCTTCCATATTCCCGGCGCTCATCGAGCACCGGTACAGCGCCAAACGCTGGGTCACCCTTTGCGGCTTTCCTCTTCGCGCGCCATCTGCGTCATTTCGTCCAGCAAGGCGCGGACTTCGTCCAAGGAAGGCGCTTCGGCGTAGAGGCGCAAAAGGTTCTCCGTGCCGGAGGGACGCACCAGGAGCCAGGCGGAATCTGCAAAGAGCAACTTCACGCCGTCCAGCCTGTCGATGCCCGTGGTTTTACGCCCCGCAACACTCTTGATCTTGCCCGTCGAGACCTTTTTCATCAGTCGCTCGATGGCCGGACGTCCCAACTCCAGGTCCACGCGCTGGTAAAAGTGCGGGCCGTATTCTGCAGTCAAATCCTCCACCAGCTCTCCCAGTGTTTTCCCCTTTTCGGCCATGACCTCGGCAAGCAAAAGGGAATTGAAGATGCCATCGCGCTCCGGGAGATGTCCCTTCACGCCAATCCCGCCGCTCTCTTCGCCGCCAATCAACACGTCGCGCGTCAGCATCAGTTCGCAAATGTATTTGAACCCAATGGGCGTGACGTGCAGCGGCAGATGGTGCTTGCGGGCGATCTTATCAATCATTTGCGTGGTGGAGAAAGTGCGAACCACCTCTCCGCGCAGGCCCAGATCCTCCACCAGGTGTTTAAGCAGGATTGAGAAGATCTTGTGGGAATCCACGAACGCGCCGGTGCGGTCGATGGCGCCCACACGGTCCGCATCGCCGTCGGTGGCAAGCCCTCCAGAGTAGCCACCACTCACCACTGCCTCACGCAGGCCGGCCACGTGCGGCTCGATGGGTTCGGGATTCAGGCCGGGGAAGAGCGGGTTATGTTCGCTGTGAATTTCGCGGTAAGGGACATCGGCCTCGTCGAAGAGCCGGGCAATTGCGCCGCGCGCCGCGCCGTACATCGGGTCGATAGCAATGCGGAGGCCGGAGGTGTGAATGCGCTCCAGGCTCACCTTGCCTTTGATCCTATCCAAGTAAGGCGTGACCAGATCCACTGGCTTCACGCTGCCGCCCTTGCGCTTCAAGCTGCGGGCAGTGGCTTGATCCACGCCGCGAAGGTGCTTCTCAATTCGCTGCATCATGGAGGGAGCGGCCGAGCCCCCGTAAGGCGCTTTGAACTTCACGCCGTTCCAGCGATAAGGGTTGTGGCTGGCGGTGATCATAATGCCGCCCGCGGTCTTACGCTCCACCACCGCGAAACTCACCGCCGGCGTGGGTGTGGGACGGTCCGCCAAGAACACGGGAATACCGGCCTCGGCGCACGCCTCAGCCGCCAGGCGCGCGCTTTCGGGGGAGAGGAATCGCGTATCGTAGCCGATCACCAGACCGCGCGATGCCGCTTCGCCTTCTTCGCGGGCATAATGGGCAATGGCCTGGGCAACGCGGCGGAGATTCACAAAAGTGAAGTCGCCGCCAATGACGCCGCGCCAGCCGTCCGTGCCGAATTTGATTTTGGTCTTCCCGGAATTTGATGGAGTCATGGCTTCTATTTTGGGCGGTTGTAGCGGCGGTCTCTGACCGCCAAATTGTATTTTTCAACAGCTTCCGGCGGTCAGAGACCGCCGCTACAGCAGCTTCTTCAAACCCCGCCGGTCGAGCTCCTGCACGGCCTTGCCAACGTCCTGGGCGCTGTTGCGCGCCGCCACCAGCAGCGCGTCCTCAGTTTCCACAATCACCAGGTTTTCCACGCCCACCGTCACCACGAATTTCTTGGGTGAAACCACCAAGGTGCCTTTGGACCGAAGCGAAAAGCTGTTCGGGGGCACAACGTTGCCGTCACCGTCCTTGGAATTCAGCTCATAGGCCACTGCCCAGCTTCCCACATCGCTCCAGCCAATATCCGCCGCCACGGCGTAGATGTCCTTGATCTTTTCCATCAAGGCATAGTCGATGGAGATTTTTTCCAGCGTGGGAAAAAGGCGCTTCAGGGTTGAGGAGGAGCGGATGCCACCCTGGTCTTGAATCGAAGCGAGGGTGCGGGCCATTTCCGGCTGGCATCGCTCAAAATTCCGGAGAACCGTGGACGCCCGCCAGATGAACATGCCGCCATTCCAAAGATAGCTTCCCGAAAGCACGTAGCGGCGGGCCGCGGAAAACGGCGGCTTCTCCTTGAACTCCCGCACCATAAAGATCTTCTCGCCATCCAACTCGCCGCTCACGGCGCCCAGCCGGATATAGCCATAACCGGTCTCAGGCCGCCGGGGCTTCAGCCCCACGAGCACCGACCGGCCTTCAACGGAAGCGAATTTCAATCCCGTCTTCAGGACCCGGCGGAATTCCACCGGCTTGGTGATGACGTGGTCGGCGGGGAGCACCACCATCATGCCTTCGGGATCGCGCGCCGCGATTTCATGGGCAGCCAAACCGACGGTGGGGGCGGTATTGCGGGATGCGGGCTCGGCCACGATCTGTTCCCGGGGGACATTGGGCAGCAGACGCGCCACCTCCTTCAAGAGCAAAGCGTGAGTAAAAATGTACGTCCGTTCCGGCGGGATAATGGCACGGATGCGGTCCACGGTCTGTTCCAGCAGGGTGCCAGGGCCAAAAAGATCCAGCAATTGCTTGGGTCTGCTTTTCCGGCTCAGAGGCCAGAAGCGCGTGCCGCTGCCTCCCGCCATGATCACGGCGTAGGCCCGTCCTGCCGGATTCGTGTTGGCGCTGCTGGGAATAGTCTGGGATGGAGGTTTCATGGTTGGATTCAATCGAAAATGACTTTCTTGATTTCGTCAGGACTCAGCTTCCGGTCCGCGAGCGGCTGCAGGAAATCCTTCTCAATGTTGGGAACGTAGAATTTGAGCAAGACCGTATCGGTCTCAGGAGCCAGGCGGTAATGCGCCGTGGCAGGCGGAATGAGCCAGGCCTCGCCGGGCCGGTAGCCAAGCCATCCTGCACCGGTTTCTACTCGACCTTCACCGGAAAGAATGGCGAAGGCCTCCACCCTTTCCGGTGAGCCGTGGAATAGACCGGTTTTTTGCAATCTCCATTCTTCAACCGCAAAGAACCGGCTGGCCAGAACGTAGCGGCGCGCGCCGAACGGTTCCCGGAACGTGAGCTTGGGCAGCGCGCGATATGCCGGCAAGTCCGCCCGGGTCACGTCGAGCGCCTTCTCAATGTGCAAGGGGCGGGGTTTTCCATCCGGCCCGAGCCTTCCAAAATCATCCAGGCGATAGGTGACGTCGGAATTCTGCTCGGCTTCGAACAAGATTATGCCCGGACCCAAAGCGTGGACGCTACCCGGCGGCACAAAAATGGCTTCGTTCGGTTCGGGCTTAAACCGTTGCACGCTTTCCCGCACGGTTCCCTGGCGGAGCTGCTCCCGGAGCGCGGCTTTTGAAGTTCCAGGCTTCAGCCCAAGCAGAAATGCAGCTTCCGGCTTCGTCTCCAGGATGTACCACATTTCGCATTTGCCACGGAATCCCTCATGCGCCCCCGCATAGTTATCGTCCGGGTGAACCTGCACGGAGAGCCAATCGCTGGTGAAGATAAACTTGCTCAGGATTGGAAATTCCTTGCCTTCGGCCGCTGAACCGGTCAGCTCCGTCCCGTATTCCCGGGTGACTTCGCCCAGCGTACGGCCCGCCACCGGACCGTTCAGAAATTTCGCATCGTCACCGGTGAGCCAGGATTCACCCACCGGCTCCTTCCAATTGGAATTAATTCCCGGATACCGGTTGGCGACGGTTTTCCCCCGCCGCGTCGTCCAGGAGTCCGGATAGACCGGCGCCAAGTCCCGGCGTCCCCAAATCTTTGGCTTAAAGACAGGAGAGAGCTGAAGAGGAACATCAAGCTTGAGCATAGGCCGGAACGCGCTGCGCCAGAAATTCCTTCATGCGCCGCAACCCTTCATCGATTTGCGCCTGGGATGTTGCGTAGGAAATCCGCACATGCTCGTCCGTGCCGAAGGCCGGACCGGGCACCACCGCCACGCGGCCTTCGTCGAGAAGTCGGCTGGCCATGTCCGTTGCGTCCGCAATGCCGTTTTTGCCCAGGTAGGCGCTGACGTTCGGGTAGACGTAAAAAGCGCCTTCGGGAACCACGCAACGCACGCCCGGAATGGAACGCAACCCTGCCACCACCCGGTCACGCCGCCGGGCGTATTCGGCGAGCATCGTCTGCACCGAATCCTGCGGTCCACGAAGCGCCTCCAGCGCCGCCTTCTGCGCGATCGACGTGGGATTGGAGGTGGAATGGCTTTGCAACTTGAGCATGTTGGAGATCAGCTTCTGCGGTCCCAAGGTGAAGCCCACACGCCATCCGGTCATGGCATAAGTCTTGGAAAGCGATCCGACAATCAACAGATTTTCGCGGTTCCTGGAAACTCCGAGCGAAAAAGGGTTGCGCCCGTCGTAAAGAAAATGGCAATAGCACTCGTCGGACATCAGCCAAATGCCGCGGCGTTCGGCCAATGCCAGCAACTTCTCCATCTCTTCCGCCGGCACCACGGCGCCGGTGGGATTGCACGGCGAGTTGATGATGATCATGCGGGTCTTCGGCGTGATCAGCTTTTCCACCTCGGAGGCGCGTACCGCGAATTTCTCCTCCTCGCGCGTCTTGAGGAGCACCGCCTTGCCACCCGCAAAATGAATGATGTCCAGAAAGGAGACCCAGTAAGGACTGGGCAGAATGGCTTCGTCACCGGAGTTGAGAATGGCGGCGACAGCCTCGAAAATCGAGTGCTTTCCGCCCACGGTTACCAGGCATTCCTCCGCCGTATAACTTGATCCGAAATCCTGGGCATGACGTTCCGCAATCGCCGACCGTAATTCGCCAATACCCCCGGTGGGAGTGTACTTGGTGAAGTTCTCCTCGAGGGCTCGAACCGCGGCCTGCTTGATATTTTCCGGAGTGGGAAAGTCCGGCTCGCCTGCGCCAAAATCCACCAGATTGACGCCGCTGGCTTTCAGCTTGTCCGCCTTCTGCACCACGGCGGTGGTGGGTGAAACCGAAATCCTGGAAATTCTTTCTGAAAATTCCATCTCCATTGACCTCACACGTTCATTTCTTCAACTTTAGCCCGCACCCGCTCTTCAACGGCGGGCGGTACCAGCGCCTTAACGGACCCGCCCAGGTGAGCGATCTCTTTGACCAGCCGCGAGCTGATATAGGAGTAGGATTCAGCCGGCATCAGGAACACCGTTTCCAATTGAGGCTCCAGCTTGCGATTGATCAGGGCCATTTGCAACTCGAACTCGTAGTCGGAAAAGGCCCGCACGCCTCTCAGGATCACCTGAGCCTTCTTCTGCCGGGCGTAATCCACCAGCAGTCCGCTGAAAGTGTCTACTGACACATTGGGGATGGCCCCAATGACCAGCTTCAGCATGTCCACCCGCTCGCCCACGGTAAACAGCGGGCGCTTTTCCAGATTCGTCAACACCGCGACCACAAGATGGTCGAAGAGTCTGCAACCTCTCTGAATCAGATCGAGGTGGCCATTGGTGATGGGGTCAAACGATCCCGGGTAAATCGCAATGATTGGAGGCATGTGCCAATGTGGGGGCTTCATTCCAACACTCACTCAACCCGGATCCGTGGACCGGACGCCCCCGGTTATTTCCGCTCCCCGTGCTCTCCGTGCTGGAGCTTAGGGGATCGACCTTCCTATTTTATTCTGCGCGTCTTGAAATTGTAAACGCCAAATTGCGGAATTATCCACTTGACAAAGCAACGCTCCAGGCTAAGTGTGGGAAAGTGACAGTCGCCCCTATTTCGACCGCTTCCCCTTCTTGGGCTTGGAAGGATGCGTCCCTTGGCGGGGCATATCGGTTGTCGGCTTCACCTTTAGAAGTAGGTCAAGGACCTGCTTTTCAGGAAGCGGAATGTGAATTTTGTTTCCAACTCGGCTCATATAGTCTTATGGGTTTGTTCTTGCTTGACTATTTCAAATCCTATTTTAAACTCAATTGGACCAAAGACCCGCTGCTGATTCTCTTCGATCCAAGTATTAATTGTGTATCGTCCTACTTGGCCGATCGGAAAACCCAACATCCTAACTACCACCTGACTCCGCTTATTTGGTTCTATCTTCATTTTGATCTTAGTTACTTCCGAAAACTGAGTCTGATCAGGGTAGAGGACTTGCATACAGAGCGCGTATTCCTTCAGTTCATCACCCAGATCAGTATCCCAAAGTGAAAACACTGCCCACTCTTTGGGGGCCACAGCATTCTTAGGAATATCTGCCTCTGAGGGAACGGTAACAGTGATTTTGCTGAAAACACTGATTAGAGAGGCTACATCATCTTTATCAATAATGACTTTTTCGCAGGCTGCACAGATGTAGGGTCTTAGCATGATTATGCAGTCGGTCTCACGACAGGCTCACCCATCAAGTTTCTAATCTCGACTGCCTCAGAAACTGCGTCGAATTGGACACGCAAATCGATAAAAAAGCGTGGTATATCCTCAACAATGTTAGCCCTGAGAAGTTGCACCCAGGGATTCCAATATTCTGGTGTCCTCCCAAAGAACCAATTGCCCCCGCCAGCGACCCACATTTCACGCAACTGCTTATAAGAAAAATCAACGTCATCATTACCGAATTCTGTGCCGCAGCATGGACAAATATGATAGTCGCGCGGAGGATAGGGTAATCGAGGGAACATACAAACTGGGCATGTATATCTCATAAATTCACTCCGCTGCGCCTGCTACATTCAAAACTAAAATATCCGGCCTCTCCCCCGTGTCCCAGGATGGTTCTTAACTCAACGGGGTAAAAAGTTCTAACAACCTCTGGAGCCGGGAGCAACCGACCTATTCCCTCGTAGTGCGTTACGAAACCAAAGCGAACGCGGTCAATGCCCTCGGGACGAGTGCATTCATGTGTGTCACTATCCAGAGGACCGCACATGAATATATCAGCCATTCTTTCATATTCTGATGCATCGGCAGCTCCAAACTTATGCCCGTGCTTTGTAAAATGCAAGTCTCGTTCGAACAAGCTTGCAAATGGCATTGTTAGAAACTCTTTACTGAGTCTGGAGATTTTAATAATAGCCGCTTGCCGCCTACCATCTTCAAGGCAATTATCGTGCGCTCCATGTCAGGCAGGCCGCGCACGTTGTAGCGCCAGTCAAACTCTCTCAAATACTGTCCAAGATACTTTTTGCTCCAATGGTGATAAACCCCGTAGTGACCGCGCTTCAGTATAGCAAAGTAACTCTCCACGCTGTTTGTTGAAATGAGGGTTCCATTCTCGCGCCGAGCGTACTCGCCAGCGGAGTGATTCACTTGATCATGCTTGAACCCCGTTCTTGCGCTCGCCAGAACGGTAGAGCTGTCAGTCATGATGTGTGTGCCTTCTTTGACTATCTGCTCCACAATCGGCTTCAGGTCTCTCGCAGTTACGTGCTCCACATGGTGCGAGCGAACCGATCCGCCGCGCTGCAA
>DATKST010000060.1:0-7411 GCA_035531475.1 Terriglobia bacterium
TGGCGGCCTTCCGCAATCGATTTCAGGAACTGATGCGCCTCAATGGTTTTCAAATCCTCGTAGCCCAAGCTGTTGCCCGAGCCGGGATTGAAGTTGGCATGGAAGGGATGCTCCGGGCCAGTCACAATGCGGGTATAGCCGTCATGGGGACCATTCCCATCCGGGCGGAATAGTTGAAGCTCATTCATGCGCTCAAAGTCCCAGCTCAAAGCGCCCTCGGTTCCATTCACCTCAAACGCCATCTGGCATTTCGGGCCCTTCATCACGCGGCAAGCTTCAAGAGTTCCCTGCGCGCCGTTTGCAAATTGCGCCAGCATTGCAACGTAATCTTCATTGGTGACGTCGCCCATCGGGCCGCCAGTGGCCACGCTGAAATGCGTTCCTGCTCCCGGGGTGGCGAGCGGGCGGCGCGGGTAAAACGTGTGGTGGCTGCCCACCACGCGCTGGATGGGTCCGGCCAGCATCAGGCTCATGTCTGCGACGTGGGACATCAGATCACCCAAAGTTCCCCAGCCGGCGGATTGCCGCTCAAAACGCCAGGAGAGGACGCCATTGGGATTCGCGGCGTATCCCACAAAGAACCGGCCACGGTAGTGAGTCACTTTACCGAGCTGCCCCTGTTGGATCAGCTCGCGCGCGTATTGCACCATGGGCGCCCAGCGGTAGTTGTAACCCACAAAAGTCAGGATGCCCGCCTGTCGCGCCAGGGCTTCGCATTCTGCGGTTTCCTCCGGGCTTCGGCCCACTGGCTTCTCGCAGAAGATGTGTTTTCCTGCTTTCGCCGCCGCCTTGATGATCTCCAGATGCAGAAAGTTGGGCGTGGTGATATTCACCGCATCGACGTCCGGCGCGTCGATCACCTCCTGCCAGCGCGTGGTGTGACGCTGAAATCCGAACCGAGCCTGAGCTTCCGCAGCCCGCGTTTCCACGTCATCCGCGCAGATCACCAGCCGCGGTTTTGCCCTACAGTCCGGGAAGCGATCCGCGGCCATCAGGTAGGAGCGGCTGTGTACCGTGCCCATCCATCCCATGCCAATCACGCCCACGCCCACCGTTACCGCCATTCGCAGCACCTCAATTTGAGAGTCGCCGAATACTATACTGAAGGGCAGCAACTTGGGCAATTGCTGATGACTGCAAAACTCGGGCACGACCTTCGCTTGTCATCCTGAGCGGAGCGAAGGATCCCGGTATTTCTGTTCAGGGTAAACTCCACCAAGCATCTCCGGTTCGTTCACTGCCGAGGAAGAGGTCAAATACAGTGATCCTTCGCTCCGCTCAGGATGATAGGCCTGGAGGCTTGGCTGATAATCCCAGATTCCAGAATTGTAGAAATTCCAGAGAAGGGGATATCTCGTAGGGGCGACCCTGATGGTCGCCCACGGGCGGGCACCAGGGTCGCCCCTACAGCGCGTGGAAATCAGGCTCCAGCGGGAAAGGGGGCTAAGTGAACAGCATTGGGCCTAAGCAGCTTATTCCGAAATCAATGGGAAGGCACGGCCAGAGGTCTCCAGATGATTGGCCGTTGATTGCCAAGAAAGTTAAGAATTTCCACAATCCAGCCGCGGGCGAAGAGTTTTTTCCCATGCTAGAATAAGTTCATCATGGATGTTGAGAAGACCATTCAGTTCCTGCTTGAGAACCAGGCCCGTTTTGATGCCCGGATGGGGGCGAATTTCGCCAAGGCCGAGGAGCGGTTTGCCAGAGCCGAAGTGCGTTTCGCCAGAGCCGAGAAACGCATGGACCGGGTTGAGCGCGTGGTGGCGCAGTTGGCCGTCGCCGGACTGAGGTTCCGCAATGAGATTCGCCGGGCTCAGCTTGAAACCGGCCAGCAGATTAAGGTTTTGGCAGAACGCCAAGCGGAAACGGACGACAAGCTGAACGCCCTGATCGACATTGTGGATAGAGCGGTACGGCGGAAAAACGGCAAGAAGAATTAGATAGGGTTTCTCCGGCAGCTTGAAGGATCGCTGCCGGATTTCTTGACATTCCTTATGCCGGCTGCGGGCGCTCGCGGCCAGGCAGCATGGGCGGTGCCGCCGGCTGCGGCTTCAGGGTTGCAGCAGGAGTAGCCTGAGCGGGAGGAGCAGGCGGCTCCGGACGGACGGGCTCGGGCAGGGGCTTGCCTTCCAACAGCAGCTTCACTTCGCTCCCATCCAGCACCTCGCGGATCAGCAGCGTCTCCGCAATGCGCGTCAGGGCCTCGCGGTTGGTGGAGAGAACTTGCCGCGCGCGCTCGTAGCCGGTCATCACGAAGCGCTTCACTTCCTCGTCAATCTTGATGGACGTATCCTCGCTGAAGTCGCGCTGCGTGGCGATGTCGCGGCCCAGGAAGATTTCCTGCTGATTCTTGCCGAAGGCTAGCGGCCCCAGAGCTGACATACCGAACTCGCACACCATGCGGCGGGCCAGCTCCGTGGCTAGCTCAATGTCATTCCCAGCGCCGGTGGTGACGTGGTTCAAGAAGAGTTCTTCCGCCACGCGCCCTCCCATCATGATGGCAAGCTGCGATTCCAGATAATCGCGCGTGTAGGTGTGCTTGTCATCCACCGGGATTTGCATGGTGACGCCCAGCGCCATGCCGCGCGGAATGATGGTCACTTTGTGCAGCGGATCGGCGAAAGGCACCGTCAGCGCCACCAGGGCATGGCCGCTCTCGTGATAAGCAGTGTTGCGCTTTTCTTCATCGGAAAGGATCAACGACTTGCGCGCCGCGCCCATCAGCACTTTATCCTTGGCGCTTTCAAAATCCCACATGGTTACTTGCTTGCGGTTCTCTCGCGCCCCGAGCAGCGCCGCTTCATTCACCAGGTTGGCCAAATCTGCGCCCGTGAAGCCCGACGTGCCCCGTGCCAACACGGGAATGTTCACGTCTTCGGAGAGAGGAATCTTCTTGGTGTGGACCCTCAGGATGCCCTCGCGCCCGCCCACATCGGGCCGCGGCACCACCACGCGGCGGTCAAAGCGGCCGGGGCGGAGCAGCGCCGGATCCAATACGTCGGGGCGGTTGCTGGCGGCAATCAGGATCACCCCATCATTCGATTCGAAGCCATCCATCTCCACCAGCAGTTGGTTGAGCGTCTGCTCGCGCTCATCGTGCCCGCCGCCCAATCCAGCGCCACGATGGCGCCCGACCGCGTCAATTTCATCAATGAAAATAATGCAAGGCGCATTCTTCTTTCCTTGTTCGAACAAGTCACGGACCCGTGAAGCCCCCACGCCAACGAACATTTCCACGAAATCGGAACCTGAGATGGAGAAGAATGGCACATTCGCTTCGCCCGCGATAGCGCGGGCAAGAAGAGTCTTGCCGGTTCCAGGCGGGCCGACCAACAATACACCTTTGGGAATGCGCCCGCCCAACTTCTGGAACTTCTGAGGCTCTTTGAGGAAGTCAATGATCTCGTGCAGTTCCTCTTTGGCTTCATCCACTCCCGCCACGTCTTTGAAAGTTACTTTTTTCTGCTGGGTGTTGAGCAGCCGGGCGCGGCTTTTTCCGAAGGAAAGCGCCTTGTTGCCGCCGCTTTGCATCTGGCGCATGAAGAAGATCCAGAAACCAACCAGGATGATGAGAGGCAGCAAGCCGTTGCCAATCCAGGAGAGCCAGGAATTGCCGGAATTATCCTTAATGACCACGCTGACGCTTTTGTCGATCAGGTCCTTATAAAGGTCCGGATAGTTGGAGGGAATGGTGGTCTTGAACTTGGAATTGTCCTTCTTTTGCCCCGTGACTTCGGAGCCCTCAATGGTCACATTCTTAACGTCACCTTTGGACACGTCGGAGGTGAATTGGGTAAAGGTCAGCTCCGCCGGGTGCTCGCCGGTATTCGACTTGACGACGGCCCATAAAAGAAGGGCCGTGGCCACCATGACCACCCAAAAAATGATGTTCTTAACGGCTGAATTCACAACGCCACCTCCCAAAACTTCCTATCCGCCGGCCCATCGCAGCTACCCTCTGCCCAACTTTCTATTGGATGCGGTCCGAGGCTGCCGCGTTCGGGGTGGCGGGTTGACAGCGGCAATGAAGGGGAGATTTTGGAATTTTCCTCCCCGCCCCAAGCCATAGCCCACCAGGTACCCGGATTGGGCGGCGAAACCAAGATAATCCGCTGCCACCCCCACCTTCTTGCGGCTGCTCTTTTCAAGCAGGGCGGCAACGCGGAGAGAACGGGGCCGCTGCATGGCAATGGAGGTACACAGGTAGTCCAACGTGATGCCAGTTTCCAGAATTCCATCGACCAACAACACGTCCTGCCCGGCTAGTTGCGGGCGGGGAGAAAAGACAATTTCGCGCAATGGCACACCGGCCATCGAGCCATCTTGCATCTTGACATTCAGGAAGTGGCACACGACGTCCATGCGTAGCGACCGCATCAGATCCGCCACAAAAACAAAACTGCTTTCCAGAACGGCTACCAGATGCAGCGTTTGGCCCTTGTAATCCCGGTTAATCTGCCGGGCAATCTTTGCAACGCGGCGGCGGATGACTTCTTGCGAAAAATGCTTCTCCAAGCCGCCTGCCGGGATACCCGAACCGGCAAATCCAGAGGCCGAGCCCTCCCGCCCCTTGTGGCGGTCCTCGGGAACTCCTTCCGGCGGTTGGGCGAAAGCTCCGAACTCATACCCCGGGCTTAAGGATGTCATAATGGGATTCCCGAACGGTAGTGGAATAGCCTTCAGTCGCGGCGCCGTCCTCAGCACTCAGACTCCTCATCATCAATTGCGGCGGCAAGCAGACTGCCGCTCCACCCATCAAACCGTTTCACTAATTCCCGAACGGGGTAGTTGCAGCGGTTCTTCGATGATCGTCAAGAATTGCAAAGTGGTTGAAGTGACTCCAGCAGCCGGCGTTGAAGGGAAACCCCTTACCCAGACAATCTCCTTGCCGTCTTCAATGACCGGCCAAATCTTACGGCGAGCGGCAGGAATCTTCATGTCTTGAAACAGTTCCTTCAATTTGCAACTTCTCCGGCGGCCTTGGGGCTGGAACCGGTCACCCGCCCGCCAATTGCGGAGAATCAGGCTGCCTTGCATCTTCCCCATGTCGAGTTTGACAACACTCCCATTATTATACGCTTTATCTTTTACCTTTGTCTTAGGATTTTCGGCAACCTCAAACCTGAACTTGACACCCAATGCGGGAACAGCCAGAACACCGGGCATTGGAACGGAGTAAGAATAGGGCTCCGCGCTTGCTTCCGAATGCGAGAGCTCGAAAGTTATCCAGTCGAAATCCCGGCGGACCTCGAGCCCTCCTGCCAGTAATAGACGCTTGCCGCTCCCGCCCGTTACAATAAATCGAAGGAGGGATTCAAACTGGCCGGACGAAAGGGCCGGCCGCTGCCCGAAGGCCGAGGCCGCCATCTGGCGAAGAACCCGCACCTGGAGGGCGCGCGGCAGCCCGCCCAGGGCCCGCAGCGGGATCCTCTCCTCCCGCCCTTCGCGCCTCCGCCAGGGACGCGCCAACTCGCGGGCCTGCTGATCAAGGAGGTCTTCGTCGCCCCTCATGTGATCGGCAAGCTGCTTCAAATGAAGGACCATCGCGGGGTTGAACTCGGCTTCAAGCAGCGGCAGAAGCTTCTGGCGGATGCGGTTACGCAGGAAGCGCAGGTCCAGATTGGATGAATCCGTGCGAAATTCGAGCTGGCGGGAGCGAATCACATCTTCCACCTCCCGCCGGGTCACACCGAGAAATGGCCGGACGATGACCCCATCCAGCACGGGATGAATGCCGCCCAGCCCCCGCGTCCCCGCCCCGCGCAAGAGGCGTAGCAGGACGGTTTCCGCCTGGTCGTTGGCGGTGTGCGCTGTGGCGATCTTATCTAGCCGGCCTTGGCGAACCAACGAGTAGAAGAACCGGTAGCGAAGCTCGCGGGCCGTAGCTTCCAGATTGCGCCGGGACAGCCGCGCCACGCGGGCTACGTCCGCTTCTGCCCGGATGAATTCGACCTTCAGATTTGCGGCCACTGAAGAAACAAAAGATTCGTCCCGGGTGGATTCGTCACCGCGAAGCCGGTGATTGAAGTGGACGACGCTGATGCACAAGCCTACCTCGGCCGCGAACTGGCCCATGAAGTCGAGCAGCAAGATGGAGTCCGGGCCGCCCGAAACGGCAACACCCAGGCGCTCGCCGGCCCGAAACGTGCCGGCCTTGCGCATCTCAGTTGACCACCGGGAATAGAGCTTCGATTGACGACGCATCGCCGCTCCAAAGGGAATGGTTCCAACTCTCTACCTCCTGAATTGTAACACTTGGCGTGGCACGCCGGTTGCGGAATGGCAAATGGGGCAGGTTTGCGGCTTTCAACGCCGCAAGGGGTTGGAGGCGTTTCGATTGCGGAATGGGCGCCGGGGGAGCATGGGATCACCGTCTGCCCCCCAGCAAAATGCAGTTGTAAATCGGCTGGAAATCCCAGCGTGGTCCCATTCGCGACTAGCTAACCACGATTCTTCAGTGACTTTTTATGTTGCGGGCTGCGGGCAGTGGTAGCCGGGACGGAAATTGTGGGATGGTCCGCGCCGGCGATGGCGTTTAGCGATTGGCTTCTCAATGCCGGGCTGCGGATAGGTGGATTCCGTAGCCTCAAAACCAGCGAGTCTTTCAGATTGCTCCTGGAACGGCATCAGCACGCTTTTGGCAAGGAGCATTAGGAGCGTCAAGATTTCCATCAGTGTCCTCCGGGGATATGGCTTTTCTTCCGCCAGCCGCTGTTACGATGCCAGCCTGACAACGCTCAATATACACCCCAGGAATGAGACGGTGGAGACAGGTGAGACAAGTGAGACAGAATTTTGTTAGGCATTCTAAATCAAAGGGTTGATCCCTATCAAGGGCCAATCCTGCCTGGAAAATGGCATGAAGTGTCCCTTCTTGACACATTTGCCGCTTGAGGCAGGAGGACGCAGACTTAGCCCGGATTTTTCACTAAACAATTGAAAAAGGCTGTCTTTTCTGGCATAAGCATTTTGATGAGAAAAACTTGCGCCAGAGAAGGAGACAGCCTTTGTGACCACAGAGTGTGACGGAAAACCTTTTGAATGTCAGCCGCTGGGGAAGCGGGAAGTGCGGGCGGGTTTTGATGGGGGACGATCACCAGCGATGGGGGAGGATTGCTGCTGCGGGAGGTGGAGAAGCGGACGGGGATCGTGGAGCGGTTTGCGGCCTGCTTTACCGATCACCGGGAGGCGGAGCGGATCGAGCACACGGTGAAGGAGCTGGTGGCGCAGCGGGTGTACGGGTTGGCGCTGGGGTACGAGGATTTGGGCTCAGCTTCAGCAGATTCCCCTGCGAAGCTGAAACGGAGAGTGCGAAGGGTGCTTACGGTCGCTGAGAAATATCCACAGGCGCCCGTGTGTCTGATAGCTTGGGCAAATCCTTGTAATTCAGGGGGCACGACCTCTCGAAAGG
>DATKST010000061.1:0-43397 GCA_035531475.1 Terriglobia bacterium
TCTCATCAAAATGCTGATGCCAGAAGAGACAGCCTTTTTCAATTGTTTAGTGAGAAATCCGGGTTAGAGGCGCCAAAAACCACGGCGCCGCCGCATCATCCGTCCCAAAAAAATTCAGAAGCAGGTTGGCCGCCTTCTCGCGGCCCTCGGGGTCGGAATGATGGGTGCCGTCATACAAGAAGTCCTGGCAGCCCCAGACCAGGCCATCGCTGCGCGGCGTCATGCCATTGGCCCGGTCGTAGTCCGCCCACGCCAGCCACGGGGCCATCACCGGGTCGTAATTGACATTACTTGAAGTGGCTGCCCTGGGCAGGCGCCGTCACTCCAGTTCCGGACATGTTCAACGTCTGCGGGCTGGTGGCATCGCTGTCAATGAAGGTAAGCGTACCGGGAAGACTGCCGGTTTGGGTCGGGGTGAAGGTGACCATAACAGCGCAGGATGCCATTGAAGGAAGTGACGAACCACAGTTATTGGTTTGCGCGTAATTGGCGCTGGCCGCGATGCTGCCGATGTTCAGCATCGTGGAGCCCGTGTTCTCTACGGTGACAGTCTGCGGCAAGCTGGTCGTGTTTATAACCTGATTGCCAAAGGCTAGGGTCGAAGGGTTCAGAGAAACCTGAGTGCCGATGCCGCGAAGCCGCACGGTTTGAGGACTTGAAGGGTCACTATCGGAAAGCGCAAGGTTTCCGTATAGGATGCCGGTGGTTACCGGCGTGAAGGTGAGGAAGATCCTGCAGGTGCCGCCGGGCGGAACACTGTTCTTGCAGTTATTGGTCTGCGAAAAGTCTCCAAACGTCCTAACGGCGGTAATGGATAGGGCCGAAGTTCCGCCATTCGTCAGCTTGACCTGCGACTTGGAACTGGAGCCTAACAGGGCAGTCCCAAAGCTGGCTCCGGGATACAGCGAGTTCGAGAGAGTGACTTCGCCGCCCGTCCCCGTCAGCGTGACGGTTTGCGGGCTTGTGACGTCAGTATCCGTGATGGTTAGAGTGCCCGTGCGCGGCCCCGTTTGCGTCGGGTTGAAGGTGACATTGATCTTGCAAGTTGCGTTCACACTTAGCGTCTTGCAGCCGTTCGTTTGCTTGAAGTCCCCGGTCGCGGCGACGTTGGAAACGGTGATCGGGACGGTTCGGATATTTGTCAACATCAACGCATAAGCAGGGCTGGCGGTGCCGACCTGCTGGCCTCCATAATAGATGTCCGCGGCCGCATTAATCGGGCAAGTCTGCGGACTGAGGATCACGGGAGGAAGCGGCTGCTGGGTGAAATCAAAGCTATCCGTGGTGTCATTGGCAGCGGCGTCGCGTTCGGTGAGTGACGGCAGATTAAAACGATCCTCGATGAACTTGAGGACCGAGGAAAACTCATATTGGGTATGAGAAATATAGCCGGGCCGGGCATAGGGCGAAATAATGATCAGCGGCACACGAGGGCCGAGACCGTATTGATCGAAATTAGGCGGCTTGACCTGGTCATAGAATCCTCCGAAGTCGTCCCAGACTAGGAATATTGCGGTGCTATTCCAGTCCGGGCCGCGCATGATGGCGTTAATTTGCGCCACCGTCCAGTTTTCACCTTGGCACGTGCTGTTGGGTGGATGCTCGCTGTTGTTTCCGGTTACAAGCCAACTCACCGGCGCCAGATTGCCATTGGCCGCGTCGGTCACGAACTGGGTGTCCAGCACGACGTGCTGTGACCAGAGTGATGAATTGCGAATGTGGTTGATCGCGTCATAAGTTGAATATTGGTACCCTCTGGCATTCTCCGGGGGCGCATAATATTTCCAATCGATCCCCGCCGTGTCCAGGTTGTCCGCCAGAGTTGGGAAATCGAAGCAAGGGAAGACGTCCGAAATATCCCCCAAATTATCCAGAACCTGGACTGAAGTATTTCCCGGAGCATCGCAGCCCCAATTAAAAGTGTTGTTGAGAGGGACGCTGATGACGCCGCCGGACTGGGCCGCAATGGTGTACAAGTGATTCGGGAAGCTCGGGCCGTGCAGAGAGGAAAACATCTGGTCGGCCAAGACAAACTGCCGGGCATAGGTATAGTAATTGGGAATATCCGCCTGAGTGAGTTGTGAATAGGAAAGATATTCGCCGTTGACATTGCCCCTTGCGATCAGGTCAAAGTGGTCCATTTTACCGCCATCCATGGCGTTAATGGCGGAAGGCCAGTCATGACCGATGTCTCCTACCTGGTCCGGGGTGTGCCGGAGGGGAATCACTTGGCCGGTGGAGGTAATTCCAGTGGTGGCGCCATCCGCTCCTGGAAATTGTCCGAAGTAGTTATCAAAGCTCCGGTTTTCTTTGATGATGAAAACGATGTGCTGAATAACGTTGATACCGGCCGGAGCCGGGGGACGCGCTGGGCGCTGGGGCTGAGCGCCACGGCCGGGCCCGGCGAGACTGAACAGGACGGCCAGGCTGAAAAGTCCAAGAACCGTAAAGCCCAAAACACTTTCACAGTTTCGGCTAAGTCTTCGCATCTTCTCCCCCCTCTTCGTATGCGCCCCGATTTATCGTCCCTTCCTGGGGCGGAAGGGACGTGCCCGGTGCGCTAAACTCTGTGTCGGCACCAGAAACCAGGGCAAGGTGGTGTCCGTGGTTTTAAAAAAGTTGAGGAGGATGCTGGCTTCCGCCTGCTTGGCGGCGTCAACCAAGTGCGTGCCGTTGGGTTCAAAATCACTGCAAGGCCACACCAACCCATCACTCCGCGCCAGCATGCCATTCGCCCAGTCATAAGGTCCCCATGCGATCCACGGCGCCAACACCGGGCCGCTGGCGGGATTGTAATTCAATGCCGGGTCGCCGTTGATCTGATCCTGGATAACGGCCTGGACGGCAAACCCGGTTTCGTAGGCGTAGGTTTCGGGGTCGGGCGAGACTGGCAAACCGTTCGAGTACCCTGAATAGAAACGGGTGCTGAAGTACGCAAGTTTCAAGTTGGGGAAGAAGGTATGGAGATTCTGAGCAATGGAAATATATTGGCTCTCGAGAGTTGTCATGTCTCCGGGGAAAGTTCCGTTCGGACCGGCATCGATATCTTCAAACCAAACGGCTTGCACCTGGTTTGCCGTCACCCCCGATTGGGGCAGGAAATAATCCATGATGGCGCTCCAGCCCGCGCCGCCAGGATTTGCAAAGTACGGAGCGCCCAGGCGAGGCTGCGCTCCGGGAACAAACACCAAGTGAGAATTCAATGAAGGGTCGCCCACACCAGCCTGGATGAATTGGCCGAATGTATCGAACGTAACGGAGAGTCCGACGGAAAGCAGGCCAATCTTTCCATTGGGGTCAGGGTTGCCGTTGGCGTCGAGCGGCTGTATGGATTGGGCAAAGTTCACACCATCCGCATCATGGCTGGCCGGCATGATGTTGCTGCCGTTCAAGTACAGCCCGCCCTCCGCGCCCTGGTAGTAACCGGCTCCAAGATCGTTGATCGGCACAATGGGATTGTTGGTTCCGGGGACATCGAAAATGATGTTGTTGCACTCGGCTCCGTTGGGGGCCGCGACCGGCAAGCTGAGCACGGAAGTCGTGGTGTTTGGGGGCGTGCTGGAATCCGTGACTTCGACCGTCACCCGGTGATTCCCTACTTGAGTCCCGGCGCTCATCGTCCCCGTGATGGTTCCCGAACTGGACAGAGAAAGACCCTGCGGAAGATTTGCCCCGGTGGCGAGGCTCCAGCTATAAGGCGCGGTGCCACCCGCCGCCAGAAGCGTCGTGAGGTAGGCGAAGCCGGCCGTGCCGGACGGTAGCACAGGGAAAGTTGTGATCGACAAAGGAGTCGTCGCAATCGCGGTTGCCGTCAGCGGTACGGTTTTGGGCGGGAGCACGTCGCTGGTCATCACCAGAGCTCCCGTGTAGGAGCCAACGTAGGTGGGCAAAAACTCAACCTGAACCGGAAGCGAATGCCCAGGTTGCAAAACAACCGGCTGGGTGAAGCCCTCGATGGAGAATGGAGGCTCGGCATAAACGGATTTCACTTGCAGCGGCGAGGTTCCGGTGTTGGTGTAGGTTACGGTCTGCGGGAAATGCCGGTTTCCGACGCGCAGATTCGTGAAGGTCAAGCTGGAGGGGCTGATGCTGGTTGCGGCGCCGGTCGTGAAACCTGCGCCCGACAGAGTCACCACCACGGGGCTATAGCCCTGCACGGTCACCGTGAATGTCCCTTGGAAGTTCTGCGCCGAGTCAGGAACGAAGGAAATGCCATATTGCATGCCGTGCCCCTTGTAAATCGTGAGAGGGGCGAATCCGTAGTCCAACTGGAACTCACCGGGCGAGAGGCTGAAGGTGGTGATGGTGATGCTGGACGGACAACTAACATTAGTGATCGTAATGGGCTGAACCTGAGCACTCCGAGTGCCGACGGCGACATTTGCGAAGTTGATCTGCAGATTCGAAGGACTCACGGTAAAACAATTCTGGGCGCGCACCCACGAACCCATAGCCAGCATTAAAACTGCTGCCAACGCCGGCCCTCCGAAGATAGACCCCAACCCCCATTGATATTTCATGGCTCTTTCCCCTCCTGATGGGGTTATCCCCCGGATTAACCCTTCCTTCACCCCAGAATTCCACACTGTATTAAGAAATACCGATACTGGCTGAAGCGCATTCTTCCTCCCGTATTGATGCCTGTTCCCCCCCACGTTGACAGCCATTCATGAGCACATGGATGTGAAGCGCAGGTTCCACCCCATCGGCGCAGCCCCGCTTGTTCACGACGCCAAGCTCCCGGGGCCGGGAGCCTCCGGTGCCGAGCTCATCTCCTGCAGCGACGGGGGAAACGTCATGATGCGTGGCCTTGATGACAAGGCTGGCCTGTGGCTCCTAGGCCGAGACGGGGCACACAAACCCCGCCAAGCAACCCGGGAGCTTTGATACTGACATTAGAAAGATTCCCCGTTTCCTATTCATTGCAGCCTATTCCAGGATTTCAAGCAAACGTGACCACTTCGTTTGCGCCACCCGTTGTCAGGTAGAGTTTATGCCCGCAAAAGTAGCACACGAGAGCGAATCATGTCAAGCTGCATTTTGTTCACCTGTATCATCTTGATTCTAAAGGCATGGCGTGGGAGGTTCCCGGAACACCGAAATCCGCTTCTGCCTTGTTTGCACAGTGGTTGGAGTTACCGGAAGCGTTTCCAGGCAATCGACGGAAAGGGGACCGTTTTGGGTTTTGACTCAGGTCTCCACCGCCACATGGCGGGAATGCAGAATAAGGCCGCCACCTGCCGCCGGGCTTCTTTGAAGCCGTTCGGCGCCAAACTGCATCAATTAGCTCGGAGGAGATTCGCAAGAGATTGTGTGAAAGAGCCGAATAATGCCCTTTATGTGTTGTATTTACGGCAGGCGTGCTCGCCGTCTTTCGATAGGACTGCAGCCTGCTCTTAGCCTACTATCCGGCAATTAGAATGAGGAAAGCATCAGGTGTCATCGAGAAATACCGCAACACTCCCCTTCAGGCCGTGTTGTAATCATCATGAAGGTCACATCAACGCAGCTGATGGCTTCAGGCGGGGGAAACTAGCCCAAAGGATTTGCCCTTGACTCTGGGGCGGCAAACGTAACATTTCATTTCTTTGGTCCATACGGACTCATGGAAGGATAGGGTAACAATGGAAACGGCAACACACACGAAATCTTCAGGTGGCGCGGGATCAAGGACTCGAGAGGAAAAACAAGGAAGCCTATTGCTTTCAGTCAGATTGACCCTTATTGGGATTGCCTGCATCCTGATTCTCGGATGCGGCGGATCAAACTCTACGGTGACAACTCCGCCCGGATCGTCAGGGTCTGGATCAGGGTCGGGTTCAGGGTCGGGGTCCGGTCAAAGTATCACCACACAATATTTTGGCTTGGACATATTCTCAAATGTATTGCCACCTAGCCCGGCCGCACCGTGGCCATCATTCTCATTTGGCAGCCTCAGATTGTGGGACGACGGAACGAACTGGCAAGACTCCAATACCGCCGCTGGGGTCTACAATTTCTCCAAATTGGACGCTTGGTTGCAAATCGCGCAACAGCATGGGGTTACGGACATTCTCTATACGTTTGGGAAAACCCCACCCTGGGCCTCTTCGAACCCCAACGATCAGACTTGTGCTGGTCCCAGCTCGCTCCCGGGCTCCTGTGATCCGCCGAACGATTTGAATCCCGACGGGACCGGGACGGACCAGCACTGGCGGGACTTTGTTACCGCCATCGTCAACCACAGCGCCAGCAGTCCCAATGCCCACATAACCTCATGGGACATTTGGAATGAGCCCAGCCTGCCGAAGAAATGGAACGGCACGATGGCTCAACTCGTTCGGATGGCCAAAGATGCCAGCACCATTATCAAGGCTACAGACCCCTCAGCCCTGGTGACCACACCCAGCCCGGTTGACGGTGGGTCCGGACTGAGCGCCGCGCAGTGGATGACCCAATACCTGGCTGCCGGAGGAAATACCTATGCGGACGTCGTAACTTTCCACGGCTATCTGAGCGCGAATGGCTTGAGCGCCCCTGAAAATATTGCATCCACGGTGCAGGATCTGGCCAGTTCCAGGAGCTCTGCCGGGCTTTCCGCCAAGCCCTTGTGGGATACCGAAAGTGACTGGGGCCGCGACTCAAACCTTCCGGACCCGAACCAGGAGGCAGCATTTCTGGCCCGCTTCTACCTGGTGCAATGGTCCAACGGCGTCTCGCGACTTTACTGGTATCAGTATGGCAACCGCGCGTTTGGATCCCTCTGGCTTCCCGGAACCGGGACGAACGCAGCCGGAATCGCCTATGGAACCGTCTACAAATGGATGGTGGGCGCAACGATGAAGAGCTCCTGCTCTTCCGCTGGGAGCGTTTGGACCTGTAACTTCACCAAACCTGGGAACGTCACGGCACAGGCGGTTTGGGATGCTTCGCAGACGTGCAGCAACGGAAACTGTACCACCTCCAGCTATACCCCCAGTTCCTCCTACACCCAGTACCAGGACCTGGCGGGGGGCGTCACTCCAATTTCCTCCGGATCCACAGTTCAAATTGGCGCTGAGCCAATCCTCCTCGAAAGCCAATAGTGCGCGCCGGGGTGTGCGGCAGATAGAGCGATGTAGGGCCGGGGCAAGCCCCGGCCTTCAATGGCGCACCAACAAGGCCGGCCCAAGGGCCGGACCTTCGGCCTAAACCATGTGGCAACAGGCCGGCCCAAGGGCCGGACCCTACGGCCTCTCATCGCCGGTCAGCCACGCAGCGGAAGCCAATCGTGCCGGAGCGGTCGATGCCCGGAGCCGTTAGCAGATATTTTCCGTGTTCGTTGAGTTTGTAAGCCTGGGGAAAATACCAGATTGACCCTTGGGGTTGATAGTAACTGCCACCGCGTAAGATTGCGGCCCGGTTGTGCGCGTCCCGGTACTCGTCGGTCCACTGCCAGACGTTGCCGACCATGTCCATCACGCCGAAGGGACTGGCGCCTTTCGGCGTTGCCCCCACATCGGACGGCTCGCGCAAGGCGCGGCCCTTGTCCGGCGCTGGCGCAGCGCTTGAATCCCATTGATTTCCCCACGGAACCATTCGCCCGTCTGGTCCCTGGGCCGCATACTGCCACTCCCATTCGTGGGGCAACCGCTTTCCGGCCCAGGCCGCGTAGGCGCGAGCATCTTCCAATGAAACCCACGTGACCGGCTTGTGTGCCCAGCCCACCGGGAATGTTCCGTTGCGCCAGTCTCGCAGAAAATTGTGGCTGTCCTTGGGATGATACTGAGTGGCGTCGAGAAATTTCTTGAACTCGGCATTGGTGACGGGAGTGCGATCCATGAAAAAAGCCTTGATATACATGCGATGCCGGTGACTGCGCCGGGGAGAGTCCTCCCACGGCATTTGGACATCCACCCCCACCTGATTTCCCCCTTCAACCTCAATCCCGGAGACCTGGAAGTCGAAGTCGCCGCCAGGAATGGCCACCATGCCCCGGGGCGCAGTTTGGGCTGGTTTGGTCGGCGCGATCTTAACGATGTGCTGCGGCAGGAAATGCCACTGGGACGAGAAGCTGGCAAGAGGACGGCTGGAAAGCCGGTTCATCACTTTCAGGAGTTGCTGCTCACTTGGAGAAAGTTGGGACGCCGCAAGAATCGCGCCATAGCCTTGCGGCTCCAGAGAAAAACTGAGCGTCGCAATGCCGCCGGTCAACTCGGGTTTTAGTTCGACGCCGCGCCACACGTTGTAGTAGCGCAGGCCAGCATGATAGGCGACCTGAATTTGCCGGCCGGCGAGGGCGTATTCATTGCGGTTCACAATCATCCACAGGGTCTTGTGATCGGCTGAAGACTTTACGGCGCCGGTAAACTTGCTGGCGAAAACGCCATATTGCAGCACCGGCGTGTGCGGTTCCCACAGTGGGCTGATCAGAAGGCCGGCAAAGGCGCGCTGGATCGTGCCCATCCGGCGCAGGATTTCGGCATCCCGATCGGTGATGGAATTCCAAACTCCGAAAATATTTTCCCAGCTCTCGTATCCCACGCCGTTGAAAAAGGCGGCTTGCAGGCTCTCCGTCTTGTCGCGGGCCCAGCGGTCACAGACGTTGACCATGTGGCGCGGTTCGAGCCACTTGTTTTTGCTGACCATCGGCTCAAACGGATATTTCCAATAACCCCAACTCAGATTGTTCCACCCGAGCGCAATGTCCACATCTCCACTCAGCCCATTCTCCGGCTCAAAGGCAATCGGGTGGCCCGTCTGATCCGAGGCCGTGCGGAAAATGGGCGGCACGGCCGGCATGGTGTCGGCATTGACTCCGTCAGCGCCGACCTGGGCCATCAGCCGGGCCAACGCTTCCCAATCGGGCCGCGCCTCCGGCCGTGTTCCGCGATCCCACGGGTTGTAGGCAAACAGCACTCGAACGCCGTGACGATGAAACTCCTCCACCATCTCTCTTACCCCGGCGATTCCTCCCGGCATGTCGCGGACCAGGTCAAACTGGTTGCGGTCATCGACGCCCAGATTCGGATACGACGGCCAGATCAGCACGGCATCGATCCCTCCGTAGCGGCGCTTGAGGTCCGCCAGGTAACGATCCACGGTGTAATGGCCCGATTGGGGATCGTAGAAATAGCGGTCCTGAATCATCATCTGCGGCTGGATAAAACTTGACTGCGTCCACTTCAATTCCGGGCGGTCGTATTGCGCCCCGGTGTAACCCATGCGAATCAAGTGCTCGAGCCGCCAAGCCTGGAGGGTGGCGAGCCACGCTTGAAACGATTCCCGCGTCACCGGTTCTTGCGCGCCTTGCGCGCAACACATTCCGTGGGTTGCCCCGGCATTGGCCGGGCCAGGAATCTGTTCGTTCTGTGGCGGGTAGAAATTCTGCGAGTTATTGAAATCCTGCGCGCCAAGCGGCAAGCAGAACAAAAGACCGCAAACCAACATCACACCGCGTCCGTTTTTCAACCTGACCGCTCCGGCCTCAAACTCAATGTTGTTCACTTAAGGTCCGTTCGGAAATAACGGCGTATTGTCTAACGAGGTCCCCTCACCCACCGCTTCGCGTCACCCTCTCCCCGCAGGCGGGGAGAGGGCAGCGGTGAGGGGGGACGAACCGGCAGACACGGTTGAAACTGTGCTCTGCCGGTCTCGAAGGAAAGGATAAGAATCATCCACGTCGAAGATGACCGCAAATCTCAATACACTCTCACCAATACCCCGCCATGCCGAGGCACGCTGGCTGAGAAGCTGCCGGTAAACTTGCCGAGGTTTTTCCTGGCCCAAAGATCGCGCACTGTTTTGGTCCCGCTTACGCCGATGTCCTTAAAGTTGGCGGTAATACGCTCCGTATCCTCACCGTGGTTGATCAACAGGGCGGCTGTGGAGCCGTCCGCCAGCGGCTTGGCCCAAACTTCGTAAGGTCCAACCTGCCACACCCAGCGTCCTTGCGCACCTTTGGGATCCTGATCGATGGCGATCACTTCGGGATTGGTCAAAATGGCCAAGGTCTGCGCGTTCATGGCGGCAAGGTCGTTCCCGGCCAGCAATGGCGCGGCCATCATGCACCACATGCTCATGTGGCTGACGGTTTCGTCGTGGCTCATGTGGCCGTTGCCCACCTCAAGCATGTCTGGATCGTTCCAGTGGCCGGGCCCGGCATAGGGTTCTATTCCATCCTGGGTGTGGGCGATGGAAACCATACGATCATAATTGTCATAGATGTCGCCGGTGGTGCGCCAGGAATTGCCTCCCACCGAAGCGCCCCATTCCCAAACCGACCGCATCCCGTACTGGCAAAGGCTGAAGACGATGGGACGCCCGGATCGCACCAGCGCGTCGTGCATCTTCTTATAGACGGCCGGCATATCCTGGCGTTTGTAGACATGGTCCGCGCTGCACCAATCGTACTTCAGGTAGTCCACGCCCCAAGCCGCGTACTGCATTGCATCCTGCTGCTCATGCCCGTAGCTGCCTTCATACCCCGCGCAGGTCTTCGGGCCGGGAGAGGAATAGATGCCGAACTTCAAACCCTTGCTGTGAATATAGGCGCCCAGCGCCTTCATGTCTGGGAATTTTGAGTTGGGGTGAATCACGCCGCGCGAGTCACGCTGGCCCTGCCAGCAATCGTCAATATTGATGTAGCGGTAGCCAGCCGCTTCCATGCCGTTCGATGCCATGGCGTCCGCAGCGGCGCGCACCACGGCATCATTCACCTTGCAAGCGAAATGGTTCCAACTGTTCCACCCCATCGGGGGTGTGGCGGCGAGCTTTGACTGCTGCGCTGCCGCCGGAGCGGCCAGCGCGCCGAGCATCATCAGCGGCAGCACCGCGCGCACCGCCAATTTGAACCGGAATTTCTCCATGACTTTACTCTCCTTCTGAATTTCTTCGCCGTTTGACGGAGCCCTTCCCCGCACGGGCAGCACGAATCCTATCACGGGACGATAAGAATTTGCAGGTTTTCGCCGCTGTGGCGGCGAGATGCAGCGGGCCATGCTTAGCGTGTAGCCTCGGACAGTGCATTCCTGTCCGTGGGCTTTGCAACGGAGGCCAGCCCCACGGTCAATCAGAAGCAGATTGACCGTGGCTACCCGCCAACATTACCTTCCAGGGCATCGAATCCGAAGCGCCGCTCATCCTGCTCGACAAGGAAGGCATCTGCGCCTCGTCCGGTTCGGCGTGCCTCGCTGATTCCGACGAGCCGTCACACGTGATCAAGGCGATGAACCCCGATTCTGCGGCCCCGCGGCAGATGATTCGGTTTTCACTGGATTGCGAACGCGCGGCTGCAAGCACAAACACAGTGCTGGCCGTTCTGGAAAAGGCGGTTGTGGCACTACACATTTAACCGCGCAACGGTATCAATCTCGTACGGTCACGCACCGGCTGGGCGCTCACTAATCGCACCTACGCCAAACAACGGCATGGATTCGCCGCCCGCGGTTCAGGATACAGGCTGAAGTTTCTTATTTGGTTGCAAATGCAACAGGAGTTCGTCCGCGGAATTTCGCGCTTTCCTGATTGCATTGTTTCCACCCAACGTACTGAAGCTGGTTTTAACGATTCTCCTTCGGATGTCAAATCGAGTCGAAGCCATTTCAGTAACTATTTGTCCGGAGAGACCGTTGCTGCATTCGCCCGAGGGAAAAGTGAGAATCACACTGCAGCCCGCAGTGGCCAAGGTGCTCAGCAATTTGTCGAGAGATGTTTTTGATTCGGACTTATTGCAGAAGGAAGACTGGGGTCTTTCTTGAATAGCAGGATATCGACCGGCGCCTTCGACTGGACCACAGGTGCCACGGGCGATAGTTTCAAGCACGTGATAAAAGCGGCTGTACTGTACTCCTGAATAGGGGAGGTCAACAATAACTAAATCCTTGGGTGTAAGTGTGGGCGCAATTTCCAGAGCATCTGATCTAAGGGATTCACCGGTCACCCTTGCATGCCGCGGGCAGATTTTCGCCAGAGCTGCCTTGGCATCTACCAGAGGATCGCGCTGCCACGCCTCCCGTATGAAGCGCCCTGCACTTCTGGTAGGTCGAAACGGCTGGGCAGTGTGTCCCGGAGCCGCAGCACATTTGCTGGCGGCCCATATTGCTGCGGCTCGGCACGCAACTCGGCTTGTTACATTCGCGGGCAGATATCGCAGCATGTAATCTAGTGTCAACGCTTGTGCTGGGCTGTAGTAATAGCCGCCGTAGGCGTTCCAGATCGGACCTATCGATGATGGCATGGCGCAGATTTCCCGCGCGGATTCGACCAGCCGCTTCGTGCTTCTGTCCTCCAATTTGCTTGCCCGATGCCACAGCCGACATCTGTTTCTATGTCTCTTAGCGACCGGAAGCCACGCATCTGATAGCTTTACCGGATCGAGCGGAGCGTCCCGACCCACGACGGCACGAGCCAAGGTAACAGCGTAATCTTGAAGATCGATAGCAAGCACCGGGCAGTTGGTTTTTTCTGCTGCAAACCAAGCAACTGATCCCGCGCCGCAGAGGAGATCTACAATGCGGCTGGCCCTAGGAGCGCACTCAGAGATCAATTCTCCCAGTCCATTTTGCAGCATCATGCGCTTTGAGCCCATGTATTTCAATCTTATCTCGCGTACAGAGCCACAAACACCGATTCTACAACACTAAACTTCATCGTGTCCGGACACCAGGACGGATTCCGCTGGACCTTCCAGAATCGATTCCCTGTGCTCAAGGCCTTATCAACAAGCTGTCGAAATTTTACGAGTCGGTGATATGCAACGATCTGGACGTTGTCAATGTCGGGGAAGTGATTTGCTCTCGGCACTTGCACATCCGAGAATTCGATATTTGAAATCCGCTCAACTCTGTCGCTGAGAAACTGTGCGTCAAGAGGTTGGAAGACAGGGAACTGATCAACATGGTCTGAATAGTTTGCCTTGTTTCTGTGGGCACCATCCGACTCTGGTTGATCATCACGGTTTGGATAGAAAAATGGGTCGCCGGCAAGTTGAGGGTGCTCACTCGCACATTTCCAGTAGAACTTGTGCTCTCGATCTCCCCCATTCTTTTTTTCGATGCGAAAGACAAGGCGATTTCCTTCTTTGTCAAGACTGACAATCCGTCTCTTCTTGTGAAGTTGAAAAACGCCAAAAAGGTGGGCAAACGCCCGAACCGAATAGTGACTGGAATAGTAACCTGCAACAGAAGCCCAGATTGGGCTCGCCTTCGTTAGTGAGACCGAGATCAGAAAGCTGTGCACGGATCTGAGCCACATTTCAACAGCTGCCGTCGCAAAGTAAGTCAAGAGTTGCGGTCGCGCGGCAACGACTATAGTCGGAGATGATGGGTCAACCTGGTTCGAAAGCAAAACCGATAACGTTTCCGGCGCGGGAAAGGCACCCGCGGCACTCCGCTGATTTAGATCAGCAAACATGATCTGTACTCGGCTCAATAACTCGTCATCCATAAGTTCAGATCCCGAGAGCTTTATGCACCTTTGACCGCATGTCGTTTGCGATCTCCGAGATCTTCTCCGGCTTTGTCCGGCGGAGATCGTGCTTTGCTCCAAATGCTGCCCAAAGGGTATTGCGGAACAATCCGATGCCACCGCTGCCAAGGTACTTTTGGTTTTTGAATTCCTTCTTCTCAATAAACACACCGTCTCTTAGCAAGCCGGCTCGATCTGCGGTCTCTTTCAACCACTGTGTGAGGGCTTGTTGAGCATCTGCTGAGATAAACGCTGTCTTCGCATGTTGTAGTTTCCACAGCATCGCCGGCATCAAATCCAAGATTGAAACAAGCACCCTTCCCTGATAAGCAACGTTTTCAGGATTCAGTTCCTTGTGCTTCAGCGCCTTCGTGGTCTCAAAACGACCCGATGCTTCCAGCCATGCCTTGAGGCATTGTGCCAAGAACTCGGTTTGCATCTCAAGTCCCCGGATCCCACACTTCAGTAATGCGGGAAGAATGTCTTCAACCGCGTTGTTCAGAGTTGCTAGAGTAATGACATCTTTGACGCCGAACTTGATGCCTGGAATTTGGATCATTCCTACTAGCGGGCCTGTCTCCAACATTAGCCTTCGGCCGATATCTTGCGCTCGCTCTTTATCGTCGAGTGCTTCCCGATTTCCGCGTGCAGTGGGGTAGAGATCGGCGACGAGGGAGCGATCAACCTTCTTCTGGTTGAAGTTCACATCGATAAAAATCTGCGCTTGCTTCCGGGGCGGCTCGTCGGGTGCATCCAGATCGAGAAACACTTCTGCTGGTATATCCCATTTAGCGTTCGGCTTCTCTTCTTGGAGAAGTCTTACTGCGAAATATGCCCCATTTATCCGGTGTTGACCATCGATTACCGAAAAGTTAAGACTGTCACTGTTCGCATCGAAAGTCAGCGTGCCGGCTTCGGGATCCTCAGCGGGTTTGATTTCGGCACCGT
Source organism: Terriglobia bacterium (assembly GCA_035531475.1). GTDB lineage: Bacteria > Acidobacteriota > Terriglobia > UBA7540 > UBA7540 > CALCEB01. Next base: position 14,374 of record DATKST010000061.1, read on the forward strand.
TCACGTGCAGAAGTACGTTGGAGAAGGTCGGAAACTCACTCTTGACCGGCGTGATAACACCTGCGACGCCGGGGGGCCATTCGCGGCCAGGTTCATTCTTTTTTGGCTCGTAAATCTTGCAAAAGTATTTGTCCAACTTACTTGGGACATCGACTATTTCCTTTTGAAGTAGGTAAGCTGCGATATGCGCGACTCGTTTCCACTCCAACGACCGCTGGATAGCCTTTACCTTTCCCGGGTTGCGGTGAGGAGAATGAGGCGTCCCCGGCCACCATTCCATGAGCTTCGTGACATCCAGGGCACAAAGACAGTGTTTCTTTTGTTGCAGATCTGGAAGAACAAAAGGGTTTTTGGGAACGATCACGGAAATCCGTTGGACAGACGCTCCGCTAGATGGGTTCTTCATAGTCCAATTCCCCTAAGGTTGACTTCAAGACCGTTGAGCACGCCTCGTCGGCCTATGCTGTTGAGGATTATCCCGGGAGTCTTCCCTTTCCGCGAGTGCGCAACCCCAGCATTTCGCTTGGCCTCATCCCATTTCGCCGAAGCGTTGGCGTCCTCGCACGCGACTACGAGGGGAGTATAACAGAACCCTGGATCTAAAACCGCAGGCAAGAGGCCGGCTGGCGCAGCCCTTCTCAGGTGTGTGGGTCGCGACGCAGCCACCCCCGCTCTCGCACGCGTGGTCGGGGGACGAATAACGCAATCGTGAAACGGGGAAGATGGCAGACCCAAGCAAGGGTCTGCGCCAGCCAGTGTCACAGTTTGACGACACCACATACGCGGGTGGCGGCGACATCGTTTTGCCATGTCGGCGCCGGTTGCAGGAAAGCCAGTTTTACAAGGGGGGGCGCCGAAGCTGGGCTCCACTCCCCCACATACCCTTAGAACACCGCCTGCCCCTGGATGTCTCCTATGCTCCTTCGGCTCTTTGGTGGGCCGGGGCTGCCCCTCGGGGTCTGCGATCGTGGTCCCTTGATGCACCTTGCAGCGAACAGACCACGGAAGGTCTGCACCAACCCCGCCGAACGGCTATAATTTACGAAATAGTCCACTATCCCGGCGGCGGTCAAGCCAATTCTGGGTTCTGCCTCCTGCCCCAAACCAGGAATACGCCTACCTGTTCACCACGTTCCATTTGGGTAGGGATGAGGCGTTCGGCGAAAATTGTCCGACGCAAGAGGCTTCGTCATAACTGTGGAACGGATAAAGAACCAGAATCGCGCTTTGCACGGCTGGACAACGCCGTTATAATTTCGTCCGGCGCAAAGCATGACCGTTTCAGGCCCGGTTCTGAAGGTATGACGACTCAACGAGAATTCCTGGGTAGGAATATCCCGGCGGCGGCCGACAGGGCATGGAAATCCGGCTCTCGTCGAGCGTCGCGCCAGCAGACGGCCGGGACGCTAATTCGCAAATACGCGCGGGAAGGATCCGTGCCCGGAAGGTAAAATATGAAAAAACTTTTGATCTTGCTAATGCTCGCCCTGGCGGCGGAGTCGTGCGGCAGACGGCAAACCCAATCATCACGCGCATCCGCATCGTCAGCCAACACCCCGGTCCGTGGCCCTTTTTCTGACAGCGAGCTTCAGGCGTTTTCCGCCCTTGGACCTATTGATACCCACACTCACGTCTTTCAAAATAATCCGGCCTTTGACGCCATGCTGCAAAGGCTCCATCTGCACATTCTGGACATCTGCGTTGACGACGATCACAGCTCGTTCCAAAAAGACTTGCCGCTCGAAATCCATGACGCCTTGGAAGTGGTCCACGCCAGCAGTAACCAGGCAGCGTTATGCACCACTTTTGATCCGTTCAAATTCAGAGAGCCCGGTTTCACTCAAGCCGTCATTCGCCAGATCAACCACAATTTTGATCAGGGGGCCATTGCCGTAAAAATCTGGAAGAACATCGGCATGGAGATTAAGGATGCGAAGGGACATTACATCCTGCCGGATAATGCCATCTTCGAGCCCATCTACAAGGATATTGCCGCACACCACAAAACCCTCATCGCTCATGTTGCGGATCCCAATACCTTGTGGGAACCTCCCAATCCCAAGGCCCCGGACTACTCCTATTATATGAAGCACCCCGAGTGGTACATGGATCAGAAGTCCCATCCTGCCTCCAAAGAGGCGATCCTACGGGCGCGCGACCATCTATTGGAAGAAAATCCGGACCTGCGCGTAGTGGGCGCACACTTGGGAAGTATGGAAGCCGATTTCAGCCAGATCGCCCAGCATTTGGACCGCTATCCCAATTTCGCCGTCGATATCGCCGCCCGCATGCCCTACCTGATGATGCAACCCCGCGCCAACATCATTGCTTTCATTGCCAAATACCAGGACCGGTTGCTCTACGCCACCGATTTTGAATTTTTTCCCGGCAATGACCCGCAGGCAACGGTCATGGATTGGCAGAATCATTACGCGCGCGATTGGAGATTCTTCGCGACGAATGACACTCTGGATTATCAGGGCCGCAAGGTGCAGGGGCTTGATCTGCCTCAGCCCATTCTCCGCAAGCTCTACCACGACAATGCCCTGCACTGGTTCCCAGGGATCCTTCCGGCGGGCGATTGAGTTTGACAGGCTTGCCCGCGCTTGAAACAGACGCCGCCGCGCGCCAGAGTCTTGGGAAAGGATGACCCCCACGGGCAATTCCCCCCACGGCAATATTGACGTGCAGGGCTGGCATAACGATTTGATGGCACCTTGCCTGGAAAACAAATCATCAAAGCGTGAAAACTTTTTTTGACATCATCTTCGTGCCTGTTGTATCTCTATCTTCGTGCCTCGAAGACATGCAGTGGACTGAGAGGAGTGAGAGCGGAGTGGGTGCAACCATCTTGAAGGTGGATCAGTTGAAAGTGGAGGTTCATGGCAGCCGCCAAGCTGCGGGCGAAGCTGCGGCCAGGTCGGCGGCGGAGAGCCTCCGAAGGCTTGCCGGCACGCATCCGTCGTTCGGAGTCATCTTCGCGACGGGCGCCTCGCAGCTTGAAACGCTCGGGGCGCTGGTAGCCATTCCCGGACTTCCCTGGGAGCATGTGGTGGGCTTCCATATGGATGAGTATCTGGGCCTCAGCGCCAGTCATCCCGCGTCTTTCCGCCATTACCTCCGCGCCCAACTGACGAGTCACGCTGCGCTGCGCGAGTTTCATGAGATTGACGGCTCGTCCGCTGATGCCGCCCGCGTCGGTGCGGAATACACCGAACTGCTCCGCGCCCACGTCCCGCAATTATGCCTGCTCGGCATCGGGGAGAACGGGCATCTGGCCTTCAACGATCCCGCCGAGGCGGATTTTGAGGATCCCGTAGACGTGAAGGTGGTTTCCTTGGACCGCACCTGCCGCCAGCAGCAAGTGGCGGAGGGCTGGTTTGGCAGCCTGGAAGAGGTGCCACGGCAGGCTCTGACGCTGACCATCCCTGCCTTGATGCGCGTGCCGGAGCTTATCGTCTCGGTTCCCGGGGAACGGAAGGCGGGGATCATGAAGCGGGTGCTGGAGGAACCGCTTTCAACCGCCTGCCCAGCTACCATCCTGCGCACCCACCCCCACGCCACGGTTTTTCTGGATGAAGCCTCAGCCTCGGAATTGCGGCGCCCGGGGCGGGCATGAAGGAATGAGGAACGCCGGGAAAATGCGGCGAGCGCCCGATTCCGGTGCCCAATATCCTATTGGCAGCCGATTTCCACGCGCTGTAGGGGCGGGCCTTGTGCCCGCCCGTGGGCGACCACAAGGGTCGCCCCTACAGGGCGAGTGAGAATCGGGTTCCGAGGAGCCTAAGTGAACAGCATTGGGGTTAGCGGAGGAAATGATGACGGACGAAAAAAATCCGGAGATGGATCGCAGAAGCTTTGTGAAACAAGCGGGAGGAGCGTTCCTGGGCGCTTCGGCGGCCCTGAAGACGGCCCGGTCGTACGGGCGCATTCTGGGCGCTAATGACCGGATTCGGCTGGGGCAGCTCGGTTGCGGCTCGCGCAGCGAGGGGCACGTGCACATGGTCCACTTGGCATCCAGGCAGACCCCGGTGGAAACGGTGGCGGTGTGCGATCTGTGGAGTCTGGCGCGGGAGCGGCGGGCGGCGCAGGTGAAGAAGTTCTTCGGCGCTGAGCCGCGACAATATCAGTATTCGGAGGAGATGCTTGCCGGCAAGGACATTGACGGGGTGATGATTGCGACGGGCGACTTCCAGCACGCCAAGCTTTGCATCGAGGTGGTCCAGGCGGGCAAAGATTGTTACGTGGAAAAGCCTTTTGCCAATGTGCTGGAGGAGGCCAAAGCGGCGCGCGCCGCGGTGAAGGCATCCAAACAGGTGGTGCAAATGGGAACCCAGCACCGCAGCCAGCCTTACCCGCTGGCGGTACGCGACATCATACGTTCCGGCCGCATCGGGCCGGTGGTCCACATCGAGCAGGAATGGAACGTGAACGAGGAACGGTGGCGGTTCCGCCACCACGACACGGGCGTGAACGCCGAAATGCTTCGGGACACATCGGGTACGGGATGGAAGCAGTGGACGTAGGACCGCCCTTCCCAACTTCGGGAGCAGGATACGGACTGGAAGCGGTGGCTGCTCGGCAAGCCAGACCGTCCTTTCGATCCGCACGTCTATCTGGAATTCCGTTTGTACAAGGATTTCTCCTCCGGTATTTTCGACCAGTGGCTGAGCCACGGCTCCGATTTGGTTCACTTGTGGATGGATGAGGCGTACCCGGCGAGCGCCGTTGCGCAGGGAGGGATCTTCATCTGGAATGACCAGCGGGAAAACCCGGACACTTGCGTGGCGGCCTTCACCTATCCGAAGGGTTTCCTTTACACCTACAAAACGACTTTCGGAAACAGTTACCGCAGTTTTAGCCGCATTCAGGGGCGAGACGGCACGATTATGAATTACGGCGGCGAGGGGGCTTCACTCTTCGTGGTTACCAAGGAGGGAGGCAGGCAGGAGATTGATCCCTGGGATTCCGGGCCCGTTTACACCCAGGTTCCTGGCATGGGCCTGCCCCGCGAAGGCGCTGAGATCGTCCATGTTCCTGGCGGTCCTGCGCCCAATTCGCTCGGCCCCACCGATGATGACGTCACCCATCTCGAAAACTGGCTGCGGGCCATGCGAGACCGCCGGCAGCCGAATGCCAATGTGGACCACGGCTTTTCGCACGCCCTGGCAGTGATCATGGCGGCCCAATCCTACTGGGGCGGCAAGAAGCTTTATTGGAATCCACAGACTGAAGAGATTGTCGACCACCCCGCGTAGGGCCCCCACAGTAGTGGTTCCTCACGTTGGCTCCGAGTGCCGCCATGATTTTACCAATGTTGTTCGTTTCAGTATATAAGTTACTTATTTACATTGTGATAGATGAATTTGAAATCTAACGTTTGGGTACTCTCCAGTGGATTCGTCTAACAAAGCACTATGCTTTTTACGAGACTTCGCTCGCAAAAAGTGCCGCGCCGTAGCGCCGCCACCATTAGCCCGCATTTCTCACAAACAAATTGAAAAATGCTGTCTTTTCTGGCACAAGCATTTTGTTTAGAAAAACTTGCTCCAGGGAATGGAGACAGCCTTATGAGTACCGCGTGCGGCGGAGAACCTTTTGAATGTTAGCCCCTCACCCCAACCAAGCGGCATACACACGCCTTGCCATGCCAGGCAGGGGCCGCCTGTCCCCTGTATACAATGTATCGCATCGAGACAAAGCACTTTTTCAATCCATGCACCCTGCCCTTGGTTAGAATGGTATGGATTCCATGACGGTTTGGAACCGGCAGAGGGCTTCCCGGAGGTGGCCGGAGTGGCAAGCGCGACTAAAATTTTCGGAACGAACCCTAAGAACCCATTTCTCACTCGGTTTGCTGCCGCAACTGAAGGGCAGGGTTTCAAACCCGCCGAAAAGAGCGGCGTACATCATTATTTTCGGAACGAACCCTAAGAACCTATTTCACACCAAGTTCGCTGCCGCAACTGAAGGGCAGGGGTTCATACCCCGCCCTTCGTTCGTACTGGAGAATCTGGTGAGGAGAAATCCGGATTTGGCCAGCCTTTTGCCTTACTGTGAGGCAAGACGCAAAGGATACAAGACAGAAAAGATGCTCAAAAATGACAGAACGAACCGTAGAAGTTATTGAACACAAATAAGTTGCTCCGGTTCGTTCTGCACAACGAACCGGAGATTAGGCACCGCAGTGTGGCAGACGGAGGGCATCGGTAGCCGGAAGACCAGGGTGACAAAAATTATCAAGTGAAGCGGAGTGGGGGTGATGGTACAGTTTGCTGTAGGCGCGGGCGTTGTGCCCGCCCGCTGACGACCACGAGGGTCGCGCCTACAGCAAACTGCGACACTACCAAGGCGCTTGTTGAACAAGTTCTGGTTGAGCCCCGGTCAAACAGGTTCAACTCCGGAGTGGACTTCAAGGCTTCCCGGCGTCCTGGCTTCTTGAGGTCAGCACAAACTCCTTGATCTCACGGCGCTGCTTTTCAGTCTCTGCCAATTGTTTGGCATGGAGCATGGAGAATATCTGAAACTGTTGCTGAGCTTCGTCCTTCTTCCCGGAACGGACCAGGGCCTCGCCCAACCGGTAATGGGCGTCGGCAAGGCTGGGTTGCAATTTGATCGCTTCGCGGTACTGCTCGATGGCCGGGGGGTATTGGTGGACCTGGGTATAGAGGATTCCGAGTTGAAGATGAGCATCGGGAAACGACGGGTTGATGGAAACGCTCCTCTGCAGGAGATCTTCAATCTTGGGTAAATCGGCGGGCTTGGCTTGGATGCGGAAAGCTTTCCAAAGGCAAAGCGCGTAATAATAAAGCGCCTGGGAATTCTTGGGCTGTAACTGAACAAAGCGGCTGAACCGGTCGGTCACGGCCTGCGCTTGAACGGGTGAAATGTCGTAGGTCTTGCCCAGGAACATGTATGGCCTGGGATCAGCAGGGTTCAGATCGATGGCCCGGCAGAAAGCATCGATGGCCTGCTGATAATGGGTTCGGGAATAGAGGGCAATGCCCAGACCAATCTCCATCCTGGCGGACGATGGAAAAAGCTGCACGCCGCGGCTGAAAACCTGGACAGCGGGTTCGAGCGTGTGGTGCAGAAGGAACTCGCTTCCCCAATCGAAGATGTTGCTTTCACTGGGGTCCATGTGGGCGGCGAGCTGGTATTCACCCTCGGCCTGGAGAAACTGGCCGGTTTTTTCATCGGCGATGGCCAGCAGGGAATGTGAATCTGCCGCATCGTGGTGGCTCAGCGCCTGCTGAAGACTCGTTTTGGCGCCGGCGTATTGGCCGGTCTCGATCTCGGCGAGTGCCAGATCATAGCTGTTGTCGTAAGCTGCCGGATCGAGGCGGGCAGCTTTTTGGAGATAGGGAATGGCCTCATTCAACTTTCCAGCCTGGATATAGAACTCGCCGAGGTTGTGATTGGTGGAATAGTTGTCCGGTTCGATCTGCGCCGCCTTCTTGAATTCAGTTTCAGCCTGGGCGTTGTGGTGGAGCGCGACAAGACTTGTGCCCAGGTACATGCGGGCTTCCGCAGATTGTGGATTCAGGCGGACCGCCTTGGCAAAGTAACTGCCGGCTTCCTGGTTTTTGCCTTGACCGGCGCAGGTCAAGCCCATCAATTCGTTGACCTCAAAGTTCTTTGGATCTTGTTGGAGCAAGTTGTTGAGCACTTGCCGGGCTTGGCCAAACTTACGAGCTTGATAAAGGGTCACGGCTGCTTGGAATTGGCGGTTTAGAGGGGTTTGGCCAGTGGCTGGAGTTTGGCCCGCGCCCAAAGAGGCCGATGCGGCAGCGCAGGCCAATCCTGCGGTGAGGCAAAGACTTCGAAACTTGATTGGGATCCACACGCGCATGAGCCGCATTCTAGCCTTCACGTGCATGGATGGCAAATGGATTTGGTTGGGGTAGAATCAAGATTCCACAATGATGCGCGCGATATCCAGACCTTTCAAGAAATCCATGGAGTATCGGAAGCAGCGGGGCTTGGCTCTCTCATTTCTTGCAGGATTTCTTTTGCTCTGCAACACGCCCAGTTTCCCGCAAACTGTTACGCGCCCGGGTGCCGCCCCGGCTCTGCCTGCCGCTGCCCAGGCCAGTTTTAAGAAGGCTCGCAGTCTCCTTCAACAAGGAAACTTCAACGCAGCCCTCACGGAAGTTCGGGAGGGGCTTCGCCTCGCGCCCCACAGCGTCATGGGATTAAATCTCCTCGGCATCATCCTGGGTGGCGAGGGGAATCAGGCAGAAGCCCTGGCCGCGTTCCAATCGGCGCTGCGCCTGGCCCCCGATTCCACGGAAACCCACAACAATCTGGGTGATCTTTACGTGCAGGAACGGCAGCCGGGCTTGGCCGAAGCGCAGTTTCAGGCCTCACTCCGCCTCGATTCCCGGAATCGGGACGCCAATTACAACCTGGGTTCCATCCTGCTCTCCCGGCATGACGCGCGGCGTGCTATTCAATACCTGGAGCGCATCCATCCTCCGGATGCAGCAACTTCATTCCGGCTGGTGCAGGCGTACTTCGCGGCGGGGGAGAATTCGAAGGCTTTGTCAACGGCTCAGGCACTTTCGGCGCAGGCCCCGCAAGACCTGAAAGTCCATTTTTCATTGGGTGTGCTGCTTGCCTCGGAACGTCAATTTCAACCCGCCATTCATGAGCTGGAGTTGGCGGATGCGTTAAAGCCGGGAACCTTTGAGATTTTGCACAACCTCGGCGGCGCTTACCTGCGAGCCAGGGAGGATGCCAAAGCGGAAGCAACTCTTGAACGGGCCCAGGCGCTGAAGCCCGATTCAGTCAATACGTTGTACCTTGAGGCCCAGGCTTACACCCATCAGAAGAACTATCTGAAGGCTTTCCAGCTTTTGTTTCGTGCCCGCCAGTTTGATCCCAAGAATACGGATATTGTTTTTCTTCTGGCCCGCCTCAGCATGATGCAGGATTATTTTGAAGATGCGATCCCATTGCTTGAAGACGGCTTGAAAATCGCCCCGAACCGGCCGGACCTCCACGCGGCCCTGGGTGAAAGCTATTTCAGCGCCGGCAATCTTGATAAAGCCTACGAACAATTTCGCATCTTGCTCCGGCTCGATCCCTCCGCCCCATCCTATGGCTTCATGGGGCTTTATTACCGCAGAAAGGGACAATTCGATGAGGCAAAGAAGGAATTCAGCTTAGGGTTACAAAAGGATGCTCACAACCTGGAGTGCCTCTATAACCTCGGCTATATCGCGGATAAGCAGGGGGATTTTCGGGCGGCAGAAAATTACCTGCAGCAGGTGCTGAAGTTGAATCCGGATTTCAATGATGCGCTTTTCGAATTGTCCTCGGTGGAAACTGAGCAGAAAAGATTTGGGGAGGCGGTGCCGCTCTTGCAGCATTATGTGCGGTTGAACCCCAACCAATCGAAAGGATATTACAAGCTCGCCATTGCGGAGCGCAGCCTTCATCAGATGCAAGCCTCGCAAACCGACTTTAAGATCTTTGAAACCCTGGCCAAGAATCCTCAGTCCGGGCCGATGCCTTTCCAGCATTTTCTGGAGGGTGTAAGCGAAAAGGTCAGCTTGCCGCCGCAAGAGCAAGCGCAGGCGGACCTTCGGGACCTTGATCAGCAGATGAAGCAGCACCCGGACCGGCCGAAGTATCTCTATCTGCTTGCGGAAACATATCTCAAACTTGGCCAATTGCCTGCGGCTCGGGAAAACCTGGCGCGGCTTCGACAGGTGAGCGGCGGCGACGTCCGGACTCTTATGGGAGAAGGCGTGCTTTTGGCCCGCTACAAACTTTTTGCCGATGCCATTCAATATTTTCAGGCGGCAGTGGCGGGAGATTCGGGCTCGGACGATGCCAAGTACGATTTGGCGGACGCTTATTTCGAAATGGGAGACTATCCCCACGCTCTGGAGTGGTTGCAGAAGATCTCTTCACAAGGCAGGAATCAGGCATCCTACTTGGCCTTGTGGGGTGATACGGAAGGCCACCTGGGGCGCTTTCCGGAAGCCGAGTCCATTTTCAACAAAGCCATCCAGCAGAGCCCGGATGAAGATTCCTATTATCTCTCCCTGGCGCTGATCGAGCTTCGTGCCGGAGACTCTGCCGGCGCCGGGCAGACGCTGAAACATGGCGAGGATCGGATTCCCGACTCTGGGGAAATCCTGTGGGGGCAGGGCGTGCTGGCCGTAGTCCAAGGAGATAACAAAAAGGCCCAGGATTATTTCGAAAGGGCGCAGGACTTGCTGCCGGAATGGGAGAGCAGTTACTCAGCGCTCGGGACTTTTTATTTTGAGACAGGGCAATTCTCCAAAGCGCAGGAGACACTAAACCGCTACGCCAAGCTATTTCCAAACGGCGGTCTGAACGTCGATAAGCTGCGCCAAGTTCTGGCAACTTACAACCGCCGAGCGGCTCAGGAACCCCAGCCACTCTCACCCCAGGAGCGCACGCAGTTTCTGGCCATGGCCCTGGTCCTGGCGGAGCGCAACCCGTAACGAAACTCGAAAGTGGGCCGGTTTGCTGTAGCGGCTGTCTCTGACCACCGACTCTTATTTTTAGACAGTCTTCGGCGGTCGAAGACCGCCGCGACAGCAAGCAAACGCCCACCTTCCTTCCGGCGGCGACTGTAACCCTTCCTCAAATGAGGTGTAACGAAATTTCTTCGACCCTCGTATCCATATGTGGTTGTGGGCACTGAACGTTCTTTCCACCTTGGTATAACTTATTGCACATCCCAGGGCCGCGGGCGGCCCGTGTGTTGTGGCAGCCCGGGCCATTTTGCGGAGGTAATCATGCAGTCTAAACTCGTTCGGCTCGCATCATTTGTTGCCGTCGTGGCAGCGGTTGCAGTTTTCGTTACGCCCCCCGTCAAGGCAGCTCCCGCTACGAATTACCACCTGATTAAGAAAGTAGTGCTGGGAGGCGAAGGCTTCTGGGACTACCTGAAGATGGACAGCAAGGCGCGCCGGCTCTACATATCACGCGGAACCCACGTGATGGTTCTGGATGCCGACACCTATAAAGTGGTGGGTGATATCCCTGATACTCAAGGCGTGCACGGTATTGCCCTTGCCCCTGAATACGGCCGTGGTTTTGCGAGCGACGGCGGGGCGAGCCAAGTCACTATTTTCGATCTAAAGACTCTGAAAACACTGGGGACCGTCAAGACCGGTGAAGGTCCGGACGGTATCATTTACGATCCCGCATCGCACCGCGTCTTCACCTTCAATGGCCGCGCTGGCACTTCAACGGCCATTGACGCAAAGACGGGAAAAGTGGCAGGGACCATCGACCTGGGTGGCCGTCCGGAATTTGCCGCGGCCGATGGCAGGGGTCACGTTTACAACAACCTTGAAGATAAAAGCATCGTCCTTCAGATTGACTCGCACTCCCTCAAGATTTTGAACCGCTGGCCCATCGCGCCCGGCGAAAGTCCGTCCGGCATGGCTGTTGATGCCCGGCACCGGCGGGTTTTCAGTGGATGCCACAACCAAATGATGTCCATCTTGGACGCGGACACCGGCAAAGTGATTGCCACCCCGCCCATCGGCCGCGGCGTGGACGCCAACCGTTTCGATCCGAAAACACAATTGGCCTTCAGCTCCAACGGCGACGGCACTCTGACCGTGATTCACGAAGACTCACCGGACAAGTTCACTGTGGTCCAGAACGTCCAGACACAACGCGGAGCGCGGACCATGGCGCTCGATCCCAAGACTCACCGGGTGTTCCTGGTGACGGCGCAATTCGGTCCGCCGCAACCCCCGAAGCCCGGCCAACGTTTCCGCCGGCCCACGATCGTGCCGGGGTCGTTTACTCTGCTGGTGTTTGGGCCATCACGGTGAGGTCTTTGACAACCCACGGTCTCCCCGCTGGAGGCTGGCGCAGACCCTTTTAAGTTCACGCCAGCCGTCTCCGTGCGGAATTGGGCTAGACGTAAGGGCCCGTTCAGAAATTTATGTTCCATCTTCCGACCGGCAGCCCTCACCCCAGCCCTCTCCCCGCCTGCGGGGAGAGGGCTGGGGTGAGGGCTGGGGTGAGGGGGAACGCGACGACCCTGCCATAAACAACAGGAGGCACACCCTCACTGAACGGTAATGAGATTAGCGGGGGCTTGGGCCCTCGGTGACTTGAACCAGCGCGGTTGGACGGACCCACTTCGCAAATGCGGCCCTCACGTCCTCGGTGGTGAGCTGGACGTAGCGCCGCGCGGCGCGAACCGGCTCGTCGAGGGGCAAGCCGATCACGGCGCGGGAGAGCAAACCACCGGCAATGCTATCCACGCTTGATTCGGCCAGGGGAATTTCCCGTAGCAGCAGCGCCTTTGCCTGCTGCAGTTCGTCAGAAGATGCAGATTGGGTTTGCATCTGCTTCAAATCGTGCATCACAATGGCGCGAGCCTTGGAGACATTGGGCGGATCACAACCGTAATTGACTTCATAGATGCCCCGGGTTTTGCCGAAATTAAAAGAAGAAGAAACGTAGTACACCAGACCCCCGTTTTCGCGCAGGTCTTTGTAAAAGCGCGTGGCATAAAAGCCTCCGCCCAGAACGTGATTGCCCAGTTCCAGCGCGTAATAGTCCGGGCTGAACCGGTTCAATCCCAGAGTTTCGGCGAGCGTCACCCGGTCCTGCACCCGGCTCGTGTCCGGAACGGCCGTCGTGGAGGGATGGTTGAACGGCACGGCCTGAAGATCGGTTACCGGCTTTGGCCCCGCAGCTTTCCAGCCGCCAAAATACTTTTCGATCACGGCGCGCGCTTCATCCGGTTGAATGTTACCGATGACCACGAGGGTGGTTAAATCCGGCCGGAAGGTGCGGGTATAGTAATTTTGTACATCTTCCAGAGTCAGTGATGAGACGGTGGCTGGCGTCGCGTGGCGCAAAGAGGGATCGTTCTTGGGGAAGAGGGCCGTGTGTAAAGCTTGTTGCATCAGGAAATTTGGACTTTGCAGCTCGCCAGCCACAGCGGCGGCCAATTGCCTTTGAAGAATCTTGAAGGCCGGTGCGGGCAGCGCGGGTGAGAGTTCGTTTTCCGCCAGAAGCTTGACGCCTTGGTCGAATTGGCCCGGCATCACCTCCAGGGAGAATCCCGATCCGGCCGATTCGTTGGCCCCGATGGCGTCCAGGGCGCGCTGAAAAGCCAGGCGGTCGAGCGTGGTGGTGCCGTAGGAAAAAAGCTGGGCCAGCATGCTGCTGGTCCCTTCCTGGCCGGGCGGTGTTTCAAGGTCGGAATTGGTCTTAATGCGGCCGTAAACGCTCACCGTATTGCTCACCCGCTCCGGCTGCACAATCAGCTTCAGCCCATTCGCCAGGGTGGTGACAACCGGGGTGACGGTGGAGGAAGGAATCGAAAGCCGGTTCAAATCCTGCGCTGCCCAAACCGGCAAAACCACAGGGTGCGTCTGCTTGGGAGCAAACGATTCCTGGCCGCCAAAGCCTTTCGAGGAAACGGGCTTTCCGGAAGGCTGAGGCGTGAGGACTGCGGTGATGGTATGGTCAAAGGCGAGGTATTTCTTCGCCACTCGATTGACGTCTTCGGTCGTTACCTTCTCAATCGCCTGAACGTCATCTTCCGGCGAGCTGTGGCTCTCGACCGCGACAGCTTGTGACCAAGCCATGGCCAAGCCTGAGACCGAATTCTTCTGGAACTCATCATCCACAAGCTCGTGGAGCTTTGCGGCCTTCACAAGATCCGGCGGAACACCATGCTGGACCTCGTCCTCCAGGATCTGCCGCATCTGGCCAATCAGCCCGGCTCCGTCGGCGCCCTTGGGATACGCAGCCAGGGCGAAGCCCAGACTGGCGTCGGGCAGACCGTTTAGAGAAAATCCGGCGTAGAGCGCCTTGCCTTCCGGCACCATCGCATACAGGCTGCCGCGTTGGCTGCTCAAGACATCCGCCAGGACTTCAGCGGCCGCAAAATCCGGGCTGTTCGACCCGGGCATTCGGAAGGAGATCAGACCCAATCCGTACGGGAGGTCGGTGTTCAATTGCAGCGACTGCGGTTTCACGGGTTCCAGGTTCACTTGAGGTTTGGCGGGCAGGTGTTTTGCCGGAATGCTTGAGAAGAGGGTTTCTACTTCGGCCTGGACTGCGGGGGGATCAATGTTGCCCACGATCACCAGGATGGCATTGTTCGGGGCATACCAAGTCCCATAAAACTTGTGAAGCGCATCTCCTGTCAGCTTGTCGAAGGATGGGCGCGTGCCCAGCGCGTCGTGGGCGTAGGGTGTTCCCTGGAACATGGCCGCGAGCAACTTCGCGTAGAAAACGTAAGTTGGGCTCGAAAGATCCTGCGCCACCTCCTGCTCAATGGCGGGGCGCTCCTTGTTCCAGAGCGGGTCGGTATCAAGAACGCCGCGCATTCCAATGGATTGGACGTGCAACGCGACATCCAAGTCCTCGGCCGGGACGGTGAAATAATATTGAGTGATCACCTGCTGAGTGTCGGCGTCAAAATTGCCACCCATCGCTGCCGTGATGTCGGCTAATTGATCGGCAGACAAATCCGGACTGCCACGGAAAATCATGTGCTCCTGGGCATGAGCGATACCGGGGAATTCCGGCGGGGCTTCGTTGGACCCCACCATATAATTCACGACGGTGGTCACGACCGGTGCTAGATTGTCCCGGACGATCACCAATCGAAGCCCGTTCGCCAAAGTTGCGCGCAGAATGTTTTGGCCTTGCGGCTCCGGGCTTGCGGCCGCGGGGAGGACGGTCCCCGACGCCACCATCAACATTCCGGTTAGGACGACAAATGTCTCCAAAAGGCCACGCCGCCATTCAACCTTGGCGTGAATGCAAGGGCGGTGGAACTGAGAATTGCTCACACCGTTCCAAGCCAATCGAGAGGCGTTGAGTTTCGAGGTTTTCCGTTCTCTGATGAAGAAACGTATCCAATTCATGCGCACCATCCGGGATGAAATCCGCACAAGAAAGTGTGCGAAGGCTTCAGTGATCGAATTTCCTTGAAATTCTGAGTGTATAACGTAAACCGATACCGGGGGAACATTCCTGTTAGACCCTGACTCCTCGCGTAGCCCCTCAGTTTCGGGTGGCGTAGCGCCGCCCTTTAGGGCGGCACATGCCTTGCGGGTGTTGCCGCCGCGCGTAACCCCTCAGTACCACCATTCCCAAGGACGGTAACGTATTCTTGCAACGATCTTCAACAACCCCTTACCCCCAGCCCCTCTCCCCGCAAGAGGGGAGAGGGTGGCGCGCAGCGCCGGGTGAGGGGTTGCAAGTAGCGCCGCCCTTTAGGGCGGCACGTGCCGGGCTGAAGCCCGGCGCTACTTTATAGCGCAAACAAGGGTATGCTAAAAAGGCTTACTGATGCCTCACCGCTCTTTTATCTACGGGATGATTCTTGTGGCGGCTGTGAGCTTGCAGGCGGCCCGCCTGCCGCCAGCCCGCGTCGCGCTGGACCTTCAGAACGTACAGGCCGCGGCTTCTTCTGCCTCTTCAAGCAACCACTCCACCATTGCGGCACGTCAAGCCGGAGCCATCGCCCGCCTGCGCGCCCGTCTTGATGCCCGCCCGGATGATGTTCAGACGATGGCCACGCTCGCTGGTCTCTATATGAATGTGGGAAACCTGGCCAAGGCTGAGCTACTGCTGGCCAAGGCCGCGAAGCTGGACCCGGGTTCTTCAACCATTCGCCTGAACTGGGCGGCGGCGCTGGCGCGTCTGCACCGCTATCCCGAAGCTGAAGCCGCACTCAAAGGAATTCGCGCGCCCAGTACCCCAGCGAGCCGCATCGAGTATTGGAGGATCAAGGCGTCCATCGCTCTCGGGCTTGGCAACCGGAGAGTTGCCGCAAGAGATATGGAAGAGGCCCTGGCGGTCGATCCGCAAAACCCGGGCCTTCGACTGGCTACGGGCTTAGCGGAGACTGAAGCTGGACGATGGAACACGGCCATTCAAACCCTAGCTCCCGTTTTCGATTCTACTCATGACCCAAGTGCGGGGTTGGCGCTGCTTCGTGCCCAGACTGCGGCTCACCAGGACGCTTCCCGGACCCTCGCCGAACTCGACGGCCTTTCATTTCCCCCGGCTCAGGATGTGGCCTTTCGAGTTGAAATGGGAAGAATTTTGGTTCAAGCGGGAATGGAGGGCCAGGCGGCCAGCGAGTTCCAGCGGGCCGCCCGCGAGTCACCGCTGCGAGCGGATCTCTTCTACGACCTCGCGCTCGCTCAGTTTGATGCAGGACAGATCGGCGCGGCTCTGGCCAGCGCTCAACGCGCCAAGTCCTCGGCTGACAGCGGCGCCGTTGAGAGCTTGCTAGGCGATATTGATGAGAAGCGCGGCGATAGTTTGGCTGCCGTGCACAGCTACCAAGCGGCCGTGCGGCTGGAACCTGGAAATGAGCAGTATTACATGGCACTGGGATTGGAGCTGTTGCGGCACCAGACTTACAAACCTGCTGCGGCCGTTTTCCGCGATGCCGCACAGAGGTTCCCCCGATCGGCGCGGGCTCGCATTGCCCTGGGCGTCACGGATTATCTGTTGGAGGAATATTCCGCCGCCGCCAAAGACTTGATGGCTGCAGGAAGGCTAGGGAAAGACCCCGTCATGGCCTATCAGTATCTAGGGGAGACGCAGCTCGAACAGCCCCCGGCCCCGGACGTGGCGGCCGTTACACAGCTTTGCAATTTTTCAGACGCCCACCCTTGGAACAGCCACCTTTCGGGCTATTGTGGCGCGTTGCTGGCTCGATCCGAACATGAGCAGGGCAATCCCGCCCCGTCACAAGACGCCATGCGGCGTTTGGAAGCTGCCGCGCGGTTGAATCCGAACGATGCCATCGCCCGCTGCGAGCTGGGGAAGGCTTATGAGGAGATGAAGCAGTGGCAGCCGGCTCGCGAAAGCCTTGAAGTCTGCGCGCGGCTCACGCCGGATTCCGCCGAGGTCCACTACCGGTTGGCGCGAGTCTGCCAAGCCCTCCGGGATGGGCCTTGCGCAAAGCAGCAGACTCAACTGCACGATGAGGCCGTCAAGAAAGTGGTGACCCAGAATGCCGCGCACGACCGCACCCTGCGAAAATTCCTCTATACGATGAAGAACTATGCCTCACAATAACAGGCCGTGCCTAGGAGCTGTGAGATAACAACTGTTCCATTTCGGACCCAATACATCCCCTCACCCCTGCCCGCTCCCCGCCAGCGGGGAGCGGGTGACGCGAAGCGGCGGGTGAGGGGTGCCCGTTGGGAGATGGAACAGTTATTTCTGAACGGGCCCTTACAGCAGAGGAGCGGGCGCGCTCATGCCAGCTCCCGGATCACTTCGCGTGCGGATTGCGTGGCAGGCTCACCAGATTGGCGAAAATTCGATAAGCGCCCGGAACACCTTCCGGTAGCTCCCGGTAGAAGGCGTAGGCGTTGTATATGTAAATCCCCTTGCCGTAACGCGCGTAGAGCAATCCGCCTTTCTGCGGGTCCTGGCCGGGATCGTGCGTTTCGAGCAGTGCCGTGTAGTGCGGGTCCCAAGACTTCAAGAATTTCGATCCCCGCTCCTCAACCCAACCTTTGAAGTCATTTGTTGTAATCTTGTTGGGCCAGTTGAAGACCGGATTCGAGGGATCAAGGATCACAACCTTGGAGTCTTCATCCGTCACTTCTTCCGGATCGCGGGTCATGGTGTAGGGGTAAGGGCCGTAATTGTGATCGAACTCCGGCGTGTTGTATTGCACCACCACTACGCCGCCGTTCTTCACATAGTCCAGAATGC
Organism: Terriglobia bacterium; assembly: GCA_035531475.1. GTDB lineage: Bacteria > Acidobacteriota > Terriglobia > UBA7540 > UBA7540 > CALCEB01. The sequence goes on from DATKST010000061.1 coordinate 32,092, forward strand.
GGCCGTTGTAAGTAATCAAGTCCTGGCGCACGGCGTAAGTGCGCACCCCCAGCAAGATCACCTCAAACTTGGAGAGATCACCGCTCGCAAGGTCAGCGCTGGTGAGGAGATGAACGTGAATCCCCAGGTTTTCGAGCGATTCCGGCACTTCGTCGCCGCTACCCATGATATAGCCCACGTTCAAGTCCTTTGCCATTTTCACATCCACTCCGGTGGTGCGGTAAGTCGAAGGCCGGTAAAGATCATAGGGACGAAGGCCGGGATAGCCGACGGTGCGGGTGCCCTGGCGGTACTCGCTTCCGGCGGCGGAGGCAACGGCGGTGATGGTGTAAGGCTTTTTCGCAAGATTCTTCGGGATAACCCTAAACATCACGGGTTGATCTTCACCGTACTTCGCGGTTGAGAAGGATGCCGTGGAAGGATCCGCGGTCCAGCCCGCCGGCAAGTCCAGCCGCACGGAGCCATGAGCCGGACCTTTGACGTTGCTGTGAATCAGGGCATTCAGCCGGAACGATTTGGCGTCGAGCGGAGCGATTCCGGCGCGAGGTGAAATCCAGACGGAAATTGCCGGCCCCACCACCAACGGGGTGAGAACCGTTCCGCGCCCTGCGTCCCGCTCAACGGATTGCACGACTTCTCCCATGCGGAAGGGCACGCCTTGGTAGCTCAACTCCACCCAGGCGTCGAGAGGGTATGGCGCAAGCGGCAGGTTCAAGTATTGTGGCTCGAGGATCGTGTAATAGGGTTGCTCGATGTCAGGGCGCGTGAAATAAGGCTTGGTCAGAGCGGCATCGGCGGGAACCGAGACTTGGAAGCGCACGTCCTGGGTCTTATCGTTGGAAAGCGTGGCGGGTACAACATTCTCCGGCTTGGCCGTCCAATCCTTTCCTTGCGAGGCTGCAAGCCAGACGTGGTTCAATTGAACCGTGGCCGGGGTCTGGTCCGCCACGTGGACATTCACCCAGAATTGTTGTCCGGGAATGGCCACTTGGAAGCTGGGCGGCGTGCCGAAGAAGCGCGCAAACATCCCGGTGGGTGGATGTTCGGGCGCAACGTTTGCCTGCATGGAGATGCCCAACGCCTCCGCAAGCGCGCCATTGAATTGAGTTTCTTTCACGCGCAACTCGTGCAATACATTGTATTTTGAATCATCGGTCAGTGGGCTCGACTGAACCTGCCCGATCAACTGGCGGGTTTCCTTCAATCCCACCGCCAAATCCGGCGCCACGCGCTCCGGATGGGCGGCACTGAAGACCTTCATGGCCTCTTCCACCCGCTGATTGATACGGTAAAGACCTTGCTTCAGAAACCCCGCATCCCCGCCCTGGGCAAGGCTGGCAATACCGGGGAGCGAAGTATCAATCCCGTCGAAGAATGACTTCTCCTGATCGGGGACATGAACGCGCGACCCAAAGCGATGGTAGGGACTCATGTCCGGGCCCGCGTTAGGAATGGAAGGCCCGCCGTTCTGCGATTTCTGCATGCCGAGGCCCTGGCGCGAAAGCTGAATGTAGGAAAGTCCCAGCGTGGGATCATAGTTCCCTTCAGGAATCTGCACGTTGGCTTTTACGGCGCCGGGCTCCCAGCGCTTGTGGATGTAATCGTAGACGCCAGCGGGCGTCCACTTGTGGTTGGCATAGTCATAGACGCCCTTCTGGTTGACCGAGCCTTCCTCCAGGAAAAATGGGACGCGGGCGTATTCCTTGACCGGGGCCCAGGGCCGCAAGCCGGCTTTGATTTGGTCGGGAAACAGGGTGGGGTCGGCGGCGGCGCTGAACACTTCCTGCGCCATTTGACCCGCCACCTGATGGTTGCCGTGGCCGTCCGTTGGCCCGCCCACAAACACCGAGGTGATGACCAGCGGGCGGGTCATGCGCACGACGCGCACCACGTCGTAGAGCACCCGGTCGTGTCCCCACTTGGAAAGCGCTTCCTCCTTGGTCTTGGAGAAGCCGTAGTCGATCACCCGGGTCCAATATTGGTGAACACCGTAGTAGCGGCCGGCAGCCAACAGCTCCTGGGTGCGAACCAAGCCAAGGGCGTCAAAATAGTCCGGCGACATCACGTTGGCGCCGCCTTCGCCACGGTTGAGCGTGAGCAGGGTGACGCGGGCGCCTTGGCCGCGCGATTCGTAAGTCAACATGCCTCCATCTTCGTCGTCAGGATGGGCGGTGACCATGAGCAGGCTGGCGCGGGTGTGAAGCTTGAGCAGCATCTGCCAAAGCGCCGCCGCGCCGCGGTCCGCAGCGAGCGGCCGGGAGCTCGCAGAAGGTTGCAGGGTGGTGGCGTCCTGGCCGGGACCGCCCCAAATGAGCATGCCGGGGATGAGCAGAATCACCAACAGCAGAGCCGTCACGCCCGTGTGCTTCGAGAACCGGATTCCCATGTTTCCTCCTCGGGTTCGAATTCTGAAAAACCTACCGGGCCGGAAATCCGGCAGCGCCCGTCCTCCTGGGAAATGTCAAACGACTCGCAAGAGTACACGCCTCTCCCTGCCTTGTCAACGGAAACCCAGAACGTTACGGCAAACGATTGCGGCCGCCCGGATTCGGGTGGCCGCCACCTTGCCGCACTCGCCAGGGGCTGGCCGGAAAGCAGCTTTCGCGCCACTATTGCCTCGCTCGATATTTTCCGCTTGACAGATTGAGAAGACAGTACTAGAGTCTTGAGCGTTAAGCGCCGAATCGTTTCGGGCTTCAAGTCAGGAACAAGGAATCAGCAACACTGGAAAGTCTCCTTCGCCGCGTGCGCCGCGCCGGTTCTGCCCACCGGGATGGGGCGGGCACGAGGCCCTTCAGCCTGGATGTAAGGGTGTACAGGGCAAGAGCCGCCATGGCTTTTGGGAGAGTTCATCCGTAGCCACACCTGAAAGGAGCACCACATGTCTAAAGGCAGCCGGAAATGGAATCTTACCTGGGGCCTAACCGTGGGCCTGGGGCTGGCGTCAGTCCTTGCCAGTCCTCTCTTTGCACAAATCGACCGGGGGGCAATTGTCGGCACCGTGCGGGACGCGAGTGGGGCAATTGTACCCAATGCCACGGTGGTGGTCACGAACACTGCCACAAAGACTAGCACGACGAGCCAGACGGATCAGACCGGGGCCTATCAAGCTCTCGCTTTGATCCCCGGCGACTACACGGTCTCGGCGAGCGCCAAGGGGTTCAATGAGGAAGAGAGGACCGGCGTTGTGGTCCACGTGCAATCCAGGGTCCTGGCGGATTTTACGCTTAAAGTTGGACCCGTCCGGCAGGAGGTGCAGGTGGTTTCGACCGCGGCGCAACTGCAGACTCAGACTGCGGACATGGGATACATCGTGGGAAGCCGGTCGATCAACGACCTGCCGCTAAATGGACGGCGCTACGCGGACCTTGCTCTTCTCGAGCCGGGCGTCCAGAAAGATTATTCGCCCAATAATCCCGCGCCCGACCGCTTCAGCGTCAATGGGAACAATGAGATGCAGAATGATTTCCTGCTCGATGGGGTTCGGAAAACCTCCAGGAATTTTCTGTGCAGGCTGTTCAACCCCCGCCCGACGCCCTCCAGGAGTTCAATCTTCAGACCAGAACCTACTCTTCAGAGTTCGGAAATGCGGCCGGCGCCGTGGTCAATGCGTCGCTTAAGTCAGGCACCAACCAGTTTCACGGCGACCTGTGGGAATTTGTGCGCAACGACGCCCTTGACGCGAATTATTTCTTCAACAACGCGAATGGCGTTCCGGTTGGACACTTTTCCGAGAATGTCTTTGGGGGAACCATTGGCGGCCCCATCAGGAAGGGTAAGACATTCTTTTTCTATGATATGCAGGACTTGACCAGCCGGGAAGCTACCACCGTTGAGTCCACCGTTCCTACGCCCGCTATGAAACAGGGCAACTTCAGCGAGTTGGGTTTTCCTCTCCAGTCCTCCCCGGTCGCTGGTCAGGGGGGCTGTGTGGCGAATAGTACAATCCAGCTTGGTTGCTTGAGTGCGGTTGGCATGAAACTGGCCAACCTTTTTCCTAACCCTAACATCCCAGGCGCCGTCGCCCTCGAAGGGACTCCAGGGAGTTGGACGGGTGGCTCCAATTATCAGTACCAAGCGTCCGTTCCGACCGATACGTGGTCATTGGATGGCCGGATCGACAACACGATTAATGACAAAAATCGGATCTTCGGTAGCTATAGCTATTACCACGTGAACCGGCAGGACCCGCTTTGGACTTCAAACCCTTTGGCTGGAAACGGCGACTTCGCAACCCAATACCGCATCCACGGACAATTGGCCTCCGTAGCCTGGGAAGATACTCTATCCAATGACATGCTCAACTCGTTGCACCTGGGATTCACTCGGGACTTCGCTCACAGCGACCCCGTCGGGGTTACGCTGGGAACTTCCGCAGCCCCGCAATTCGGGTTGCAGGGCATTCCGGTCGGTCCCAACACGGCAGGACTTCCTCCCATCGAAATCAATGGCCTGACACGCATGGGAACTTCGCCCTGGAGGCCGCAATTCCAGGTTTCCCAAGCTTGGCAGCTTCTGGAAAGCCTCGACTGGCTCCGTGGCAATCACAGCCTCAAGTTCGGTTTCCAGTATTTGCACACCAGCGACAATTTCCTTGATATCCGGTCTCCCCAAGGCGAGATATCTCCGGCAGGGATTTACACCGCCAACGGGAAATTTGGATTGCCTGACTTCCTGCTCGGAAATATTGATTCGATCCGGTTTACGACGCCTCAGGTCGTGCATAACTACCAGACCGGATTTGCGCCTTATGCGCAAGACACTTGGCGCGTCCGGCCCAGTCTGACCATTAATTATGGGTTGCGGTATGAACTGTTTTCGCCTTGGTTGAATCATCAGAACCAGGAATCGAATTTCAGTCCCGCCAACGGTGGCGAGATCCTTCCTGTGGCCTCCAATGCCAGTGGCTGGTACGGAAAGAGTCTGATCCATCCGGACTACACGGACTTCGCTCCGCGATTTGGCTTTGCCTATCATCCCTTCCAGAAGGTGGTTTTCCGCGGTGGCTACGGAATCTTCTACCAACCCTTTGACCGCATCGGGTCTGAAGCCGTCACCGCACTGAACCCTCCTTTTCTGATTGATGCCAGCTTGAGTCAGGCGCTTGGGACAAATACGCCGCAGATGTTCCTGCAAACGGGTTTTCCTGCTTCAGAATTCACACCTGTGCTCGTGAACCTGACGAAATTGCAGATTCGCGCCCAAGACCCCTACCAGAAAACTCCTTACGTTGAGCAGGTGAGCTTCGGGCCGGAATTCCAACTGAACGCAAGCACCCTGGTGGATTTGACCTATGTCGGCAACTGGGGGCGGCATGAGGACCGCCTGCGGAATTATAATCAGGGTGTAGTGACGGGATTCGCAAGTAACGGCGCCCCGATTGTCAGTTTCCCGTATCCCAGCCTCAACACCAGCACGGTTGCCGTAAATGGAGCTGGAAACCACGCGTTTCTTGAAACCGCGACCTTCGACGGCAACGCCAACTATAATTCCATGCAAGTTTCTTTGCGCCGCACCTTCGCAAAGGGAGTGACCTACGCAGCGAACTACACTTGGAGTCACGGGCTGGCCAATTACGGAGACCAACTCACTTCCAACGCGGATCCTCAAAACGCCTACAACTACAGCAACGAAATGAGCAATTCCAACCTTGACATTGAAAACCGCTTTGTCAGCAATTTCCTGTGGGAGTTGCCGCTCGGTCCCGGCATGCGCTACCTGTCGAATCCGGGGCCGGCCAGTAAACTCCTGGGAGGCTGGCAGTTCAATGGCATCATCACCGTCCAGAGCGGGATTCCTTTTGACATCTTTGCCCCCGACCAGAGCCGCACGGGTCCCGGTCACAGCGCATACGCCAATTGCGTTGGAAACGCATTCTCCGGAGCCACCGATAATCCGATGAGTTACATCATCAGCGGCACCGGGGCATTTATCAACTCGGCGGCTTTTTCGATTCCCGGCGCAGGGCTATTCGGTTCCTGCCCGCCCAATGTCTTCCATGGACCAGGAATGGGCGATGCGGACTTGAGCCTATTTAAGGAATTTCAACTGACCGAAAGTAAGCGGTTGGAATTCCGAGCGGAATTCTTCAATGCCCTGAATCACCCGAACTTTGCCAACCCGAGCTCTAATATTGCGTTTCCAGGGTCGTTCGGAAAAGTCTTCAGCACGGTTGCACCCATTCTCGGCCAAAACTCGGGCGGGCCTGGCGACCCAAGAGAAATCCAATTCGCTTTGAAGTTTTATTTCTGAGGTAACGTTCATCACTCGAGCAGACGCAAGAACGCCGCTATCCCGGCAACGAATGTTGCCGGGATGCCGGCCCAGCCCCAGAATCCCGGCCTGAAGTCCGGCCCTACGACAAATGGGCCACTGCCCAAGCGGATTTCCAGCAGCAGGATCCGCCTGCTTATCGTATAATCCCCTGTCATGCACCTGACTCCGCGGGAGATTGAAAAGCTCCTGATTGCCACGGCGGCGGAAGTGGCCCGCAAGCGGCGGGCGCGCGGCCTGAAGCTCAACTACCCGGAGGCCCTGTCCCTGATCACGGCCGAGTTACTGGAAGGCATCCGCGACGGCCGTTCGGTTTCAGACCTGATGGAGTACGGGGGGACGATCCTGACCCGTGACGACGTCATGGAGGGTGTGCCCGAAATGTTGAGCGAAGTGCAAGTGGAAGGCACCTTCCCGGACGGAACCAAGCTCGTGACAATCCATCATCCGGTCCGGTGACACTGGATGGCAAAAGCCGCCCCACGCCGCTCTGCCAGCGGCATGGCAAATCCGCCATCCCAAATGAATAGCATTGGGAAACCCCATGATTCCTGGTGAATACTTGCTTGCAGACAGTCCTGTCACCGCCAATGCGGGCCGGCGCGTGGTCGAACTGACCGTCGAGAATTCCGGCGACCGTCCCATCCAAGTGGGATCGCACTTCCATTTCTTCGAGGTGAACCGGGCGTTGAGGTTTGACCGGTCTCAAGGTTTTGGCATGCGCCTGAACATCCCAGCCGGGACGGCGCTGCGGTTTGAACCCGGCGAGGCCAAGAGCGTTGCCTTGGTAGAGATCGCTGGGAATAGAACGGTTTATGGCATGAATGGCTTGACCAACGGAGGGACGGAAGCCTCGAACCTTCGCGAGTCGTTGAAGCGGGCTGAACAACTCGGTTTTGCGGAGCCGGAACGATGAGTCTCCAAATCCCACGGCGGCAATACGCGGAACTCTATGGCCCCACCACGGGCGACAGAATCCGCCTTGCCGATACCAATCTTTTCATTGAGGTTGAGCGTGATTTCACGCACCCGGGGGACGAGGCGGTGTTTGGCGGCGGTAAAGTGTTGCGCGACGGCATGGGGCAATCGGCCACCGCGACCTCGGGCGATGGCGCGTTGGACCTGGTCATCACCAATGCCGTGATCCTGGACCACTGGGGAATCGTGAAGGCCGACATTGGAATTTGCGGTGGGCGAATTATTGGAATCGGCAAGGCAGGGAATCCCGATGTGATGGCAGGCGTCACGCCGGGGATGGTGATTGGGGCCGGCACGGAGGTCATCGCGGGCGAGGGCTGCATCGTGACGGCAGGGGGCATCGATTCGCACGTTCATTTCATCTGCCCGCAGCTTGTGGAGACGGCGATCTCCGCCGGCCTGACGACTCTGATTGGCGGCGGCACGGGTCCGGCAACGGGCACCAACGCTACCACTTGCACGCCGGGTCCGTGGAATATCCATCGCATGATTCAGTCCGCCGAGGGCCTGCCGGTCAACCTCGGATTTCTTGGCAAGGGTAATGCCTCCGCTCCGGCGCCGCTCGCTGAGCAGATTGAAGCGGGCGCCATCGGATTGAAGCTCCATGAAGACTGGGGAACGACGCCCGCCGCCATCGATTGCGCTCTGTCCGTAGCGGAGCTATACGATGTGCAGGTGGCCATCCACACCGACACGCTCAACGAATCCGGCTTCGTGCAGGATTCCATCGCGGCGTTCAAGGGCCGCACGATTCACACTTATCACACCGAGGGCGCGGGCGGCGGCCACGCTCCCGACATCATCCGGGTCTGCGGCGAAGCAAACTGCCTTCCTTCATCCACCAATCCCACCATGCCCTTCACGGTGAATACTCTGACGGAACACTTGGACATGCTGATGGTTTGCCATCACCTGAATCCATCCATCCCGGAAGACGTGGCCTTTGCCGAATCGAGAATCCGGGCGGAGACCATTGCTGCCGAGGACGTGCTTCACGATCTTGGCGCCATCAGCATGATGTCATCTGATTCACAAGCGATGGGAAGAATCGGAGAAGTCATCATCCGCACCTGGCAGACTGCGGACAAGATGAAACGCCAGCGGGGTCCTTTGCCGGGAGAAAAAGCCGGCGCGGACAATTTGCGAGCCCGCCGCTATGTGGCAAAATACACCATCAACCCGGCAATTGCTCACGGCGTGTCGCATGAAGTGGGTTCGGTAGAGGCCGGGAAGCTGGCGGACCTGGTCCTATGGAAACCCGCATTTTTCGGGGTCAAACCGGAATTGGTTATCAAGGGCGGATTCATCGCTTGGTCAGTGATGGGCGATCCCAACGCTTCGATTCCCACACCCCAGCCGGTGCTCTATCGTCCGATGTTTGGCAGCGTGGGGAGAGCGCTCCAGGCCACGTCCGTGACCTTTGTTTCAAAAGCCGCGCTCGAAGCCGGAATTCCGGGCCGGTTGGGTCTTCAGAAGCAGATTGTGGCCGCCAGCCACTGCCGTGGCCTGAGCAAGCGGGACATGATCCTTAACGATGTGTTGCCTCACATGGAAGTGGATCCAGAGACCTACGAGGTGCGGGCCGATGGCCAATTGTTGACTTGCGAGCCTGCCACCACCTTGCCGATGGCGCAGCGGTATTTCTTGTTTTGACCGGTTGCGAAATGCTCATCATTGACCATCTGCTTTCCCCGGTTCCTGCGCCAGACCTGGCGGGAATCGAGGCCGATACTCTGGTGCTGACCTGGCAGCAAAGGCGGTGGCCACGCGGCCGCCTGACCACCAGCAAGGGCCGCGAAATTGCCTTGGCGTTACCGACTGGAACCGTAATCCAGGCGGGAGCTTTGTTGTGGGCGGACCGCGACTGGTATCTTAGCGTCGTAGCGGCCGGCGAGCCGGTGCTCGCGTTGGAGCCGGCGGATTGGGCGACGGCAGTTCGAACCGCTTTTGAAATCGGCAACCGTCATTTTCCGCTGGCGATAGAAGGCCGGGCGTTGTTGGTCCAGGACGATCCCGCCCTGGTGCAGTTGTTTGACCGGATCGGCATCCCTTTCGAGCGGAGGATGTCGCCGTTCAATCCCATTGGGACAGGCCACTCTCATGTCACCTCATCGATTCCTGAGCCTACTGCAATTCGCTGACGGGCTTTTTCCGGCAGGCGCCTATGCTCACTCATTCGGACTGGAGTGGTACGTTCAAGAGGGAATCATTCGGGACGCGGCGGGCGTGAAGGAGTTTCTGGAGACTTACCTTGAAAGCTCAGCCGGACCTAAAGATGCGGTGGCGATGATTCATTCAATGGACGCAGCTCGGAGGACTGATCTTCCAGCGGTTCTCGAGATCGATCAAACTCTCGAGGCTATGAAGCCTGCGTCCGAGCTGCGGGAGGCGAGCCGGCAAATGGGTCGGCAAACCTTGCGCACCGCCGCCTCACTCATCGAAGACCGCTTTCTGGAGGACCTTTTCGCCTTGATTGAATCGGGTGAAACTTCGGGCCACCATGCCGTGGTTTTTGGCGCCATCGGGGGCCGGCTGGGCTGGCCCCGCCAGCAAGCTGCACAAGCCTTCCTCCACTCTGCAGCGGCGGCAATCGTTGGAGCGGCGCTCCGGTTACTTCCGCTCGGCCAGATTGCCGGTCAGCGAATCCTCTGGTCACTTGGCCCACTGATTGAGAGGCTCGCGGATGACGTGCAGACCGAGCCCTTAGAAGAGATGTGGAGTTTTACTCCAGCGCTCGAAATCGCATCGGCCCGCCATACTTTTCTTCCCGCAAGGTTGTTCCGGTCATGATTCCAAAGCCGCTCAAGATCGGAATTGGTGGCCCGGTGGGTTCGGGAAAAACGGCGCTGGTGGAGGCTTTGTGCCTTCGGCTTCGAGATCAGAAACAACTCGCTGTCATCACTAATGACATTTACACGCGCGAGGACGCTGAGTTCCTCACCCGGCGCGGCGTGCTTCCGGCAGACCGCGTGATTGGTGTTGAAACCGGCGGATGTCCGCATACGGCGATTCGAGAGGACGCCTCCGTCAACTTGGAGGCGGTTCATCTTCTCGAGGGCCGCTTTCCGGACCTCGATTGTCTCTTCATTGAAAGCGGTGGCGATAACCTTGCAGCCACCTTCAGCCCGGAGCTGGTGGACGCGACGATCTACGTCATCGATGTCGCCGAGGGCGACAAGATTCCGCGCAAGGGCGGCCCGGGAATCACCACCTCGGGCTTGCTCGTGATCAACAAGATTGACCTGGCTCCTTACGTCGGCGCCAGCCTTGAGGTGATGGAGCGTGACACAAAACGGGCCAGAGGAGAGAGGCCATTTGTCTTTACCAACCTCCGCGGCGGCGTTGGAATCGACGCCGTCATTGACTGGATCCGCCGCGAATTGCTCTTTGAATCCTAGCCGCACGGGGCGGGATGGTTCGCTTTCGCTGCGGTTTGAGCGCCGCCTGCAGAAGACTACCCTTGTGGAATGCCGCTTCCAGCTTCCGCTTCAAGTGCTCACCCCGATTCAACAGGAAGACGGCTCCACTTACATGCTGCTGCTCAACCCCACCGGAGGTGTGCTGGGCGGCGACCGCCTTGTGACGGTCGTCGCACAGGGAGCCGGAACCCACGTTTGCTTCTCCACACCTTCCGCGACCCGCGTCTACCGGTCACCCGGGCCTGCCGCCATCCAGGAAACTCGAATCCGGCTTGGACCTGGCGCGGTCCTGGAATATATGCCGGACGCGGTGATTCCGCACCGTGGCGCTGCCCTTCAACAGTCTTTATCCATCGAACTTGAAGCCGGCTGCGTGGCCATGTTTGCGGACACGTTGGCAGCCGGACGCCTGGCGCACGGCGAGCGTTGGAGCTTCCGCCAGGTTTCAAGCGAGATCGTTATCAAGCAAGGCGCCAAACCCCTTTTCATCGACCGCGCTCTTATTGAGCCTGGTCGCATTCCTCCCGCACGCTTCAATGTGATGGAAGATTACAACTACGCGGTGACCTTCGGAGTTCTTGCGGATGGGTATTCTGCATGGAGAGACTTGCAAGGGAAAATCGAGTCACTTTTCGC
>DATKST010000062.1:0-12474 GCA_035531475.1 Terriglobia bacterium
TTGCGGACTCTTCCTCCCTCAGCACCACCCCCGCAGCTCCTGGCGACGCGAATAATCCCATGCGAATCTGGCCCCGGCGCCGAATGCACGCCACCACAACCACTTTTCAGCACTTCCCTTAATGGATGCGGAATCGCTGGCGGCGTTGCAGAATGCTTGCGGTTTGAAACTGGCGGATGTAAAATAACGGAAGGCTGAAGCTGTTGGGGGGACACGCCTTTGGCCGGGGCGCGGAAACGGCTTAAAGGGAAGTTTGCCCTATTAGGTTCCAGACCGCGTGGTGGAATTTAGCCTGGTTGCAAGGCTTTCCGTTCCACCTTCTTGTCAGTTGAATGCTCAAAACTCGAAAGTCCGAAAAGGAGTTACGATGAAAAAGACTTTAGTGATGTTGGGAGTTTCTCTCTTGGTGTCTGCCAGCATGGTGCTTGCCGCGTCGTCCTTTTACGGCACGGTGAGCGACAGCAATTGCGGGGTAAAGCACGCCCATCCAAGCACAGCGGGAGCGCAATGCGTTGCCAAGTGCGTAACTGGAGGCGCGCAATATGTGTTGGTATCGCACGGCAAGGTTTACAAGCTGGATCCGCAAGACAAGTTTGCGGATTATGCTGGCAAGGCGGTGAAGGTGACGGGTAGCCGAACGGGAGATACGATCACGGTGGAATCCGTTTCGGCCCCTCATCACCATGCTCCGGCGGCCAAATCAAGCGGCGGAATTTAACCTGTGCTTCCAGGGGGGCATTGTGGGCAGGTTTGAGCGGGAGGGAGGAAGACAACACCTCCCGCTCATTGGCCCGGAAGCGGACTTCACGGAAGCTTGATTTTTCCAGGGTGTTTTCTTGTTGACCGGTGGGCGTCTCCTTTGCGGGCAATGTCCATTGGCAGGCTATTGAATTCAATGGCGTAGCCCGCCCAGGCTGGCTCCTGCGGAAACCATTTCCTTAAATCCTCAAGGGTTCCGATAGTACAGAGATACAAATCTCAGGCAAAGGAGCGAGGTGACTGCAAATGAAAAAACTCTTACTAGGGGTAATGGCTATTTCCACATTCATGTCACTGGCCGGATCAGCCTTGATGGCTCAGGGCGCGGGGCAGGAAGTTCCCGCCACGGCGTCTGAGGCTGCGAAGGCCAAAACCGTGAAACACCACTCTGCGGCGGCCTCCATGGAAACGCTTTCGGGCACAATATCCATGGTCGATACCCACAAGAAAGTGGTGGTGGTAACGGATTCCAACGGCATCCCGTTTGACCTCAAAGTGACCGGCGCCACCCACATCATGGTGAGTGGAAAGAAAGCCAAGCTGGCGGACCTTTCAGACGCCACCAGCAAGCAAGCAACCGTGAAGTACCGCGCCGAAAAGCAAGCTGGCGACATCGCTACCAGTATCGAAGTCGGCGGCTAAGAACCGTAGTTTAGGATTTCGGTAAAACGTGCTCCGGGCCCGGGGATGCCGGGTCTTGTTCAAAGTTTGCCATCAGGCTTTCGCAGCAGGGGATAGATGCCCATAAGTCATGCGGGCCGTTTCCGCTCTGAAATCGTTCGGCCCGCCCTTCAGTCAAAACCAACAAACCGTCCGCCGGGCAGAGCCAAGGAGTGTTCCTCAAGTTCTGGTGTTAGTCCTTTGCCCTGCCTCCGCGGCCGGTGATCCCGCCGCTGCATTTGGGCTATTCGTGATCGGATGAGACAAGGAGTGTCCATGCGCAAAGCTATTTTTCCCCTAATTTTCATAGTTCTCATCGCCATCACCGGGTTCGCCGCAACCCCAGGACCCGAGACGACGTTCGTAGGCAACATCAGTGACGGCATGTGTGGTATGAAGCACATGATGGCTGGAAAAACCCCGAAGGAATGCGCCGACGAGTGCGTCAAGATGGGCGACAAATACGTCCTGGCGGATGAGGCGTCCCACAAAGTTTACAACTTGAGCGACCAGGCCAAAGCCAAGCCGTTTTCCGGGCAAAAGGTGCGGGTCTCGGGAAGCCTGAATGGAAATACCATTCAGGTCAAAACCATCTCCGGGGCGAAGTGAGCAAGGTTAACTCGCGTCCCGCCCCGATCCATCATTGAGCGCGCCGCTCTAGAAAACGAGTCCAAAGCGAGGCGAGCTTTCCAGTTGTGCTCGGGACGAGCTTCAATCCGGCCAGGATCAGGCCGAGCTTGGCGCTTCGATAATGCTGGTTGGCCTCGGCCAGCAACTTCCTGGCCGTATCATACTTCCCTTCCGCAAGCAGGTGCTTAGCCTCTACAATCCGGTAAATGGCCTTCGTCTCCGCCAGCCGTTTCCGGACCAGCTCAAGGGTGGGTGGATCAAGGGGAAGCGTGCGGATGAACTTTTCCAGGATCAGGCAATAGGCCTCTGCCATCTTCACCGCTGATTGGCCCAGCGATCCAGGTCTTCCCTCCGCAAAGCGCGCCTGCACCGTGCGGCGATATCCGATCTTGCCCCCGTAAAAAGCAGTCCGCACCCACATATCGTAATCGTCGCAACGGAGAAGGCTTTCGTCAAAGAGCCCTGCCCTTACGATGGCGCTCTTGCGGGCCACGGCGGTGGACACAGAAACTTGGCACCGTTCATAAATCAGCGCCTCAAAGGTTGCCGGCCCCCTCGAAGGACAGCGGTCCATAAACCGGCTCTCTTTGCGCCCCGGAGTTCCAACCATCAGGCCGTCAGCATAAACCAGATCGAGCGAAGGATCGTCTGCGAAGAGCTGCATTTGGTTCGAGAGGTGATCGGGGAGCCAGGTATCATCACTATCGAGAAAAGCCAAAAATTCACCGCGCGCTATCCCGATGGCGGTATTTCTGGCCCCGGCGGCGCGCTTGTTTTCCTGCCGGATGTAGACGATCCGGCTTAGATAAGGGTGCAGAACCCTTTCCAGCTCGGGCGTGTCCGGCGAGCCGTCGTTCACTACGATGGCTTCAAAGTCTTTGTAAGTTTGGGAGAAAACGGAGTTGAGGCATTCGGAGATCAAGCTGGCGGTGTTATAGGCAGGAATAATGACACTGACGCACGGCCTTGAGGAATCTCCGTCCTGCTGTGAAAGAGCATGCATCCTGAGTTCTCCTGTCCAATGCGTGCACCGATTGAAGGCCCTCTACAATTCCGCCTTCCGCCGGACTTACCCGGGGCCATCACTCAAGCGCCGATCCCGAAGGCTCGTTGCCCAGCGAGTCCAGCCAGGCGCCCAGCGCAGTCCAACCAACGTCAGGCGGACTTTGCGGGAGGGAGCTGCGGCGTAGGCTGCCTCAAAGGAGCGAAGAGCCGCTTTGAAGTCGCCTGCTGCCAGGCTGCGCTTACCCTCATCCACATACAAACGGTACTGAAAAGCAAGGATTTGTTGACGAACTAAATCCGCCTCTTTACTAGAGGGATCCAAGATGGCTTCGAGTTTTTGCAAGGCCTTGACCGCCTGGGGAATCACCACCTCATGGTTGTAGGTCAGGCTGCCGGAATGGATGCGCCGTCTCCCCAGAATCTTCGGGTTGTAGGCCATCCGCCCGCCACCGTATAAAAGCCTCAACCAGTAGTGGTAGTCTTCGAGTAACGGCCGCTCCTCTTCAAAGGAGCCAACCTTCAAAGCAGCCGCCCGGCGCATGAGAACGAAAGACGCAAAAGCCCCGCCGTGGGTGGGCAGTATCTTCTCAAAAGTCACAGGGTCTTGTATCGGGTCAAGCGCTTGCCAGGACTTGCCCGCCAGATCTGAATCACCAAAATAGATGCAGTCCGCACACACCAAATCCAAACCGGGATGTTCTTCAAAGAATTTTAATTGGCCTGCAAGAAAATCCGGCAACCACAGATCATCGCTGTCGGGAAAAGCCAAGAATTCCCCGCTGGCGTTCCGTATGCCCGCATTGCGAGCGGCGCCCACACCCTGGTTCTCTTGTTTGATGTATCGAATTCTGTCCCGATAACTCGCAAGAACCCTTTCCAAATCCGGGGTGTCCGGCGCGCCGTCATTCACCACAATTACTTCGAACTCCTTGAATGTTTGTGAAAAAACAGAATCCAGGGTCGCCGCGATCAGGTGGGCAGTGTTATAAGCCGGGACGATGACACTCACCCGGGGATTTGCCGGGAATGGGTCAGCTTGCATTGGATTCAAGTGTTTCAGGGGCTGTGAAAGACCGCCTCCTTGTCGCCCGTCAAAACGTGATTGACAGCTTCTACACCCATCATCACCGAATGATCCATATTGCCGATCTCGTATCGCCATGCGCCGAAGCGTCCACGCGAATAAATTCCCAGATTCATCAAAGCCGGCTGCAGGATGCTGAGCGCCCGGTCACGGCCCAGCGTGGGAATGGGATAAGAGTACGGAACGGCGCGATGATAGCGCGAAACCACGCGATTGCGGTCAGACTCCTCAAGCACCTTGGCACGGATCAGGCTGGCAAGCATCTGATCCAACGTCCGTTCCGGGTCCGGAGACTCTCCAACCCGAAAAGACATTTCGCACATCAGCGAACTGTAATGTTCCGTATCACCGTCCGGGACATTAAAGGGCGAGTAATGTGAGAAATGGGTGGAGCGATAGCAGGGAACGTCCCCATCCGTGAAGTAGGTCCAACAATTACTCGTCTCAATCTTCTTTCGCAATCCGATGCCCAGCACCAGCAGGTTATTGTGGTGAAGGTCCGCGGCCGCTTCCAGCAATTTGCCATCGGCGGGATTCAGCATCTGCGCCAGAAGGTCCAGCGGCGCCGTTGAGATCAGGACGTCGTAAGTATCGCCGCTTCCGTCCGCAAAGGAAACGGTGCGGCGGGCCGTATCCACTTCAACCAGCCTTTTCCCGGTCTTCACCCTTCCCGCAAACGACCGGGCGATTCGCCGGTAAATTTCTCCCGTGCCTCCATGAAGTGGAAACTTGAACTTGCTGTTCGGCCCCCAACCCACGTCGTCCCGCTCGTAGAGAACATTCTCCAGAAGACGTTTGAAATCCACCACCGCAACCCGCTCCGCGATCCAGGATTTCGACATCTGCTCAAGCGGTGTCGTCCACACCTTCGAGTTGTAAGGGAACATGAAGGTTTCTGCAATGCCTTCTCCAAAAGTGGCCAGGGTCCAGTCCCGGAAGTTCTTGGACTCCTGGCTTTTGGAGTTGGCCGCAGCCTTGGCCGCGCCCAGCAGGCAACTCACTTGAAGAGGTTTGGGGAGGTATCGCAGATTGTTCTGAAAAGGGTAAGGAACCCAGAAGTCCTGGGTCAGAATCCAACTCTCCCGAACCCGCTCATGAACTTCACCCGCGAGCATCTGATCGACCAGCCGGTCAAAGTAGGGGTAGTGCGAAAAGATGACGTGGCCACCTTCATCCCACAAGAATCCTTGGGCATCGACGTGGGAAGTGGCGTGACCACCCACATCGTCCGACTTTTCGTAGAGCACCCAGTTTTCGTGGCCCACTTCGTGGAGACGGTAGCCCGCCCCCAGACCGGTCGGACCCGCGCCAATGATGACAATCTTCTGCTCAATCATACCGTTGCTTCCAGCCAGCGCCAACCGTCTGCATGGACGGGGCTTGGCAAAAATTCCCCCGCACTTTGATATCCAGTATCCACTTGAAAAGCCCTCGCTCTTGTAAGTACATATAAGGTGATGCTACAAACAATTTCGCAATTATGGTAGCCTGATTCACCTTGGCCAATGGAATTCCTATCAATGCTCGCCGGCTGGCAGCGGCAAACTCGGACTATTCGCGAACTCCACCTCGACCAGATCACCCACAAACCTGCTTTACGGGACCGTCAAGGCACGGTTTTAACCGTGGCGAAGAACCGCATTTCGGTTGATTACTCGTCCCGGATCCCGAAGGGATCGTTCGAACGAGCCGTTCGAGATGCGAGCCAAACGGGACGCCCTGCCGGCGCTTTAACGTCGCGGTTAAAACCATGGACTGAGGGGCCTCGAATAAAACTGATCGAATAATCCAGGCGCGCGACGCCCTTGAAGTTTTGTGAACCTGATGGCATAGCAAACTGTCCATAATTTACCAGCGATGAGTAGCAACCAGAATGCAATCCCGAACTCCGCTCCGCCGCCGAAGGTAAGCGTCATCATTCCCTCTTATTCGGCTGCGTATATCGCCGAGGCGCTGGACTCGGTTTTCGCGCAAACCTTTCGGGACTTCGAAGTGATTGTGGTCAATGATGGCTCTCCCGACACGCCGCGATTTGAGACGGCGCTCCGCCCCTACCTCAACCGCCTCCAGTATATCAAACAGGAAAACCTTGGAACTCCTGGTGCCCGCAACACCGCCATCCGCCATGCGCGGGGTGAGCTCCTCGCCTTCCTGGATGACGACGACATGTGGCTGCCTGGCTACCTTGAAGCGCAGGTGAAGTTCCTCGACCAGAACCCAGGGATTGTTGCCGCAGTCGCGGATATGCTGCGTTTCGGACAACTTGGCGGTCAGCCGAGTCTGCGCAAGATGGGGAAGGAGGGCACCAACAACACCCGGACCTTTGACGACATGCTGACAAGAGAGGGCGGCCCCGTACCCTCCGCCACGGTGGTGAGACGTTTGAGGTTTATCCAGGCGGGTCTGTTTGACGAAAGCCTCCACGGCCGTGAGGACATTGAATTTATGTACCGGCTCCTGTTCCCGGACGGGTTGCTCGGCTATACGGGCCAGGCTTTGGTCAGATATCGCAAGCACGCGAACAGTATCAGCGGAAAATGGGACGATCGCGTGATTGCAATCAATGAGGCCAACATTTTGCGCCTGGTGGGCAAAAAGCTACCGCTGTCCGCGTCGCAACGTGCGATTCTAAATAATCAGGTCGCCGTCTACGAAGCAGAGTTGGCGATGATGGATAGTTTTCAGCACCTGTCCAATCATGAATTCGATCAGGCAGCCGCTTGCCTACGGCAAGCGAACGCCTATTACCAAAACCCGAAAATCAAATTAACGCTCGCCGGTCTCAAGATATTCCCTCATTGGACCGCACGGGCCTTGATCTGGCATCGGTCACGGCGCAACCGGCCGCGCGATTCCAAGTAGGCCAGAAGGCCGCGAACCCATGCCTCTCCAGGTCCGATGCGCAGGATGGCAGTGGACCTAACCTCCTGGGCGAGGCGCATTTTGAGGCGGCGTGGGCGGGAGATCGCCACCCGCCTGCGATCCGCTGGCCAGTGGATAACCCAGAAGTTGCATGATGTTTCCCCAAGCCGATTCGATTTCCGCCACGGAGGAAGGTGGCAGATTTTTCTTCCACTGCCCGGCCTTCGCCTCCCGCACGAACTTAATATCCTTGCGGCCCTCGCGGGTTGTGGACCATTGGTCGCTCTGCTTGTCCTCAAGGCTCCTCATGTTTTCCACCGAACTTAACTCGACGGCTCTTGCCAACATCTCCGGCGAAGTTTTCAGGCCCAGGAACTGCGCAGCCTTCTTCAGTTCGCGAGGCGTATCATCCAGGAGATCCTCATACCTCAGCAGCAGGAACTCCCGGCCGTCCCCACGCGCCCCCACCCAACTCGTCACATTTTCTCCCCAAGTGCCAATGGTTCCAATGAAGCCGTCCTTCACGCGGCTTAACCTGCCAATGTTCTCTTCATTTGCCAACCAGCTTCCCGCGTGTTCTCCCCACGTGCCATAGGGTTGTCCCGGCTTTAGGAACCATTCTGACACGTACCTTTCCAAGGGCAATGAATCCTCAAAGTGCCTTCCTTTTCTGGCAAAATGATAGGAGGAGACGGCTACGTCGCGTGGGTCGCGGACGATGTAGACCACCCGCCGGTACCGGGGATCAAAGCACTCGTGGCTCTTAATCACCCGGGGACGCGCAAGCCGCCGGAAGCCCTTGCGTGACGTCCCGTAGATGTCCGGCACCAGCCGGCTTACGTTTGCAAAAGTAATAGGTTCTTCAGGATGCGTCAGATTACCGATCAAAAATCTAGTCCAGGTGTTTCCTGACTTGGGAAAGGAAACCAGAAAAATATCGTCTGGCATAACACTCAGCATCCTTCCTGCGATATCTCTGCCGAGGACGTAATTGATGGAATAAAGCAGTTCCCTAATCATTCTCAATCTTTCCTCCGATGGCGGGCAAGCCTTCCGGCGCTTTCCAGACGGGTGATGCCACTCTCTTCCCGGTTTAGGTTCCCAGCGCTTGGCCTGCCAACTCTGTTGCCCATCGTCGGGCGCTTTGACCATGAATTGAAAGCGGCCAGGCCTACGGCTCGAGGCTTCAGCAGAAATATCCGGGAGATCCTAAAAAGGCGCAGAAGCGGCCGGCGGCCCAATCCCCATTGTCGTGGTGTCCAATAAGAGCGAGCCCAAGGGAGTGTTCGATTTCAGCCAATGCTTTGATGCAAAGGTCAGAAAATATAGAGCCCGCGCGCACTTTCCGGGAAGAAGGTTAACTCCTTTCAGATTGAGGGACGCCAAAGGATAGCCGAGTTCGACCAGCAGGGTTCCCACTAATGCCTCGAAGCTGCGCAATTGCCCGGCGTCAAATTTATCCTTCCAACGGCTGAGGGGGTTGAAACCCTTGGTCGGAGACTCCCCGGCGAAGGAAGTATTGGCCTCACGCACTGAGCCAATGCCGGAGGCGAGAATCCGATCGTAGTCCAGGTCATGGTCAATGAACTGGCCGAGCTTTGCCAATGTCTCCCGTGGGGAAGCTACGAGATCCTCGTAGCGCACTTCGCTATAGTCGGCGCCAATCTCTTGGCCGTTCTCTCTGCCCTTGCGCACCATCCACTCCCAGAAAAGCCCGGCAACCAGCAGCTTCCTCTTTCGATCCCAGGGAAAGGGGTGGACCCAGCCTTGCCGCACATACGACAGCGCAACATCCCTCCCATCCCGGATGATGTGGATCACCCGCGCATCCGGAATCGACTCTTTGATCTCCCGAAGATAAAGCAAATGAGTCGGAGTACAATCGGCCCAGCGATCGACTTTTTGTTGACGGCAGATTTCTTCCATCATGATCCTCAAAAAATCGCCCGGACTCCTGCATTCATTGATCACCTTTGCCCGGATTTCCTCCGCCACCAATCCTGAACGAGTGAAGAGCATGCTTTGAAGCCATCGGTCCATGAGCTTTTGCCGGTTCCTCAGAACCCCAAGATCCCCGAACTTGGGACCCAAGAGGTTAAAAGCATTGGATTCCGTCCGATACACCGCGAAGTTGCCGGAAGATAAAATCATGTGGTACAGCAGAGTGGTACCTGACCGGGGACACCCCACCACAAATACCGGCGACTTGCCTCTTGCCCGGGTTATTGTTCTCTCCGTCAATTGTCCCATTCCTATACTCGCGATAACTCCTGCCAATGCTGCTCTTCAGCGACTCACGCCCGCTCTATCGTCGCGCGCCCATCCAGGCCACAAGCCAAAGAGATGTCATGCAGAGCGAAGCGAACCATCCGCTGATACCCTGCCGGTTCATGAGCCGGGGAGATTCTTCACTTCGTTAAGAATGACAGTGCAAGCCACCTTTTCAGCGACCTTCTGAGCCAACCTTCCCCCAGGACCTTATTCCGTTTCACTTTTTCGCAGTGTCAGGCTGGGCCAGAACACGCGAAGAAGCTGCTGGAGTTCGCCCCGATCGAAAACATACAGCACAACAGGAACAGCGTACAGAATAAACGATAGGACGCCCAAGAGAAAGAGGGCTTTGTAATTCGGGAGCGCGAACCTCATGGCGATGGCGGCCGGCACGATGAGGGCCAGAAGGACCACCGAGCCCGCCCTCAGCACGGTCCAAATATATTCTTCAAAATCAATGCCGGAAACATGGCAGAAATAAATAGGCTGGATCGTCAATTTTGAAACGGCAAGGGGGATGAACATTCCCAGCGCCACCCCGGTCAGGCCATGGTGTCTAACCAAAATCAGGCCGAGGGTGAGATTCGCTGCCCCTTCCACGCAAATCAGGAAGGCCAGGAACTTATGCCGGAACAGGGCGTAGAGGACATAGACCGACGGGCGCTGGCACAGAGCGCACGTAAAACCCAAAACGAGAAGAACCAGGCAAGGGTAGGCGTCGTCATAGGAGGGCCCGACCCAGCGGGCAATGAAAGCCTTGCCGAAAGCGATGAGTCCGAAAGCGAGAAACCCGATTGCGCAGACCGTGATCTTTGTGGAGAAAAAAAGTATTCGCTTGATCGCTCCCCGGTCCCCGGCTCCCTCCAAGCGGCTGAAAACTGGAACAAACACTCCAACCAGGGAACTGGTAAGCTCGTCATAATACCCCGCAAGCATGGTTGCGATCTTGTAGTGGGCAACACCTGCAAAACCCAAGAAAGGCGCAATGATGAAGGGTCCAATCCCACCGCGTAATATTCCTCCAAGGTGCCCGACAAAGGTGTAGGAACTGAAGGAGAAAAGTTCTTTCGCAATTCCTCTGAGCCAATGGCGCGAGGAAACTTTTAGAAAGGGCAAGTCCTTGAAGAGAAAGTATGGATATAGAAAAACGGCAGGCAAGGCTGCAAGAAAAGTGGCCCAGGCCAGCGCTACTACTTTGTAACCGAGCAGCAGTGCGCCGATCACCAGGATGGTTCGCAGGGCCAGGGTCAGCAGGTCTATCTCTGCAGTGCGGTTGAACCGCAAGTGGGCCTCCAGCACGCCTTTGAAGACGCGCATGGGGAAGGCCACCGCCAAAGACGCCCCGAGCAGCAGGATGGCCTTCCAGAAGATCGCCGCATCTTCCGGTCTCTTGATAAAGTGAGGCGCAAACACCGCTACAAGACAACTGACCAGAAGCACCACAATTCCAAGCAAACAGAAGAGCGCAAGCGACGTGTTAAATACTTCATTACATCGTTCCTGGTCGCCCGCCCCCAGGGCCATGGCGATATAACGTCCCACGGCTGAAGAAAGTCCAAGTTCCAACAGTCCGTAGTATCCAACGAACGCGCCCACCAGCGCCCAGATGCCGTACATGCGGTCGCCCAGCGAATGGACCACAAAGGGCGTGATCAGAAAAGAGACCAGCGCCAGCGCCACCAGATTGAGCGTTTTGAGGCTGGAGCCCACCGCGAGTTTTCGGCCAACGATCGACATGGATAGGCGGAGGACCCCGGGCGTCTCCGGGTTTCTGGCCCGTTAAGGAATCGTAGAAATTATATCATCCGCAAATTTGGGGCGTTAACTCTACAATGAACATTATCTTAAGAATAATAAGCGGGTGATTCGGTACTGGCGCAGTTTGCTGTAGCAGCGGTCTCTGACCGCCGAATCTTATTTATCAGCACCTTCCGGCGGTCAGTGACCGCCGCTACAGCAAACTGAACCACTACCAATTATTCAGGCCTCTATAACCTCGTGATCTATACGGCGGTACCCGGCACCCAGGGTCCACCCCAAGAGTTCTTTGGGATGATGCCTGAGCCGATGAATTTCTGGTCATTGCTCGTGGCATGGGCAGCGATAGCCCTGGCTTGCAAATGGGTCGACAAAAGAAATGTCGAGTTCCCGGCTGCGGCCAAGGCATAGATCACGAAACTTCACTCTGATTACGCCAACGAATCAAACACCACAACGCGACGGAGCGGTTCCGGCAAACTTTGTGCGCCGGAATGGGTCCATCGCCAAACCTGCCGGGCTTCGGGTCAGTGCTCGAGCCCGGCAGCACTGCTCAACAGGATTTGGAAGATGGAACTTGATCGTGAGGCCTCCCGTTTATTTGCTTGATCCGTTGAGCGACCCTCGATGGCTTCGGCTTGTCCTCTTACATCCCAGCGCGTCAATTTCTCACAGCCCAGAGTGGCTTGGAGCGTTGCATCGCACTTATGGCTACCAACCGATTGCGTTCACTACTTCGAAGCCGGAAGAGGAACTACAAAACGGCTTGGTCTTTTGTCTGGTGCGCAGTTGGCTTACAGGAAGACGGATGGTCTCCTTACCGTTCTCCGACCATTGCCAACCCCTGGTGGACAGCCCCGAGCAGCTCAAGGCCCTTCTCACCGGATTGTTGGCTGAGTCGCAGAAGGAACATTGCGGGCAGGTTGAAATCCGCCCCGTTGCTTCACTCTCTACCGGGCCAACTGATAACCTATTTTTTGTTGCAGGCGGGACGCCCACGGCCAACCTGGCCGAAGCCGTTCGCAGGCGTGAAAACAGTGAGGCTGGCTTGTCACTCGTCACTTGTCACTGCCCCGTTCCGTGGGCATCACTTTTGATGACGGCTTCCAGGACTTTCACTCCCAGGCTTACTCGGTGCTGGCGCGTTACGGCTTTTCGGCCACGGTGTTTCTGCCCACAGCTTACATTGGCGATGGCCCGCGCGGTTTCCTGGGCCGCAATTGCCTCACCTGGAATCAAGTCGGCGAGCTCCATCAGTCGGGCATCGATTTCGGCTCGCACACCGTCACCCCTCCCCAGCTTCAGACGGATTTTCCCCCTCCCTTGACCCTTGGAATCTGAGGTAAGCGATTTATTTTCATGCTGGAAGGTTCAGGTAGGGGCGCTATGTTGTACCCATGTAAGTACTTGACATTGGCCTTTTCATTGTCTATGATGTGCATGGA
>DATKST010000063.1:0-88646 GCA_035531475.1 Terriglobia bacterium
CATGAACAACAAGATCAAGATGGTGAGCCATCGTTCCTTCGGCTTCCGCACCGTGAAGAACTTCACGGCCGCCATCTATCATTGCTGCGCGCATCTTCCGCTACCGGAGGAATGCTAATCACACTTTTGGGAGACGAACCACAATTCTCTGCCTGGCGCGTATGCCTGCATGATGGCGTCCACGTCCTTGGCCCGGACCGCCGCCGCAAAGCGCTGTTCGAGGCCGCGGATTTCTTGCTCGTCCTTGCTGGTAGCGCCGGCGGCTGGCGCTGCCGCGGTCAGGCCCACGATTAACAACCCCGCAAGGATCCAAGCTCTCGAAGTTCTCATGGTGCACATCCTTGTTCTGTGATTTGACCAGCGAGGGCCCTGTTGGCCGTCTATCGTACAACTCCACACTTCGGTGCGCAAGGATCGCAAAGCCAGGGTAGTGGTACATTTTCGCTGCTGTAGCGGCGCTCTCTGACCGCCGAACTTTATTCTTCAACTTTGCCTTGACAGCCCGTTCACAGCCGGCACCCCTCACCTGCCGCTTCGCGGTACCCTCTCCCCGCTTGCGGGGAGAGGGTGAATAGCAACCGAGTGAATTGGGCGGCATCTCCCCCTCTACCCGCCTGCGGGGAGAGGGGGGAGGGGAAACGGGACGACCCCGCCAAAGACATCAGGATATCCACCCTAGCTGAACGGTATTGGCTCTGGCCAGAGAGGTGCGGATCAACCAACTTTTCGCTAACAATCCCTTTGAGCCGCTTGGCAAGAAGGCGTCCGAAGAAGGTGGAAAAATTTGCTCGGCTTCGGCAGCTTTTTCCGTTCCGCCAGACGTCAAACTTTCCTAATTCAATAACATTGTGGCGATAAGTGGAAATATAAGAACGGTTTGCATGACTACCTTGCGAAAAGGCTTACTTTGGAGAGGGCCTTGCACATATGAATGCATGGACGCAGACGTGAAGGAAAGGAATTCAGGAAGGCCTGACCATTGGTTTGGTTGATTTTGCTATGAAGCGTCTGGGGAAATCTTTTTAATTTATCGACTCCGCTGGCGAAGGCGAGCGCATCCAATGGACCTGTTCGCACCCAATCGCGGAGCTCTTCACCGGCACGGAAGATATTTGCTTGTCACTTATCACCCGTCACTTCAAGGCTGCCGGGTTGCGGTGATGCCGCGCGGCAAGAGGAAATTTCAGTGTACTTGAGGTACATCCCGTTTCCGCTTCTGATGCTTCTCGGCTGTCTCACGTTGGTGTGGGCGGTTCAACCGGCCCGCCGGTCTCCACAAGGGCAACAACTTCAGCCGGATCAGAAGAGCGGCGAGTCAGCAGCCCCAACCCAAACGGCTGGATTATCCTGGACTGGGGTGGTGAGCGACAGCAATTGCAGAGCCAAGCACAGCACGGCGAGCGACGAGGCCGCGCATTGTGTTTCCCAGTGCGTCGCAAGGGGAGCGAAGTACGTCCTGGTTTCGAGCGGCAACGTTTTCCAGGTGATCCCACAAGACCAGCTTGCCGACTACGCCGGGAAATCTGTAACCGTTCAAGGATCGCTCCGGGGTGACACCATCACCGTCACAACAGTTTCCCCTGTACAGCAGCGGAAGTAACCGCCGCGAACCATAGGGGCAGGGATGAAGCCACGGGCCGTCTAATCCAGCCATGACCGCGGCTCGTGGCAGATTCCCATTAGCGGGTCTATTCCGTGAGGCACCTGCCTTCCAATATTCCCCTCGAACCTCCGCACCGAACCCCGCACCGTTACAACCCATTCTAAATCCCTCTCACGGAAGACCCGCTCTCAAGGGCTCCGCGCCCGAGCATGGTTTCACCGCTCCGGTCTTCCGTCCCGGCTCGTTTTTCTGTCGCGCTCGATGCTTCCATCAGCCGATTTCTATAGCCTCTCACCGCCTGTCTCCCGTCCAGACAGCGGGCATTGCTACCGGGAAAAAAGGAACAAATCCTGCAGGTTGAACCGCTGGACATCGGCAATCGAAATGAATAGACTCTTTAGTGGAGATCGAAACTCATCAAGTCGGGGGTGTTTTATGGCCCAGTGCCCGGAATGCGAAGCCGCAATCGATCTGGAGCAAGACCAATTGGAAGAAGGACAGATCGTGGACTGCCCAGAGTGCGGCGTGGAACTGGAGGTCATCAGTATCGATCCACTCGAACTGAATGCCATTGCGGATGATGATGAAGAGGATGAGGAAGATGAGGAATGGTAGTTGGCCTTCGGGCGCCAGGGTCTCCGGCAACCTGGAAAACGGGCGCACAAATTTGATAAGGCTTTGCGGGGCGGGCGGCGCAGCCTTGGTAGCATTGCTATTTCTACCCGCACTCCTTGCCGCCAAGAAGAAACCACCAGTCCTGCGCAGCATCTCCGGAGAAGTGATGAATGCCGCCAGCAATGGCGTGGACGGCGCCACGGTGGAGTTGACCGACCTCCAAACCAACAAGACACTCGCCAGCTACACGCTGAATGGCGGCCATTACTCCTTCGACGGACTCGATCCCCACCATGATTACCAGGTCCAGGCCAAGTTCCAAAACAAGATATCCCGCGTCCGCACCGTCAGCTCCGTCAGTCCGTTCAATCAGGTCGTGATTAATCTGACTTTGGCTCCCGCCAAGCCCTGAATCCAATTCCAGAAAAAATGGGTTGCTGGCGCGCTCGCTGCCCAGACCGTAAGAATCTCATTTGCTTCCGCAAACAACCGGCCTCCCGCTACGGACCATTCGCCGTTTCATACAATCTTGAATCTTAGCTGACGCCGCCCGACCCTGAATGTCACTACGGGATTGCCCCGGTAATTTTGGGGGTCGAATTCCCAGGTGGGGTCTGTAAGGCGCTCCCAACGCGGGGGATCATGGTCTCCGACACTGATGTAGACGGCGCCCTCTTTGATCTTGCGGGTCGCTTCGGACTTTGACTCTGCAAGCCCGTGCAAGGCAAGAAAGTAAGGTAACTTGGAAGGCACGAAGTCGGTTAGTGATTGAACGGGAACATCTGCAATGCCTTTTCGCTGGAATTGCAATTCGAAGTCCTGCCGCGCCGCCGCTGCGGCTTCCGTGCCGTGAAAGTCCTCCACAATCTTGGTGGCCAGCGCCTTCTTCAACTCCAGCGGATGCTGGCTGCCCGCACGCACGGCCTCCCGAATCGCCTCAATTTCAGGTGCAGTCTTATCCGTCAGCAGCAGGTAATACCGCCACATCAATTCGTCCGAAATGGACATCACTTTGCCGAACATTTCCGCAGGCGGCTCGCTGATGCCCACGTAATTGCCCAGCGACTTGGACATTTTCTGCACGCCGTCAAGTCCTTCCAGCAGCGGCATGGTCAAGATCACCTGTGGCGGCTGGCCGTATTCCTGTTGCAGGTCGCGGCCCACCAATAAATTAAATTTCTGGTCGGTGCCGCCCAGCTCCACGTCCGCTTCCAGCGCCACCGAGTCATAACCCTGCGAAAGCGGATAGAGCAGCTCGTGGATGGCAATGGGGCGTTGCTCCTTCATGCGTTTTGAGAAATCGTCGCGCTCCAACATGCGCGCCACGGTGTACTTGGAGCCCAGCGTGATCCAGTCGCGCCCGCTCAGCGCGTCGAGCCAGCGGCTATTGAAATCAATCACCGTTTTAGCGGGATCGAGGATTTTGAACACCTGGGTCTTGTAGGTCTCGGCGTTGGCAGCCACCTCCTCCGGGGTCATGGGCTTGCGCGTGACGGAGCGGCCCGAGGGATCGCCGATCAGTCCTGTGAAATCACCGATCAGGAAAATGGCCGTGTGCCCGAGGTCCTGAAAGTGTTTGAGCTTG
The DNA here is from genome assembly GCA_035531475.1 of Terriglobia bacterium. GTDB lineage: Bacteria > Acidobacteriota > Terriglobia > UBA7540 > UBA7540 > CALCEB01. The sequence continues at coordinate 3,804 of DATKST010000063.1, forward strand.
CGGATCAGCACCGTGTGCCCCAGGTGAATGTCCGGCGCGGTGGGATCAAATCCCGCTTTCACCTTCAGCGGCTTGCCGGTGGTGGCGGAGCGTTCAAGCTTGGCGCGCAATTCTTCCACGCGGATCACTTCTTCCGCGCCCTTTATGAGATACGCCAATTGTTGGTCAAGGGTCATCTTCAAACTCCATAGTCGCCACCTGGGATGCTTCTCGCGCCGGGCTAGGGGCGGGCCTCGTGCCCGCCCGTGGGCGACCCCAAGGGGTTGTCCCTACAAGATATCCCCTTTTCTGAACTGTATTGGGGCTAGGGGCGAATCCTCACCCGGCGGCCTGCGATCTCAATGCGGTCTTCCAGCATCAGGCAGATGGCCTCGGTATAAATGCGATGTTCCTCGGCAAGAATACGCGCGGAGAGCGTCTCCACCGCGTCCTCATCAAGCACCGGAACGACCGCTTGGCAAACGATGGGACCCGTATCCACGCCTTCATCCACAATGTGAACGGTACAGCCGGTGAACTTCACGCCGTATTCGAGCGCCTGCTTTTGCGCGTTGGCGCCGGGAAAGGCCGGAAGCAGAGCGGGATGAATATTCAGAATGCGGCCCGGAAAGTCACGAATCAGCGTGGGCCCGAGCACGCGCATGAACCCGGCAAGGCAGACCAGGTCCACTTCGCTCGCCCGGAGCGCGCCCGCCAGTTCCTGGTCAAACGCATCGCGATCCTTTCCACGCGAGGGAATGCAAAGCGCCTTCAGGCCCATTTCGCGGGCGCGGGCAAGGCCCGGAGCCTCCTCGCGGTTGGCAATAACAATGGCAATGCGCGCGGGAATCCTTCCCGCCTGAACGTTGCGGGCAATTACCTCAAAATTAGAGCCTCGGCCAGATAACAGGATGCCAAGATTCTTCATGCCCGGTCATCCCCATGCGCGCCGGCCCGCGCGTAGCGGACGATTCCGCGTCCTCGCCTGACCCGGCCCACCCGGTAGAATTTCTCCCGGCGCTTTCTTAATGCCGCCGTCACGCTCTCCGCGTCTTTCTCCGCCACCACCAGCAACATGCCAATCCCCATATTAAAGGTGCGGAGCATCTCTTCTTCGGGCACTTCACCGGTCCGGGCGATCAACTCAAAAACCGGCAACACCGGCCAGCTTCCCAGAAGAATTTCCGCGCCGCAGCCCTTCGGCAAAATGCGCGGCAGATTCTCCGTAATGCCGCCGCCGGTGACGTGCGCCAGGCCCTTCAACCATCCTTCTGCCAGCAGCGGCTTCAGCGCGCGCAGGTAGGAGCGGTGCGGTGCCAGCAGCTCCTCGCCCAGCGTCCTGCCCAACTCCGCCACCCACGCCCCCAATTTCATTTTCGCTTTTTCAAGCAGCACACGGCGCGCCAGCGAATAGCCGTTGGTGTGCAATCCCAGCGATGGCAAGCCGAAAATCAAATCTCCGAGGCGGATGCCGCGCCCATCGATCATGCGGTCACGAGACACGGCACCGACGATGCAGCCAGCAAGATCATATTCATGGGCAGGATAAAAGCCCGGCATTTCTGCGGTCTCGCCGCCGATCAGCGCGCATCCTGCTTGCTTGCACGCCCCAGCCAAGCCGGTCACAATTTCCCGCACCACTCCCGGCCGCAATTTTCCGCTGGCCACGTAATCCAGAAAAAATAAAGGCTCGGCGCCGTGCACCGCAATGTCATTCACGCAATGGTTCACCAAATCGCGTCCTACCCCGGCGTGCCCGCCCAACTCAAACGCAATTTTCAGCTTGGTGCCCACACCGTCCATGCTGGCCACCAGCACGCTGTCCGGCGCAAGGCCTTCGAGCGAGAAGAATCCGCCAAATGCGCCTACATCCTTCAGCACCCGGCCGTTGAATGTGCGGCGGACAATCTTCCTGATTTCAGATTTGGCGCGGGTGGCGGCGTCAATATCGACACCCGCATCACGGTATCGCATATATACGTTTGGAACCTGAAATGTTCGGGATGCGAAACCAATGGAGAAGTATCCCGCGCTCAATCGACACAGTTGAAACCGTACCCTTCCGGTCTTTGAACAGGGCTTCGTGAATTATCCAGATCTGACTGTTCTAAACCTTGTTGTACCCCGTCCTGTCCATCCCCAGGAACTGTCAGAAACCGGTCTTATTGATTCTAAAGGACTATCTTCTCTGGTTAACATAACTTAGGGTTCGTTCCGTAAATTTTGTTGTTCGCCCCCCTTGCGTCGCCGGGCGGCTTACCCAGCGGCAGGCCCATTCTAGCAGGAGCGATTGAGACAAGGGGGACAAATGAGACACAAATCCGGCGCACCTCTGCGTCCAGCAAAAGATATGACTAAAGGTTAACCCCCCAAGGAGGGGGCAGGCTCGAGGCGGCGGAGGGGCGAGGGTCGCTTGCGGCACGGGCGAGGGGGCAATGGAAAGTTGACTCATCGCGCGGTGAAGGATTGACGGTCTTCGCCTCGAAGACACCCAGCAGATGCTTCGCTCCGCACAGCATGCCAAACAGAGGGGACCGTCGCCCTGCTAAAAAACCATTCCTTCGCGAGACCAGCGCGTCCTGGAGAAAAAGTTCCAGAGGATCGAGCCATCAAATCTTAAACGTCCCGCGATGTCGTCATCCGTCCAGTCGCGCGTGGGCGCGTTGTAGGACCAATAAACGAACAGCGGCTCGCCCACAATATTCTGGAGCGGCACAAAACCCCAGAAGCGGCTATCGAGTGAGTTGTCCCGGTTGTCTCCCATGGCGAAGACGTAACCCTGCGGCACGTGCAGGCCATCCGGCTGGATGTAATCCGGCATGTCGCGAGCCCAGCCCGGGTCCAATCCCCAGGCAGCGGGAAGGCGGTCAATCTCATCGATGGGCGGCGGAAAATTATCCCGCAACGGGAAGATGGAAGCGTAAGCAAAATGGGCGTAGGGTTCGTTCAGCGGCTTGCCGTTCAGGAAGACTTTCTTGTTCACAACCTTGATCACGTCCCCGCCCACAGCAATTGTCCGCTTCACAAACATCACGGACGGGTTCCGCGGGTAGCGGAAGGCAATGATATCTCCCCGGTGAATCCGGCGCAGCTCAGGAAACCGCAAAGTGGTATAAGGAATGCGCGGACCATAGAGCAGCTTGTTCAGGAAGACGTGGTCGCCGATCAGAATGGTGTTCTCCATGGAACCGGTGGGGATCACCGTGGCCTCGGCCACAAAGGTGCGAATGCAAAGCACGCCCACAATCACGATGAGCAGCGACCGCAGCGTCTCCCACGCGCCGTCGTGGCCGTTGCGCCCACGGTGGATGGGCGGCTGTTCCGCCGGCGCGCCGGAAGGATTCTCCTGGGGCTGGGATTGAATTTCCTGGGGGATTTCGACGGGTTCCATTTCGCTCACTTTCGGTCTACTCCCGGTTGCGCAGCGCCAGCAGCGGCTCCTGAACGTGGGTGGGATAGTTCCCCGTATAGCACGCGAGGCAATAGCGGCCTTGCGAGTCCTCCACTGCCTGCCGCAAACCCTTCAGCGATAAATAACCCAGCGTATCGGCGCCAATATATTGCCGGATCTCTTCCAGACTGTGGCTGGATGCGATCAACTCGTCCTTGGTGGGCGTATCAATGCCATAAAAGCAGGGGGAAATCGTGGGTGGGCAACTGATCCTCAGATGCACTTCCTGCGCTCCGGCTTCCCGTACGATGCGCACAATCTTCCGGCTGGTTGTGCCGCGGATGATTGAGTCATCGACCAAAACTACGCGGCGCCCTTCGATCAACCCCCGCACCGGGTTCAACTTCATCTTCACGCCCAAGTCACGGATCGCCTGGCTCGGTTCAATAAAAGTGCGCCCAACGTAATGGTTGCGCACCAAGGCGATGCGCAGCGGAATGCCGGATTCCTCTGCGAAGCCGAAGGCGGCGGGGACTCCGGAGTCCGGCACCGGCACCACCAAGTCGGCCTCCACCGGATGCTCGCGTGCCAGCAGCCGCCCCAGCATTTCACGGCTGGCATGCACCGGGCGGCCAAACACCAAGCTGTCTGGCCGGGAAAAATACACGTGCTCGAAGATACATTGCGCGGGTTGGGCGGGCGGAGCAAAGCGCAGCGAGGTCAGGCCGCGGTCATCCAGAATCACCATTTCCCCGGGCTCCACATCCCGCACATACGTGGCGTTGATCAGGTCAAAGGCACAAGTCTCTGAGGCCATCACCCAAGCGCCATCCAGCTTGCCCAGTGCCAGCGGCCGGAAGCCGCGCGGATCGCGGATGCCGTAAATGGTGTCCTTCACCAGCACCACCAGCGAATAGGCGCCTTCCACGCGGTCCAGTGCGTCAGCAAGGGATTCCGGAATGCCGCTGTGCTTGGAGCGCGCAAAGAAGTGCAGGATCACTTCCGTGTCGCTGGTTGATTGGAAAATGTCGCCGCGGCTTTCCAGGTCGCGCCGGATGGTGGAGGCGTTCACCAGGTTGCCATTGTGGGCCAGCGCCACCTGCCCCTTCTGGCAGCTCACCATGAGCGGCTGAGCGTTTCCCAAGTCCGTGTCGCCCGCCGTGGAATAGCGTGTGTGGCCAATGGCGATCGAACCCGGCAGTCCTTGCAGCACCTCACCGCTGAACACATCATTCACCAGCCCCATGCCGCGGTGGCACACCACCGATTCTCCGTTGTAAACGGCGATTCCAGCGCTTTCCTGGCCGCGATGTTGCATCGCAAACAGCCCCAGATGCGCCAGTTTGGCCGCTTCCGGATGGCCGTGAACGGCGAACACGCCACATTCGTCGTGGAACTTGTCGTCAGTGAGATCGCAATTTAGGGTCAGGTCAAGGCTAGGAAGCAAGAATCCAGCTCCAGGAAGCGGGCGCAAGCACCGCCATATTCCGGTGAATGCGGCGCCTCACCATCCAAAGCCTTCTTCAGCGGCTTGTTAAGGCTGGGCTTTGGCCCCAGGCGCCTCTATTAAGTTTGCATCGAAGCAGGGGCCAGCGCAATAGGTTTCTGGCTGTAGTGGCGACCCTGGTGATTGCCCGCGTATCCGTAAGGGCGACCCTGGTGGTGGCCCACGGGCGGGCACCAGGCCTGCGCCTACGTAATCCTCAAAAAAATCAGCGCCGATTCTCCCCGCGCCGGCCACCATGCTTATCCTGCAACCGAATAGGCCGTCTGGCGGGCCTGCCCCTTAACATGCCCTCGACACTAATGTCCTCATCGATATCCGGCCAGTGGACTCCCTGCCCGTCCCCGATGATCTCCCAATGGGCTCGCTGTTCGGGAGTAGCATCAGATAAACGCCAAGACCACGCGAGTGGCACACTGATGCTTCGTCCGTCTATAAGATCAGCCACGATCGAATCGTCCGTAACCCTTACCGACTTGATCCGCGCTTCAATCTGGATTGCAGTGCTCATTCCATGCTTCCTTGATTCTAACCATGTTTCCCTCGATCAACTGCGCAATCCGGTTTAGTTCTCTCCGGGAGAAACCTGCGTTCCTGGCCAGTTCCACCGGTTCCAGCCAGAACTTACACACCATTTTCTCACGTTCGACGTGAACGTGCATCGGTTCATTGCAATCGAAGCTGTAGAAGAACAGGCGATATGGACCTGAAAGGCCCTGGATCGTTGGCATGAGGAAAGAGTGTACAGCACCTGCCACAAAGAAACACGGCAAGCTCCAGCAAATCCAGTCTGGTCACTGCTCAGCGATTGCCGCAGCCTCGCTTGCGGCTTTACGTAATCCTCAGAAAATTCAACGCCGATTCCACCGCCAGTTTGGGGCTGTTGGTGAAGGCGCTGACCTCGTAGGGGCAGCCAATCTTGCAGCCTTTGCAGAAGTCCCACAGCGTTTCTTCCTGAGCAATGATCTTGCGGGCAATCTCCGAGGCGAATATTTCCTTGAGCGGGTCCTGCGACTGGTGAAGCGTCATGAAGGCGCAGGGCAGGTGGATGGCTCCGTCCGGCTTCATGGACACGAGCTTGGAGGGATGGCGGCAGGGGAACTTCGGCCCAAAGCCGCCCTTGCGGTAGAAGTCATAATAGTGAGCGTAAAAGCGGACGTTCTTCGGATAGTTTTTGCGCAGCGCGTGCAAGGCATTTTCCACTTTGTCGATCTCGTCGCCGTGCAACTCCGAATCGGGCAGAAGCTCCCCGGCCCTCATGACGTTGTGGACCGCCTCCGGATGTAGCACCAGATTCCGCTGCTTGCAAAACTCGGCCAGAGCCGGAAGGTCCTCCAGATTCTCCATATTGACGGCGGCGTTGATCTGGGTGGTGAACGGCTTGCGCTTGGTGAGGACAAAATCCAGATTGCCGATGATTTTGGGCAGCCCGTCGATGCCGCGCCGCTTGGCAAAGCGCTTGGGGTCCATCGAATCGATGGAGACTTCCAGCATGTCGAGCCGGGCCACGCCGTCCGCGTACTTGCGAATCAGCAGGCCGTTGGTGGGCATGGACGTCCACAAGCCCTTGTCCGCGGCGTAGGCAATGTAATCCACCGTGTTCGGGTTCAGCAGCGGCTCGCCACCCGAAAAGCTGAGCGCGAAGATGCCCATGTCGCAGAATTCGTCGATGCGCTGGAAGATGCGCTCCCGCAGGGCGCGCGTCTTCAAGTCATTAAACTTGTCTTCCTCGCCGAAAATGCAATATTCGCAGAACATATTGCACATCAACGTGGTCTCAAACATCACCATGTAGGGACGCTTGAACCCCGACGCCACCAGTTTCAATGCTGACTTTGCAATATAAGAGTATTTCATTCGATAGGGTGCACCTTCGTGCCGTAGCGCCGGCATCTTGCCGGCATACGGCGCCGGGACGGCGGCGCTTACCAATCCGGCCATCTTTAGGATAGCCTGAATGAGCCAAATTGTCAGCAGCGGGATGGGTAGTGGCACCGTTTGACGCAGGGACGGGCCTGTCGCCCGCCCGGTTTCGTGGCACGGTGGGTTAAACGACGTAGCGCCGCCGTCCTGGCGGCTGATCCGGCCAGCGAGACGCTGGCGCACCGTAGGAGCGGCTAACGAACGGCTTCGGGAACAGTGGGGGCGTGATCCGCTACGGGGCGCGGTGCTTGCTGCATGCGGTAGAGGTGGTTCAAAGGCAGACGGCCGGGTCCGGTGGGGAAAGCCTTGCGGATGGCTTCCGTGACGTAAGCCTTGGCCAGCATAATGGCGTCATTCAGGTGGCGGCCCAGGGCCAGGTTGGCGGCGATGGCGGAGGAAAACGTGCAACCGGTGCCGTGGGTGTTCTCGGGCTTCACGCGGTCGCCGGAAAAAATCTGCATTTCGGCGCCATTGAAGAAAGCGTCCACCGCCTTTTCATGATGGCCCCCGGTCACCACCACGTTCTGCGCGCCCATCTCCTTCAGCTTGCGCGCCGCAGCCTTCATCTCCTCCACGGTTTCCACCTTCAGTCCCGTGAGCGCCGCAGCTTCGGCCAGGTTCGGCGTGATGAGGGTGGCGCGCTTTAGCAGGTCACTGCGCAAGATTTCAGCGCCCGCCGCATCCACCAGATCTTTGCCGCTGGTGGATCGCAGGATGGGATCGAGCACCACGGGAAGCATGGGATTCGCGGCAAGAAATTCGTTCACCACCGTGGCGATCGCGCCGTTGGCCAGCATTCCGACCTTGATGACGGCAACTCGCCCATCCGCCAACAGGTTCTCAGCGCACTCGCGGACTTTCGACGCTTCGATGGGATAGACCTGGGCCACGCCCTGGGTATTTTGAATGGTCAGAGCGGTGATGGCAGCAACTCCGTAACAATTGTGGGCCGCGAAGGTCTTGAGGTCGGCAAGTATGCCCGCGCCTCCCGAAGGGTCAAAGCCTGCGATCGTCAGGACGACCGGCGAGCCGGTGGACGAGCTATTGTTCGTCAATTCGTTGGTAACTCCTTGCGGCATGGGTCCGGCGTTTGGCAAGAGATCATCGAACGTTTCTATGGCGATTATAAAATTACCTGACCGGATGTCAACCTGGTTTTCACGGTTCGCCTGTTAAATTTTTGTAACACAGGGCGAAGCCGCGTTCAGCTTCCAGCCCTCAACCCTCTGACTCCAGCCTGCGGCAAGTTGTCCCTATCGCTGGTTGCTGACCGCCGAGGGCTGACGGCCTTCAAGCGGCTCCAGGTGGGCCGTGAAGTGACGCAGAAAGGGAGCTTCGTGGGTCAATCGCATACCCCGGATTTGGTCGCGATGGTTCCAGACTTCAAGCCCGGCTTCGATCACGTAATCGATATGGCTTTGGGTATAAACGCGGCGCGGAATGGCAAGCCGTGCCAGGTCCATCTTGGCCGCGCCCGCAAACATCAGGCTGCCAATTTCCACGGAGCGGATACCGCCTTCCAGGTAAAGTTCATTGGCCAGCGCCACGCCCGGGAACTGGGCGGGCGGGATGTGGGGCAGGAAAGCGCGGGCATCGAGATAAATAGCGTGACCGCCCGGCGGTTGGACGATGGGAACGCCGCCCTCGCTCAGGTGCTTGCCCAGGTAGCCGGTGGAAGCGATGCGGTAATGGAGGTAATCTTCATCCAGCGCTTCCTCCAATCCCACGGCAATCGCTTCCAGGTCGCGGCCGGCGAGCCCTCCGTAGGTCGGGTAGCCTTCGGTCAGGATCAGAATGTCCTTCTCCTGCTGGGCGAGAAGGTCGTCGTTGGTGCAAAGGAATCCGCCAATGTTGGACATGCCGTCTTTTTTGGCGGACATGGTGCAACCGTCGCCCAGAGCGAACATCTCCTGCGCAATCTGCTTGGGTGCTTTGGACTCGTAACCCTTTTCACGCAGCTTGATGAAGTAGGAGTTTTCCGCAAAGCGGCAGGCGTCAAAATAAAGAGGAATCCCATGGCGGCGGCAAACGGCGCTGACGGCCCGGGCGTTCGTCATGGAAACGGGCTGGCCTCCGCCGGAGTTATTGGTCACCGTGAGCATCACCAGGGGAACCCGCTCGCAGCCCACGCGCCCGATCAGTTCCTCCAAGCGGACCACGTCCATATTCCCCTTAAAGGGGTGCCGCAGCGAAGGTTCAAGGCCCTCCGTAATCGGCAGGTCCACCGCTTCAGCGCCGGTCGCTTCAATATTGGCGCGAGTCGTATCAAAATGGGTGTTGTTCGGCACGAAGTCGCCCTGCTTGCACATGACGGAGAAAAGAATCCGCTCCGCGGCGCGGCCTTGATGCGTGTGGATGACATGCCGGTAGCCAAAAATGCCTTGAACGGCGTCGCGCAATCGATGAAAGCTGCGGCAGCCGGCGTAGCTTTCATCCCCCTCCATCACCGCGCCCCACTGGTAAATGCTCATGGCGCCGGTGCCGGAATCGGTCAACAGGTCAATCAGTACGTCGCTGGCATCGAGCAGAAAAAGGTTGTAATGGGCGGCGTGCAACAGCTTTTCCCGCTGCCCGCGGTTGGTCCAATGGATCGGTTCGACGCTTTTGATACGGAAGGGCTCGATAATGGTGTGTAAGGGCATGAGTGAACCTCGTGAAGACATGACAGTAGAGGTTTAAGCCCGCTTCCGTCAATTCCATTTTGGGGTGTTGGTGGAGGGCGCGGTCTGCTTCCCTACTTCTCCCTCTCCCCGCTTGCGAGGGACGGATCAGGGGCGGGCGCGGTCTGCTTCCCTACTTCTCCCTCTCCCCGCTTGCGGGGAGAGGGCTGGGGTGAGGAGACCGGCGGCCACAAGACCCGCCCCCACTTGAACGGCGGGAAACGGCGGGCATATAATCTCGGTGCAGGGGCAAGCGGGGAATAGCGGGAAACCCTCAGACCACACTATGAAAAGCACAACGATCTTCCTAGCAAGCCTATTGCTACCGGTGGCATTGTTCTCCTCTCCGCCGATGCCGGTGAAACCCCTGACACAAACCCAGATCACTGGATTGGTCAAGGGAGGCGTTCCGAGCTTGCGCCTTGCCCGGCTGGTGGAGAAACGCGGTATCAACTTTCTCCCGACGGATGACTATCTTGCGAGCCTTCGCAAGTCGGGGGCGGAGGAGAGCCTCTTGAATGCACTCCGTGCCGCGCGTTCCCCCCAGCCGCATCCGGCTCCGGCGCCCGCCGAGATTGCGGCGAAGGACCTTGCCATGGCCGCACAACTTGCTGCTAAACGCCAATGGGCGCAAGCGGAGAACCTCTGCCGCCAAGCCTTGAAGGCGGAGCCTCGCAACGCTTCGGCGCTGTTTGCCTTGGCTCAGACGCTGAATGAAGAAGGGAAATCGGATGCGGCCATCGCAACGTATCGCCAGGAATTACAAATCCAACCCGCGAACGCTGAGCCTCATGCCGCGCTTGCCAAGCTTCTCGAACGGAAAAACGACGTGAACGCTTCTATTGTGGAATATCGGGAGGCCGTACGGCTGAATTCCCGGGATACCGAGAGCTATTACCACCTCGGCCAATTGTTGGAACAGAAGGGAGATCTGAAGTGCATGGTTGGAGCGGAACGGGCGCTGGTCCGGCTCCGGCCAGGGGATGCTGACGCTCACCAGCGGCTGGGGCTTGCTCTCTACTTAAGTGGGGAACTGGATTTGGCGGTGACCGAGCTCCGCAAATCGCTTGAGATCAAACCCAACGATGCGGAAACGCTCGATGATCTGGGTGATGCGCTTGCCCAGTCCGGGGACCGGGAAGGGGCCTTGCAAGCCTATTATCGGGCGCACCGGCTGGTCCCGGACCAGTCCAGCGTCGCGACCGAGTATCAAACCCTGCTTGATAACTTGAAAACGCAGAAGAACTCGAAAGAGGGTCCGAAGTGATAAAGATTTGCCTTTGCCCAAGGATAGGATTGTGCAGGTGGCAGCATTGCGAATGAAGTCTTGTCTCTGTCAAACAACGTGTCTGTTGCTCCTGGAGGCGATGGCAGGCTTCGGCCAATCCCGGCTTGACCAACGCCTGGCCCGGGGAAACGCCGATGCCGCGCAAGGGCGCTGGGATCAGGCTATCGCGGAGTATAAGGCCGTCCTCAAGGCCAGGCCGCGCCTGGCGGCTGTCCATTATGACCTGGCAAACGCCTGGGCGGCCACGGGAGACTTGGCAAAGGCCGTCGCGGAATACCAGCGCGCATTGGTCCTGAACCCCAAAGACGCTGATGCCTATAACAACCTGGCGCTGGCCTTGTCGCGTCAGGATCACTTCCATGAAGCGATCCAGGATTACCGGGAGGCGGTCCGGCTGAACCCTTCATCGGCTCTGTTCCATTACAACCTGGCGAATGCCTTGGCGGCGCTGCAGGACTGGCAGGATGCGACTCTGGAATATCGCCAGGCGCTGAAACTGAAACCAAAAGACGCAGCGGCACATAACAATCTGGGCTTGGCCCTTCAAGCCCAGGGAGACGGACCGGGCGCGGTGATCGAATTTGAAGAGGCTCTGCGCCCGGAGCCTGCCAACAGCCTCTTCCATTACAATCTGGCGAATGCCTTCGCCGCAAAGTCCGATTGGCCTTCCGCCATCACCGAGTTCCGCCTGTCGATCTTGCTCAATCCCCAGGACCCGGCTTCCCACGCCAACCTGGGTTATGCTTTTGCTCAGCAGGGCAACTTGAATCGTGCCATTTTTGAATATCGCCGCGCCGTGCTGCTGAACCCCCGCGATGCCCGAGCCCAATTCAATCTGGGAAGCGCACTGGAGAGGCAGGGCAACTTGCGAGGAGCAAGGGAGCAATACCGGATTGCGGTATCGCTGGCCTCGACGAATTCCGAGTACCGGTCCGCTGCGATGCGCTTGGGTGGGTCCCTCACGAACTGATCTTTGACGGCGAGGACTTGTAGCGTCGAGTCTTGTGCCCGCCCCTGAGCGGTCACAGGGTCGCCCCACCGAAAGGCCAACACGTCATTCCCCCGCCAGTTGGAATCCATGTACAGGTCCTGCGCCAGCCCCAAAAACTTGAAGGAACGAAGCTTAAAGGTCTATGAAAAACAAAGGACCGGGGCTTTGGTCCTTCCTTCAAGGCACGCTGGGACTCGCAGGACCGCTACCCCCACCGGAAGCCGCGAGCGCCGCCCCCGCTGCGCCCGCTACGCCCACCACCAGCAGGACAACACCGCCGGAACCGTGGTGAGGAACGGTGGCAGGCATGGAAGGGCCGGCGGCTTGGCTCGGCGCCGGTTTTCCGCCTTCCTGCGGGGTGCTTGCGGAGCTTGGAGCAGGAATCGCTTGGCCTGTTGAGGCTGGCTGCGCCGGACCAGCGGGTAGACTGGGCGAGGGTTTGCCTTGTTCCTGTTGTCCTGCTACAGGAGAGGCATTGGAGGTGTTATCCGCAACCAGAGCCTCTCTTCCCGGTGTAACCAGGCGGGTGCTTGCCGGCTGAAGCGTGGTCACTCGAACCGTTCCGATCTTTGTCTGAACGGCGGTTCCGTGACCCGGGATGAAGGAGACACCATAAGTCGCGGGACTCTGGCCCGACGGCTCAACCTTGCAGTTGGGGGTGACGGTGATAAAAGGCGTCGCGCCAAGTGTCTCAACCGTCATGGCCCCTGCCGCGAGGTTTGCGGCCAATTTCCCCGGCTCACCGTTGAAGGTGACTCGAGTGCTGGCTCCGAGAACGATTTCGGCACGGGATCCGAATCTCAAGAGCGCGCTGCCCGTTTCCGTGGTTTCCAGCGGGTCTCCTGCAACGATACTGCCTTCGTTCGGTACCGGAGCCCCCCCCAGGGACGCTCCTTGCGACCGCACGATTTGGCCGAGTATTTTGGGGCCGGAGGCGACGGCAAAGGGAAGCAGGCAGAGTGCGAAAAAGATCAAGAACCAACCCAGAGCTCTTCGCTGCAACCGGTTTCTCATTGTTCCTCCAATTTGCGGCCTACGACCGGATCGCAATCCGAGCCGTCCCGGCTGATTCCGAAATCATCTCGAGCTTGCGCCCGGTCAGCGAAGTATGACGAGCTTCGCTCAGCTTCAAGGACAAGCCTCGGCTCACCCGTCCGCAATGATTCGCGGATTTTCAGCGTCGCCCGCGTTGTTGCGGCAAGCGATGCAAAGGAGATGGGACTGGGAGCACCTTGGCGAATGGCTTGAATGAAGGCTCGAAGCTCAGCTTCGTGCCCTTTATCCTGGCGAATCAGCCGCAGGGTGCGGGTGCGATGTGAATCGAGGAATACACATTTTTTGAAGTCGTCCACCACCACCGTCCGCCCGTCGCCGTGCAACTCAATTCTTTCCTTGGCAAGCGTGGAAGCGCCGGTGGAGAGATAACTCAGGTGGGCCGAGGACCCATCCTCCATTTCAATCCGCGCCTCGAAGTTGTCTTCGACGCTTCCGGTGGATTGAGGCATGGGCCAAGCTTGGACTCGCACTGGAAGCGCCTGAGTCAGAAATTGGATGAAGTCCACGAAGTGGCAAACCTCGCCAACGATGCGTCCGTGACCTTGTTCGGCATCCAGGCCCCAATGCCCGGGCGGTAAGGTTGGGACGTTGACCCGGTAAAGAATGGAAAGCGGCCCGCGCTGTCCTTCCAGGAAGCGAGCCGATTCACGAGCCGCCCGGGAGAACCGGCGGTTGAAGCCCACCGCCAGAAGTCGTGAAGAGTCTTGGCAGGCCGATTGAATCTGGAGGATCTCCTCTTCGTTCACACACAGAGGTTTTTCGACAAAGACATGTTTGCCACGCTCCAGCCCCGCCGCAACCATCGTGGCGTGAAGATGGTGGCGAGTGGCGATGAAAACGATATCGATCCCGGGATCGGAAAGGACTTGTTCGGCTTCGGTCGCGCAGTATTCAAAACCAAAGCGGCGGGCGGCGGCGTTTGCAGAAATTCCACTGGCGTTCGCCACCCCCACCAGCTTGATTCCTTCAATTCGCCGCAGAGCCGGCAGCAGAATCGACCGGCTAAAATTACCCGCGCCGATCCACCCAATTCGAAGCTCACGTTCTTTCTGCGCTCGGTTCGGCTTCATCCGATCCTGAGCCCTCACCTGACATTTCCTTTCAAGAGGCGCCACGTGAGGATAATTCAAGACAATTCCCACGGGTCTTTCCGGCGTCCGGCCCGCCACCAAATCGTAAGCCTGCCGGGCGCGCTCGACCGGAAAGCGATGGGTAATCATCGGCAGGACGCGAATCTTTCCCGACGCAACCAGGTCCAGATACGCATCCATGTTTCGCTTCTCGGTCCACCGGACATAACCGCGCGGATAATCCCGGCCCTGTTCCTCGTAGGCCGGGTCATAACGGCCTGGCCCATAGGAGCGGGAGTAGCGGATTTGCAGTTCCTTCTTGTAATAGAGCTCGCGCGGCACATCCACGCGCACGTCCCCCACCACCACCACGATGCCGCGATCTCGCGCCAGTTCGCCGGCCAGCTCCACCGGCCGCCGGGAAGGCGTCGCCGCGGTCAGGATCACCGCATCGCAACCAGGACTGTTGCCCAATGGTTCGCGGTCTCGAACCGCCAGGCTGGAATAGGCCTCGTCAAACCCCAACTCCCGCGCCAGCAGCACGCGGTCAAGATCGGGATCAACGCCAATCACCCAGCAACCCGCCGCTTTCAGAATTTGACCGGTCAGCAGTCCGGCCAATCCCAAACCGATCACCGCCACGCGTTCACCCACGCTCGCGCCGGCGATGCGCACGCCTTGCAAGGCGATGGCTCCCAGCGCTACAGACGCCGCCTCCTCAAAACTTACTTGGCCCGGAATCTTCACGCACAAGTTTTGCGGAACCCAGTTGACCGCGGCGTGGGCGGCAAACCCGGCGCCCGCGCATGCCACCCGATCACCTACCGAAAAGCCTTGCGCCCCGGCTCCAATCTCCATCACCGTGCCCGCGGAACTGTAGCCCAGCGGCGAAGGGATATCCATTCGGGAACGAAGCGTCGCAGCCACCTGCGCAAGACCTGTGGATCGCACGCGGCGCATCACCATGCGAATAAGTTCCGGACGCTCCACAGCTTGCCGGATCAATCCGGCCCCGCCGCGTTTGAGCATCTCGCGCTCTGTTCCATTCGAAATGAACGAAGCAACAGTCGACACCAGCAACCCGTTGGGCTGGCAACATGGCGGTGGAACGTCTTCAACCTGCACGTCACGGGACCGCAAACTGTGAACCACTTGCTTCACAAAAATGTGACCCTTCCTCAAAAGAGATTGTGTAGGGGCGGGCTTGATGCCCGCCCGCGAAAGCAAGATTCTTGCTCCTACACCTTCACACCGTTTCTTTCAAAGCAACCGGCAAAGAATGAATCTCCTCCGGCGCATTCCGCGCCATTTCGCCGCCTTGAACGAGGCCTCGTAGCAGTTCGAGATACGCCAGGGCCTGATCGCGGCGCGAGCACCGAGTGATGATGGCGTGTTGTCCATTTCTCCCCAGTTGACGGGCTGTTTCTGGATGGTCTGCCAAATGAAGAACGGCAGCGGCCAATGCGCCCGCATCCTCGGGCCGGACGCAGACGCCCGCCCTGGCTTCCTCCAGGATCTCCGCCGCTTCACCCTCAACACCCAAGATGACGGGCTTCGCCGCCGCCATCGCCTCAAACATCTTGCAGGGAATTGCCGTGTGGAACACTTTGCTGGCCCGCAAAGGAACCAGGCAAACATCCGCCGCCGCCAGATAATCGGGAACCGATTCTCGCGGAACGCAGCTCAGGATGCGCACGTTGCGCAGGTTCATTTCACGGATCTGGGCCAAGAGCTTTTCACGTCCGGCCCCGTCACCCAACAGCAGGAAGGCAACATCATGCCTGGCGCGAAGCCTGTGCGCCGCTTCCAGCACCGTCTCCAGGCGATGGGCCATGCCCAGCGTCCCGGCATAAATCGCGATGAATTGTTGGCCAAGTCCGAGGCGCCGCCGGACCTCGCGAGCCGCTGCGCCGCTTGCCGCGAAATTCCTATCCAGGAACTCCGCAGCCACACCATTACGGATCACGCTGATTTTTGACGCGGGCACTCCGTCCATCAAAAGCTTGCGGCGCTTATGTTCTCCATCCACCACAATGTGCCCAGCCTGCTTGTAAAGAAGATTGGCCAGCCGTCCTACGGCTCGATAGAGCGCGGAGTTCTTCGCCGCTTGCCCAACCGCTTCCAGAGATTCAGGCCACAAATCCCGCACTTCAAACACAAATGGCAGGCCGGCCTGGCGAGCCACCAAATAGCCTGCGGCGCCCACCAGGATGGGGGGCGACGTTGCAATCACCACGCCGTCCTTGGGAGCGATGCGAACTCCAGCAACGGCGGCGGACAAGGCGAAGGACAGAAAATTAGCAGACCGTTTCCAGGTGCCCCGGTTTGCCGAGGGATAAAGCCAGGTCCGGCATACTTCCACGCCATCCATTTGCTCGCGGCAGAAGCCGGATTTCCATCGGCTTCGATACTCGGGGTGAATCCGCCCGTCAGGATGATTGGGAAAACCCGTCAGCACCCGGACTTCATGGCCCGCTCGCGACCATTCCCGCGCCAGTTCGCTGATGCGCGCCGGCGCACAGCATTCCGGCGGATAATATTGTGAGAGATAAAGAATCTTCATCACCCCTCCGCGCCTTGCCTTGGCACCAGAACTGAATTTTCAGTGAAGCAAAAACCTGGCATCATCGATCCGGACACAACCGCTTTCAGGAGAAAGATGCACTTCCGGAATTCGGCATTCGCCGGGACACAAGGCAAACGCCAGCATGACTGGCAACCGGCCTCGCCAAGTCCAGCGCGCAGCCTTGTTCTTCAATCGCATCCCAAACTCCGGTGAATACCAACTTTCCTCCAGGCTGAACGCCGCCGCGCCTGGCCCCAGCAAGCGGTAGCGGTACCCGGCAAAATCAATCTGCGCTTGCGGGCGGATGCAATCCGGCATGGCCTGCTTTGCAAACTCGCCCCTTACCGGCTCAACTTGGATTTGCGGATGAAAGTGGAGGGTGGATTCCACGCGATGCTCACCGCTGCCTTCCAGCAAATCCACGAACCACCAGACGCCTCCCGCCTCACGCACCACCGCGCGCGAATGGGTGATGCCGGGAGACGCGCCACAAGAGTACCGGCCTTGGACGAAGCAGTGTTGGCCACGCGCTGCGCCGGTTAACGGGCCGGGTTGGGGCCGGCGGCCCACGCGGAAGCTCGACCAGATCTCCGCTTGGTCCTCGCCGTCAATTCGTAGCGTGTTATGAGCTGCGGTGGAGCGCTCCTTGAAGCGAACCGGATTGTCCTCGTAAGTGCTCGTGCCGCTATCCACCACCACCCGGCTTCCATGCAGGGAAAGCTCGAAGCTCAGCAGATCACAGTGTCCATGCCCAGGTTGATAAGACGGACCCAGCGGCCCGCAATCGAACACCAGAAAACTCCGGCTCGGCTCATGGCGAATCGTGGCGTAACCGGAGGCGTTCAGAACCCGCACTTCAGCATGTCCGGAGGCGGCGCGATGGTGATGGTTGCGGTGCGTGAGGTTCTGGATGTCAGGGCGTCGCATCGCCACCGCCCGGGCGCGTTGCAGCAATTCCTGGGGCAACCGGCTCATCCCCAAGGCCGAGTCGTTTAGCAGCGGAATATCGCCGTCGGGGTGCAGCATCTCTTCAAGCCAATCACTCATCTTCAAGATGCTCTCGCGGAGAATTGCCTCGACTTCGCCCACGTCTTCACGCCGGGCGCTGGCGGCCCCTTGCGGCCAACCGGCAAGGACGGTTTCAAGATCGAGCAAGTCCTCCAATACTTGGCCGTGATACATCGGCGACCGCTGAAAGTGCCCACCATCCTCCAGAATCTGCTCGTCAATTTCGCGCCTCAGAAGTTTCAAGCCTCGATCCAGCCAGCGATCGCTTCCGGCTGTCTCCAACATCGTTCCCGCCAAGATCAGCGCCTTGATGTTTTTCAGCAGGTGATTGGTCAGCACGTCCTTTTCGAGGTTGGCTTTGAGGTGTTCTGCTTGTGCGGCTAGGCTGCCCATCATTTTCCGTGCCTCAGCGTCATGCCCCAGTTCTTGCATCCGCTCGGAGTGCCGCACCAGAAACTTCAGCCAATTGACGACGCGCAGTGAGAGAGGATAAGGCGCCCAACCCGGGCTTTTGCCAAAAGGATTGCGGTCAACCCAATCCAACATCATTTGCAGCGCGGAATGAAGGAGCGGCTCATCCTGCGGTGAGGTCAGGTCAAGATTGATGTAATCAAAATAATGCAGGTGATAATCCCACAAGCGGCCGAATCCGCCGCCGGACCAGGGAATCATCTTGGCTGCGTCAAAGTTCCGGTTCAAGAATTGGAACCGGCGATGCCGGATCATGCGCCGGGCAAGTTCCGGCTGCCATTCTGGGAAATTCGGAATGCCCAAAGACGGGCGTAGCGCAACCCAGGCGGTTTGCACGTTGCGGCCGGAGGGAAAATAGCGGCCCGCCGCCACGGCTTGCCGCGCCGGACTCATCACGCGGCGAAGCATCCAGTGGCTGGCTTGCGGCAGGCGCAGGTGCCGCGCCGTCCGCCAATAGCGCCCCCATTCGCCCGTCTTCACTGTCTACCTGCCTTGTCCGCACCGCGAAGCTTAGGATCGCCTTTCACAAGTCCGGCGATGGGTCCGAAGACACTGCCCTCGCCTCTGTGTCGAAGACACTGCCCTCGCCCCCTTTGGGCGACGGGTGCGAAGACACCGCTCTCGCCTCTGTGTCGAAGACGTTGCCCTCGCCCCCTTTGGGGGAGAGGGTGGCGCGCCAGCGCCGGGTGAGGGGGCTTATGCACTGCCGTTCTCAGGAAAAGAAGCCACACGGCTTTTCCCTTGCTCCGGGCATCCCTTCCGCGCCCGCACCAGAAGGAACCATCCAAATCGCTTCGGGACCAGACGCCGTGCCCAGCGTGGAGCAAAACCTCTCCGGCTCCAGCGCAAGTCATAAGCGGTAACGGCAGGCTCAATCGCCACGTCTTGAAATGCTCCGAATAGCTCCCTCACTTCGCTTTGAGTGAACGCCTGGGCTCCGGGCGACTGCATGTGGCGGGCCAGCAGACTGCGCAGCGGCGCGCCCGGACGTCCGGTGAGAAGTCCATACCGCAAGTAAACCTGAAGTGCCACCAGTGAAGCGCGATGGTAAAGCATGGCGCGGCATTCACCGCCCGGTTTGAGCACGCGGTGAACCTCCGACAGCGCCCGCGCCGTGCCGGAAGTGTGATGGAGCACACCCCATGCGTACACCATGTCGAAGCTGGCCGATGCAAAAGGCATCGCTTCCGCATCCGCCTGAACCAGAGGCGCAACACCCTGATGAACCTCGACATTGCGCCGGGCCAGTTGGAGCGAGCGCAACGAGAGGTCAAGACCCACGGCCTGCGCGCCCGCCTTGCGAAAACGAGTGAAATCGGCGCCAATGCCGACACCAATCTCCAGCACGCGCCGGCCCTGCCAATTTTCAAAGCTCGCCAGCTTCAGAATGTGCGGCTCGCGCCCGTAGCGCATCCGCGCGTGCTCCCGGAAGAACTCGGTTTCGGGCAGCCCGGGATTGACTTCACTCGATCCGCAGGGGCACGAATCCCAATAATCGCGAACCGCCAGCTTGCCGCTATTCATGATTTCCCAGCTCTGCCCTTGAAATCCGTAGGGGCGACCCTTGTGGTCGCCCTCGGGCGGGCACAAGGCCCGCCCCTACGATCAGAATCTAACGTCGGTCAAAACCGGGTGGGATTCGGCTCGTAGTCCGCACCCCGCCGCCACAGACTCCAGCGCTGCCACAAACTGCGCGGCGATTTCGCCCCAATTCGGGAACTGCGCCGCCTCCTCCCGTCCTCGGGCCGCCAAGTCGCGCCGCAAAGTGGCATCTTCCATGATGCGGATCATCGCGCCCGTCACACTTTCTACATCGAGCGGATCCACGTAAAGCGCGGCGCTGCCACAAATTTGGCGGGCAAAATCCCGGTCGCTGGTCAAAATCGGCAACTCGTAGTTCATGGCTTCAAGATAAGTGCGGCTGAAAGATTCGAGCAGCGTCGGCAGGAGCAGTGCATCGGCGGACCCGAAAAGGCGAGGCAGTTCCGGCTGAGGAACTGTGCCTAGGTTTTGAATCTTGCCATCAAGCCCTTCGCGTTGGATGCGCTGGAGCAGGATGCGCGCTCGCGGGTGGTCGGCGGCGTCAACCGTCATCAACAAGCGTGCCCGCCGCCCGGTTGAGGCGAGCCGCTTCACTGCTTCAACGCACATTTCAATGTTCTTGTGAGGGTAGTAGCGGGCAAGGCAAAGGAAAGTGAAAGGGTCTTCGGGCTTGCGGGCACGGGCCGCTTCGCCAGGGTCATCTCCGGTCGTTGGGTGGGCACCGTGGCGCCCCGGCTCGATGGTGCGCCGGTATCTTGCCGGCGAAGGCAACCGGCCCGCGCCATTTGAAATCACGGCCACCCTTGACGGCTCCGCAAGATAAGTATTCAGGAATTGCTCTCGCATCAATTCTGTCTCGACGGTCAGGAAAACATCCTCCGGGAGCCGCCGAAAATTCCAACGCGCGTAACGAACAATCAGCTTTTCCCGCAAAGACAGCCCGGCGCAGGCTTCGGGCGCGGGACAGACGTAAAAGGCGTTGCGCAGCGAGATGATGGCCGGCACGGTTGCGCGGCGCGGCGCAAAATTTCCCAGGCACAACAGGGCATCCGCACGTTCTTCTTGGCAGATTTTGGGAACCGTTCGGTGCAAGAACAAGACACGCCGTAGCAGACTTCGTGGCTTCCCGTATGCCATGACCTTCATATTCGGAGCGGCTATCGACGCATATTCCGGCGCCTGCGTTAAAATCGCCACGAACTCGTGCTCCGTATGCCTGGCAAGCGCCGGTAGAAGCTCGGAGACAATTCCCTTTCCGCCGCCCGACGTCAGCCCCAAGCCTTCAACTACAAACTTCATCGTTCATCCTTAGTAGTAGGGGCGACCCTTGTGGTCGCCCGAGGGCAGGCAAGAGGCCTGCCCCTACATGGCCCGCACGGTGGACTCAGCTAAATTTCTTCGTTCACCCTTCACTGCCGCCAGCAGTCCCTCCGCGCAGGTGCGAGCCGAATAGGGCTTCACCCGCTCTCTACAATTCGCGCTCATGCGCGCCCGGAGTTCTGGATCTTCCAGCAGCCGCAACATTTTCGACGCCAGTTCCTCTGTGTTTCCCGGCTCTAGCCCATATCCGGTTTCGCCCTCCACAATCAGGTCATCGCAAGCTCCGGCCACGCGCGAAACCAGAGCGGGAACGCCGCAAGCAAAGGCCTCATTCACCACGAAACCCCACGCATCGCTGAAAGTGGGAAGCACCAGAATGTCCGCCAGGGCATAAAAGAAAGGCATGTTTTCGTAGGGCTGCGGGCCGGTAAAATAGACGCGATTCAAATCATGGCGCCGGCAAAACTCCTGCATGGCTTCGAGTTCCGGGCCGTGGCCAACCATCAATAAGCCAGCATCGGGCAGCCTTTGCGAAATGCGGCGGAAGGCTTCGAGCAAGACAAAGACCCCTTTTTCAACCACAAGCCTTCCGGAATACATCACCAGCCGCTCCGGCCAACCGCGTTCTGATTTCTCTCGCGCCGCGTCCACCTGTGCGGCCTTTCGCGTGAATAGCCTGTTGTCACCCCCGAACGGAGCGATAAAAATTTGCTCTTCTCGCGCCCCAAGCTGCCTCACATATTCGGCGGTTGCCTGGCCAGAAGCTCCGATGGCGTCTGCCCGCGAGACGATCCATCGCTTCAACCAATTCTTGAGCCTGCCCGGCGTGCGCTGGTCGCGCGCGTTGCTTTCCAGCCACAACACAAACCGCCGCCGCTTCGCCTTGCACCAAAGGAAGCTGGCCCAGGCCGCGAGGCTATCGTAACCGCCACAGATCACGCCAGCAGGGTTCGACCGGCGCAACAGGACAACGGCTCTCACAGCAGCGGCGGCGGATGCAAGCAGGCCGATTCCGTTAGGAGACCGGGAGAGAAAGGTCAACTCGAAATCCGTTCCTTCAAAATTCTGGTCCCAGTTTCGTCTTGGGTCTCCCGGCGCAATGAAGGCCACACGGAGCCGCCCGCCGCTGTGCTGTGCCAGCCAGTTAAATGTGGGGATGCGATACGGGGCAGGTATATTGGTTAGGGCCAGCAATCCGGCCCCTCGATTCATCGGATTCATGTTCAAATGTTCCAAACGTTGCCTCGATCAGCCGCCTTTGCACATCCCAGACGCGAGCGGCAGAGTATCGTCTTGCCTTCTCGAAGGCAGCCCGGCGCATTCGATTGGCCAAGCTGGGGTCGTCCACCAAAGAACATATGGCCGTCACGATTTCAACCGGCTTGCCCGGTTGAACTAATATCCCGTCCACACCGTCGGCAATCATTCCGGGTATTCCGCCAACCCTGGTGACCACAACGGGGAGCGAGTTTGCCATAGCCTCAAGCATTGCCAGCGGGACACCTTCGCCCCCTTTCGAGGGCAACACAAAAACATCGGCATCCCGGTACAGCCG
Source organism: Terriglobia bacterium (assembly GCA_035531475.1). GTDB lineage: Bacteria > Acidobacteriota > Terriglobia > UBA7540 > UBA7540 > CALCEB01. Next base: position 26,128 of record DATKST010000063.1, read on the forward strand.
GAAAAGGTCCGGTCCCAGCGGAATGTATCCATGGAACTTCACTTGGGAGGCGATTCCGAGGCTGCGGGCCAAGCTCTCCAAAGCCGGCCGCTCCGGTCCCTTCCCGACGCACCACCACTCCGCTCGCCTTTTCCCGCGAAGAAGCAGGCTGATTGCACTTGCCAGAGCCTCCAAACCCTTGAATGGCACCAGGCCGGCGACCGAGATCACACGGATAGGGTCATGGAAGGTGCCGCTTTCGCGCTCACAGAATGCGTCAGCAGAAAGGGTAGTGTGGACGAGGTCCGCTTTCATCGCGGCTGGGTTGAATCGTGAATACTTGGCGGACAAAGCCTTTCCCTGGGCGAACACGAGAGCCGCATTCCTCACCAGAAAGCGGCTCGCGGTTTCCGCTACGAAGGCCTTCAAGCGCCTTACCCGGGAATTGGGGCCGCTCGCTAAGATCGCCTCTGGCCAATCTCCAAGCAGGCGGACAAAGTAAGGCGTACCCCGTAGGCGGCAGATAATACCGGCTAGCAGGCTGTGCTCCTGCGGCATGTCAAGACAGGCCGCACGTGCTTGCGGGATCAACTTCCAAAGGACGCTAAAGTGGCGAATGTACCGTGACAGACGTCCGCCTTGCATCGAAAGGGGCCAGACCTCGATATTCGGGGCTGTTAGCGGCGGCCCGCACGGTTCAGCCCTTTGAAGGTCCACGCCCTCCGCCAATGGGCACACTAGGGCAATCGCTGCTGGGATTGCCAGCAGCGACTCGTTCAATCGAGTAAATCGGTGCGGCGCGAGGTGGCAACCGTCGCCCCGGGCCGTCCATACCCCGGCGGTGTAGCAGAGCTTCCGGAGGCATTTCGCCATCATATTCTCCCCTTCCCGGCGCCGGGCGCCCAAACACTGTGTTCATGCGTTCGCTATGAACAAGCACGCAGCACAAGGGAACGGCTGCCATGGCCCAGATCAAGAACCAACCCATATTGGAGATGAAGAGCCCCTGCACTTGGAATCCGATTAGTCCTGCATAGGCCCCTATTGCGTAGGTCTTAAGGGGTGTTCCCGCCATGCGGAATATCCCCCGGTTGACAAAGACCACATAGGTCCACACCAGCCACAGCAAGGAAGCCACCCCAACGAGGCCGGAATCGACTACAATTGAAAGAATATTCGAGTGCGGCCCCTGTCTTACACCCACCACGTGCTGCATGCTGGACATGAACTTGGCATCCCCCACTCCTAGCAATGGACTTTCACTCACAAGCTTCACTGCCGTGAGGTAGTAAATTGACCTGTCGGAAACACCCCCCAACTCGGTCGGGATGATCTCAAATCGTGCCGTCAACATGTGGCTGGGAACGAAAAGCAAAATTAGCGCCAAGGCTGCACCCGCTACCGCGAGAATGCGCACCTTTTGCTTGTACGGCAGGTATAAAACCAAGCAGAGCACACCGCAAATCGCTGCCAGATATCCACTCCGGGAAAGAGTTAGCGCAAGTCCCAAGCCCGAAAGCGCAGCAAGGACGAGCAACCCAATTTTGACTGACCGCCTCCTGGCGCTCGCAGCGGTGGCAATCAGCACCGGGATAACGAGAATGCTAGGGTACGCTGCTGCGTTGGGGTCGTGCATCAAACCCGCCATCCTCTGTAGACCCGGCACTCCGCTTCCGTCGAGTACGGGCTGCTGACCTCGAAGTGCGGTCAGCAGGCTGAAGCCCGCGTATCGCTGGAGCACTGCTGCGATCGAGGTTAACGTGGCCCCGGTCACCAAGGCTCCAAGGGCACACTGAATGCTCCTTTCCGAACGGAGCAGATTTAGAGTCAGCAGAAACGCGGCTGGATACCCGAGCACCGTGATAGCATCGCGGGTGTGGACCCCGCTGCCAAGCCCTCGGACGGAAATCACAACAAAAACCAGAAGGAAAAGCACCACCTGCGGCATTAGACCCGACCTGCGTATGGGCATCCTGCCCACAACCAACTTTGCCAAAAGGCCTACCAAGAGGAGCAGTATAAGGACCTTGGCCAAGCTGTATCCTCCCTGGAAATGCTGGAGGTCACCGATGGATCCCAGGAAGAACATTATCGAGACACCGGCCACGGGACTGGCAAGGGCGATTACGGCCGCAACCACGCCGACTGTCGCCAACATAGCTACGATAGGACCGTAGAACACAAGGGGCATTGCCAACAGAGACGCTCCAAGGGCAACTCCGGCAGTCCTCAGCCCGGCGCGGCTAGGTCCCATCAGAGATCGGCCGGAGGTAAGCATTCGAGTGGATAGCATGATCTTGATCTGCTTAGGAACAATCAGTTAGCCCGCATTTCTCACTGACAAATTGAAAAAACTTGTGAATACCGCGTATGGCGGAGAACCTCTTGAATGTCAGCTTCACCCCAACCAAGCGGCACACACTTTACCATTCCAGGCAGGGGCCACCTGTCCCCTATATACAATGTATCGCATCCATACAAAGCTCTTTTTCCATCCATGCACCCTGCCCTTGGTTAAAATGGTATGGGCTCCATAGCGGTTTGGAACCGGCAGAGGGCTTCCCGGAGGTGGCCGGAGTGGCGAGCGCAACCGAAATTTTCGGAACGAACCCTAAGAGTGTATGAAAACAAAGGATCGAGGTTTGGAACGAACCCTAAGAACCCATTTCTCACCCGGTTCGCTGCCGCAACGGAAGGGCGGGGTTAATACCCCGCCGAAAAGAGCGGCTTGCATCATTATTATTTACGGAACGAACCCTAAGAGTGTATGAAAACAAAGGATCGAGGTTTGGAACGAACCCTAAGAACCCATTTCAAACCCAACCCTGCGGCCCGGCTTCAGATTGCAGGTCGGGCCAGGCGCCAGGCTTGGCCGCACGCTTCGGCCAGCCGGGCCGGGGAGACTCCGCACAATTGGTCTCTGTGGATTTGAAGGGCACTGAGGCAATAGCGAAGGAGCAGGCAGAGATTCGCGCCTTGGGCAACGAACACTGCCGCGCCCATTCCCACGATGCCAAAACGCAACGATGCGGGAATCCCGATGGCAAAGACCAGCGCCAATCCCACCGTGTTTGAGACCATTCCCGGCAGGGACCGTTCCACGGCGCGCAGCATCTGGTCAAGAATCTGGGCCAGCCCCCACAAAGTGGTGGCGGCGATCAACCAATACGCTGCCGGGACCGCCCCGGCGAATCGCGCTCCGAAGGCAAGGTGAATCAGCCAGGGGGCAAGCAGCGCCGTCAACACTCCACCCGCCAGAACCACCACTTGGGCCATGCGGAAATGGCGGCTCAAGGTGGACAAGGCGCGGGCGCGGTCTCGCTCCGCCGCCACCGCCCGGAAACCAATCTGGACGAATGGATTGGCAGTTCCGATGTGGCCCACCGCCACTGCCAGGCCCGCTGCATAAAGTCCAATGGCCGTGGCCGGCACAGTGCGAACCAGCACCAGCATGTCACTTCGCATCAGGGCCAGCCCGGCCAGCGCCGGCAGGTGCAAGGCCAAACCCCGGCGGAGCAATGTCCGTGCGGCCGGCCAGCCCACCTTGGCGCGGCTCAGGGCCAGACGCAGACGGCGGCCACGCAGGAGCGGCACAGAAAAGGCGCCCGCCAGCATCGCCACAGCGCATCCCACGGGAGTGGCTTTGCCAATGGTGGCCAGCAGCAAGACGCCTGCCAGGTAAACGCCGCCGGAAAGAGGCTGAAAAAAGCTGTACACGCGGAACCGCCCTGCGCCCTGGTCGGCTCCCAACAGGCAACAGCCGGCGTAGACCACAGGAACGTAGACCATGAAGGCGGCGGCAACCGGAGCAAGTTGCAACTTGTCCGCGGGCAGGAAAACCCACACCAGCGGGATCAGGAGCGCAGCTTCCAGGAAGCCAAGGATAAGGGCTGCGCAAACACCGGAAGCGATGAACTCAGCTTCCCGTTCCGGCGCCCGGCTGACTTCAAAGGCAATCGCCTGGGGCAGGGAAAGTCCGCCCATCGCCGCAACCATGACCGGGAAAAACACAATCACGGCCAATTCTCCCCGGCCTTCTGGACCCAGCAGCCTAGCCGCCAGGATTCCGGTGGCCGCTCCGAAGACTTTCACCGCAAGGCTCGCGAGGGTGCAGTGGGCATAAGCACGGGGCGTGGAAAGAGGTGCAGGACGAGCGCCATCCGGCCCCGGCCCGGCAACGGCGCAAGCGGGTTGCGATACGGTTTCATCGTTCATGGGTGTTAGCCTCAACGCCCCTCACCCCGTCCCTCTCCCCGCAAGCGGGGAGAGGGTGCCGCGAAGCGGTGGGTGAGGGGGAACGCCGTCGCAAGGCCCGCCAGCATAGCAAACCACGCGGCGTTTGCCGGAATGTGGAGATTGAAGTCCCCAAGGCTATGGACCAGAATCCCCATGCATCCCACGGCCGCGCCCAGGCGAATCCACTGGTCCGTCGAGCCGGGCCAGGCGCGAATACGCCGGAATACTGCACCCAGGAAGATGACAAGGGCGGCGAGCGCCAGCAGGCTTCCCGCAATTCCCGTCTCTGCGGTCAATTCCAGGTAATCGTTGTGAGCGTGTTCCCAAACGAAGTCACTCGCAAACGTCAAATAAGGCGTGAAGGCCGTTTGGAAACTGCCAAGTCCTGTGCCCGTCAACCAGTGGTCCTTGAACAGATGCAAGGTGTCCCGGGCGGCGGCCTCGCGTTGCCCCAAGGTGGCTTCGGGACTTTGCGGCAGATGTGCAACGGTTGCCAAACGCGAAGCCACGTTCCCCGGAGCGAGCCAAAGAAACAGCAGAACCGCGCAGCCGATGGAAAGTGCCGCGAGCGCAGCGTGGCGGCGAGGCAGACAATGCGCAGGGGCCAGCACGGCAAAGAAAATCAACCCTTCCGCCAGCAAGGCGATCAATCCGCCGCGCGAGCCGGAAAGCAGCACGGAGGTAAGCCCCACCAGCATCGCCCCCAAGGGCCAAACTCGCGATGCCAGAGTTCCACCACCATCGTGAGCGCGAACATTTTGGGACGGGTCCGCACTTTGAGCGAGCGCAAAAACCGCGGCCAACGGGATCAGCATTTCCATCAGCCCTGCGAAGTGGTTGTGGTTCACATAGGGACCGAAGATCCAACCACCCCAGCGAGGATGAACCCACCAATAGATCAAACCGTGGCTCGAAAAACACTGGAGAATGGCAAACAGCGCCACGGAGAATGCGTAGACGGATACCAACACTCCCAACACCGCCATGTGTCCCTGTCCATGTTCCTGCCCCGTGGCGCGAGCGCCGCGTGAGGCGGAAACAGTGTCCGCGCTGGACACCCCGCGGCGATTGCAGGGGTCCAGGTTCTTGGGACGCCCCGCCCACGGTTTCCAAAGCTGGCCGGCGAGGAAGAAAATGAGGAAATCGGTCGCAAACTTGAGCATCGCTTCCCAAGTCACGGCGCGGTCTTCGGTGAGGTGGAAGAAGTATTGGGCGCTCGCCAAGAGCAGGAACAAAATTCCAATTGAGTAAAGCGGCGTCCAAGTGACCCGCAGCAAATCCCTGCGCAGGTTGCCCAGGCCCCACAACATGAAGGAACAAACAGAGGCCAACCCGATGATCCCCCAGGCCCACGGCTCGACCGCCCCAAATGCCAACGGCGAGAAGAAAAGAGTCAGGAGAATCAGAATTCTTGCAGCGGCAAAAAGGCGCTCTGCGCTGCGCTCGGAACTTTCGACCGTCTTCGAGAATGGCCGCGCTTCGGGCTCGATGGCGTAGGCACGCTGCACAAGACCGGCATGAGTTTCCAGGAGCTGTGGCATGGGATCAGCACCGCGCTTTGGGGGCATTCGGAAGTAGCTGTTCCATCCTCCAACCGGCGGGTGAGGAGCGTGTTTGATCCGAACTGGCACTTTTTTTGCCTGGCGGCGCCTTACCGCATTTCAGAAGCGGCCTGCATGGAGTGAACAGGTTGCAAGCAAACGGATGTAAGCCAAAAGGCGCCGGAGATGTCGAATGGAAAAGCGCGGCTGCGCGCACGCCAGACGGAAATTTTCACGAAGCGAGTTTCCGGCCCGGTTCGGAACGTGACACGGACCTGTTGCCACGTGCTCGTTCCGGTCATGCCTGGAGTTGAAGCCAACTGCCGTGTATCGCCGAATGCGTCCGCCACACGGAGTTGCGGGCCGCGGTCCGACGTGATGCTTTGCGACTTCACTTGCGCGCTCAATTCATAAGTCTGGTCCGGCTCGACCGGGACATATTCGTAAACCGGCTCAAAAGCGGCATTGGCAGGCGGCGTAAAGTCGATACGCAATGTGGATGTGCCGTGAGGTCCGCCGACTTCGCGGCTTATCATGATGCTGGAGGCCGGAGTGAGTTGCCAATCGAAGCCGGAGTTCAAAGGGTTATGCTCAAAATCTCCATTGAAAATCAGATTCGCTTGCCGCGACGCCGTTCTACCCGCGTGAACAAGGCCGATCCGGCCAAGATCACTCCACACAGCTTCCGCTTTCCTTCCCCAATGAGGCTGGATCAAGCTATCCAGAAATGGGCGTACATCAGCATAGGAGATTTGACGGGTTACGACTTGGGGCTCGGCCAAACTCCTCATCTCCTCGCGCCAGGCGCGATAAGCATCATCCAGCCGGCCTTCGCCAGCAAGGGTTTTGATCCACTCCACGGGCACTCTGAAATGGCGGTTGCCATCCACGATTTTGTTCCACACCACTCCATCATCAATATCCATTTGCAGGCACATGTGGAAGACGGAACCGCTATAACCCGGGTCCAGATTGAGAAGCCGCTTGAATTCGGCAAAGCCAGCCTCGGTTCGATTCATTTCAAGGTCATAGTTCGCAATCACCCAATGCAAGCCCGGCGACATGGGGTTGAGGGCGACCGCCCGTTGAAAAGCGCGATCCGCGCAGGCTGTGTCGCCGGTTGCGGCGCAAGCAGAGGCCAGATCCCTCCAATAGGGCGCGGACTTCGGCTGCATTTTCACAGCGTGACGGAGCAACCTGAGACCGCCCGTGGCGTCGGGATGATCCGTCGAATAGAAGCGGATCATTCCAAGCCGGTGGTGGAGCGCGGGTTGATTGGGATCAAGCCGAAGCCCGGCTTCGATCCATGCCGGCCGCAACGATTCTCCGAGGGATTGCGCAACCGTCTCCCGCAAGATGGCAACCGACAAGGCCATCACCGGCACAAGGAGGACAACGAGACAGACAATCGTTTTCCTCCGTCCTCGAAGGCTAATCTCAATCGTTCTCGTGGAAAGCCAAAGGCGCATGGCAGGATGACTCACAGCTACCAGAACGATACATGAGGACATAAGCCAGAGACGGCATTTGCTGTAGCGCCGCTCTATGAGCGGCGAAATCCGCCGGTCACAGACCGGCGCTACAGCAAATGCCCGCCGCCGACGTATTCACTCATGCCTAGTTCGAGACCGGAGCTTCCGGCGTAAGGTTGGCCTCCGGCCCGGCTTCGCGAGGCAGCCGCGGAGAATGGCCGTTGCTACCGTTGCCATTCCCATTACCATTGTTATAGTAGGGATAGCCGTCGCGTCCGTAGGAACGTCCATAGTAGTAATAGCCATCACGCCGCAGGTCCACCTTGTTCATCACCACGCCCAGAACTTTACCGCCTGCGGCGTTCAGCATTCGGTAAGTGCGGACCAGGGCGCCGCGAACCGTCATGCCGTTTTCCACCACCAGAATGGTCCCATCCACCAACCGCGACAGGATCGTCGCGTCTGTCACCATCAGCGCGGGAGGCGAGTCAATGACAATATGATCGAAGCTCAGTCGCAACTCCTGGATCATGCGCTCCATGAATGTTGAGGAGAGCAACTCAGCGGGGTTGGGCGCCAGGGGACCCGCGGGCAAAACCCAAAGGCTGGGCAGCGGATCAAACCGGCGCAAAGTTTCCACCAACGGGTGGGCGCCAGCCAAATAGCTGCTGAGACCCTTTTCATTACTCATGCCGAAGTGCCGGGCAATGCCTTGTTTGCGAAGATCGCCGTCCACAATCAAGACCTTGCCCCCACGCTGGGCGAGCGCCATAGCCAGATTGAGCGCAGTGCAACTCTTCCCTTCGTTTGGATTAGGGCTGGTTACCAGCATGGTTTGCGGCGGACGCGAAGCAGTGGAAAGCAGGATGGAAGTGCGAAGAGCCCGGTAGGATTCAGCGAGCGCGGAGCTTGGTGCTTCCATCAGCGCCATTTCCACCTTCCCTTGCAGCGGAGCAGTTTCGTGCTCACCGCGCTTTTTCCGCTTTGAGCGCAATTCAACCGAGCTAGCCGAGGGCACTATGGCCAGGGCCGGCGTAGGAATCAATCTTTCAACGTCCTCGGAGCTTTTGATGGAGTTGTCCAGGCCCTCTTCGAGGAAAGCCAGCGCAATTCCGATGATCAGGCCGAGCCCAAGCGCCACTCCGGCATTCAATAGCTTCCTGGGGCGAACGGGGATGGACGGAACCAGGGCGGAATCGACCACGTGAATATTGTTGGCGCGCAACCCGGCGGAGACGGTGGCATCCTTCAGGCGTCGGAGCAAACTGTCGTAGAGCTGCTGGTTGGTTTCGAATTCTCTTTTCAGCAAATTGTGCTGGATCAGAAGCTGATTCATCTCCCCCAGATCAACCTTCTCACGCGCGACGGCATCCGAGAGGAGTTTCACACGGTCTGACGCCGCCAGATAGCGGCTCTGAATGCGGTCTAAAATCTTGGAACGCTCCTGGCGAATCAGCGACTCGACCTGAGCAACCTGATCGTTCAGGCGGAGCACCTTTGGGAATTGAGGGCCATATTGATCGAGGGCGGCCACATAATCCGACTGGAGTGTCGCCGCATTCTCCTCAAGTTTCTGCAACAATTCGTCCTGCGCCAGGATGGCGGCCTGGCTGCGGTTGGACTTTGTCAGCTCGTATTGCGACTGCTTCTCCATCAGGTCATTTTGGGCGATGGTCAGGTCCTTGCTCAGGTCTGCCAGCCGTTGTTCCACCACGTTCTGTTTCTCGCCCACATTGACAATGGCATTCTGCCGCTCGTAGTCCACCAGCGCCTGCTGGGACTTTTCCACTTTGGCCTTCAGCTCATCCAGTTGGGTTTCCATCCAACCCGATGCCTGGCGCGTGGCGTCATATTTTTTGCGGAAGTTATACTCGGTATAGTTCTTCACCAGAGCGTTGGCAATGCCCGCCGCCAAGTGCGGATGGATACTTTCATAGTTGATTTCAATCATGCGGCTGTTGCGCATCACTTTCACATCCAGATGCTTGCGGAAGGCGCGAATCAACTGTCCCTCCAGCGCGGCGGGATTCTCCGCGGGCGCGCGAGGCGTGGGCGCGCTGCCGGTGATAAGGCCCGCTTCTTGAGCCAGACCGAGCTGCTGGATCGTCTGCCACGCCAGGTTTTCGCTTTCGAGAACGTCAACCTGGGTTTGAAGGAAAGTATCGTCGCTTGGCATGTTGCGATAGAGATCGTTCAACGACTGGATCTGGGGCGCTTCCGCTTCCACCTCCACCCGAGCCGTGGCCCGGTAAACCGGCTGCATCTTGAAAGACACCACAGCCACCGCCGAAGTCAACAGGATTGCAACCGTCAGCACCGTCCATCGGCGCTTTAGAAGAATATGAACATAGGAGCGAAGGTAGAAATACGCGTCGGTTCGCTCGATGTCTGAATTAACCAAAGGAGCGCCCGGCGGCAGGTAATTCTCAGGCCGCAGACGCTCTACCGGCATCAAGCCTTCATTCTGTTCCATGGGTGAGGGGTCCTGGTTACAAGGGGTTTTCGGGAAACCCCGAATTCCTGATTGCGGTCTGCGGCAAGTCCGAGAGGCCGGCCAGTGGAAGCGCTGGTCCTGCCGGACTTACCGTCACAACCGCCAGATCACAATCCCGGTCGCAATTTCAACGGCGGCTTCCGCCCCTCGCCGGATGGCCTTTTGTGAATTGCTATCGGGAATAAAGAGGATGTCGTTCGCTTCGAGTTGCTGATCCGGCGCGCGCCCTGCCAAAACGTCCTTCAGCCGGGCCGGAACTTGAGTTTGGCCTTCCCCGGATCGCCGGAGGATCAACGCCTTGTTGGCAACCGCCGTTGACTTCAGACCTTCGGCAAGGGCCAGCGCCTTCAGGAGCGTCATCGGCCCCCGGTCATCCGTCAGCAGGAATCCACCGGCACGGTTCACCGCGCCCACCACATAGACCACCCCGGCTCGCTCCACCAAAACGCGATCGCCCGGGAACAACTCCGGATTGAGGCTTGGATCGCCGGTCTGCATCAGGCGCCGCAGATTAACGCTGACAACCCGGTCCGCTTGCTGGCTCGCCGCGCTCGCTGGCGGATTCGCCGCAAACGCCTCCCGGGCCGGTTTTCCGCGAGTGATGGTGGCGGCACTTCCCGCCTCCTTGGCTAACCCGCCCGCCTGGGAAATCGCATCCAGCAGAGTGGTGGTGCCAAACACCGGGATCATCTGCGGCTTCTTGACGGCTCCTGCAACGGTGACGGAGCGGGCCAGTGATTCCTTGATTTCAACCGTGATTTGCGGATGGCTCACCAGGCCGCTTCTCTTGAGATCACCGGAGAGAACTGACGCAAGCTGGCCGGGACTGAGGCCCGCAGCTTGTATGGGCTTCCGAAGCAGAGGCAGGTCAATCTGACCGCCGGAATGGACGCGGTAATCGCGCGATAGTTCGGGCACATCAAAGACGCGAATCTCCAGGAGATCACCCACAGAAATCCCAATTCCACCCGCCGCGGCAGACGCACCCGAAGCGGGCCTTCCCGGCGAATCCAAAGCGGCCATTGATGTATTGATATAAAGCACAAGGAACGCAGCACAGAACGTCCCAGCGCACAAGAGCTTCAAAATCCTCCGAACTCCAGTATTAAGCTTTGTCATCAATCTCTCATGCGACGGGCGCAATTATTGAGGTTCGCAAAATACAGTGACAACAACGGCTGTAGCGGCGGCCTCTGGCCGCCGTCTTTTCGGCGCTCAGAGAGCGCCGCTACAGAAAGAACTCGTCACTGTATTTTGCGAGCATCCGTAAACCTGCGAAAAGGCAAACCTCCGGTCTGTGAGTTACAAAATGGACCATTATCGGAGCCGTTCCTGGTTTAGTCCGGCGATGCGCCAATCATCTTGAATCACAGCCCTCTCCCTTTGGGAGAGGGTGGCGCGGAGCGCCGGGTGAGGGGGAATCACCAGACCCCAACTACGATGGGGTAAACTTCCCGCCATCTTTCCCGTTATCCAATACGAACGATTCCGCCCGCCCCAGGTTTTGGAAGTTCAGGCTGAAGATGGCGCCAGACCCCGGAGGCGACAGCTTCACCAGGAAACCCTTCTCAACTAACCACTCCAGCGCGCGATCCGTCTCCTCGATGGTGCGGTGAATCGCCTCCCGCAGCAATCGCCAGCGCGCCAGACCCTCCAGGTCATCCGCCGCCTGCGGATTGCGAAGGAAGTAGTTCAGGATGTCTCTCGCGATCTCTTCCTTTGGCAGCGGCGGCATATCGTCTCCGGCGAATTTTCCTACGTGCAGCGTTTCGTAAATTCGCTCACGTATTCTCGCACCCCCTCACCCCCAGCCCCTCTCCCCGCTTGCGGGGAGAGGGGCTGGGGGTGAGGGGGTGTTCAAAACCGTTGCAAGAATACGTCACCGTAATTGCGAAAGGTGGTACGAAGCACGAAGTTGCAATCCAGCGGCCATAACACCGGAGATCGAACGGGGTGAATAATCTGCGAGTTAGAGAGAAAGAGATGGAGGAGCGAATCAAGGGCTGGGTAGAATTCAACCCGGACATCTTGCCTTTCATAAGGGTTTTTGGAGGGAAACAGAAGCAGATCGAAAAGTTGTAAGGGCAGGGTGATGAATGACCCGCCAATGGGTCAGAACTGGCCCAAAGGATTAGTAGTTGATGGAATCCAGGTGGTATTTTTTGACGAGGCGGCCAAAGGCGCGGCGTTCCTTGCCGGCCTCGGCCGCAGCCCGGGTGATGTTACCCCCGTGCTTGCGCAACAAATCTTCAATGAAGCCTCTTTCAAAGTTTTCGATCACAGCTCGCCGGCCCTCGCGCAGCGACGCGGCCGGGAGTTCTGAAGATTCATTCCAATTGCGGAACCCAATGTGGATAGGCAATATTTGTGAATTTTCCGCAAACACGGCCGCGCGTTGCAGGACGTTATAAAGCTCGCGGACATTTCCCGGCCAATCGTGCTGTTCGAGCCGGCGAAGGGCACCGGGTGAAATCCTCTTCATGGTTCGGTTTTGGGAAGCGCCAATGGAATTTAGAAAATGATAAGTCAGCAATCGAATGTCGGAACGCCGTTCGCGCAGCGGGGGGAGATGAATTTCAAGCACGTTGATCCGGAAGAACAGGTCGGACCTGAACAGCTTTTGTTGCACGCAGGACCCCAGGTCGCGGTTCGTCGCTGCGATCACCCGGACTCGCGCTTCGCTGAATCGCTCCGCGCCGATGGCGCGGTAGGTTCCCTCTTGCACCAGTCTCAACAGCTTTCCCTGTGCAGAAAGTGAAAGGCTGTCAATTTCGTCCAGGAACAGGGTTCCGCCTTGCGCCAGCGCCGCCAGGCCTTTCTGTTCGGAGTAAGCGCCCGTGTAAGCGCCCCGGGCGTGGCCAAACATTTCATTCTCCGCAAGATGCTCAGGAATCGCCCCGCAGTCAACGGGGATGAACGGGAAATCACGCCGGGGGCTGAGGTGGTGGATGGCCCGGGCAAAGAGTTCCTTACCCGTTCCGGTTTCGCCGCCTAATAGCACCGGCAGATCCGCGGCGGCAATAGGAGGAATACTGGCGAGCGCTCGCGCGAAATTGGGGTGGCTTCCAATCAATCCCTGAAGTGCAAAATCCCGGCAGAGGTTTTCTTCCACGTTGCTGCAATCTGCCCGCTCCGGGCCGAGCAGCCGCAGAACGCGGCAAGAGAGCTCGTCATTTTTCAATGGCCAGCACATGAAATCGTCAGCAGTGGAAGAAGCCAAATCGATCAGGTTGTCGGGCGGCGACTCCGGCAAAATGACAAGGACGGGTTTGGAGATGGGATGGTGGCGAAGCGCATCGAGGAAATTCAGAGCCCGGTCAGGGTCGTGGGCTGGGCAGGCAAGAATCAGTTGGGCCTTGACCCGGGTGAGGCTGTCGGGAGCGGAGCCGTCCCAACGCATTCGCTGGCAAGCAAATGCCCCCTTTGGAGCGAGGACGCGCTCGACGTAGTCGCCACTTTCGGATTGAATGTCTTCCAAAATGATCAGCCGGTGCGGCATTTCACCTCCGCCCCTCCAGCCGGGAAACCCGCGAAGTTTGTCACAAGCCGCGAACGCTGTCAATGCCGTAGCTAATGCTGCCGTAGCTAATGCTTTAACAGGTTTGACGGCATTATGAAATTGTTAATAGGGGTGGTGGGCCGCCACGGTGCGAGCCGGTTACGATTGTTGGGCGGGTCTCATGCTCGCCCACGGGCAAGCGCAAGGGTCGCCACCATCGGGTAGTGACTCAGTTTGATGGTTTGTGACATGGTTCGCCACCGTCATCCCCGCGAAGGCGGGGATCCATCCACCCGACAATCCCTTTTTCTGCACGAGTTCGGAATGCCGCGGCGATATTCGAAGTGGATTCCCGCTTTCGCGGGAATGACGATGAAGGAACAAATTGAGTCACTCCCTCCCATTGCGGGGCAACTGGATTAGTGATAATGGAGGGTAAGACCTGGGAAGGGACCACTCGGCCAGTTTAGGACAAACGGCAGGACAATCGATGCCAGCACAATCTTGGCGGTTGCAAACCGCAGCGACCGCAATCAAACTCCACGTCCTCCCGGGCTACGGTAGTGGTACATTTTCGCTGCTGTAGCGGCGGTCAGAGACCGCCGCTACAGCAAACTGAGTTACAGCCGGGCTACCCATTGGGCCGGGCGGTGAGGACGTTGGGCGTATTCTGGAAAAAGCCTTTGGGGGCGCTGACATAGCCGGAGATGGAGTTCTTCGCCAGCTTATTCACCACCAACTCCAGCGAGCTCGGCGCGCCTTCCACGTAGAAGAAAACCGGCTGATCGATCGATTCGTTGCTACGAAGAGTCTTCTTGTCGTCGAAGTAGAGGTAAGCAGAAAACAGATTCTTCTTGGTATTGGTTTTTACGAGCTGGATGGTGATGCCGCCCAGCTTTTGCCTGGCGCCCTTAGTATTCAGGTGGAATTCAAAGTAGTCACGGTCGGTCCGGTGGGCAAGTTGCACCAGCTCGTCATGGGTCTTGGCAATCGCTCCGGAGAGTTCACCCTTGGCTCCAGTCAGGGCCTCTTTGGTCGCTTCAAGGTCCTTCTGGGTCCCTGCGATGTCGCCGGAGAGGGATCCGAACTTGGCATTGGCTTGCTGCTGCAGGCTATTGACTTGGTCCGCACTGGCCTTCTTGGCGATCGCGGAATTGAGTTGTTGAACCGCCTGTTGCTGTTGCTTCTCAATATTTGCGGCAAGCGACTTGGCGCGGGCCAGTTCCTGCTGGGTCATCCCCAATTTTCCTGCCGTCACTTCAAATTGGGCGCGCAGTTGGGCGTAGCGCTCGTCGCTCGAATCCATCCGGCGAGTCAAAAGATTCAATTGGTCGGTTTGCGTCTGGCTGATCGTATTGAGCTGCTGCCTTGTGAAATAGCCAAAGGCAAAGGTCGCTGCCAAGAATACCCCCAAAACGATGGCAACCCACAGCAGGGCCTTACTTTGCGGCCGGGGCGCGACCGGCGCGGGGGGCTGTTGAACGTATACATATTGCGGCGCCGGAGACGGACCCTGCAAAGGCACGGAACCGGCGGGGTGGGTCGCATAAGTTTCCGGCGGTTCAGGCGAGGAAGGATTGGCGGCTGGGCCGGGCTTGTTTTGCGCTCCTCCGAAACTGACTGTGGCGGAAAATGGAAAGCTGGGTTGGCCAGTTTGCGGGGGAGCGCTGTTTGCGGGAGCTGCCGGTACGGCGCGCGACCTTGTCCTCTCCGCCTCATCGGCTTTCGGATCATTCAAGCCGAACATGGCGTTTGCCGGATTCGAAAAACCTTTACGGTCAACCATCCCAATGCCCTCCTGCTTCAGGTAGGGGCAACCCGTGTGGTCGCCCCCGATCACCAACGGCGTCCCCTACAATTCGAAATCACAATTCAGATTGCGGGCAAACATCGACCGCCGCCGCAAGCAGATTTAGCCGTTACCGAAAGTCTTCCAAGCGAACATTCCCAACTCTATATTCAGTATACTGTTACGATGCCGTTTTGGGTGAAAAAGTTCATTCCTGCTGGCTCAAAGGCTTGAGGGCTGTGAGAAAACGCCTTAAAACCTGGATCTCGATTTCGGGCCGGAAGGTCCGTTTGGGTGAGAAGTCCATTATCATGGGCATCGTAAACGTTACGCCGGACTCCTTCTCCGATGGCGGGCGTTACTTCCATCCCGCAAATGCCGTCCGCCACGGTTTGAGCCTGGCACAGGCGGGCGCAGACTGGATTGACATCGGTGGCGAATCGACCCGGCCCGGCGCGCTTCCCATCACCGCAGCGGAGGAAATCCGCCGTGTTATACCGGTCATTCGCGGCATCCGAGCCCGGCTCCCCAACCTGCCCATTTCCATCGACACCACCAAGGCTGAGGTTGCGGAGCAGGCGGTGCGCGCTGGCGCCAACATCCTGAACGATATCAGCGGCCTGCGTTTTGATCCAGGAATCGCTGGGGTGGCAAGGACCCACCACGTTCCACTCATTCTGATGCACTCGCGGGGACGCCCCGCAACCATGCAACGTAAACCGTTTGTAAAATCGATCTGGCGGTCGCTGAACCAGGGACTTGGAGTATCGGTCCGGCGCGCATTGAGCCTCGGAGTTCACCGCTCCCAACTGATTCTCGATCCCGGACTGGGCTTCGGGAAAAGCCGCCGCCAGAACTTTGAAATTTTAGCCAACCTTCACCAGTTGCAAGGGTTCGGTCTTCCCATCCTGGCGGGCGCTTCACGCAAATCTTTCATCCAGGCAGTAGCATCCGGAGCGGGCATGGCGCCGGGTCCTGCCACCCGGGGCCAAATTTGGCCTCTGACTGGCCCGGCCCAGCGCAAAGGGGCCGGAGGTCCCGACAGTCTGTCAACCCGCAAAACATTAAAGATCGATGACCTTGGATTGATGGACTTTGCCGATGCAGCCATGGCCGCCGTGTCTATCCTGTCCGGTGCGCACATCATCCGGGTTCACAACGTTAAGGCCGTTCTTCCCGCCGTGCGCCTGGCTGACACCCTTCTTGCGACATTGACGTAAGTGCGTCGTTCCCGGGGCGGGCGGTCATTCCCACCGCGAGCCACAGTTCCCGGGGCGGGCGGTCATTGCCGCGAACGCGGGAATCCAGCGGGGCTTAGATTCCCAATTTCGCGATGGTGACGGCACACAAAACGAAGTGTTTGCACGAAGCGATTGCCCCTGATTCAGCAGCTTTATCAGCCGGCTGTATGGCCGCACTGATTACCTTCAATTGATGCTAAAATTTGAAAAGATGCAGGAAAAGCCAAAGCTTTTTGGTACGGACGGCGTTCGGGGCGTGGCGGGACGTCCTCCCTTGGACCGGGAGACTGTTCGCAAGCTGGGCTGGGCGTTGGCCAATTTCCTTACAGGCCAAAGTCAACCAGCGCCGCTTCGCGTGGTGCTCGGCGAAGACACGCGAGAATCGAGCGCCTGGATTGCAGAGTCTTTGTGCTCGGGGCTTGCCACGGGCGGCGCTCAAGTTTTCCACGCTGGCGTCATCACCACACCAGGCATTGCGTTCCTGACCCGCCATCATCAGTTCAGCGCCGGCGTGATGGTCTCCGCATCGCACAATCCTTACCAGGACAACGGCATCAAGGTGCTGGCGAGCGCCGGGGTGAAATTGCCGGAGACTGCCGAGCTGGAAATTGAGCGCCTGCTGGCCAGCGCGCCACAACGGATTGAGGATTGGCGGGATGAAACCACGGAAACCGCGCGGCACTTGGTGGACGACTATCTCGATTTCCTGGAAAGGCTTGCTCCGCCAAGGGCCACCCTGAGCCGTTTCAGGATGGTGGTGGACCTGGCGAACGGCGCATCGTTCCAGGTGGCCCCCGCCGTTCTTCAACGGCTCGGCATTGAAGCGCGATTCCTGAATGATCAGCCGAATGGGCGGAACATTAACTTGAATTGCGGCTCGCTTCACCCGCAAGGT
This sequence comes from Terriglobia bacterium, assembly GCA_035531475.1. Classification (GTDB taxonomy): domain Bacteria; phylum Acidobacteriota; class Terriglobia; order UBA7540; family UBA7540; genus CALCEB01. The sequence continues at coordinate 43,274 of DATKST010000063.1, forward strand.
CTGGCGTCTGAAACCCATGCCTTCCGGGCCAACATTGGAGTGGCCTTCGATGGGGACGCCGACCGCGCCATCTTCTCGGGACCCACGGGCCGAATTTACGACGGTGACCACGTCCTGTTTGCCATGGCCCCGTTTCTGAAGGCGCAAAATTCACTGAAGGGTGGCGCGGTGGTGGGCACACTGATGACCAACCTCGGCCTGGAGCTTGCCCTGCGGGCGCAAGGCATCGGCCTGGTTCGGACTTTGGTGGGAGATAAATTCGTGCTGGAGGGAATGCAACGCTCCGGCATCAACCTGGGCGGCGAGCCTTCGGGCCACATCATTTTTTCGGATATATCGCTGGCGGGTGATGGCCTGGTCACAATGATCGAAGTGTTGCGAATGCTCGCCGAATCCGGCAAGAGCTTGGATGAACTAGCGGGTGGGCTGCGACAGTTTCCCCAAGTCATCCGCAACGTGCGCGTGACGCAGAAGCCGCCGCTCGAATCCCTTCCGGCCGTGTCCACCGCTCTGGAAGCCTGCCGCGCCGCCTTTGAAGACCGCGGGCGCGTCATCCTGCGCTACTCGGGTACGGAACCGGTGGCGCGGGTGATGGTGGAGGGAGACGATGCCGCCCGCGTCGATCATCACGCCGCACAAATCGCCGGGGCCATCGAAGCCGAGGTTGGAGTATCTTAGGCACCCCTCACCCGCCGCTTCGCGTCACCCTCTCCCCGCTTGCGGGGAGAGGGCAGGGGTGAGGGGATGTATTGGGTCCGAAATGGAAAAGTTATTATCTGACAGCCCGTTAGCCGCGAAAGCTGTAAGTGGCTTGACGGCACGCCGTAAAATGGGGCAACGGATGAGATCGAAGGCTCATCACCATCGGAAATCAGCCGATGGACCGTGGAGGCTAAAATGCGTACCAGAATGACAACCAGGGTAACATTTCTTGGACCGCTCCTCTTGCTCGTGTCAAACGGACTCTGCGCGCCTTGGCAGACTGCCTCGACTCAAGCCAGGCCTCAAGCGCCCGCCCGCTTGGTTGTGCCGTCAGAAACACGGATTCCGCTGGTGCTGGTCAGCGCCCTCAGCAGCCGCACGGCCTACGTCGGACAGAAAGTTTACTGTCGCACGGTTTATCCGGTTGCCGTCAACGATCGCATCCTGATTCCGGTGAATACCTATATCAAGGGTGAGATCACCCAGGTGGAGCGGCCAGGCCACGTCAAAGGCAAGGCCCAAATAGGATTGCGATTTGATTCCATCACTCTTCCGAACGGGGTCACTCGTTCGCTGAACGCAACCCTTTCCAATTATGCCGGGAATGGTAAAGAAGGCTTCAACAGGACCGAATCGAAGATTACCGGCCAAGGAACGAAAGGGAAAGATGCCGAGACCGTGGGCGTCACGGCCGCCGAAAGTGCTTCCATCGGAGCGATTTCCACCATCAGCGCAGGTCGAGCCGGATTGGGGGCAGCAACCGGAGGAGCAGCCGGCGGGCTGGCCGGTTTGATTTACGTTCTGGCCACGCGCGGAAAGGAAATTGTTCTGCCTCGGGGCACGAGCCTGGAGCTGGAACTTCTGCGGCCTCTCAGTTTCTATCCCGACGAAGTTGGAGGACCGGAACATTATCCTGCGGGCCCGGCTTTTGAGCGCCGCGACCCGGGGCCCGGAATCTGAGGCAATGCTGGAAGGAAGTAAGAGCGCTGGCAAGATTTGCGGATGGTTCCCACGTTTCAAGATTTCGGGTTCAACTCCGGGTGCACGGTCACTCCGGACCTCCATGAAAGATAGAGGACACACTCAAGCACCAGATGTATCGTTTTGAATCACTTCTGCGAAATTAATCCTCCAGGCAACCCAAAGTCCTCTCCTAATCCATTGGAAATAGAAGGCGGAATTATTCTGTCTTATTCGTCTCGCCCGTCCCCACCGTCTCATCTGTGCAAGCTACGATAATTTGGCGTCGATCAAAACCATCGCCTAGAAACCCGGTCTTCGGTACAAACGCATTGTAAAATCTATGTAAAATGCTGATGCAGCCACAATAAATTAGGAGTTTCGAGGTTTAATCACATATTCAAGATGGTGACGGCCCCATGCCGGGAATCGCTGATAAAGGCTTTATCTTGCAGTTAATAAAAGTGCCAATACTTGTGCCGAAAAAGGATTGAGCTTAAGCTCTTTCGAACTTCCCAGTACAGGGAACGGGGAAGGAAAGTGACTTCGAGGGGGAAACCTGGAGGACAAACTTCAGATGAGCAAAGGGTTCGGACAAAGGGTAGCGTTAACAACCATAGCTGTGATGTGCGTGCTGCTGCTGGTCCATTGCGGTAGCAGCACGAGTGGGGCCGGCGGGTCTTCGCAGTCGAGCAATTCGGTAACGATCTCCCCACTCGTGGTGAATATCGCGCCTGGCCAGAGTTATCAGTTTAGCGCCTCGAACAACGCGGTCACTTGGACTTTGAACCCTGCGTCCGGTACAAACATAGATCCTAACTCTCTGAGTCAAATCGCAACGATCAGTACGAGTGGCTTGTTGCAGGCGGCCACCAATGCACCGCCGATCGTGCTCATGGTGACGGCTACCAGCACCGCTAATTCTTCTTCCTCCGCAAGCTCCACGGTCACCATTATTCCACCTGGTACGGTTTCAACCACCAATAACCCGTTGGTGGCGAAATTTTCCATTACCTTGCCCCGGGCAGGGTCAGCCTCAATTCAATTTGGTCCCGACACAAATTACGGGTTAAAAACCTGGACCCAATCCGCGCCGCCGAGTGGCCCTCTAAGCATCCTCGTCGCCGGCATGAAGCCTAACACCACTTATCACATGTCTGCCGCAATTCAATTTTCCGACGGGTCAACCTTCACCGATCAGGACCATACTTTTACAACTGGAGTTGTGCCCCCGAATCAAATTCCCACTTTCAGCATTAGCAACCCCAACAACCTTACACCCAACCCCGGGGTGGAACTCTTCGATGGAGTGGGCGAGCCTGGTTACATCCAGGCGGGAGCAACAGATCTCCAAGGTAACCTGATTTGGTACTTTAGCCCGCCCGCACAATATCCTGAAAACATTGTGACTCCTTTCAAGCTATTGCCCAATGGAAATTTCATCGTCGTTATCTCTGGTCCGCCCAAACTTCCTCCAACTTCGGCCGGAGTAATGCTTGAAGAAATCGATTTGGCGGGCGACGTCATCTGGCAGTTGCCGATCACTCAGCTTAACCAGGAGCTCGCTGCTGGCGGTTACAATCTGAACGCTATTGAATTTCATCACGATATTCTTCCTCTCTCGAACGGTCACATTATCGCCCTCGTTGACAGCACTCAGACATTTAATGATTTGCCGGGGTATCCGGGTCCCACAGTCGTCTTTGGGGACGCATTGGTGGATCTTGACCAAAACTTGCAGCCGGTCTGGGTCTGGAACGAGTTCGACCACCTGGATATCAATCGCCACCCTATGCAATTTCCGGACTGGACCCACACCAACGCCATCATCTATTCGCCCAGTGATGGCGATATAATTGTCTCCATGCGCCACCAGAATTGGATCGTGAAGGTTAACTACGATAACGGAAGGGGAAATGGAGACATTGTTTGGAAACTAGGTGAAGGCGGCGATTTTACATTGCAAGGCGGAACAGACCCCATAGATTGGTTTTATGCGCAGCACGGCATCAAACTTTTGAGCACAAGCAGTACCGGGACTTACGAACTTGGAATGTTCGACAACGGCAATGACCGCATCGTGGATCAGAACGGAGACCTTTGCGGATCCGCCGGTGTGCAGACCTGTTACAGCACTGTCCCTATTTTTCAAATCAACGAGGCGGCGAAAACCGCCACCCTGGTGTGGAGGGACACTCTGCCATTCTTTTCTTTCTTTGGTGGAAACATGCAACGGCTCCTGAATGGTAACGTGGAATTCGATGCATCAGCCTTGGGACCAAATTCATCACAAGTTACGGAGGTGACCGAACAGAGCACGCCGGAAACGGTGTGGCAAATGAATGAAACTCCATCCCTCTTGTACCGGGCATTCCGCATTCCCAGCTTGTACCCAAACGTCACTTGGTAGTTGGTGGCTGTGTGAATCCTACCAACCCGCATTTGCGAAGATATTCACATTTGCGGCCCCGCGATTAATGACCTTGCCACTTTACCTTTGATGTCAGGGTAGCCCTGGTCCATTCCTAGATTGGCGTTCCGCCCGCCTTTCAACACACGCCGCCTTGTATCCAATCCCAAGAACCACGGCCAGAGTCAGCGCATTGGCTGGAATCTGCAGGTTAAAGTCGGTAAAGCTATGGAGCAGGATGGCGAGCGTACCGCCGATACAACCCAAAAGTATGGAAGGGCGGTACCGTCGTGTATCCGTCAGGAAGGAAACTACCATGCGGATGAGCAGAACGATCATCGGAAGAAATAGCAACGCTGCCCCCAGTAACCCTGTCTCGCTCGCAACCTCCATATAGTCATTGTGAGTGTGGTCCACGAGAAAGGTCAGCCAGCCGGTCTGATAGTGCCGGAAGCTGTATTGGAAAGTGCCGAGTCCGGTTCCAACCCAGGGATAATCATGGATCAGGCGAAGCGTGTCCTGCCAGAAGATCAATCGCCCCTCCACCTGGAAATACTGCTCGCCGCCTCGAAACACCTCAAATCGGGCCAGGATCGGGTTCAGTCCGATCCACAGGGCATAGGCAAAGACCAGCGACAAAAAAATCACGAGCCCTGCCATCCAAGCCTTTTTCCGAGCCTTGAGTTGTGCGAGGAGGCCCAAAAAGACGAGCGTGGAAATAAATACAAGGACGCCCGACCTCGACCGGGCGAAAATGAAACCCATGGCCATAAATACCAGCAAGAACGAATAAAACAATGTTGCGATCCCCGCCGATGTTTGGGTTCCGGCTTGCCGGGTTCCCCGCCGCCGGCGCCGCTCCTCCTGCCAGGTTTGAAACATGTAGAAAATCAGTCCAAAAACGAAGGGGAAAGTAAGCTCCAGGAATCCTGCAAAATGATTGTGATTGATGAAGGTCCCGGTCCCCGAATCCGTGTAATATTCTTTGGAGAAAGTGAAGATCTTCTGCCAGCCCGTCAAGTATTGAATTGCTCCATAAGCCGTCTCGAACAGACCCAGGTAGATCAATATCCGGACCAGCGTGCTTTTCCTTTTCCTCGAATCGAAAAGGTAAACTGCAAGGATAAAAGCGCAGACATAAGCCAGAACCTTCATCAGCATGAGGAGGGTAGCGTGCGGATAGATACTAAGGGTCAGACGTGAAGAGGACTCATGGATCACTTCCAGCACGGAAGCCGGCAAAACCCTCTCTGGAGAAATATGTTTGACGAATGCGGCAGGCAAAGGCACAGTCTGAATGAATACTAGGAGACAAAATAAGAGAGTCCACAGTGGCCACTTCAATTGGAATCGTCCTTCCAGCGTTTGCCGGGCGAGCAAGGCAAAGAGGCAAGCGAAAAGAACGATTTCAAGAATGCTGTAGGCAAGAGGTTGGACGCCACCGAACGCGAGGACCTCACCGATGATCGTCAGGCCAAGAACGGCTTCGAGGATTCGATCCATGTCTTTGCAGAAACCTCACTGCCATGATCCCTTTCCTTCTTTGCAGGGATCTAATCGGCATTTCTATTCGCAGAGAACGTCGTCACCATGGTCAAGAGGATGATCTTCAGATCAAAAAAGTCGCCAGATGCCCAGGGAGTAAGGGTCTTGTTCAATCCGCCTTATAACGCGATTGCACCCCGTCAGCCAATCACTCACGCAGGCCCGGTGCTTGCGACCGTTTGGATAACGGCTCGAATTGCGCTGGGCAACGTTTCCCAAGAACTTTTGCACAAAGCGTGGACATTCCGGCCGCTCCGGTCTGGCAGAAAGCTCTTAGGCCGTTTCGCCTAACTGGCCGGGCACGCAGGGCTCGCTCCATGCCCTTTTTCCCCAAGGTAACGCTCCAGTGCATCCTCCCAATGGGCGATGGGCCCCACCAGGCGGGACACCTTTGAGTTATCCAAAACACTGTACGAGGGGCGCCGAGCAACAGTCCGGAATTCATCTCTGGAGACGGGAATGACGCGCGCGGGAAGTCCCCCGCGACGAACGATGTCCCGGGCGAATTCGAACCAGCTCGCATGACCCGTGTTCACCGCGTGATAGATGCCTTGGGCAGCGCGAGCCTGGATTAGAGAAAGAATTATCCAGGCTGCGTCCGCGGTGCTGGTGGGAGACATGCGAATATCATTCACAACCCGAACTTCGCCCTTCTCCTTCGCGATCCGCAGTATGGTTTCGACGAAATTCCCCCCCTTGCCACTCGAACCGGCGGTCCCAAAAAGTGAGGCCATGCGCACAATAAGGGTATCTTCAGCATACTTCCTCAAGATCAGGCATTCTCCCAGGAATTTCGACGCTCCATAGACGTTCACGGGAGAGGGGGCATCGGTCTCGGAATAGGGAAGCGAATGTCCGCCTCCAAAGACATAATCCGTGCTCGTGTGCACCAATCGCGCGCCTTTTTCCTTGCAGGCGGCGGCGATGCGCGCCGCGGCCTGGCTGTTGATCAGCAGGGCATCGGTTCCGGCAGCTTCAGCATCGTCAACCCGGTTATAGCTCACACAATTGATGAGTACTTCAAAATCCAAATTCAAAAGAGTTTTCTCAATATCATCCAGCTTGGATACATCCAAGTCATTGCGACGGAGAGGAATCATCTGGAAGTCAGGGAATTTTGCTCGCTGCGCACGAAGAATGTCATGCCCCAATTGCCCGCTCGCTCCAAGCAGCACAATTCTCATTTGACTGCCTGCCTCCTCGGCTCATCAAGCCCAGCGCGGAACCACGGCTAACTGGGAGGTTTCCAACCCGCGCCGGAAAGGACTTTCTGCCTTCGTGTCATTGTGGGCGCCTGGTCCGTGACTCGATCCTGCACTCAATCGGCGTCTCAAAGCTGGCTGAGAGTTGTTTCCCGGTTCTTGTAAAACTTCTCGTAGTAGGTCTGGTACTCCCCGCTCCTTGCCTTGCTGATCCAGCTCGCGTGGCTTTGATACCACTGAACCGTTTCCTTAAGGCCGGATTCCAATTCAACCGCCGGTTCCCATGCAAGCTCCGATCTCAGCTTTTGAGTATTCAGCGCGTATCGGCGGTCGTGGCCGGGCCGGTCGGCCACGAATTCAATCAGATGTCCAGGCTTGTTCAGAATTTGGAGCAGCCGCCGGATGATTTCCAGGTTGGTGACAGGCTGCCCATACCCAATATTGTATATTTCCCCAGGCCGGCCGGCTTCAAGCACGCGGGCTATCGCACGGCAGTGATCCTCGACAAAAATCCAGTCTCGCTCATTGAGGCCGTCACCATAAACTGGAAGCTTTTTTCCCTCCAAAGCCTGGGCAATCATCAGCGGGATGAGTTTTTCCGGAAATTGCCAAGGGCCGTAGTTGTTGGAGGACCGCGTGGTCAGGACAGGAAAGCGATAGGTGTGCCAGAAACTCCGTGCCAGCAAATCCGCTGCACCCTTCGTCGCCGCATAAGGGCTGTTTGGCTGAAGCGGACTGTCTTCACTCGCAAATTCTCCCGGCCCCAAACTTCCGTAAACTTCGTCGGTACTGACATAGACAAACCGTTCGACACGCCGCTGGCGTGCGGTTTCAAGTAGATTAAAAGTGCCGAGAACATTGGTCTGGACAAACTCCGCGCCTCCCGCAATACTGCGGTCCACGTGAGTCTCAGCCGCAAAGTGGACGATTGCATCCACTGAGGCATCCAGGAGGCTGTTAAGCAATCCCTTGTCAGCAACGTCTCCCTTCACAAATCTATAGTTCGGATGGGATTGAACCCGGGAGAGGTTATCAAGGTTTCCAGCGTAGGTGAGCTTGTCCAGGTTGATGATTTGCGCATCCGGATTCGCTTTAAGGAAAAAATGGATGAAGTTCGATCCAATAAACCCGGCTCCGCCGGTCACAATGATCCTCAAGGCCTGCAGCCCCTTTCCATAGCATTTCTAGCTGAAGAAGTCAGCAACCTCGGAGAATGGCGGCAACCCAAGATCCTTCCCGGAAAGAATTGCTTCTCTCTCCGAGACCGGCCATTGGATGCCAAGCTGAGGATCATTCCAAAGCACTCCACGATCGCAATCGGGGGCATAATAGCTAGTGACCTTGTAGATGACTTCTGTATTCGGTTCCAGGGTACAGAACCCATGGCCGAATCCGGCTGGGACGAGTATCTGATTCCATTCCTCGGCGCTCAGAACCACGCTGACGTGCTTTCCGAAGGTTGGCGAGGACCGCCGAAGATCGACCGCCACATCGAAAACCGAGCCCCGGACCACCCGTAATAGCTTGTCTTGCGCAAAAGGCGGAATCTGAAAATGAATGCCCCGAATCACTCCCATTTGCACCGAGAGCGAGTGATTGTCCTGGACAAAATCAAGGGAAATACCCGCTTCCTCTAGAGCTTTCTTGCTATACGTCTCCGAGAAGAAGCCACGATGGTCACTGTACCTCACTGGCTTTATGAACTTAACCTCCGGGATCGCCGCCGCCCGAACCTCCATGCTCCGCCTTTTCCCAATCCCAACAGGGCCCAGCCACAGACCGGCGAGCGTTCTCCTTGTCAGAATGTTGGGGTTTCAAAGTCTGCGCGAACACACGATTCGAGGGCTCCCGTGGCGCGCCCGCCCTATCCCGGTTCGAACGCCCGACTCAACTGCGTAAACTGCTGCGATCCAGATGATTTGCCGCGGATTCCTTACAGCACGACCACCTGGATAACCGCGAAGTCATCCCGATCCAAGACTGGGACTACTTCTCGAAGCCCGGACTTTTCGGTATCCCGCCGCCCGCCCCCGGCAAACTCATCTTATTAGCGCCCGATTGCGCTACCAAGTTACTCGCCCGAAGCAGCGACTCAAACGTCCCGGCGTCAGTCCACCAGCCATCGAGGATACTATAGCCCAGGCGCCCTTCCGCCACGTAGGAATTGTTCACATCCGTGATCTCTAATTCGTTGCGGGTCGATGGCTTTAAGGTTCGAATTCTGTCAAAAACGGTGGAATCGTACAAGTAAATTCCAATCACGGCATAACGCGATTGGGGTTTTGAGGGCTTTTCATCGATGCGCAAAATCCTGTCCCCCTCAATCACGGGAACGCCGAACCGCTCCGGGTCGGGAACCTCCTTTAGGATGATATGGGCTCCCTTTGGGTCACGCTGGAAATTGAGGCACCCCTCGCGGACATTTCCCTCGATGATGTTGTCACCCAGGATGACGCAAATGGGCTGGCCGTCGGAAAAATGCTCGGCAAGGCGCAAGGCGTCAGCAATGCCCCCCTCACCTTGCTGGTAGGTATAATTAATGTGCCGCAAGCCGAAGTCACTGCCATTTCCCAGAAGTCGGAGAAATTCTCCCGCACTCTGTCCCCCCGTAACCAGCAAAATATCTTGAATGCCAGCATCGACTAGGGTTTGAATTGGATAAAATATCATGGGTCGGTCGTACACCGGCAGAAGGTGCTTGTTCGTAACCCTGGTAAGGGGATGCAAGCGAGACCCGGTCCCGCCTGCCAGAACGATGCCTTTCATAGGGTTGATCCTCTCCGCTTCAGAATTACCTCCCACAATTTGCCCCGACCGTCCGATTTTGGCTTCTGCTCATCTTAACTGCGGTGGCCCTTACTGAATCAACGCAATGGCTTGAGCACAAAGGGAAAGCCACAAGCACGCGGCAGCGAATCTCACTCACGAATCGCTTCTTAGCGAGGTCGAGATTGCCGACAACTGAGCAAACGGTTCCCCCTCCGGCCTTTGAGCGAGCCATCAGAACGGGGAGCACTGAGCGGCATTGGGTCTAATGACGGTCGATAAGCGGCCCACCTTTCGGCAAGTACTCACAAGGTGGTCGCCCCCGGCCTCAGGAGAACAATCGTTAACCGCCTCATCACACAGAACATTGCCCTCAGTCCCACGATCTACACCGACGGCCTCAAACACCTCAGCGGTAATGACGCACATCACGCCAGGACACTGCGAATCCACCTGTTCAAACCCGAACCCAATATCTGATGTTTCCTGAAACAACTGGATAAGCACGATCAGACACTTTGCTGGGCCAGTGCCGTTCGTACGCGGTCACGCCAAAAATCAAGAACATCCTCCAAGGTTTGTTGAAGAGGAATCGTCACACTCCATCCAAGCTCGACGCCGGCACGTGCTGAATCCCCCACCAGCCTGCTGACCTCTCTCATCGCCGGATGACGTTCCTCCTCCAGGCGGACCGGGCAACTGACTCCCGCTGCAAGAAGTTTGGACACCGTCTCGACCGTGGTTTCGGTGCCTGAGCAAAGGTTATAAACCTGACCGGGTTGTCCTTTAATCAATGCACTATGATAACCCCGGACAATATCCCTGACGTCCGAAAAATCCATGGAGGTCCGGGGGCCGCTCACTTTTAGCACCGGAGGCCTTATGCCCGCCTCAATTTCAGCAAGCTTGCTGGCCGAGTCGGGGCACAAGAAACCTAGCTTTTGTCCCGGTCCCGTATGGTTGAACGGACGGACCCGGACCACCTCCGTTCCATAAGATCGCCAATATTGATAAGCCACCAATTCCGCGGTAGCCTTGCTGCCGGCATACGGGGTTTCGGGCCGAAAAGGAAACGATTCGGACGCGCGCTCTTTCTCCCTCAGCCCACCGTATACCAATGACGAACTGACGACGAGTATTCGGCAAGGCAAATTCAAAAGTCGAACGGCTTCCAGCAGACTGAAGGTTCCATCCAGATTGGTTTGGTAGGTCAAGCGCGGTTGGGAGACCGATTTGGAGGGCGAGCTGGCCGCGGCTAGATGAAAAATCAAATCCGGCCGAATTTCTTCCAGCGCGTCCTTAAGGGCAGCCCGATCTTCGACATTCAACTGCCGGTAACGAACCGCGGAACTCAGCGCGGGCAGGAAGGGATCAAACCTCTGCGACCGGGCGACGCCAAAGACCTCGACGCCGTTGTCTAACAACAGACGGCCCAGATAGTTTCCGTCGAAGCCCGTAATGCCGGTGACAAACGCTTTCATTGCCCCATCACACCTTCAAATGCCCGGGGCGGTGATGCGTCCCGTTCCAGCCGCAGGTCCGACTCGGTCATTTCCAGGATCAGGTCCCGAAAGCTGATCTCTGTCCTCCAACCGAGCCGGCTTCGGGCTTTCGAGGCGTCACCCTGCAGGAAATCTACTTCCGCGGGGCGCAGATGGGCCGGATCCACAACAACATGTTTTTGCCAGTCCAAACCCAGATGGCCAAATGCGATCTCCAGAACCTGCCGGACGGAGTGGGTCTCACCGGTGGCAATGACGTAATCGTCCGGTTCGCCCGCCTGCAACATCATCCACATGGCCTTAACGTAATCCCGCGCGTGGCCCCAGTCGCGCCGGGCGTCAAGATTTCCCAACGCCAGTTGCTTTTGCTTTCCCAGCTTGATCCGCGCTGCGGCATTGGTGATCTTGCGCGTGACGAACTCCAGCCCGCGTCGTGGCGACTCGTGATTGAAAAGAATTCCAGAGCAGGCAAACAGCCCGTAACTTTCCCGGTAGTTGACAGTGATCCAATGCCCGTAAACCTTCGCCACGCCATAAGGGCTGCGGGGGTGGAAGGATGTCCTTTCAGTCTGAGGCGATTCATGCACTTGGCCAAACATCTCACTGCTGGAGGCCTGATAGAAACGAATCTTGGGATCCGCCTTGCGGATCGCCTCCAAGACACGGGTTACCCCCAATGCAGTGAACTCGCCCGTCAGCACCGGCTGGGTCCATGACGTTTTCACGAACGATTGCGCGGCGAGGTTATACACTTCGGCAGGCTCGGAAATCTCCAGCGCGTGGTGCAGGGAGCTTTGGTCAAGCAGGTCGCCGGAAATCAACTCAATCTGATCGCGTAGATGGGCTAACCGCTCAAAGTTCACCGTGCTGGTGCGCCGGACCAGGCCGAAAACTTTATAACCCTTCGCCAGCAGAAACTCCGCCAGATAGGAACCGTCCTGGCCGGTAATACCCGTAATCAGAGTTCGCAGTGCCAAGTTATCTCCTCATGCTCTTGCCTGTCAGGTGGACACTGCACTAGCGCCAGTATCCTGCCGGCAAATGCCGCCGGGACGGCGGCGCTACGCTGTCCACCCAATTCCTGGACACCACACTAGCCTTTCAGGAAAATTCCCCGCCGGTGGGGCTAAGATCCCTAACCAGTATGTTTTACCTTTGCGCCATTCGCCTCAGCCACGCCGGTGCCATTCCGCTCAATATGCATTCCGGTTGGCGGCGAAAGTGCGGATGATGGTCATCATAATAATCTTCAGATCGAAGACGAAACTCCAGTTATTAAGATAGTAAAGATCGTGCTCCAGCCGCCGTTGAATAGAAGTGTCACCTCTCCACCCATTCACCTGAGCCCATCCGGTCATGCCCACCTTCAGATAGTGCCGAGTGTTATATTGGGCTACTTCTTCTAGGAACTTTTGCACGAAATGGGGGCGCTCAGGCCGCGGCCCCACAATGCTCATTTCGCCTTTGAGCACATTTACAAATTGAGGCAGTTCATCCAGGTTGGTGCGGCGGAGAAAAGTTCCAAAACGTGTCCGGCGGGGATCGTTCTCAGTAGTCCAGCGGGTGTTACTCTCTCCCCGGTTGCCATCGCTCATGGTCCTGAACTTATACATCTTGAATAACCGGCCGTTCAGGCCAACTCGCTCCTGAACGAAGAAAGCCGATCCTGCCGACGTGAGACGGATCACTATCGCGATGACCACCATCGCGGGAGCAAGCATGACAAGCGCCAAGGCAGAGAAAGCCATGTCAAAGGAGCGCTTGGCGAAAGTGTATACGACAGATTCCGAGGGACTGGCCCGGAGGTCGAGAAGCCTTAGGCCGCCAAAATTAAATAACATGTCACCAACGGATACATCTTCGCCCAAGTCCAGGACGACCCTTACCGGAATGCAGACGTTTCGCAAGCGCTTCATGATGGCGGAAATCTCGGAAAAGCACGATGCCGGAACGGCGATAATAATGTCGTCCAATTCCTCCGTGAGGAAGATTTCGTTAACCTCACTAAGATCGACGACTCGACTCGCCTCCGGGGAAGACTCCTGGCCAGCTAAGCGGACAAATGCGGTGATGACATAAGGGGTGAGCATTGTTCCCAAAATAAAGCGCGCCGTTTTAACCGCATAGTCATTCGCGCCGATAATTAGAATCCGGGCTCTCACGCCCGGCCCGTTACGAGTGTGATCGAGGACCCATCTGAAGATTTTCCCACTGATTGCTGCCAGCAGGAAGAAGGCGGCGGCGCTGATAGCGACGAAAAGTCTTGAGAAATTCGTGGAACGATAGAAGAAGGTTGCTCCCACGACGGCGAGGTAGGTTACAGTACACGCCCAGAATACGCTCTTGATCGCGGCGCCTTGAGCAGACAGATGGCCAAATTGGAAAAGACCGAAGTGGTCAACGACGACTGCCCAGACGATGGTTGTTAAAAGGAGGAGCCCGAAATAATCGGGCATATCGATATCCGGAGAAAATAGGGGAATCAGTCCGGAAAAGAAGCGAATGTAAGCCGCCATAGCAAAAGCCATCAGCGGCAGGAGCAACGTAAGCACTCGCAGCAGAAAGTTAATCGTGTTGAGTCGGCGCCGAATCATAAGTGCGAAGTTGAAACTTCAAGCCAGCCACTCTTGTGTGCTGTTGGGTCCTGTCCGCAAGGAGGCTACCTTGAATCCATTTCATGGGTAGGGGCGGAAAAGCTTCCCTCTCCCGCATTCAGTCATTCGCCCGCCGTCCTTCACCTGCCCTTGCATTCCAGCAAGAGCGGCACACGTCCTTTATTATAGACCAACCAACCCTTTCTCCCTGTACTTGAACATCATGAGACGGGCCTACGGGCTGGAACAGGTCACTGGCGCCTCGCCGGAGCCTTCGACAGGCTATTGAACTCTGCCCATTTATCCCTGAGATAAGATTCCATTTCACGCCGGAACCGGCTGCTGTCAAATCGCTCCGTATGGGCGCGAATTAAATTTGGGGAAAATCGCCCTTCAACGGCTTCAAAACGAAGCATAGCTTCGATCAAGGAATCTACACTCTGCCGCGCGAAGAAAACCCCGGTTGAAGTCTCCGGACTGGCAGTTTCCTCGTCAACAAAAAATCCTGCAACCGTTTCGAGAGCGCCTCCCCGCCCGTAAGCGATCACAGGCCGGCCAAAAGACTGGGCCTCAACGGGAACAATGCCGAAGTCCTCTTCGCCGGGAAACAGAAGCGCCCGGCAGTGAGCGTAATGATCCCGGAGAGCTTGGTCCGGCTGGAAGCCCAGGAACTCGACGGTGGGGCCGGCGGTGCGACGGAGATTTGCGGCCAGTCCGCCGTCGCCAATCACCCGGAGGCGGCGGCCGAGCTTGCTGCAGGCCGCGACCGCCAGATCGACCCGCTTATAGGGGACAAGTTGACTGACGACGAGATAATAATCTTCGATTCGATCTGAAATGTATCCCGTCGAAATATCGACGGGTGGGTAAATCACCGGAGCCTCGCGCCGGTAGTACTTCCGAATTCGGTCTGCGACGTGCTCTGAGTCCGCAAGGAAATAGTCCACACGCGAGGCAGACGCCAAGTCCCAAAGGCGGACATAGTGGGCGCTGAGTGAAAAAAATGCGCGCGACAGCTTGCCCAACCCATCCTGGTCACGATAAGCGTGATACATGTCCCAGAGATACCGCATCGGCGAAAAGCAGTAGCAGACGTGGCATGAGTCTTGTGCCGTTAGCACGCCCTTTGCCGGACCTGATTCCAGGCTAATCACCAGATCATAGCTGCTGAGCCGAAATTGTTCGAGTGCCAGCGGGAAAAGAGGCAGAAATTTCTGATAGTGTTTCGTTGCACCAGGAATCCGCTGCAAAAAAGATGTTGTGATTTTTCGCGACCGGAGGGAGGCCGGGAGCGAAGACCGGTCAAGGACGAGCGTGAATATATCCGCCTGCGGGAACATCTCAGCCAGAGATGTCAATACGCGCTCGCCGCCGCGTTGGGCGACCAGCCAGTAGTGAACCAGAGCAATACGGAGGTCAGAAAGATCTTTGAGCATTTGGAAAAACGGGCGGTCCGGGAAAAGCCCGATTGGACGCCTTGGCGCGAAAACTGGAATCGGGGCAGCCACCACCGATCCAGTGTCTTGCGGAGGCCCACCGAACGCAGAGACGACCCTTACAAATGGCGCCCGTACAACCGGTCAAACAATGCGTGCCGGCCGCCCTCCCTCCCATTCTCCGAAAAGGTGCCACCTCGATGTTTTTGCCGCCAGGAAGCATGGCCAGCCGGTCCTGATTAAAACCCAGGAGTACCCATTCGATCTCCGTGCCCAGGCGGGCAAAAGCCTGAATAAGTGAAAGTGTATAGCGTCCTATTCCTGTCAAGGGACCTGCCAAAATGGCGGTGTTGACGCCGACTCGCATAAAAAGGGTGGAAATGCCACCTGCGCTCTTCTGCGTCAGGCACAGGGTGGATTGGCCTGACTCACCGGCTTGCTCCCACACGACGGTCGAATCGGGAAAAGACAGGACGGGACGATCCCCGGCGAATCTGCTCCACCTTTTCCATTTCGACGGCATCCCGGGCCTGTTTGACAGCCTCCAACTCTCCCCTCGAAGAGGCCAAGACCAGGCCGGAAAGAGACATCAGGAGCAGAATCACCGAACCTCGGCCCAGGATGTGCTCGGTCATGCTCATCACCATAATCGCAGGGATCCAGGCCTTGGCGGCGCAATGGAGGGCGCGGAGCTTCGACTTGGGAAATCTCTTCTGGAAAAAAGAAATTTCCTTCCATACCCACCACCAGATGCCTACTGTCAGGACCATCCCAACGATTCCGCCCTCGGCCAAAAAATGGAGAAAAGAATTGTGCGCATGGCCGTCATTGTTTTCAATTCTTCCCCCGACGGCAACATAGACGACGCCCTTTTGCCCCTTGAAATCCAGTTCGTCATCGTTGAAACGGCCGAAGCCGATTCCGATGAGCGGGCTGAGTTCAAAGTCGTGAATCGCTTCACCCCAAATGACGAAGCGTGCCGCATTCGTTCCGTAGTGCGGGTCCGTAATCGTGTCAATCCGGTTCAAGACGGACGAGGTGAACAGCATCACGCTCAGCATCGGCACTCCCAATAGGATGGCGGCCTTGACGACTTTGCTAAATTTTCGAACCGGGATGATGAAGGCGGCGCCGGTCAGGAATCCAAGATAAGAGCCGCGGGAGTAAGTGAGCAGCAGGCTAACGACACAGGCCAGGAACATGGCCCATATGACAGCCCTCCGGTTCCAGCGCAGCTCCTCCACCTGTAGGAACGCCAGCGGCAGCAAGGCCGTCAGCGCGAACACTCCACCTCCGGTGTTATGGGCGTGGTACCATCCAAAAAAGGTCCGTGTCCCCAAGCTACGGTCGAAAAATTCCAGACCCATCCAGCCGAACACGCTTTCCGCATAGGGCAAGTGCAAGGTGAGCGCCGAACCAATCAGACCGAGGAGGCTAACCACGAAAACACAGAACAGCCAGTAACCCCTTACGAATTTGGGCTTCAGCCGCCAGCCCAGAAGGAAGATCAAGAGGGGATAGGTGACGAGCGGCGCGCCGTCATTGCGAAGAAACTGAAAGGAGATGAGGTTGTGGAGGTCACCTGTCGACCAGAAATAATTGGCTAGCCAGTAGGCCAGGCAAGCCACCACCGACCATTCCACCGCTTTGAAGCCGAGTCCCCGGGTGATCCGCGAGGTAAGGCCCCGGAGGGAGACCACACCCATGGCTGCAAGCGGGATGGCGGGTAATCTGTTTTCCAGCAACCCCGCCAGCAGGATGAGCCCGACGAGGCCGTCAACAAGCGTCACTGTTTTCTACCCCTGGCCCAAGACCGGTGACAAGCTGCAAGTGACGAGTCATGAGAAAAGGCCAAAGTCCGCTTGTTCGTCATTTGTCCGTTATTTTTGCCTTTCAGATTGTGCTTGCCACTCGTCACTTGTCACTGCTGTCTTAATAATCGGCTTCGATGTAGCCCACGGTATTGACACACGCGGGACAATCACTACCCAAGAGTTTCACAGGAACTTCAACCTGTAGCTGACTTCCGGTAAACCGGCTCTGCGGCGTTCGCCGCTCTCCGGTGACTGTAACCATGCTTACCGATCCGGGCCGTTTGGGAAGGGACAGCGTCACATTGACCATTGGGATCGAGGCGAAGTGAACCTTCTCAAAAATCAAGGCGACGACAGTGCGGTTCGGTCCCACTTGAAATCCATAAACGGAATCGATCCCATTCACCGTTTCGGTGCTCAAACGGGGCTGAGTTGAAAATTGAGTGTAGGAGCTCAAAGGCCCTGCGCCCAGTAAATCATTCAAAACCTTGAGGCGGTGTCCGTGCTGCGTTAGGTTATTCGGCGCCGCGACCAAGCATTTCGGAGCATCTGGGCCGGCACCCCACCACGCATACCAGAAGAGCTTAAACGCGTCCGGATTGGTCATTCCCTTTGACAATGCGAAGGCCAGCGAGGGGAGGTACAAGGCAGGAAGAGCATTGGGGGCCGCCGTATACCCAACTTCTGTCTGCCAAATCCCCCGGCATTTCCCGGTCTTGACCCATTTATTATATAAGTAGTGCCAGGCGGCCACATCCCGGTAGTGAACGTCCAGGATGTCCGTCCACCGCCAGGCGTCGTGGTAGGCGAGAACGCTGTCGAACTCCTGAAGGCTGTTACTTTGTGGCCAGCCGCCAAAAACAACGTAGCAGTGATGGCGCCGGATGATCTCAGCGGCCGGGAGGTAAACCGTATCAACGAACTGCTGGTCGGTACCTGTCCAGAATCCGGCTTGCTTGGTGGGTTCATTCCAAATCTGAAAGTAACGTAGATTATAGGGAGGATTGCTGTAACGCGATACGACGTGTTCCACAAACTCTTTCCAAGCCCCTACGTCCTTGGGCGGAGAGACGCCGTTAGCGCCGGCGTACACGTCCCATGAAGCATTGTAGGCCAGCAGCGGAAGTATCTGCACCCCCTCCACTTCCGCACCGTTTACCTTTTGATCGGTCTGCGCCCAATTCCAAACCCCTTTCTTAGGCTCAATCAGGGTCCAGTTGAAAGGCTCACGCGCCCACCCGATGCCAAGTTGTTTTGAAATCTCCGGGACGGGCAAGTAAACAACGCCATTGAAATTGCGAAAAAGGGGTTCAGTGGAGGTGTTACTTGTTGCGCTCGCGTGAGAAAACATCTGGGGGGAGACCGCTCCCTCCAACGCCAGAAAAAGGGGAGCTGCAATCATTCCACACACGAACCGGCGTAGTGCTTCTCTGATTCTCATAGTGCCTCTAACCAGCAGTGGACGCCGTTCCACGGCCCGCGCGCCGACCGTCCATTCTATCTTACAAAGCTACGTCTCCCGAAACGGGCCCCAATCACCCGATTTAAGGGTTCCTGATGCCCGCCCATGTCCCCTTGATAACGGCCGCCATCTGTTGACTCTGAAGCCGAAGCATCCGTTTGATAAGACGTCCAAGCGTCCCAACGGCGATGGTCCATGCAGGAAATGGACTATGCCGGCAGAAAAATCGCAGAGAGGATTGGGCACCGTGGAAGGCAAGTGTGGGGCTGTCTTTCCCCGTCGATGCCGCTTGCTTGTGGAGAATAATGGACTCTTCAGCCACAGCTAATCGCCATCCCCGTTTTCGCAGGCGGAAGCAGAGATCTGCATCTTCCCAGTACATAAAAAATGTTTTGTCATCCAGGAGGCCGGTGTCATCCAGCGCGCTTCGCCGCAGCAGCAGGCTTGCGCCGGTGAGATAGTGCAGGCGTTCGGCGGTAGTGGGAAAATAATGGTGTCCGGACCGGCCAGTCCAGAAGCTTACCCAGCCGCCACCCCAAACCTGTATACGGCTGGGCTCCCTCATCCAATGGAGGATGGAGCCGACCGCGCCGATACGGGCTTCGGATTCAGCAACCTCCACCATCGCTTGCAGGGCGTAGGAATCCACCACGGTATCGTTGTTTAGCAACCAGACGTAATCGGCGCCATCAGCAAGTGCATGACGTATCCCGGCGTTGCAACCGCCCGAGAAGCCAAGATTAATTCGGTTTTCGACGATCAATAAGTTGGGGAACGCGGCGCGTATGCGGTCAACGGAGTCGTCCGTGGAAGCGTTATCGACAACAAGAATGCGGTATTGCGGATAGTCCAACCGCGAGAGGGAATCCAGGCAAGCTAGGGTGTCCCTCCACCCGTTCCAATTGAGAAGGATAATGTATACAAGACCTTTTTGGTCCGTTTCAACGTTCATTGATGACCGCTTCAAACTTGTCAACAGCCCTGTCCCAAGTGAATTTTTGAATGTGCTCGTAACCCGCCTGCGCAAGACGGATGCGCAAACCCTCATCCTGAATGAGTTCAAGGATATTGTCGGCGAGAAGCTCCGGTTTTTTCGGCGGGCTCAGCAATGCGGTCTCGTTATGCGATGCATAGGCCCGGACGCCTCCATGTTCAGTAGACACCAATGCAGCGCCGCAGGCCATCGCTTCGGCTCCCGGCAGTCCCCACCCTTCGTAGTGTGAGGCAGTTACAAAAATTGACGTACGGTTGTACAACTCCCTCAACTGCGAATCGGAAGGATGCCGGTGAAACTTTGCCCAACCTGGAAGCCCACGGATGGGTTTCGGACCGAATGCCCAAGCTTTGATCTTCGGAAAAGATTCTTTGACTCTGATGAGAGCCTGGACCGTATCAGACATACCCTTGAATGGCTCTGGCCGTGCAGGAAAACCAAGCATATCACGGGTGGAGTCCTCAATCTCATTTGTTTTGTGATAGACGCTGAAGTCCAGCCCATTGGGGATCTCCGCAGCAATACGCCCTCCAGAATCCTCTACCATAGACCGTACCGCAGGCGACGTACATATGATCTTCAGCCCGCAATTGTAAGTTCTGCGAATCCTTTCCCTAAGCTCATTGCTCGCTGTCATATAGTGCTCATAGTCATGAACAAAATAAATTTGCTTTCCCTTTTGCTCGCTAAACGTAGCCACCCACTCAGCGGTCTGCCACGCAGTCGCCACCACGACATCTGCGTCAGGTATATGGCGTGGATTTAGAGACGGGACCCATAAGCAACGTACCTTTGGATCAATCCGAAACCAGCGGTCTGGCCGGTAGTGGCCATCGATGCGCCGCGGAACGTAACGTAATGCCCTAAGCCAATCTTTCAGAGGTCTATCGATACGCAGCATAGCCGGGTGCACGACTGTGACCTGACACCCCCTGCGTGAGAGACGATTAGCATATTCATAGACCACCTTGTATCCGCCAACGGGCTTACTTCCTGAGCCAGGCAAAATAAGAGTTATGCTCATTACGCGAACCATACCTGTTTCGGTGACCGCAGTAGAGGGGAGCGGCTAGCACAGATTTGTTGTTTAAGTCTGCGGCTTTTCCAAGGGATAAGGCAAAAAAGCCGTGGAGTTATAGTACAACTCCGCGCTACCCGCTCCTAGACCACCTTAAAACCTTCAACCGGAGTGCGTGGGCAGTCCGGCATAATGAACGCAAATCGCATAGCCCTTACTTCGCCCCCGCTCGCACACTGAAGCGCATCAGCTTCAACATTGAATGCTGCTACAGTTCGCTCTTTGGAACGTCTCCAGCAGCCTCTTTTCGAGCCGGTCCACCGCATGGTTTAAGGTCCACCGCTCGGCGACCATCCTGCGTCCATTGTGGCCCAATTCGCGGGCGGATTCCGGAGAATCCAAGAGATATTTAATGGCCGCAGCCATCGCTGATGGATCATGCCCCACGAGCAAGCCGTTCACGCCATCGATGACGGTCTCTCGCACTCCCCCCTCTGCGACTGCTACCACCGGAAGCGCACAGGCATTCGCTTCCAAGGGAGCAAATCCGAAGGGCTCCAGGTGCGGGGCATACACCATGATTCTGGCCCGGTTGAGCAGGTCGATCAACTCCGCATCTCGAATCCTCAGTTTAGGCTCAAACTCCACGTTCTCGGACCTAGCCAGTTGAGTCAACTCCTCTAGGTAGGACCCGACAGTGAAGTTCCCCACCCATACCAGGCGCGGGCGAGGTTGCGGAAGGCGGGACAGCGCCCGGATAACGAAATGAATATTCTTGGTAGGCCCAAATGAGCCGATTCCAATGACGAAATCCTCTCGAGGGGCGCTTCGGTCTTCAAACAGTTCCGTATCAACACCCAGGTAGCAGACATCAACATCGATACCGTAGGCCCTAAGAAAGCTCTCGCGGCTATAATAAGAATTCACCAGAATCGAAGTGAAGGCGCGCGCATTCGCTAGTTCTTCCCGGGCTTGCAATCTGCGCCCCCGTGTCCGGGCCATGTCGACGACCCGGCGGCCGAGGTAGGGCGCCGAGCGCCACCACGCGTCCGGAGCATCAAGGGCCACCCAAGGTAGTTTAGGCAGCGCCTCATAGAGGAATCTGCAAGGTTCCTGGAGGAAGGCGACCGACGGGATTTGTACGTAGCGGGCGATTGGGGCTGCACCAAAGAACATGCAGGAGTTCGCGAAGAGCAAATCGAACCCACCACGATTGATCTCCTCCGCGCACTGTCTGCAGTGACGATCCATTGCATTGATCTTGCCCAAGGAAGCGCCATGGCGAAGCGCGCCGAAGATCTTCGACCTCCGATTATCCGGCCAGGACAACGGGACAACATGCTCGCGCGCGAATTCACCCAGAGGGCAGTATGCCAGATCTGCAGTGGGTGGAGACCACACCTCAGCACTGTGCTCCCGCTTTACTAAGCCTTGGAGGTGAGCATAGAGTGCACGCTTCCCACCTCCGCTAGGCAAGTTGTGCCACACCGCAATCTTCATCGTTCAACGCCCGAGTTCCTCTCGACCTGAGTGAAGTTCGCTGTCAATGGGATTCCTTTCCACTGGATGATCCTCGTGCTTCAATCCGCTCAGCCTCGCACTGGTTTATGGGCAACGATGCCAATAGAAGGAAGCTCCTCTTCGGCGACAATAAAGTAGCGCGGGTAGTACCAAAGTAACGTATATGAGACGTAGAGTAGTCTTGCGACAGCGGCTCCAATTCGCGGATGCTCAATCCAGCGGGCGACCCGCCGCACATTATGTGTGGGTATTTATTCAATGCCAAAGCATTCGCGACATCAGAAGTCTGCCTTCTCCAACCGGTCGCAAGCTTGAGCATATGGCATTAAATAGGACGCGAACAACACCACAGGCTGAATTGGCCCATCCAGCCGCCACCCGGGCAAACCAGAGTCTCAGAGCTCCAGGTGCCGAGCGATCTGGCCGAACTTGTGCTGTGCGCCCCTATTCATTATTCGGAATATGCGCCACCGCAATCGTTTGAGGCATGCCAGAACCCATAACGTTGCGGGCAGGGTCTCAGCCAGTTTCGCCATCGCGTCCAGGAGGGCTGCGCGTCCGTGGCAGCGGAAATGCTCTCGTAGAACTTGTGCTGCTCTCCGTGCTTCTTCAGGCCGCCTTATAGCTATTGATCCCAGCCCATGGAACACAAAAAGCCTTCTTTTAATGTTTCTGGTCAGAACTTCTTCCGCATATCGACGGATTTCAATTGGGATTCCTTCGTCACGGGTGATATTGACAATCAACTTTGACCAACTCGGCCATGTCAAATCGAACTGCCGTGAACCGCTAACGGAAGACGGATGTAGAACAAATATTGCTCCGGGCAGCGTGGACACGACAATAGGAAAATGCGCAGCGATCCGCATTTCAAAATCGAGGTCGCCGGGCGGACCCACAGCCTCGTCGAGGCCACCAACTTCATCCCAAACTTCGCGCCGGAACACGATGCCGGTCCATTCTGGATGTCCATGCTTCAGGATTGCCTGCAATCCCGCAGGGGGCCGGTAGAACCCTGGTTCCCATTGCAGGATGGGTACTCCGAGGATCGTGCCTCGCTCGTCCATTTGAATTGTGGCCGTGGCCGAAAACACCGCCTCCGGATGTTTCTCGAAACCCTCAATAGCCGTCTGGAAGAAATTGGGGAGGAGAAGATCATCGTCACTGAGGAACGAAAAAAAAGGCGTCTCGATGCGCTCCGCACCGTAAACGAAATTCTGGAAGGCTCCGACGTTCTCCGGCTGACAATGATATTGGACACGTGGATCAGCTCTGGCAAACTCTTCGACTAATGAGGCCGTTTCATCGCCGGACGCATTATCGTAGACACAAACCTGAAAATGAGGGTAGGTCTGCGCGAGGACGCTTCGGATGGCCCGCCGCAGCAGTTTGGGCCGGCGGAATGTTGGTATGATCGTTGTAATCAGCGGTTTTGGGTCTTGGGCAACCAATCAGAGCACCTCTGCATATCTAACCCGCAAATTCCGAAGAAGACTCTGGAAGGTCCTGCGCAGCTCGGTTCCTATCAGCACAAAAGATCCCAAGCAAAAGAGTGCAGTTGCCAAGAGGTAGGCCAGAGACAAAAACAGAATTGAATGATGCCATACTGAAGTGACAATGATCCACGCCATGCCATACGTTACGCACCCGAGGCCAACTACTTTGAGCACGTGAAGATACCATGCCACGGTTGAGCACGCCAGGCATTCGCGGCAAAGTCTTGGCGCCGCGTAACTATACGCGAACAGGTGGTAGAAAACCCATGAAAAGCCCGCCCCGCTAAGACCGAAGAAGTTAACGAGCAGGACGGTCGCCGGAAGGACGATGAAAACTGCATAGAGGTTCGACCGGGCTGAAATGTCTGGCCTGCCGGCCGCGAGGGAAAAAGCATAGGGAATAGTTAGGGCGCCATTCATGTAGAAGCCCACGCAAAGAAACGCCACGGGCAGCAGCAGCATTCGCCCAGCCTCCGCGTTGAACAGGAGGGTGAATAGCGGTTTAGCCGCGAAGATCACGGCGGCAAAGAGGGGAACCGTCGCAAAGCACACCAAGTCCTGCAACTTGCGGTACTGTGTCATCATGCCAAGCCGTTCTTGAGCATTGTGCAGCGCCGAGAGGTGAGGAAAGGCGCCCTGGAATACGGCGCCTGTCATCGAGGCGCTTCTGGAAACAGCGCTGTACGCCACAGTATAAAGCCCGAATAGTTCGATGGGCAGAAGTTTGCTCACGATCGCTTTGTCAGACTGCATGTGGATCATCGCGAGTAATGAGATCATGGCCATATGCGATGTGAAAGCGATGTTCCGGCCCATCACGCCTCTCGAAAGTCCCGGAAGCAACGGTCCCCAAGAGAAGAAGTGGGCGCAAACCAGAAGATAGGCTATGATAGCGAGGCCGTAGCACGCAGACATCCAGTAAACTACGGTGAGTAATCCGCCCCCACCGAACAAAATGACGATCGTCCCGAATTGCTGTAGGGCGCTAGCGGAAACGTCGATCACATTATTGTACTCCATGCGCTCGAGACCGCGGAGGATGCTCGTGTAAAATGAGCGGGGCAGGGCGGCGAAAGAAGCAATCCCCAGGACTCGCAGAATCCGTACCGCCGTATTAGGGTCAAGTGTTTTAAGGTTGATCCATTGGTGGACGAGCACGGGCGCGGCGTAATAAAGACAGACGGCGAAGAGAAGATACGCCCCCCAGTAAAACAGCGACGCGGTGCGAATGAGATCCCGAATGTAGGCGGGCTCACGCGAGAAGTGAGCCGATACTTCCCGCACGGTTGTCTCACCGATCCCCATCCCCAGAACGCTGCTGATCGCCGCATTCAGCGCCAGCGTGAAATAGATAATACCGAGAGCGTCGCCGCCCAATTGTTTGAATACGTACTTCACGGCAACAAAGCCGAGGCCTGCAAGTAGAAACTGGCCTGTGAGATTGTAGATAATATTCTTGGAAAGCCTCGACACGACGTAGGACCCTACTTTCTCCTCAGATACGCGTCTGGCCAGTAGGTGATTCCAAGACGAGTAGGCTCAGAGTTGACCTCGAATTCCGGATGGCAGGCTAAGAATTCGCGAATCGCGGCTCGGGGGTTATCAGCCACCCATTCTGGTCTGCCACCGGGGACATCAGCAAGGTCTTCCATTATCCCGTCTGCGGCCACAATGTAGCCGCCCGGACTGACCAGCGGGCCATAGAGATCAAGCTCCTTTCGGACATGGTCTTTGCTGTGATTGGAATCGAGGATAACCATCGCCTTTTCGCCCGGCGCAATCAGTCCCCGCACCTGTTGCGCGGTTTCCGGCGCGATTGAGCTTCCTTCGATCAGAGTAATCCGCTTCCCGAGTATATGTTCCTCTAACGCTTTGCGATTGTGTGGGCGGATTTCGATGTCCACACCAATGACCCGGCCCTTTTCCATTGCCTTGCAGAGACTGGCGTAGAAAATAAGCGACCCGCCGTGCGCGACACCGGTTTCAAGAATCACGTCGGGCTTAATCCGATAGATGACTTCCTGAATGCGGAGCATATCTTCGGGTAACTGGATGATGGGGCGCCCGAGCCATGTGAAGCCGTAGGAGTATTTCAGAGCCCAGCCGATGTTCACCCAGAGCCGCGAGATTTCCCGAAAGGCTTCTTCACTGTAAAGCGGCAGCACACGTGATGCGCCATCCTCGTGAATCAGCACGATATTCTCGGACTTATAATCGACCTTAACCTCTATAGTTCTGGCCATCTTTTACCTCAGCGCCTCAACAGGAATTGCCAGCGACAATCCGGAGAGCATGGCACGCTGCTCCAGCAGATAGTTTGAGTTCATACTAAGCAGTCCGGCCACGGAGTAATGGTTGCCAAGAGCCTCAAGACTCACGATAGGATGGCCGGTTCCAGGCACATACCTTCCGGCCTTGGCGGGATTGATATCGACGATGCACTTGATGTCGGTCACGCAGGGATCGATGATATTCGCAAAGGTGACACCCTTCGCCGCCGCTCCCCACAGGGCGCAACCGCCATGGCGGCTGAACTTCAGCACTTGTTCTCGGCAGTCATTAACTTTCCTCGCCACCCGGTCGCTAAAGGCGCGCACCTGCTTCTCGAGTCTGCCGACTTCATTCGGAGGCGGCGAAGCCAGTGCTGACTGGGAAGCCCTGGGCTTCGCTTCGATGGAGAGATACTGGCCGCCGAAGATGCTTTTTACATTGAGTACTGAGAATCCTGACATCTCGACGGCCCATGTCAGTGTGTCCGGCGTGAAATAGGAGCAGTGCTCATAGAAGAAGTCCCAGAAGGCGGTTTGCTCGAATACCCATTCGACGTTAGGCGTCTCGAAATACACCACGGCGACGCTGGATTCGCCCAAGGCATTGCGAATGCCGTGCAGCATTTCCAAAGGAGCAGGGATGTGCTCGATCACGTGCCGGCAGCAGACGAAGTCTGGCGGCGGATCACTGCGCTGGCCCTCATAAAACTCGGTGACAAAGTGGACAGCACCTTGCTCGTCCGTTTCCGGACCGATGTAACTGGGGTCAAATCCGAGCCCACGGTTCCTCCCGCCTCTGCAGAGCAATCGAAGAAAGTCCCCTTTCCCGCAGCCCACTTCGATAATGGCCTTGTCAGTCAGGTGATATCGCTCGACCAGACTGTCCGAAACCTCCGTCAAATAGCGACAGAAGAGGGGGGAGTGAGTTTGACTATTGTTGTAGGCCTGGGAATATGACATAAGCTCAGGAAGAAAAGCGGCGTTGAACACGAAGCCGCACCGGGTGCAAAGGGAAATTGCCAATTCGCCGCAATTCAATGCTTTCGCCTCTGACGGTGTCTGGCAGAGGAGGTTCTGGTGGAGAGGAGATTGGCGACGCTCGAGAAAAACGTCAGAGCCGGCCGCCCCGCATAACGGGCAGGCGTTCGTCGTCATGAGTAGTTCTCCTTCCACCACTCTACGGTGCGTGGAAGCGCCTCCTGTAGCGTTGACGATGGACGCCAGCCGATTTCGTTTCGCAGCCGGCGGACATCCGCCACGAGAAGAGGGGGATCGTTGGGATCACTCTGAATCGCCCCGTACGCGATGTGATCACCTCGGCCCAAGGTCTTGCCGATGAGTTCCACGATGGTCCTGACACTGACGGGCTCACCGGAGCCGATGTTGATGGTGCCTTTACAGTCACTCGTGGCTACAGCGCAGATGGCCGAGGCCACATCGTCGACGTGGAGAAAATCCCGGAGTTGCTTGCCGTCCGTGCAGCGTGCAACCTCTCCCCTGAGAAGCGCCAGGGTTACCGAAGGTACAAGGCGATTCGGGTCCTCCGCCTGACCGTAGAGGTAAAAGAGACGGGTCCAGGCAAAGCTGATCGCCGTGCGCCCACAGAGTGCTTCGAGAAGCACTCGGGTGGCGTTCTTAGAGACGCCGTATAGAGTCTTGGGTCTCAGAGGGGTGCGAGACTCCGACAGGAAACCGTAGTCCCAATCGTATTCAGCACACGAGCCAACGCCCACGAGTCTTCTGCAGCCAGCCTGGGCTAAAGATTGTGCCAACGAAAGTGCCATGCTCACGAAGTCCAGATTTTCCAACGCGGTCCAATATTTGCCGGGAGTCGCGTACCAGGCGAGATGAATGGCGCACTCAGGTCTGACATCCAACACAAGTTCGCGGACAGCTCGCGCGTCGCAGAGGTCGACGCGTGCCAGACTGTCGCGCGAAATACACTCCGCCAACCGTTCGGTTGAACCTTCTGGACGCACCACGGCACACACCGAGTGTCCGCCCTGGGCGAGCGACCTCGCCACGTGCGACCCGATAAATCCCCCAGCGCCCGTTACCAGAACTCTCATTTCTCACGATCCCGGCTGGCCCGACCTGAGTCGGATCGGGCACGGATGGAATTGACCCGCACATCAGGGTGAATAATCGGCGTAAGACCGGTCCCTCTCTGACAGGATCGTCCCTTCACGAAGCGGCCACTGAACTCCAAACGCCGGATCGTCCCACCTGATTCCCGTGGCAGCTTCGGGGTGGTAGAACTCGCTGATCTGGTAATGCACCTCAGTGTTATCAACTAGCGCCTGAAAGCCGTGCGCACAGCCTGCTGGAATGTAAAGCGCTTTCCGATTGTCTTCGGTTAGCTCGACCGCCACCCACTGCTTGAAGGCAGGCGAATCCGGGCGTAGATCTACGGCTACGTCATAGATTGCGCCCGCCGTGCAGCGCACGAGCTTGGTTTCCTGGTGAGGAGCCACTTGATAGTGCATTCCACGAAGGGTGCCCTTCTTCTTGTTAAAAGACGTGCTACACTGCGCCACTCGATGATTGAGGCCGTGGGCCTCGAACTCACGCTGGCAGAAGGTGCGGGCGAAAAAGCCACGCTCGTCTTCGATCTTCTCCAACTCGATGATGTAGGCTCCTTGGAGCTTGGTTTCGATAAGAACCACTCACTCTCCTCCCACGCGAAAGCCATGCGAAGACCTTGAGCCGCCCTCATACGACCTTGGGCTCGGGAACCGGGATGATGAAATGCCCACCCCGCTGCCGGTACTCGGCCTGCTGTGCCAGAATCTCCTCGGCAAAATTCCAGGTCAGGAGCAGAACGTAGTCCGGCATCGCCTCCAGAAGCTTCTGTGGTGGATAGATGGGAAGATGAACGCCGGGCATGTATCGGCCCTGTTTGTGCGGACTGCGATCGACGACGAACTCCAAGGTATCGAGGCCGATCCCACAATAGTTCAGCAGAGTACTGCCTTTGGCGGCGGCGCCGTAGGCGGCAATGTGCTTGCTCTTTTCTTTCAGTTCGGCCAGCAGGCGGCGGAGGTCAGCCTTCAGGATGCGCACGCGCCCAGCGAAACCCTGGTAGAAGTCCAGGGAGCCGGCGCCCCACGACTGTTCTTCGGCGAGCAGGCTTTCAACCCGCGTCGTCCGCCGCTCAGACGATGATGCAGGAACCGCAAAGATCCGAATGGAGCCGCCATGGATGGGCAGCCGTTCAACATCTTGAATGGTCAGTCCGTGCCGCTGAAAGAGGCGGTCCAGGGCCGTCAGAGAGAAGTAGCAGAGGTGCTCGTGGTAGATGGTGTCAAACTCGCAATGATCAATCATCGGCTTGACGTAGGGTACCTCAATAACCGCTATTCCCGACTCCTTCAGCAGAAGGGCGATTCCCGCCACAACCCCATTCAGGTCGGCCACATGGGCCAGCACGTTGTTGCCGTGAATCACGTCAGCGCGTTCCCCGCGCTCGCGGAGTTGCCGCGCCAGATCATTGCTAAAAAACTCCGCCAAGGTGCGAATGCCGCGATCCTCGGCCACCCGCGCGATGTTACGTGCCGGCTCGATGCCGAGCACCGGGATGCCGCGCTGACAGTAGTTCTGGAGGAGGTAGCCATCGTTGCTGGCAATTTCCACAGCCAGCGCATCGGAACCGAGTCGCCGCGAGGAAATGAGCCGCTCCGAAATCTCTTTCGCATTCTGGCAAACGGTGTCAGAGAACGAGGAAAAGTAAACGTAGTCGCGGAAAAGCACTTCCGGCAGAACCGTCTCGGTGGTTTGCACGAGGGCACAGCCCGGGCAGAAAGCTACATCCAGCGCATAGACGGGCTCGGGCTTCTCGAGCTGGCCCTCCGTAAGCAAAGAGTTCGCTAAAGGGGTACGCCCCAGGCACAGGACCAAGGCAAGGCCATCACCACCACAGGCTCGGCAAGAGGGAAGCTGCGTCATTGTTGCCTATTCCCCTTCCAGCGCAGGTCGCGATCGAGCCTTCCGTTGCTCAACAGGGCCTCAATCTGCTTCAGGCGGACGTATTTCCTTCCTTGCAGTCCCTCCGGGGTCAGGTTCTCCGCGCGGTAGGCGTCGTAGAGCTCCTGTGCCCCCTTCAGTGCAGTCCAGCGAGGCCGGAAGGCCGGAAAGGCACGCATGAACTTGGCGAAATTCACCCGATAATTCCGGGGATCAGGTCCCCCCTGGCCAGCGTACTCGACCTTACTGGCCGGGGCGACCTCTTGCACAATGGCGGCGAGATCGCGAACCTGATAGTTCTCGCTGTCGGTGCCGACATTGTAGGCCTGGTTATGAACGAGCTCCAGGGGAGCCTCCAGGACCAGGGCAAAAGCTTGGGAAATATCCTCGATGTGGACAATCGGCCGCCAAGGCGTTCCGTCACTCAAGATACGGATGTTGCCGGTCGTCACCGACCAACCCACCAAGTTATTGAGTACAATGTCAATGCGAAGGCGCGATGAGACACCGTAGGCCGTGGCATTCCTTAGAAACGTGGGCGAGAAATGCTCGTCGGCCATGTCCGAAAGGTCCCCTTCGGTACGAACCTTCGATATGGCGTAAGGCGTCAGGGGGCAGAGTGGGGACCCCTCGTCCAGCACGGCGTCCCCCGCCGCTCCGTACATGCTGCAGGAAGATGCGAAAAGAAACCGGCGTATTCCCGCCTGCTTTGCCATCTTGGCAAGCCGCACGGAAGCATGGTGGTTGATATCGTAAGTCAATTCCGACCGAATGCTGCCGAGCGGGTCGTTCGACAGACCGGCGAGATGTACGATGGCATCAAATCCCCGGATATCTTCGGAAGAAACGTCCCGAAGATCTCGTTCCAACTTGGCGTAGGAGCAGTCTGACGAGCCAAAATCGCAGTCATAGTAATAGTCAGTATCGAGACCTGTAACCTTGTGGCCGCGTCCCAGCAAGAACTTCGTCATCGTTCGCCCGATGTAACCCTGATCGCCAGTCAGCAACACGTCCAAAGACTCGCCTCCTTGAATTAGCTAATCCTACCAGACCTTCCACGGAGCGCCCTTTTCCCAAGTTTCATTTAGGACAACGAAATCCCGATAGGTGTCCATGCAGTGCCAAAATCCAGGATGGTGATAGGCAGCGAGTTGCCCTTCGCTGGTCAGACGCTCGAGCGGCCGCTTTTCCAATACACATAAGTTGTCGCTGGAGAGGTACTCAAAGAACCGGCGTTGGAAGACAAAGAACCCACCGCTAATTAGCCCGTCCTGCGCCTGCGGTTTCTCAGTGAACGCTTGCACCAAGTCCCCACGCACGGAGATCTCACCATACCGGGAGACAGGCCGCACACCTGTGACTGTTCCAATCTTTCCATGCTTCTTATGATATTTCCAAAGCTCGTTTACGTCAATATCCGCCAAGCCGTCGCCGTAAGTTAGCATGAAGGTGTCACCAGTAATGTAAGGCTCAATCCTTTTAACACGGGCTCCGGTCATAGCGTCTCCGCCTGTTTCCACAAAGGTAATCGTCCAACGCTCTTGCTGATTGTCCGTATAGAACGTGGGTTCTTGGGCAGAGTTTAGCTGAAGCGTAAAATCACTATTCATATAGCGGTAATTCAGGAAATGCTCCTTGATCATGTGCCCCTTGTAACCGAGACACAACACGAAGTGGTTGAAGCCATAATGCGAATAGGTCTTCATGATATGCCACAAAATGGGTCTTCCACCCACTTCAACCAGCGGCTTTGGACGAAATTCCGTCTCTTCTCTGAGGCGAGTTCCCATGCCTCCGCACAAAATAACGACTTGAGGTTTCATAGGCGACATATTGAAAGGCGGTTCGACCGTCGATGATTAACGGCTACCGCATCAGGTAGATTTCAGCTCCGCGTTGCGCGACAGTTTAACATACGAAAGGACGCTCAGTGCAACCGCAAAGAGCCCATAATTGCCAGGGGTCCTATCCGGCGCGGCAAAGAGACCGGGCCAAGGGCGCCGATGAGTAAAGCGGGCCATTGCCAGACTATGGTGTACCCCATTGTCAAACTATTTTTGGTCTAAAATAGGCTAGTCTCGTCGTCGTTTTCTCTTTCTTTCTGCTTTTGTCTTGGTTTTGTCTTTCTCTCCGCCCATGCGCCTTTGGCCCGTTGATTTTGTAACAGCGAAAAAGGAGGATGCCATCGAGTCCATTCAGGTAGAGGAACCCCATTGCTGAGTTTGCTTCCGGAAGTACTCCGCCGTTACCGCCAGTCCCTCTTGAAGGTTGACGCGCGGGAACCAACCCAGAAGCTTCTCGCCGCGCCTAACGTCCGGGCACCGGACCCTCGGATCATCAATGGGAAGCGGCCGAAAGTCAATTTTGCTGGAACCTCGTGTGATTCGGATGACTTCTTTTGCAATGTCGATCACCTGCATCTCCAACGGGTTCCCCAAATTTACCGGTCCATGGATTCCGTCTAAATCGTGTTGGCCGCTCCCAATGCCGGCGTTGTCGTCAGCCAGCAGAAGCATGGTCAAGCCTTCGACCAAATCGCTTACATAACAGAGGCTGCGTGTTTGGCTTCCATCTCCATAGACCGTTAGCGGCTCGCCGCGGAGCGATTGGACGATAAAATTCGAAACCACCCGGCCATCCTGCGGCCTCATGCGGGGCCCGTAGGTATTGAAAATCCTGGCAATGCGCGTGTCCAACCCATGGGAGCGGTGGTAGGCCAGGGTCATGGCTTCCGCAAATCGCTTCGCTTCATCGTAAACGCCTCGCGGCCCGGTCGGATTAACGTTGCCCCAGTAGGTTTCCGGCTGAGGGTTAACCAGGGGGTCCCCATAAACCTCTGAGGTGCTGGCAAGCAGAAAGCGGGCCTGCTTGGCCTTGGCAAGGCCAAGCGCATTATGAGTTCCGAGCGATCCCACCTTCAAGGTCTGTATCGGGAGCCGGAAATAATCGGGAGGACTGGCCGGCGAAGCAAGGTGGGCAATGGCATCGACGGGTCCCACGACCTCGAATGGCTTGGTGACATCGTGAAGCCGGAACTCAAAACCGGGATTGCCTTCAAGCTGCCGGATATTCATGCGGCTGCCTGTGGCCAGATTATCGATGCACAAGACGGAATGTCCAAGCGTCAAAAGTTTTTCGCACAGGTGGCTGCCCAGGAAGCCTCCGCCGCCAGTGACCACGATTCTCAATCTCTATCCTCCGCTTGAGGCATCACGATTCATCACTTTTGGACCGTTACCGAGATGGGCGCTTGGCTGCGTCCTATGCTGAGGTATTGAAATCCGTAAGATGCAACCTGTTCAGGTGAAAACATATTCCGGCCGTCAGCAATCAAGGGCCGCTCCATCACGTCGCGAAGGCGCCCGAAATCAACCCGCCGAAACTCATCCCATTCCGTGAGAATCAAAAGAGCCTCCGCGCCTTCTGCCGCCTCATAAGAATCAGTGCAATACCGGAGACTTGGCAATTCCGCTTCCGCTTTGAGGGACGCTTGGGGATCGTAAGCGGAAACCACGGCGCCCTCCGCAATCAGGCGCCGGGCGATCACCAGCGAAGGCGCAAACCGTACATCATCGGTGTTAGGTTTGAAGGCTAGCCCCCAGATGCCAATCTTCTTCCCCCGCAGCACCCAGAGCTCCTGCTTGATCCGTTGCAAGAATTGCTCTGCGCGGCGAAGGTTGATCTTCTCCACTTCCGTGAGAAGTGAAAAGTCAAGCCCGAACTTTTCACCAATTCTCACGAAAGATTGCAAATCCTTGGGAAAACAAAAGCCTCCGAACCCGATCCCTGGACGGAGAAAGGATGGACCAATCCGCCGGTCCAGGCCGATGCCGGCAGCAACTTTGTCAATGTCGGCCCCCGCAACCTCGCAAAGGTCAGCAATCAGGTTGATAAAAGAAATCTTCATCGCCAAGAAGGAATTCGAGGCGTGTTTAATGATTTCAGCGCTGTTAATGTCAGCCACCAGAAAGGGAACTTGGTGTTGAGAAAGGCAAGGTGAGTGAACGGGGCAGACAACCTTCTGCTTCAAGATCGGATGATAAATTTCCTCCAGCATCTTTGCTGCGGTCGAATTTTCAACCCCCACCACAATGCGGTCGGGATGAAAGAAGTCTTCCACGGCGCTGCCTTCCCGCAAGAACTCAGGGTTCGACGCGACGTCATAAGATAATCCCGTCCGGCAGTAAAGGCTCAAGTGTTTTTGAAGCTGGCGCCCGGTTTGCACCGGGACCGTACTCTTTTCAATGACCAGCCGGTAGCCCCGGGCATTTTGCGCAATGTCGCGGGCTACACTTTCGATGCCCGTCAAGTCGGCTTCTCCATTTTCCAGCGGAGGAGTGCCCACGCAAATAAAAATAGCTTGCCCTTTTTCGATGGCTTCGTGCGTTGAAGTAAAGGTGAGCCGCCCGCTCCGCAAGTTTCGTTCGACCAGTGACTCAAGATGCGGCTCATAAAAAGGCAGTCCTCCGTCCCTCAGTAGTTTCAGCCTTTGCGGATTGCTTTCGGCACAGGTCACTTGGTGGCCAGCCTCCGCAAGGCATGCAGCCGAAGTAAGGCCAACGTATCCCGCCCCAATGACTGCAAGATCCATAGAAACTCCCGTTCACATCAAGAGAGAAGGTATTTCGCTATGGCGGAGGAGCCTTGAGGTCACCATCTCGAGGAAGTAAAGGATTTCACCACGAAGGCGGAGTTCTTATCCCGTGGTCGCACTGTCCCCGGACGGGTTCGAATTGCCATTCCGTCCGTAGCCGTAACCAAAACCATACTGCCCGCTCGAATAGCCATAGCCTTCGCGTTCAAAATCGACGGCATTCAAAGCGACTCCCAGGATACGGCAACCGGCGCCATACAGCAAAGACCTGGCGCGCCGGACGACGTCGTAAGGAGTTGAATGGGCGCGCGTGATCAAAATTGCCGCATCGGTGAGCGTCGCCAAAATCCGGCTATCCGCAACGCTCAGGATCGGTGGTGAATCGACCAGGACAAATTCAAACTGGCTGCGAAGCTTCCGCAGCAATTCCGCAGTCAATTTTGAGGAAAGCACCTCGGCCGGGTTCGGCGGAATGGGGCCACATGGAATCACTGAGAAATTATTCACCCCCGGCACCGGCAGAATAGCCGCGGCAAGATCCACATGGCCGGTAAGGCACTGCACGAATCCGGGGCGGTTTTCAACCCCCGTCGATCGATGGACCGCCGGGCGGCGCATATCACAATCAACCAGTACAACACTCTTTCCCAAACTAGCCAGGGCCGCTCCCAAATTAACGGCTGCCGTGGTCTTGCCCTCGCTCGGCACTGCACTCGTGACCAGGAGAAGCCGTGGAACGGGACTCGCCGATAGCAAGATTGAGGTCCGCAGAGACCGGAACGCCTCGACCGACTCAGAGGCTGTCTGCAAGCCGGGAGCCAAATCTGAATGTCCATTGGACGAAACCGGCACCAGGTGTTCTTCAGCGGTCCTTGCGCCATCTCTTGTCACACCATTCAAGGAGAACCGGGGCAGCATGCCGAGTGAGGGTAACCGCAGCAAATGCTCCACATCATCAGAAGTCTTCAGGGTCTTGTCCAAGTATTCTTGGAAAAATGCGAGGCCAACACCCAAGCCGATTCCCAAGACCAAGCCCAGAGTCAAATCCAGGAAGACCCGCGGTTTCACGGGGCTCCGTGGAACAATGGCGTTATCCACCACGTGAATGTTGCTCGATTTGAGGCCGGAGGATACCTGGGCTTCCTTCATCCGCTCCAATAAACCATCGTAGAGTTGGTTGTTCGAATCGACCTCCCGTTTCAGAATGCTGTACTGAATCATCTCCTGGTTGACGTCGTTCATTACTTTCTTCTGGCCATCAACGGCGTCTGCAAGAGAACTCACCCGGTGCTGCGCGGTTTTGTAGCTATTAATTATATTTTGCACTACCGCTTTTCTTTCCTTCTCCTCCTGTTTTCGTACGGAGTCAATCTCCCTCTGGATCTGCCGGGCCTTGGGATAATCAGGCTTCACCCAAGCGGTGACCATGGCGTACTGCTTTTGCATCTCGGTCTTCTGGACTTCCAGATTCTGAACGACCGCGTCATTCCGCACCTGAGGAAGATCCTCAACCTTTCCGCCTTTTACGAAGCTATAGAGCGACTCCTTCTCGAACAGGTCCTCCTGGGCTTTCGTGTACTCACCCATCAGCTCTACCATACGAGCGCTCGTAATGGTCTCATTGTCTTTAAGGAAGATAATGGAGTGGGATTGAGCGTAAGCCTGCAGCGCATCTTCGGATTCTTCAAGCTTTGCCTTGAGGCTGACCAAGCGCGTCCCCAGCCATTTTGACGCCGCCTCCGTTTCATCCCACTTCGTCTCCAGGTTTTGCTGAATATAATCCTCGGCAATCTGGTTCGCGACGCGCGCCGCCAGATCCGGACTGTAGGAGTCAAAAGCGACCTTTACAAGATTACTGCGCTGCAAAGGGCTGATATCTTCGAAATCTTGCAGATGAGCGACAGCGTTGACAAAATAATCGGCCGAGGGGTCGGGAGGATTGGGGTCCGACAAAGATGGAAGCTGGCGGGGGTTCGGGGTAAAGAGTCCAAACAGGATTCTTCCCTTGTAGAATTCCGGCTGCTTGTAAAGCTGGAGGTTTCGGACAACGCGTTCGGCGAGAGTTCTACTTTGAAGGATCTTGAATTGAGTCTCCCGGTAGGAATCAATGTCCACGGGGCTAATGTTAACAATTTCCTTGAAATTTACGACACTGGGAGGCTCCGGATCAATCTCGATCGTCACTTTACCTTCGTAAACCGGTCTTTCCTTGAGCGTCCCCAAGGCTACCGTTGAAAAAACTACGACAGCACAGACAAGGACCAGCCACCTTCTCTTCAGAACAATGGCCCAATAGTCTAGAAGGTGAGGAATCTCTTCCGGAGACACGTCCACGACCTCCAAATCCCTCAAGCCCTGCGGACTCAACTGCGACTGTGAGGGGTACTGGTTGCCGTCGATTTTGTCTAGCTCGTCCATGCCGCTCCTTGAAGTTCTGGGGGGTATTGGTCAAGGGTGAAAGATCAGGTATCCGCTCAAGACTCCGATGGCAGTAGCGATGCTTGACTTTCCTATCGCCTTCCCGGTACTGCCCGGAACAAAAAGCACATCATTGTCCGCAAGAGAAGGATCCTCCGCCTTCCCCTTCAATATCGCGTTCACGTTAATTGGATGCTCCGTCATGGTCCCGCTGGAATTCCGGCGTAGAATCTTGGCATGAGACTTGGCGGCGTTGGACGTCAACCCCTGGGCAACGGCCAGCGCTTGAAGGACCGTCATGCTGTCCTGATCCTCCAAAATAATCCTCTCAGGCGCTTTCACGCCATCACCTACCACATAGACCAACCCGGCGCGGGAAACTGTGATCAAATCCAAGGGTTTGACTTGAATATCCGGCCCTTGGTCATTTGCAAACAGCAACTTTTTAATATCGACCCTCAACTTATTCGGCGCAACCAAATCCACCCCGTCCATCGGCTCCAGGTTGTCGAACCCTGCCTTGCGAGTGATATAGAGATAACGCCCTGCGCCCGGGCCTCCCGTGGATGATTTCGTAAGCCCCCCCGCCATGGCCAGCACCTGAATAATGTTGCGGGGTCCCGGCAGTTGGTACAACCCTGGCTTTACCACCGAACCCACTAAGGAAACAGGCCGAGCGTGAAATGTCTTCACAAATATACTAACTTGAGGGTCCTGGAGATAATCCTTCCCCCAAGCTTTTTGCAGGTCATGTTTAAGCTGCAAAGTGGTCAAACCTTCCGCCCGGACAGGACCGAGAAGCCTTAACGAAATTGTCCCGTCGTTCTCAACGCGAACCGTCTGCTTCATTTCCGGCAGGTTGAAAACGTCGATGGTCAAAACATCCTCGGGGCCAATGACATAGTCTGGATTGGTAACATTGGTAGGCAAAGCGCTTTGGGCAGACTGACTGTCCTCTGACCCCTGCTCCGGAGTTGGTTGTGAACTTGTCTGCTGCTGATCGTCACTCGACGGGCCCTGATCCTGGGCACAGAGAGGCCTGATCTCATTGGTCAGCAAGCCCCCTGCAAATAAGATAATCAGGGATATATTAAAAAGTGTTTTCATGGCGTCTACTCTGCAGGACCTTGAAGAATTGTACGGGATTGGCTTGCCGCCCAGCGTCGGGCGAACTTGGAAGCGCAATAAACACCAAAGAATAGAATCTAAACGAGATTTACAGGATTGTCAAGTTGAGCTTTTCTCGAGTAGTACTGACACCCCTTTGCTTAAAACACGGGCGGGGGGCGATTGTTACGGTTTTTCAGACTAAAGATTCCTGTATATTGGTTTAGGCGTGGCAAATCGCTTTAACTCGAAATCCTGGGGGTTACGGGAACATATGAAAAACTTATCTTTACCGGCGGCTGGGCCAGGAGAACTCGCAAGGTCCCTCGACAAATTCGGTTCCAAGAGCGCTAGAGTGGGAGTCATCGGCCTCGGTTATGTCGGCTTGCCTCTGGCCTTGCTATACGCAAAGAATGGCCTCTCGACCACCGGATTTGACATCGATCCGGCCAAGATTGAGAAGCTGGCCAAGGGAGAAAGTTACATTCACCACATTTCCAGCCGAGACGTGGCGGCAGAGGTGTCCCGCGGGGCATTTCGGGCCACCTCCGACTTTGCCAAGCTCCGTGAGATGGACGCCATCATCATCTGCGTCCCCACCCCTCTTGACGCCCATCGCGAGCCTGACCTTTCCTACGTTAAAGGCACGGCGGAGGCAATCCAACCTTACCTGCAACGGGGACAACTGGTGGTGCTGGAGAGCACCACTTACCCCGGAACCACGGAAGAGGTTGTTCTTCCAGTCCTTGAAATATCCGGTCTTCACTGCCCTGTTTCCACCTATGGGGTTGAGGGGCAGGTGGTCCGCGTGGCGGGCGGCGATTCTCCTGAATTCCTCCTGGCATTTTCGCCGGAGCGGGAGGACCCTGGCAATCCTAACATCCGGACGGAGCAAATCCCCAAGGTGATTGGAGGAGTCAACGGCCCCAGCGCCCGGGCCGCGCAGTCTCTCTACCAACAGGTCTTTGAACGCACGGTGATGGTCAGCTCTTCTCGTGCAGCCGAAATGGCTAAAATCCTGGAGAACACTTACCGCTCCGTCAACATCGCCCTGGTAAATGAACTGAAGCTGCTTTGCCTGCGCATGGGCATCGACATCTGGGAAGTCATCGAAGCCGCTAAGACCAAACCCTTCGGATTCACTCCTTTCTATCCAGGTCCCGGCTTGGGCGGGCATTGCATTCCCATTGACCCTTTCTATCTCACCTGGAAGGCACGTGAATACGAGTTCCCGACACGGTTCATTGAACTCGCGGGTGAAATCAACTCCTCGATGCCGTCCCATGTCATCGCAGCGGTGTCCGATGCGCTCAACAAGAGGAATCAATGCTTGAAGGATTCCAGGATTCTGGTCCTTGGCATCGCCTACAAAAAGGATGTGGACGATCTTCGCGAATCGCCCTCCCTCCGGATCATCGAGCTTCTTCAGGACCAGGGAGCCATCGTTGACTACCACGATCCCTACTTCCCTCGCTTGCACAAGATGAGAAAGTATGATTACCAGGATTTTATTTGCATCAATTTGACCGCAGAGAGCCTCAACCAGTACGCTGCTGTCTTGATCGCCACGGACCATTCGAGTTACGACTATCCGTTCATTGTTGAGAATTCCAAGCTGGTTGTGGATACGCGGAACGCCACCAAGCATGTCCGCGAGCACCGGGAAAAGATTGTCCGCTGCTGAGAAACTGTGAAAAAAGCAAGCAGCCTCGCGCCAAGAAGCGCAAAGAACAACCCGTTCATTCGCTTTGCGAAGCTTGGCAGCTTGGCGTGAGATTCTTTTACGGTTTGAACAATTCCTTTACTCCTTCTGAGGCCTCGGGGCACGCCCCTCTTAGAGAGCCTTATCAAAACCTCGGAGCGCCCGAAAAGCTCCATGATAGAAGAAAAGCAAGTCATGCCTTCATCGCCCACTTCTTCCTCCACTCAACCCAAAGCGGAACCTATTGTTCCCATGGGCCGGGTTCGGCTCGATAACAAAACCCTGCAGGCCGTGACGCGCATCCTGCGTAGCGGCAATCTGCGAGCCGGTGCAGTGACTGAGGAATTTGAAGCCCGTTTTGCTGCGGAAGTCGGGGCAAAGTACGCAATTGCCGTCAATTCTGGCACGGCGGCATTGCACATCGTTTACGCGGCGCTCTTGCGGCCGGGGGATGAAGTCATCGTTCCGGATTTCACCTTTATCGCCACGGCTTCGATGGTGTTGGCGGCCGGAGCCAAGCCCGTGCTCGCGGATGTTGACCAGCACACTTTCACTCTGAACCCAACCGATGTCGAAAGAAAAATCACGCCTCGCACCAAAGCCATCGCTCCGGTCCACCTTTACGGTCATCCCGCGGCGATTCCCGAAATCACGGATGTGGCCAAGCGCCACAACCTGAAAATCATCTGGGACGCGGCCCAGGCCCACGGGGCGTGCTTCCAAGGAAATGATGTGGGATCCTTCCCGGACGCGGTGTGCTACTCGTTTTATCCATCCAAGAATCTGACCACCGGCGAGGGAGGCATGGTTGCCACCTCAGACCCTGATCTCGCCCGTGAACTCCGGCTGCTGCGCTCGCATGGAGAGCGGGCACGCTACGATCACGTCCGCATTGGGTTCAACTATCGAACCACAGACATTGCCTCCGCCATCGGCCTCGGCCAGCTTGAAAGCCTTGGCAACTCCATCGAACAGCGCCGCCGCCATGCATCGATGCTGGCTCGCAGTCTTGCGGATCTCCCCGGTATCCATCTCCCGGTCGAGCGCGATCAGTCTGTTCACGCTTACAATCTGTTCACCATCCGCATCGAACCTGGGATATTGGGCGTGTCTCGTGATGAATTCCG
The DNA here is from genome assembly GCA_035531475.1 of Terriglobia bacterium. GTDB lineage: Bacteria > Acidobacteriota > Terriglobia > UBA7540 > UBA7540 > CALCEB01. The sequence goes on from DATKST010000063.1 coordinate 83,877, forward strand.
CAAATCGCTATTGGAAATGAGCATTGAAACTGCGGTCCATTATCCCAAGCCGCTCCACCGCCAGCCTGCCCTTGCGGGGCTTGGCGAAGACGCGGATTTCCCCATCAGCACCATCCTTGCCGACACCGTGGTTTCCCTGCCCGTCCACCCTGCCCTTACCTCAAAGGAAATCCGCCGCATCATCCATGCTGTGCAGCGCGTTGCAAAGGGAACCACTCGATGATCCGCACCCGCAGAGGAGCGAAACCCTCAAGCCTATTCGCGTTCAGGGCTTCAGGTTGGCGTCCCTACATTGGGCCGTAAAAAGAAAAAAGCCTGGTCCGCACAGAACCAGGCTTCAATCATGCTGTTCACCTAGGCCCCTTATGCCCTTCGGAACCCGATCCCCACGCGCTGTAGGGGCGGGCCTTGGCCCGCCCCTACAAGATGTCCCCTTAAGACTTAGGCAGAGACAGCCGCTCCTTCGGAAACACAGAAGCGGTCAAAGGCTGCCGTCAAATCGTTTGCAATATCATCGGCGATCCTGCCCTCAATCTGCCAGCGCTCGAGCATGAACACCAGCTTGCCGCCGTTCAGCAAGGCGATCGAGGGTGAGGACGGCTCGTAGCCAGAAAAGTAGCTTCTCGCCTGCGCGGTGGCGTCCGTATCCTGGCCCGCGAACACCGTGGTGAGCACCTTGGGCCGGTTCGCATGGTTCAGGGCCTGGATCACCGCCGGCCGGGCCTTGCCTGCTGCGCAACCGCAAATCGAATTGACCACCACAAGCACTGGGGCTTTCTCACGGCCTAGAATTGAGTCCACCTCAGCCGGTGTCTTCATTTCAACGAATCCAGCATGAGTCAGTTCCTCCTGCATGGGCCGAACAATTTGCTCTGGGTACATGATTTTTAAGCCTCCGTGTTTCTTTGGGGCGTGCGCTGGCCGCCCCCAGAAGCCGAAGGCCTTCTGCAAGGCTAAGCGCGACAGTCGCAGTCACCCACGTCTCAGGTTGAGTATAGCATGAGGCTTCAGTTGGCTGGGGCCAACCTTGGATCTGGGTAGTGTCCCAGTTTTTTTGCTGGTGCGGCGCTCTCTGAGCGCCGCACCAGCAAATTGCGACACTACCACAATTTGAACCACGTTCCAGCATGTTCGGGCTACAATTGAACAATATGGTTCAAACCCTTTTTGGATCCACAGAGAAAAAGCCTGGTCTGTTTGACCGCCTGAAATCCGCCGTTGCCTCCACCAAAGCGCAGCTCGTGGAACGGATTGAGGGCATTGTCGAAGGCAAGGAAAAGATCGACCAGAGCGTGCTGGATGAGCTGGAGGCCACGCTCATCACCGCCGACCTGGGAGTGAAAACGGCTCAGGACATTCTGGCGAGCATCCGGGAAAAGATCAAGCGCGGCCAGATTCAGCGGCCCGCAGAGGTGCGCGGCGTGATCGAGCAGGAGATTCTCTCCATCCTGGAGAACCCGCAGCGAGGGCGCGACGGCGCTCCGGCGGCGCCAGTGCTCAAGCGGCCGCCCGCCGGCCTTCCCGAGGTCATTTTCATGGTGGGCGTGAACGGCGTGGGCAAGACCACTACCATCGCCAAGCTGGCGCATTATTACCTCCAGCAAAACCGCCGCCCACTGCTCTGCGCTGCGGACACCTTCCGGGCGGCAGCCAACGAGCAGCTTGAAATCTGGGCCGGGCGGCTGGGCGTGGAGATCGTCAAACAAAAGCCGGGCGCCGATCCTTCCGCCGTCATCTTTGACTCACTAGCTTCGGCGAAGAAGCGCCACGACGACCCGGTGATTGTGGATACCGCCGGACGTCTGCACACCAAGTTCAACCTGATGGCCGAGCTTGAGAAGATGGTGCGCATCGCCGGACGGGAAATTCCCGGCGCGCCTCACCAGGTCCTGCTGGTAATTGACGGCACCACCGGCCAGAACGGCCTGCAACAGGCGCGGCAGTTCACCGAACATGCCGGAGTCACTGGCATCATCCTGACCAAGCTGGACGGCACGGCCAAAGGCGGCGTGGTGGTGGCCATCGCCCGCGAGATGGGCTTGCCCATCCAGTTTGTCGGAATCGGCGAAAAGATCGAGGACCTCCTGCCCTTCAATCCCCGCGAATTCGTCGAATCGCTTTTTGAGGCGTAGGTGAATTGACCGCTTGCCGGTCCGCGACGTCGTCACTGTTCGGTAGTGGTGCAGTTTGCTCTAGCGGCGCCCGCCCCCTGCCCTGCCGAGCGGAGGGGGTCTAGCGCGGAGAATACCCCGCGTTGTTTGTTAGGTTGGGAATGGAACCAAAGTGGACTACAATGAGGGTATATGGCCGAGGAAGTCACTTCACAGAAGTCGCCCAGATTGGAAGAAATTGGTGAAGCAACGGTTCACGCCAGAGGGGAAAGCCGGGCGTGTGGCCAAGGCCCTCGCCGCTCTTCATCAAGAACAACTCATCAAGCTCTCGCCTGAAGAATGGAAGTGGGTGGCTGAGGACGCTGATCTTGAGGACCGGTCCTAAGCTTGGCGGCATCGGCGCTCGCCAACCTTCCTAATCACAGTTTCGTCTTTATTGATGCCAATATTTTCGTGTACGGACTCAGTGGTTTGGCAGCGGGGGCGATGGTCGCCGCTTTCACATTCACCGTGGGCGCCGTGGTTGACCGCTTTTCCTATCGTCCTGCATTCGTAGCGGCGGACGTTCTGCCGCTGTTCGCAATGGCATGTGTACTACTCCTCATCCGTTCGCCACAGGCTTCAGGAACCCAATGATTGCGGGCACGGGTAGGATTGACGCATAGTGTCATTTTGTACCTGGATGCGGAGGGATCAAGTTATGGCAAGATGGACGGCTCAAGCCAACCGGCGCGAATTTATGGTCGGGTCGGCATCGCTGGCTGCGTTAACAACGGGCTCGACCATTCAGGCAAATGCGGACCGAAGCACTTTGCGAGAATTCATGGACGAGTTCAACATTGATCAACAGCGTCGGCGTTGGGAACTCTGGAGTTTGCTGGGCGATCTGCCTTGGGAGCACAAGTCTGCTCCGCCCGTGCTGGTCCGGTCCGAAAAGCACGCGGGGTATACCCTTGAGCGGCTGCTGCTGGATCTGAACGGAGTGGAGCCGGTTCCGGCACTGCTGCTTGTCCCCGATAAACGGCAGCATCCGGCGCCGGGATTGCTCTTCATCCACTGGCACGCGGGCATGTATGACCTGGGCAAGGAACAACTGCTGCGCGGGACGCCCGTGCAACCCGCTTATGCCCCGGTTTGCGCCGAAAAGGGGCTGGTCACACTCGCCATTGACAGCTGGTGCTTTGGAGAGCGCAAACACGAGCCCAACGGTCATCAGGGTGAGGAGGACGCGTTCAAGTTGATGCTTTGGCAGGGACGAGTGTTGTGGGGAATGATGATGTTTGACGAGTTTCGCGCTCTCACTTATCTGGCGAGCCGTCCGGAAGTGGATGCCACGCGTCTGGGCGCCTTTGGCATGTCGATGGGCGCCACCAAAGCCTGGTGGCTGGCGGGGTTGGACCCGCGCGTGCGCGCTGCGATGGACGTTTGCTGCCTGACGGATTATGAATCGCTTATCGCAGCTCATGGCCTCAGTGGCCACGGCGTTTATTATTTTGTCCCCTCTTTGCTCAAGCACTTCGACACTTTTCAAATTAACGCTTTAACTGTTCCTCGCCCCCACCTGAGCGTCAACGGCCGTAAGGATCCACTGACTCCTCCGGGAGGTGTCGAGAAGATTCATGACAAACTGCTGCCTTTGTATCGCTCTTACGGCCGCGCGGAAGATTGCCGGATCGAGCTTTTTGATTGTGCGCACCAGGAACTGCCGGAGATGAGACGCCAGATCTTGGCGTGGATGGATAAATATCTGGTTAGGCTTCGTAAATAAATAAAGATATCAACCCATCCTCATGCTTTGACGATGTCGGGGCTGATGAGGTCTGATGACATAGTTCCATTCGCCATGAAACCTATCCGGCTGAAGATTGATGCCCTTCATTTCTTCCTGGGTGACTTTGCGGCCGGTTGGATATTTGCAGCGGTCCAATCGGCAGGTCACTTTCAGTCCTTTCGCCGTCGTCGTCTTGGCAATGAGATGGACGACGGTTTCGTAATCGCGCAGGGGTTCGCCACGCCAATTCGACGAGATGAAGGAAAAAAGGCGGTGCTCGATCTTGTTCCACTTGCTCGTCCCAGGTGGGAAATGACAGACCGAGAGGGGCAGGCCGGTTGGTCTGCAACTCCAGTTTCCACAGGCGCAACCGCCAGCCATTGCTCCCCCCGCCGTCGGCCGTAATCAGAACCTTGGTTGCCGCCGGATAGAACCGTTTGCCTTCCTGACGCCACCATCCCCGGATGGACGCCACCGCAAACGCTCCCGTGTCGTGATCAGTCCCGACATTGACGAACCCGGTGTTGCGCCCGACGTCGTAGATGCCATAGGGATAGGCACGCGGCACGTCGGGCGTGGGGAAATCGTGCCCCCGAACCTTCGTCGGCCGTTTCGCTGCAAGCCATTGCTGGCCAGCGTTATCGTAGTTGCCGATGAGTTCTTTCTTCTGGGTATCCACCGAAATCACGGGGCTGCCCTGCGCCAGGCATCTTTTCACCGCGACATTAGCGTCTGCGAGAAAGCACAAGTCCTTTCCGGCGTTGACCGATTACCGGAGAAGTATAGAGCGAATATTGGCTCTTAACTTGCTGTTTGTGCCAGTGAATGAAGCCATCTTGAGGAGCGCACAGGCAGAGAGGCAAGCTGCCGGACTTCTCACCAACGACT
>DATKST010000064.1:0-4181 GCA_035531475.1 Terriglobia bacterium
GCATCCTGTCCTGTTCCTGTGTAGGGTTTCTCGCTCAAATTACCCATACAGGAATTGGGATGGGATGCGCTATCTTTTTCTCCGCGAAGGGTCAAAAACTATCCCCGCTCCACCCACAAATTCTGCGGAGGAACCAAATAAATAAAGGTATCAACCCATCTTCATTCTTTGACGATGTCAGGGCTGATGAGGTCTGATGACATAGTTCCATTCGCCATGAAACCTATCCGGTTGAAGATTGATGCCCTTCATTTCTTCCTGGGTGACTTTGCGGCCGGTGGGATATTGGCAGCGGTCCAATCGGCAGGTTACTTTCAGTCCTTTCGCCGTCGTCGTCGTGGCAATGAGATGGACGACGGTTTCGTAATCGCGCAGCGGTTCGCCACGCCAATTCGACGAGATGAAGGAAAAAAGACGGCGCTCGATCTTGTTCCACTGGCTCGTCCCAGGTGGGAAATGACAGACCGAGAGGGGCAGCCCTGTTTCATCCGCGAAGGTCTCGAACTCCAGTTTCCACACGCGCAACCGCCAGCCATTGCTGCCCCCGCCGTCGGCCGTAATCAGGACCTTGGTTGCCGCCGGATAGAGCCGTTGGCCTTCCTGACGCCACCATCCCCGGATGGACGCCACCGCAAACGCTCCCGTGTCGTGATCCGTCCCAACATTGACAAACCCGGTGTTGCGCCCGACGTCGTAGATGCCATAGGGATAGGCACGCGGCACGTCGGGCGTGGGAAAATCGTGGCCGCGAACCGTCATCGGCTGTTTCGCTGGAAGCCATTGCTGGCCGGCGTTATCGTAGTTGCCGATGAGTTCTTTCTTCTGGGTATCCACCGAGATCACGGGGCTGCCCTGCGCCAGGCATCTTTTCACCGCGGCATTGATGTGCCGAAATTGCGCGTCGCGGTCCGGAGGGTCTCGCCCCTCCTCCGTCTTCCGGTTGCTCTGGAGACTGTAGTTGAGACCGCGCAGAAGCTGAGCAACCTTCGCATGGCTGATCGGGTGTTGGTGCCGACTCAACTCTTTCGCAATCGCCCGCGTGCTCTTACAAATCCATCGCAGCGCCGATTCCGGGTCGCCCCGTGTTTGATGATCGATCATCTCTTCCAAGGTGTCCACGAGCCGCGGGTCCGACACCATAATGAGTTTCCGCCCGGCTCCGGGGCGGCGGATCCGACCTTCCCCCGACGCCGAACCCTCTTCGATTTCACGGATGCCTTTGGAAATGGCCTTGCGCGAGAGTCCGCACGCACGGCGCACCCGACTCACTCCCCCATAGCCCAAAGCCCTCGCCTCGCTGCCCGCCATGAGGCGCCGCGTGCGTTCGTCCAACAATGGCCACACAGAATGGAACTTCGCAGTCAGCTCAGCAAAACTGTCCATGCTCAGGCATGCATAACAACTATCAGCACAGGATGCTACCTTTCTTTATTTACGCTCTCTTCGCGTGAATCCTGTAACAGATTCTGACCCCTAAAGGGCATCACAAGCGTATGGACAACGGCAATCCATTTTTCGACCGCCCCATTCTGAACTCTCCCTACGGCTACCCAGCGCGCCACTGGGAGCTCGATGATCAAGGCCAACCCACCCAGAAGATCATCGAACACCGCCGTCCAGCCGAGTTCATCACGCCAATCCCAAAACCCAAGAAGCGCAAAGGCAAACAATCGTCCTTGGTGTTTGACGAGGGACTGGGGCTCTCAACGGCGAGCCAACAGTACAACCAAACAAGATCAAGTTGGTGAGTCATCGTTCGTTCGGCTTCCGGACCGTCAAGAACTTCACGGCCGCCATCTATCACTGCTGCGCGCACCTTCCGCTGCCGGAGGAATCCTAATCACTGTTTTGGGAGACGAGCCACATTTACAAGAATGTCTTCATCCCGCCTGGCTTATACCGTTTCTCGCGGCATCAATTGACCTATGGATCGCGCCGGGACCTCCATTTCACTTACAACTTCTTTGAGCGTTTCGGCACTTACTACACGGGCCAGCTAAACAAAGCCGCCATAAGGACCACCTATCGCCCCACCAGCAAGTTCTCTTTTTCAACTTCAGCCGAATGGGATAAATTTACGTTGCCGCAACGGAACTTTTCGGTGGCTCTGGCGAGTTTGCAGGTCAATTACTCTTTCTCCCGATTCCTGAACGTTAGCACACTCGTTCAGATGGATACGTCGAACACACAGGCGGTGAGCGCCAACGTTCTGTTGCGCTATCAATACCGGCATGATGATCCCTTCAGCAATCTCTACGTCATTTACAACACTGGGACCCGATTCGAGAGCCTGACCGGATCCAACCTGCAACAGCTCCGCGAGACCCTCTTTGAGATCAAGCTCACCCGCACCTTCACACCTTCTCTGAAGCGGATCGACAACGCTATCCAGCGCGGTCTATAACGGCAACGGCGCTGACGACGCAGATTTCATAACAGGCCGGGGGTTAAGAAATGGTCTAGCCTCTGCGGGAATCCAAGGCGGCTGTTTCGACGAAGCGCAATTCTTTCAGGCCGGTGAGTCTGGCGAGGCAAGGGGTATTCGAACTCGGAACAATGATCCCTGCCCGGTCGGGCTTTCAACTTCGATTGCTCCCCCGTGGGCTTCCGCGATCCAGCGGCCAATCGATAACCCCAATCCAGCCCCTCCCTCTTCATGCGACCTCGCCCTATCGGCTCGGTAAAATCGCTCAAAAATGTGAGGCAAATCAGCTTCGCCGATGCCGATTCCGCTGTCCCGAATTTCCGCGACAGCGAAGCCATCGCTGCTGATAAGCGATGCCGTGATTTGACCCCCTGGAGGAGTGTATTTCACCGCATTGTCCATCAATATCAAAAAGAGGCGTTGCAGTGCTTGAGGGTTGCCCGCAATGCCCACGGGCGCGTTGTCAATCCTTTCGGAAAAGGTGATTCCTTTGGCTTCTGCCAGGGTGCGCCCTTCCTTGCACGCCTCGAGAAGCAGCTCCTGCAAGTTGAGCCGGACACGTTGCAACGTCTCGAATCCGGAGTCAGCGCGAGCCAAGAGCATTAATCTCTCAATGAGCGACGAGGTCTTCTCCAGCTCATTCAAAATGTGAGCCAGGGCCTGGCGGTATTCACCTTCACTTCGAGGTTTGCGGAGCGAAAGCTCTGCCGTCGTCTGCATCAAGGCAACCGGAGTGCGCAACTCATGGGAAGCATCCGCCGTAAACTGGGTGATCTTCTTGAAAGCCGCTTCCAGGCGGCCCAGCATGCCGTTGAGTGTTTCCGAAAGGCGTTGAAGCTCATCGCGAGTTTCAGGAACCGCCAGCCGGCTGGAGAGGTTGTGGGAGCTGATATTTTGCGCCGCACGGGTGATTTCATCCACCGGCCTGAGAGCCCGCCGGCTCATCCAATAACCGCCGAGCGATGCCAGGACTAGAAGCAAAGGGCTTGACAGGAGCAAGACCCATCGAAAAGATTCCAGCGCCTCTTCAAAATCGTCCATGGGAGCGGCGATTTGGACTCGAAAGGTCTTTCCGTCCACCTGAATGCTGGTTGTGAGAGCCCGCAAGGGCAGGCCGCTGACTTCCAGCGCTGTGATCCGTGATCTCGCTGTCTTGGGAAGAGACACTCCGTACCGCTTCATCAACGGCGAACGGTAAATCCACCGTCCCTGCTCGTCAGCGATCTGCGAAAAATCGGCTCCCCGCCGGACTTCGAAGTTCTCCCGAAGCTCATCTTCTAACCTTTCAGTTCCCTCGGGCAGAATACGCCCCACGAGTTTTTCAACCCCGCTGATCTGGTCGTGTAAAGCCTCGTCCACTGTCGTATTAATACTCGTTCGCATCGCATAGTATGCGACAGCTCCGAACAGGGCAAACGCCGCCAGGAGAACAGCGGAGTACCACGCCGTCAGCTTCACCCGCAGAGGCACAGGCTTCATGGCTTTGACTCGTCGCGGACAGTGTATCCGACGCCACGGACAGTGTGAATCAGTTTTTGCCTAAAATCCCGATCCACCTTGCTTCGAAGCAAGCGAACAAAGGCGTCCAAAGTATTATCCTCCACGTCGTGGTCGAAGCCCCAGACAGCTTCGATGATGGCGTTGCGTGAAATCACCCGGCCTGCACGCCGCATCAGGAACTCCAACAGGCGAAACTCGGTGGGACTGAGATGGATTTCCCGGCTGCCACGGAACACGCGGCGTGCGGCCGGGTCCA
>DATKST010000065.1:0-10070 GCA_035531475.1 Terriglobia bacterium
TGCGCCGGGCGACGTCCAGCGCCACCGTTTCCGCCGTCGTCCGGCTGTCTATGAAGAAGAGGTGCCGCGAGGCCAACACCGTCATCACCGCCTGCATCAATACAGGGTCGGCAGTGGCCTGCGACCCCATATGGTTATTGACGCCGGCCACGAACGGAACGGCGCTCAGGTCCTGCTCCACCGTGCGCTCCGTATCACTCCGGCGCATGCCCGTGCGAATTTCATGGGGACTGATGCTGGCGTGAGACGAAGGCCGCGGCTGCATGGGCAAGTGGAGCATCACCTCGTGGCCGGAAGCGTGCGCCAACTCCGCGGTTTGGCGGGCGTAGCGCACGCGCGGCATAATGGAGAAGGTCAACGGATAATGCAATCCCGCAAGTTGATGGGCCGCGGTCAGATTCTGGCCCAGATCGTCAATGATGATCGCAGCTTGAAGGATTCGCGGGACTTCCACCAGGCGGATGGTGCAGAGGTGCTTCTTACCAGTATCAATCTCAATCAAAGTCCAGTGATTCGCGGAGGTACTGGGAAGCGGTTGGATGCGAGCCTGAAGCTTGTCAGCGCCGGCCTGGCGCTGGATGGCCTCCAACACAGCCGGGCGAGCGCGGAAGGTGACAACGGCTACTGCGGTTGGGTGAGTGGGCGGGAAAGCTCCGGCCAAAGGGCGGAAACGGCGGCTCTTGATCCAGATGTCCTCGCCGCCCGCGCGCTCCATGGCTCGCACAACGAGCGGCAAGACGTTTCCAGGACGAATCGCCGCTTCGCGCCGCGCGGCCTTCCTGGCCGCGGGTTTGCACGAAAACCCCACGGCAGCAAAAGCCACCAACAAAACCAAGACCGGTTGACGGAGCGCAGCGATGCGAAAAATCGAATCAAGCCTCACTTAAGCGGCTTTGACCGGAGAAGCGTTCTGCTTCAACACTTCGATCGCCCTTTGAAGCTGAATGTCAGCCTTCGTTCCGAACTGGTCCGGCTGTTCGGTCTGGCCGGAGGCCTCCATGGCCTCGGCTTGTTCCTCGGTGGGTGAAAGGACGTTCGGCGTCACACCGTTATCCTCAATGGCTTTGCCGTCCGGCCCGTAGTATTTGGCAACGGAAAGCAGCAGTCCGGAACCATCGCCTACGGGGATCGTCTTTTGCACCACGCCCACTCCGAAGCTGGGAACGCCCACCACGTCACCGCGCTTATCGCAAAGCACGGCATCCGCCACAATTTCCGCCGGACCGGCCGTGGAACGGTTGATGAGCACAGCCAAAGGCATGTTGAAAACCACGGCGGGAGGCTGGGCCATGATGTCATGCCGGGGAGTCCGCTGGCCATAGGTATAAGCAATCAGGCCACTCTTGATAAACAAGCTGGCCGTGTCCACAGCTTCATTCACGCTCCCGCCCGCGCAATCGCGCAGGTCAAGGACAATGCGCTTGGCGCCCTGGCCCTCAAGGCTCTTAACACTTTCCGAGATTTTTTCCGCCTCACCTTTGTCAAAGGCGGAAATCCTCACGTAACCGGTGCCGTCGTCCATCAGTTTGGCCGTAACCGGATCAATTTGGGGGATCACCCGCGTCAGCGTCATCTTCTGGGGTTCTCCCCGCGCCCCCTTTACTACCCACACATCCACCGTGCTGCCGGGATCGCCACCTAGCTCGCGATCAAGCTGGATGACCGAAAGTTCACGCGAGGAGCTTTCACCGATGCGATCAATCAAATCGCCAGGCTTAATGCCTGCTTTATCCGCTGGACTTCCGGGCAAAACAGCCACGACCGTTGCGAAGCCAAACTTCTTTGAAAGGAAAATCCCAACACTCGCTGGACCGGAGTCAGGATGCGCCAGGAAATCCTGAAACTGCTTGGGGGTGAAATAAGTGCTGTAAGGGTCAAGCGCCTCCAGGAGGCCGCGAATCGCGCCTCGCGTGACATTCTGGAGATTGGGCTCGGTCACGTAATCGCTCTTGATCCGGGAAAGAACTTCGCTATAAACACCGAGATCCCGGTAGGTCTGCTCGTTGGACGACTCACCCTCGCCGAGCACCGATCCGATGACCGTATAAAGAACCAGAACACTGGTGACCAGAATCAATATGGAGCGAACACGCTTGCTCATGCTTGTTAAAACTCCCTCTGGGCCGCCATAAGCCGCCCGCTACCTGTTCAGTATATCATGGCGCCGATAAGGGTGCGCTGCCTCCGTCTGATCTTCCAGCGATTCCGCATCCGTTGGAGGAAGTACAGAAATATGGTCGTGATGGCATGCATTCGGCGCCGGGTCCAGATTCGCATGGCGTTATTCGCGTCGCCAGGAGCTGCTGGGGTGGTGCTGAGGGCGGGCGGGTCGCCGGTGTTGGGAGATGAGCCCCGAGACGAATGTAATCGGTAATCCACGTACCTTTCGGAAGTTCTGGGATGGTGCGGGCCCTCGGCGGTCCTCCTCTCCAGTTGAGGAGAGAAGAATACCGCATCGATTAGCTTCAGTGAACAGCATGGGGGTTAAACCAGTAATCTTCTCGAATTTCGGGCCGATCGCATCCGCTATTTTTTCGCTCCCTTTCCAGCCGCCTGGAGAGTGATTTCCTGTAGGTGATTTTTACTCAACAAAGTGTTCAGCCTCGGCAAATCGTCCTGTACCACGTGGTTCCACTCATCCAGTTTTGTTATGAGCAGCTTCTGGTCCAGCTTGAATCCGAGTTCGGCATCCGCAGTGGGCGGCGCATCCGCGCTTTCCACGGCGAACTCCAGGCGGTTCAACGCTGAGACTACGTCGGCTAAGCTGAGGGGGCCTGTTGACGGTGGAGCGACCCCGGAAAAATCCGGGTTCGAGGATGGGGCTGTGCCCACTTTCTGAATCATTGCTTCCACAACTTCCTTCAGTTGGCCGTGGTACTGCGGCGTTGCCTGAATCTGCTTCACCTTTTTTTGCAACGTACTTGTGCCGCGCAAGGCCGCCGATCCCTCGGCTAGAGCCCCATTGATCCTCAGCGCCAATTCGAATTGCCTTCGCAGGTCCAAATCGGAAGTCTTCACGCGCGGGTCCAGCTTGAGCGTTAAGCCCTGGCTTTGGGATTTGCCATCCACGGTCATCGTCACTGAGTAGTATCCGGGTGGCGCCCACGGTCCGCCGCCAAATCGGGAAAAGGGATCGTAAGGGTTGCGCGGGGCCGATGTGCTGGCATAGTGCACGTCCCAAATGAAGCGGTGCATGCCGGGTTTATCCGACGGTGGTTGGGGTGGATGAACCCAAAAAGCAGGAATGTTCAATTTGGAAGGATCGATCTTGATGGGCTGATCGGCACTCGAATACCTTCGCACCAGATTGCCAGCCGGATCATGAATTTCAAGCACCACGGGGCCGCGAGGCTGATCTTTGAGGTAGTAATAAAGAATCGCTCCGTCCAGAGGATTTTGTCCGGCGGCGGTCTCCGGCGGAAATGGTGTCCCTTCGTCCGAGCCGGGACGTACCCGCAAAGCGGTCGATGGTTTGAAGAGCCAGGCATCGGCCTGTTCCACGTCCGCATCGATCTGGCGCAGCGGAGCGATGTCATCCATAATCCAAAAAGACCGGCCGTGGGTCGCAGCAACCAGATCGTTGCCATGAATCACCATATCCCGCACCGAGCAGTTGGGGAGGTTCATTTGCAGCGATTGCCAATGATCTCCGTCGTCGAACGAGACGAACGGACCGGTTTCAGTGCCCGCGAACAGCAACCCCTTGCGAACGGGATCCTCGCGCACCACTTGAAGGTAACTTCCGTCAGGAATTCCTTTGGTAATCGCTTGCCAGGTCTTTCCGCCGTCGCGCGTCCGGTAAAGATAAGGCTGCAGATCATCCAGCCGGTGGCGGTCCACCGCTGCATAAACCGTGTTTCCGTCGAAGGGGGAGGCTTCAATCGTGCTGATCTTGCTCCACGCCGTCAACTGCGAAGGAGTCACATTATCCCAACTCTTGCCGCTGTCGTGCGTCACCTGAATCAGCCCGTCATCGGTGCCGATCCAAATATCGCCTTCACGCAGGCGGGACGGAGCAATGGAGTAGATCACGCCGTGCCGTCTGCCGGCGGGTCCACCGTCCGCTTCCGTGGCAGGATCGAGATTCGGAAGCGTCGGCGGTTCCTTACGAGTCAGATCGGGGCTGATGATGTTCCAGGTCTGGCCGCTGTCCGAAGTGCGGAATAAGACTTGAGTCCCGTAATAGAGATTACGAGGATCGAGCGGATCAAAGATCAGGGGCAGCGTCCAAGTGCTGCGATACCGGCCGGGATGGCCCAGCATGGGCGACACATTCTGAGCCTGTTTGTTGACGAAGTTATAGCGCACCACGGAGTTTCCAAATGATCCGCCAAACAGAATGTTGACATGCTGCGGATCCGCGGCAATCGATTCACTTTCGCCGCCCACTTCGATGGGCTGCCAATCGTGCGCGGTGATGCCGGCATGTGTACTACGGCTGGGTACGGCCACCGCGCCACTGTCCTGCTGCGCGCCATACACCCAGTAAGGGAAGCGATTGTCCGTGACCACGTGATAGATTTGGGCAGTGGCCTGATTGTACCAGGAGGTCCAGGTGTGGCCATCGTCAACGCTAATGACCACGCCCTGGTCGCTGGCCAAAATCATGCTGTCGGGATTGCCGGGATCAACCCAAAGGCTGTGATAATCGTCGCCGCCCGGCGCCCCCTTGAACGAGGTAAAGCTCTTGCCACCGTCACGCGAGCGGTAAAGCGAGGTGTTTGCCACGTAGACCGTGTTCGGGTCCTTCGAATCGACGGTGACCCCGCCAAAGTACCAGCCTCGTCCCCAGATGCGGTGTTCAAAGTCCATCAGCTTCCAGGTTTGGCCGGCGTCATCGGAGCGGTAGAGACCGCCCTGCTTGGCATCTACGATCAAGTAAATGCGATTCGAGCCGGTTGGGGCAACGGCAATTCCAATACGGCCCAAACCTTCGGAAGGCAACCCGTGTCCGGCAAGCTGATTCCAGGTAGTGCCTCCATCCGTTGACTTATAAAGTCCGCTGCCAGGACCGTTCGCAGGCGGATAGACGTTCCAGGGTGGCCGCCGCGTCTGCCAGAGCGCGGCGTAAATCGTCTGGGAATTCTGAGGATCGAAGGCAAGGTCAATGGCGCCGGTGTTCTCATCCTTGTAGAGCACCTTTTGCCAGGTTTTTCCTCCGTCGTTGGAGCGGAACACGCCGCGTTGCGCGTTTGGCCCATAAACGTGGCCAAGCACGGCAACAAAGACAACGTCCGGGTTGTGGGGATCGACCAAAATCCGGCCAATCTGGCGGCTGTCCGGCAATCCCTGATAGGTCCACGTTTTTCCGGCATCCGCCGACTTGTACATGCCGTTGCCATAAGTGATGTCAGAACGCATGTCGGCTTCGCCGGTGCCAACATAGATCACATTGGGATTCGAAGGCGCAACAGCTACCGCGCCAATCGAAGCGATAGGCTCATGGTCAAAAATAGGTTTCCAGACGCGGCCCGCGTCCGTGGTCTTCCACACGCCGCCGCCCACCGCTCCGAAGTAGAAAACGTTGGGCTGGCCGGGGACGCCGGTAGCCGTCAGAGCACGGCCGCCTCGGGTGGGCCCGATCATGCGCCAGCGCAGCCCCGAATAAAGCAGCGGGTTCACCTGCTGCGCCTGCAGAGCGGACGGGATTCCGCACACAGTTGCCAGAAAACAAATCATGGTGTAAGTAAGGGTGGACTGGCGAAAGTGCGATTTTGGGAATTCCAATTTTGTCACTCCATTCAACGATTTAGGATGGGGAAAAGTATAGAACAAGACGGAGGCAATGGCCCAAAAGTTGCAGTTTGCATTGGGCAGCGGCGGGGTTCTTTGCGCCGCAATGGTTGAACACTCAGCCGGCATTTGAGCAGCGGCGGCCACTGCAATCTTGGCCCCGACTCGGTCCACTATTTGCGCCTCGCCGAATCGGCTATCATAAGATATGTGGGAATGAATTCTACGAGAAATTTTCCATTGCGGCTCATCAGTGCTTTTTCTGGCGCATTATTGCTGATCGCAGTCCTCTTTCTGGTCCCCGCCAAGGTCCGGCCCACGTTCGCCAACCATCCCCCAACGCTGCCGCCGGTCATCCTGATCTCCATCGACACGCTGCGCGCTGACCACCTGAGTTGTTACGGCTATCATCCCATGCTCACGCCGCACCTGGATGCTCTGGCCCAGGGGGGCACGCGCTTCGCGCGGATTGACTCGCAAGTGCCGCTGACACTTCCCTCCCACACCAGCCTGTTCACTTCGACTTATCCCTTTGCGAACGGCGTCGAAGAGAACGGTGAAGTGGTCCCCAAGAGCTTGGTGACGCTCGCCACGGTCATGAAGGCGCATGGCTACCGGACCGCCGCCTTCATCGGCGGTTACTTTCTTGCCCGGCGCTTCGGCCTGGACCGCGGATTCGACGTCTATGACAGTCCTTTTGATTTTACGGGAACAGGTCCACAATCCGCAGCTCAACTGAAGCGTTCCGCAGAAAATGTAACGGCCGCCGCAAGCCGCTGGATCAATGTAAACTCATCGGGCCCATTTTTCGCCTTTGTCCACTTGTTTGATCTGCACAAGCCCTATGATTTGGAAACTCCAAGCCCGTCAACCGCCGGAGTCGCCGGATATGACGCCGAACTGGCGCACGTGGATGGCGTTCTCGGAGATTTCTTCCGCCAACTTGCGAAGCAAGGAATCTACCAGCGAAGCCTGATCGTGGTCCTCTCCGACCACGGCGAAAGCCTGGGCGAGCACGGCGAAAGCACCCACGGATATTTCATCTATCAGAGCACGCTTTGGGTGCCGCTGATTGTTCACTGGCCGGCGGGAGGTCATCACTTTCCGGCAGAAGTTCAACAACCCGCCGGATTAATTGATGTGGCGCCCACCCTCCTCGAGTTTCTTCACATCGCGCCGCCGCCGGAGTTTCAAGGACGCAGCCTTTTCCGTTTTTTCGAGGCCTCCCATTCGCAAACTCAAGAGGAGGTTTACAGTGAGAGCCTTTATGCCTATGACCATTTCGATTGCGCCCCGTTGCGCACTCTGCGCCTGGGACGTTATCAATATATCGCTGCTCCCAAGCCCGAGCTCTACGACCTCCTTAAGGATCCCCAGGAATTGACAAATCTCTATGCGGAACGCCGCTCGCTTTCTCTCAGCATGGCCGCACGGTTGCGCTCACGGATGGCCAAGTTTAGCCCGGCTCAACGGCCGCGCGTCGCGGTCAGTCCGGGCACGGTGGAGGAATTGAATTCGCTGGGTTATCTGGGCGCCAGCCGGCCAGCGGCCCGTTTGAGTGAGACCGGCCCCGACCCCAAAGACCGATTGGGGGAATACCGGCAGTCTCTTCGCGCCTTGCGTCTGGAGCAAACCGGAAGGCTTGCTGAAGCCATCACTGAGTACCAGGAAATTCTTGCTGAAATTCCGGGACTCGCCCTGGCACGGTTCAATCTTGCCAGTTGCTATTTTCAAGCGGGACGATTTCCGGACGCCATCAAAGAACTGAAGAAGAACCTCGCGGCCGATCCTCATGACCTGAACACTGAAAATTTATTGGGTCTTGCCTGGATGAGAATGGGAAATCCGGGAGAGGCTCGATCCTCGTTCCAAAATATTCTGACCCAGGACCCGTCCAATTACCTCGCCAACTATGACCTGGGAATGCTCGACGAAGTGGAGCGGAATTGGCAGACCGCGGAGGATCATTTCAGCAACGCGCTTCGCGTCCAGCCCCAATCACCGGCGATCTTCAATGCTCTTGGAATTCTCTTCATGGACCGCGGCCAAGCGGGCAAGGCCCAGCACGACTTTCAGACTGCCATCCGCCTGGATCCGACCTTCGCCCAGGCATTTTATAATCTTGGAACGCTATGGGCCGCCGAGAATCACTATCGTGAGGCGGCGCAGGCATTCCGGCGTGCCCTGGCCGCGGACCCAAAGTTTGCCGATGCCCGCCGCGCCCTTGATGCTCTGCCCCTCCATAAATTGTGAAGGGCCCGACTGACCGGCAAAGGTCTCAGTCTCGATGCTGTTCGCTTAAGGTTCGTTCGAGAATAACGGTCCACGGTTGAACCAGTGCCCCTCACCCGCCGCTTCGCGGCACCCTCTCCCCGCTCTTGCGGGGAGAGGGCCGGGGTGAGGGGGAACGCGACGACCCTACCATCAAGATCATGAGGTTCACCGTGACCGAGCAGTATTAGTTTTAGCCTGGACGATTCAGGGTCATGCCGCCAGGCGACAACAGCGCCCGGTTCAAATCAACCGGGAAACTCTACATTCCCGCCGGATTATCCAGCCAATAATTGGTCAGGCCGGAGAGCAGCTTGGGATAGAAATCTGTTGATTTTTGGGGCATCGCAAGCCCCGCCAGAGCCGCGTCGCGGACCGCCACGACGGGGGTTGGGTTGAGCAGAAAACACAGTTGCGCCTTGTTCCTGTTGACCGCATCCAGAGCCGCTTCAATTTCCCGCACATAGTGCAGATTTTTTTCCTCGCGCACGGCTTGGCGGTCAATGCCCAGCATCTTTTCCAAAAGCCAACGGTGCAGAACCACAACGTCCAGCTCGCGTAACTGTGGTGGGACGTCCGGCAGGGCTTTGGCCAGATCAAAGTCCTTGCGAAGCCGAAGCACGGCAAACTTGTCAGGCCCGGCGTAGGCTCCGAAGGTGGGGTGGTCGTCCGGAATGATCTTCTGTGCGATCCATGCGGCATCGCCGGCGGTATTTCCGGGCAGGGATGTTTCCACCCACTCGAAGGCCTCTCGCGCAGCACCCGAAAGTTTATCCCAACTGAAGTGGGGCAGGCCGTGAATGACGCGGTGGGTGGGCAGGATGGTGAGGCCCGGCTGCTCCATGCGAACGAAAGTGGCCATGACGTATTCGGCCCGTCCGCTCAGAATGTTTTGGGCGCGGCATTCGTCGCGGAAGGCGAGCGCCGTTTCATAACGATGGTGGCCGTCCGCAATCACCAGCTTTTTCTCGCGCATTCCTTCAACCACGCGGCCGATTGCCTCTTCGGCATTCATTTGCCACACCGAGTGCAGCGTGCCGTATTCATCCTCCACCTGCTCCCACGGCTTTCCGGATGTGGCAGTATCGAGGGAGGATTCGATGCCGCCATCGGGATCGCTGTAAAGCAGGAATATCTGGCCAAAGTGGGCGTGCGTGGCACGCAGCAGCGAAAGGCGGTCAGCCTTTGGACCGGACAGCGTTTCCTCATGCCGGTGAACCACACGGCGGTCATAATCCTCGAGATGCAGGAGGGCGATGAAACCTTTCCTCGTTTTCTTCCCGCCGGGCTGGCCGGGTACGGAGTATTCCTGGGAGTAAGGGAATAGAGCAGGCTGCCGCCCAGAAATCAGAATGGCTTGTTCAATCCATCCACGAAAATGGCGGTTCGCCCGGGCGTAGGGATCCTCGCCCGGGGTGGCTTCGAGCCGGTCATTGGGGCGGATGATGCGGACCAGATTATTGGGGCTGAGCGCGTAATACCGGGCCTGCATTTCCGGGGAAATTTTGTCATAAGGCTGGGTGACCAGATTGGAAAGAGAGCCTCCGCGCTGTGCGTTGTAGTGCAAAGCGCGGAAGGGAATGATTTCTGCCATGAAGTTGTTGGGTTCCTTTCGTCACGTGAAATAGCTGCTAACCGGCCAAGGTGTCCGCCCTGACAACCCGTAGGGGCGACCCTTGTGGTCGCCCGAGGGCGGGCACAAGGCCCGCCCCTACAGCGAGAACAGAATTCTCGTTAAACCGGACATAACCGCCTAACCAGTATACAAGGAGTGCAGCCAGGTTGGTGACGGTCCACCCGCTTTCAGTTTAAGATAAAACGATGAAAATTCAGGAACCAACGTTACAGGAACTCCGGCTGCTCATCTTCGATCTGGATGGCACGCTGATTGACAGCGAGGAAGACATTGTTCTGAGTACGAACGCCATGCGGCAGGCCGTGGGCCTTGAGCCGCTGGACACGGAGCGCGTGGCCTCCTACGTGGGCCAGGGTGTTCAGGTTCTCATTCAGAGGGCGTTGGGGCCGGACGCCTCGCCGGACACTCTCGAACGCGCCACGCAATTCTT
>DATKST010000066.1:0-12891 GCA_035531475.1 Terriglobia bacterium
TCCTGGCGGCGCTCGGAGTCCATCTCCCCAACATGCAAATGTAGCCAGACACTCGCGTCCCCCAATAACTTGCCAACTGCTTCACCGAGAAATACTTACCACCCAATCCCTCCCCTCCCCAGCGGGGAAGATCCGTCCGACGTTCTGGAGAATTCCCAGATTTCGGCAGCTTATTGGCTTCTGCTCATCTTCTGTTTCTTCGCTCTCGTGAGAGTGCAATTTGAGCGGGGTCGCGACCGTACCCTTCCCTCCTTTGCAAGCCGCGCGCCTCCCCTTTCCTCTTCACTTGCCTAGCCTCGGTTTACTTCTCGTGCAACTTCGCGCCTGTTGATTTCCAGCCGCCGGGCTTCTCTTCCCTGTTTGGGACATACCCCGGCAACTGGAGTTGTTCCTGTCAGGCGGCCAGTTTCGAGGCAGCAATCAAACTGCCTCCGAAGTGTTTTGAGGCAATCCCATGAAAGACCTTAAATTCTCATGTCCGTTTTGGCAAGGGCTTACCCTTGCCGGCCTGGCGGCAGGCGTGGCGCTCATCGCCGGATGCGCCCGGCAGGCAAAACCCAGCCGAGCAGTCGCCCAGGTCAAGATTGAAAACGCCCCGGGGCCGGACGTGGTGACCGTCCCGAACCCCAGGCTCTTCAAGCTGGTTCCCGCGCAGGCCCGGTTCCTGCAGGACCAATTGAGTGTGCCAGGCGTAGTGGCGCCGGAGGTCAGCCGCACCGTGCACGTCACCTCGTTGGCCGGGGGCAGGGCGCTTAAAATCCGCGCCAAGCTGGGTGACCCGGTACAGAAGGGACATGTCTTGATGGTGATCCACAGCCCGGACCTGGCCGCGGCCATTAATACCTACGAGAAATCCCTGGCGGACCAAAAGCTGACCCACGCGGCGCTCGAGCGTGCCCAATCGCTTTACGCTCATGGCGCGGTCGCGCTCAAGGATTTGCAGCAGGCCCAAGACGATGAACAAAAGGCCAGCGTCGATGTGGCCACCAATGCCCAACAGATTCACATTCTGGGTGGCGACGTGAACCATCTCTCCTCGATTGTTGAAATCACCGCGCCAGTTTCCGGGGTGATTGTGGAGCAGAACACTGCGGGCGGGGAGACGGTGGCGGCGGGCAACTCCATCAGCCTGTTTACGATCGCCGACCTTTCTCAGGTTTGGGTGCTGGCCAGCGTTTATGAGAACGATCTTCCCGATGTGGCGGTGGGCGATACGGCCAAAGTGCGTTTGAATGCTTATCCGGACCTTCAGCTTCAAGGCCGCGTCAGTAATATTTCCGGGGTGCTCGATCCTAACACCCGCTCGGCAACGGTGCGCGTGGCGCTGGCGAATCCTCAGATGGTCATGCGGCCGGGAATGTATGCCAGCGTGGAATTTATCTCACGGAAACGGCGCCAAACCTTGCTGGTGCCAACCACTGCCATCTTCCGCCTGCACGACAAAAGCTGGGTCTTTGTGCCGCAAGGGGGGAACCAGTTCCGCCGCATCGAAGTTACAACCGGAATCATCACGCCCGGCAATCTTCAAGAAATCCGGACCGGCCTCCGGCCCGATCAGCCGGTCGTCGCGGACGCCTTGCAGTTTGCCAGCGCGGCGGGAGAAGAGTAGGCCCCTATGATTCGCCGCATTGTCGATTTCGCCCTTCGCGAAAAAATGCTGGTGCTCAGCATTGGCGTTCTGCTCTTGATCTGGGGTTTTGTATCCTTTCACCGGCTTCCCGTCGAGGCCTACCCCGATGTTGCGGATACCTGGGTGCAAGTCATCACCCAATGGCCGGGACATGCCGCGGAGGAGGTTGAGCAGCAGGTCACGGTTCCCATCGAAATTCAAATGAACGGCATCGCCCACCTGACCCACTTGCGGTCCTTCTCTCTATTTGGGTTGTCCGCAGTGGTCCTGGTCTTTGACGACCAGGCGAACGATCTGCTGAGCCGCGAACAGGCGCTTGAGAAGCTCTCCGCAGTGACACTGCCGCCCGGCGTTAGCCCGCAGCTCGGGCCGGACTACAGTCCCGTAGGGCAGATCTATTGGTACACGCTGGAGAGCACCAATCCGAAGTATGACTTGATGGGTCTCAAGTCCCTGGAAGACTGGGTACTGGAGAAACAGCTTAAATCCGTCCCCAACGTGGTGGACGTTTCCAGTTTCGGCGGCCTGACGCGGGAATACCAGGTGCGCGTCGATCCCAACAAACTGATCGATTATGGACTCTCCATCAGCCAGGTGGAGCAAGCGCTCGCCGCCAACAACACCAATGCCGGCGGCAGTTTCATCGAGCACGGACAACAGGAGTTTAATGTCCGCGTGATGGGATTGATGCAGACCACGGATGACGTGGGCGCCACAGTCCTAAAAGTGCAGAACGGGACGCCCGTGCGGGTAAGGGATATTGCCCAGGTCGTCCAGGGGCCGAAGATCCGGCTCGGCAAGATCGGCAAGGCTATTCACTACGAAGATGGCCGTGTGGTGGACGATGACGACGTGGTGGAAGGAGTGGTGCTGCTGCGCAAGGGCGCCGAAGCGGAAACCACGCTCAACGCCATCCACCAGAAAGTGGAACAACTGAATAAGACCATCCTTCCGCCGGGCGTGAAAATTGTCCCTTTTCTGGACCGCAGCGACCTGGTGCAATTCACCACCCATACGGTCCTGCACAACCTGACCGAGGGCTTTGTGCTGGTGACACTGATTCTGTTTTTTTTCCTCGGAAACATTCGCAGCGCGCTGATCGTGGCTACCACCATCCCGTTCTCGCTGCTGCTTGCATCCATTTTTCTTGACCTGCGCCACATCCCTGCCAACCTCCTTTCCTTGGGGGCACTGGATTTTGGCATGGTGGTGGATGGTTCCGTGGTGATGGTTGAAAATATCTTGCGCCACCTCGCCCGGCGTAATGGGAAGGACCAACCGATCGGCGAGCTGATCAGCAACGCCGCACATGAGGTGCAGAGGCCTGTTTTCTTTGCCATCCTGATCATCATCACGGCTTATCTGCCCATCTTTACCCTGCAACGCGTGGAGGGCAAGCTCTTTCAACCCATGGCTTGGACGGTAGCGTTCGCCCTGCTGGGGGCTTTGATCTTTGCCATGGTTCTGGCGCCAGTTCTCACCAGTTTCCTGCTTCGCTCCGGCGTCAAGGAATGGCACAACCCCATTTTGGCTTTTCTAACCACCCGCTACCGGAGTGCTTTGCGGTGGTGTTTCGATCATCGCCGGGTGACGGTGGGCACGGCCATCGCCCTCTTTGCATTTAGTCTTTATCTTGGTTTCGGCGGGATCATCGGCTCCGAATTCCTGCCTCATCTCGATGAGGGAGCCATTTGGGCGAGGGGAACGCTCGCCGCCAGCGCCGGACCGTCCGAAGGCGAGCGAGTGGTTCGCCAGGCACGTTTGATTCTGGCCTCGTTCCCGGAGGTGACTGAGGTGGTGTCGCAAGTCGGGCGGCCGGATGACGGTACCGACTGGACCGGCTTTTTTAACACCGAATACTTTGTTGATTTGAAGCCAAGCTCCGAATGGCGCCCGCAGTTCCGCACCAAGGACGACCTGATTGCCGCCATGAACAAAAAGCTGGATTCGATTCCGGGAGTGATTTGGGGTTTTTCGCAACCCATCGAAGACAACGTGGAGGAGGCGGTGAGCGGGGTCAAAGGTGAGCTGGCCACCAAACTGATCGGCCCGGACCTGAAAACGCTTGAAACCAAAGCCGACCAGATCGTCCATGTCATGCAAGGCATTCCCGGCATTCAGGACTTGGGGGTGTTCCGCGTGCTCGGGCAGCCCAACGTCAATCTGATCGTCAACCGCGCCGCCGCGGACCGCTTCGGCATCAACGTCAGCGATATTCAAGATGCCGTGGAGACGGCGGTGGGGGGCAAGGCGGTGAGCCAGATTCTGATCGGCGAACAACGCTACGACCTGGTGGTGCGCTACCAAGAGCCTTACCGCAGCACCATCCAGCAGATCGCCAATATCCGCATCCTGGCTCCGTCAGGCGAACGTGTTTCCCTGGGCCAACTTTGCGATATCCAAGTCCAAGACGGCGCTTCCATGATTTACCGCGAGACCAACGAGCGCTACATCGCCATCAAATACAGCGTGCGGGGCCGCGACTTGGGAAGCACGGTGCGGCAGGCCATCCGCGAGGTGAATGCCAAGGTGAAGTTGCCTCCCGGCTATCGCCTGGACTGGGCGGGCGAATACGCCAGCGAGCAGCGCGCCAACCGCCGCCTCAGTTTCATTGTGCCCATCACCTTGTTATTAATCTTTCTCATCCTCTATGCCGCCTTTGACACCTTCAAGTGGGGTCTGGTCATCCTCCTGGATGTGGCCTTGGCCCCACTCGGAGGCATGCTGGCGCTGTGGATTACCGGGACGCATTTCAGCGTTTCTTCCGGCGTCGGCCTGCTGGCATTGTTTGGGGTCTCCGTGCAGATTGGCGTCATCATGGTGGAGTATATGAACCAATTGCGGCAGAGAGGCTTGCCGGTGGAAGAAGCCGCTTTGGAAGGCGCGCAACTCCGGCTGCGTCCCATCATGATGACCATGCTGGTGGCCACGCTGGGCTTGCTGCCCGCCGCGCTTTCTCACCAGATCGGCTCCGACTCGCAGCGCCCCTTCGCCATTGTCATTGTCGGGGGCTTGATTGCGGCGCTTGCCATCAGCATCTTCCTGTTGCCCACGCTTTACGTGATGTTTGCCAGGCCGAATGACAAGTTCACAGGCTCTTAAGCTTGGAGCTAACCCCAATACTGTTCAGATGGGCGGACATCTTGTAGGGGCGACCCTTGTGGTCGCCCACGGGCGGGCACGAGGCCCGCCCCTACAGGGCGGGTGGAAATCGGGTTCCAAGGGGCATAGGGGCCTAAGCGAACAGCATTGGCGCTAAGATACCTTGGCGATCCAGCCCCCGCCCAGGACCTCATCCTCATCGTAGAAAACCGCGGCTTGGCCGGGCGTGATGGCGCGCTGGGGTTCGATAAACTCGACCATCGCCTGTCCTCCGGCCTGAGCGGTGACGCGGGCGGGCGCCGCAACGTGCTTGTTGCGGATCTTGACGCGAACCTGCATCGTTTCGCCCTCGGAAGACAACCGAATCCAATTCACGTCTTTCACCCGGCAGCTTCTCCTGGACAACTCATCATTGGTGCCCACCACAACGCGGTTGTGCTGGCGGTCGATTTCGGTGACGTAAAGCGGGGAGCCCGTCGCAAAGCCCAAACCCTTGCGCTGGCCTACCGTGAAGTTGTGAACACCCTGATGACGACCGAGGACCCGGCCATCGCTCGATACAATTTCGCCGTGCTGCTCATTCCTCTCCTCGCCCTGCTCGGTGAGGTAGGCATCAATAAAGCCACGATAGGTGCCTTTTGGCACAAAGCAGATTTCCTGGCTTTCGGGCTTCTCCGCCACCGGCAGTTTCCGGTCGCGCGCGATGGCACGAACCTGCTCCTTGGTCATCTCGCCCAGCGGGAACAGGGTGTGGGAGAGTTGCTCCTGCGACAGGCCGAAAAGGAAATAGGACTGGTCCTTGGAAGGATCGGCAGCGGCAAAAAGGCAGTAACGCCCGGTGGCCTCGTCGCGGCGCACCCTGGCGTAGTGCCCGGTGGCGATCGAATCCGCGCCAATCGAGAGCGCGGTGCGCACAAACTGCTCAAACTTGATCTCGGTGTTGCAACGGCTGCAAGGGATGGGAGTTTCGCCCGCCAAGTATTGCTCGACGAACGGCCGGACGACCGTCTCCTCAAACTGCCGCTCGTAATTCACCACATAGTAGGGAATGCCGAGGAAATTGGCGACGCGCCGGGCGTCATACACGTCGTCCAGCGAACAGCACCTGCCGCTCGCCTGGCCGGGCCGGATGTCGCTCTCCTTCCCGCCCTGCAGCACCGGAAGACGCCGCTGGTTCCAGAGCTGCATGGTCAGGCCGACCACGCGGGGTGCGTCTGCTGGCGCGCTGATCGAATTCTGTCCGGCCAGGATGGCGGCGGCGGTTGAACTGTCCACGCCACCACTCATGGCTACTGCAATCGTCATACGAAAATTCCTTCAAGAAGTGGCAGCTTACCGCGCCAGCGGCAAGCTCAACCCCGTTGCAGAGAGTTCTATGACCCCCGCCACCGGGCCGAGCCACGTCGCATTCCGCTGCCTGAGGATAGTATATGGCCAAATCGCGGAAGTCGAGAAAGAAGCAGGCCCGGAAAGTAGATTGGACCGCCGGGCTGGAAGCGAAGAATCCCGGCATTTCTGCTCAGAGTAAACTCCGCGAACCAGCTCCAGTTCGTTCGCTTCCGGGGAAAAGGTCAAATACTGTGATTCTTCGCTCCACTCTGCAGAAACGCGATGCGTAAGTCATTTAGATTCAGCATTCGCTCTCCTCTGGCGACGCGTCGAGTTTCTGCCAATGATGGGCAGCCGCAAGGCTGTGATCGCTCAGAATGACGGCACGGGGCGACTGGCTCAAACTCCCGGACTCCGGAAATGCAGGTAGCCACGGACAGTGCCTTCCTCCTCGTGGGCTTTTTCGCGAAGGACGACCCCACCATCAATCAAAAGCGGCTGACCGTGGCAACCCCCGCTTGGGATTTCAGGCTACGGCTCGAATCTGGATTTCCCAGGTAGCATCTGATAAGATGCTTTTGAGGTGCTGAAATGATAGACATTGCGGAAGATATTCATCCCTTAACCGCTTTCAAGCGGCACGGTCGAAAAACACGTAGTCGCGAATGAAGCCGTGCTGAAATCAAAGGACTTGGCATGATGATCTCTGTCTCTACCTGGCCCGAGTGATTTTCATGAGCTTTCGCGGGCCGCAGGCCCTAAGTGACAGACCTTGAAATTCGCCCGCCTGCTCAAAAAGACGCACCGGCCCGTGGTCTTGACGGTTGAAGGCAAAGCGCGCTTCGTGGTGTTTGACTCCGAAGCCTACGAGGAGTGGAAAGACCGCTTGGAGACCGTCGATGCAGTCAATGAAGCCTTGGCCGAAGAGGACGAAGGGCGTCCAGCACAAGAGGTCCACTCGCAATTGAGGCAAAAACCCTTTGGCGTATCGCGTCCTCTATCAAAAACGTGCCGAGCGCAATCTCGATAAGCTGGCTGAGGCAAGATGCGAAGCGCGCCCGGCGCGCGCCACGGCGGGCGGAGAAAAGGCAAAAAGGAAGCAAAAACGACAACGAAACTAGCTTAATTTAGGCAACAAATGGTTTGACAATAGGGTACACCTTGGGTGGCGTCTCCGTTTGAGCTTTTGCAGCCTCGAATTCGACGGCTGGCCGCGCCATAATGACGGCATGGCGAAACGTCCTCCCCGCGATCATGAGATTGTTACAGATCCAACTCGCTGGTCTGAGGACGACACACATGAAGCGAGCTAAGTTGGCCTGTACGCCATTGAGCGGTCTAATTCTCCTGGTTTTTATAGTGAGTTTGTGTCCCGACGCACACGCTGTTCCAAGCTTCACCCGGCAAACCGGACTTAAGTGCAGCGTTTGTCACAGCAATCCACCTGAGCTAACTGCGTTCGGGCGCAAATTCAAGCTCGATGGCTACACGCTTACGGATAAAAAGACAGACACGACGATCGAGGGCAAAGACTTGAAGATCGACCGATATTTTCCGATGTCGGTCATGCTTCTTCTCAGCGAAACTGCCACGAATACAGCCGTCCCCGGCGCACAAAACGGGAATGCAGGGTTTCCCCAGGCTCTCAGTCTCTTCTTGGCAGGTGAAATGTCGCCCCATCTTGGGGGGATGGTCCAAGCAACCTATTCCCATCAATCAGATCATTTCACGCTGGACAATACGGACATCCGTTATGCCAAGCACACCACTTTGGGTTCGAAAGACTTGTTATATGGGCTTACCCTGAACAATAGCCCGACGGTAGAGGATGTCTGGAACAGTACACCGTCCTGGGGGTATCCGTGGTTGTCCCCCAACAACGTTCCCTCACCAGGCGCGCGGCCACTTATAGCCGGAGCGCTCGCTCAGGATGTTGCGGGTCTCGGTGCATACACAATGTGGAATGACCATTTGTATGCGGATTTCACCCTGTATCGCTCGGAGCATACTGGGGGTCCGCAGCCTCTGACCGGTACAACTTTTGCATTCAACATTCATGGCGTTGCGCCTTACTGGCGGCTGGCATGGCAGCAAACGTGGGGACTGAATTATCTGGAAGTTGGAACCTATGGCATTTACGTGAGCTCGGTTCCGGGTGGAGTTACGGGCATGCGCGATACGTATCTAGACCCGGCCGTTGATCTTCAGTACGAACGACCCTTTGGCGTCAATCTACTGACCCTCCACTCGACTTATATTCATGAAAGTTCTAACCTCAATGCCACGTTTGCTGTCGGCGGCGCAGCCGAACCCTCGCATCACTTGAACACGTTTCGGGCGGATGCTACTTATCACCTTAGGAGCCGCTATACATTTACGCTTGCCGGGTTTTCCACCACGGGCAGTACCGATCCAATTCTGTATGCGCCCGCTCCCGTGACCGGCAGTTTGCTGGGCAGCCCCAATAGCAGCGGCTTTATCGGTCAAGCTGGGTTCTGGCCAACGCAGAACATTGATCTATCAGCCGCGTACACCGCATATACGGAATTTAACGGTGCGAGCCACAATTATGACGGATTTGGCCGGAGTGCTTCGGCAAACAACTCAGTGTATATCGCTTTGTGGCTGAACTATTGAGAGGGTGAGCTGGTCCCGTGGGAGGCGCTCATTACAGTTCACAACGCCTCCGAAGTAGATCACCCGAAATTGTGGAGGCCCGGCCAATGAAACTCCGTACGATCGGAATCCGGCGGTTTCTGCAGGTTTCGAGCAGCTTGATTATTCTGGGCTTGCTCGTGGAAATTGTGAGCCTGCTGTGGTTTTCTCCACTCTCGTTTCTGCTCTTTGCCTTCGTTGGCGCGGCCTTAATAGGACTGGGAATTGTGGTCTATCTCATCTCGCTGGTTCTCGCTGTTTCCCCGCCCGCCGAGAATCGCGGGTGAAATGCACGCACGGACAACTAACTTCCGATATCGTCGGCGCCCCAGCCGGGAGTCTAGCCCGGATTATTCACGAACACGTCGTTATTTTGCTCAAGCCAGTAAACATGCGGATATACGATAACGGCGTGAGAAACCCATTCGACACTGTGTCGTTTTTCCATGAGAGCCGAAATTACGTTCCAGACCGCGCCAAATCTGCCTTTGCTGCAATTGGGCTATGAAATTCATGAATAAAGCGGGCTAGTGTCCCGGGAACCACGGTCGGATATCTTTCATACCCACACGCCCGTGGGCAAGAAGCTCGTGGTGCCCGATTTCGCTTCGCGGGAAGTACAGAAAGAAACCGATGAGGAACCGATCGAGATCACAACGAAAGGCAAGAACATAATGCCCGGTTTCGAGAAGACCTTGGGGAACACGCAGTTCAAGGAGCTTGTCGCCTACGTCCGCGATCTAGCCCCCAAGAAGTAACGACTTGGCGGTGTGTCCGCCAACGTTCCGCTGCTGATTTCGGTGAGCGCGTGGCATGGAGGAGTTGTGATTGGACTAACCGGAGTCCTCATTGCATTGATCGTACTGACGATCGTGCTGGCCGGAGTGTTTCTAGTGCGTTCCTCGATCACTGAGGGAGCCACGGGCAAGATTCTCGCCTTTGTAGGCCTGTGCGTTCTTCCTGTGCTGTGCATCGGGACGGGCATGTCCTTTCACTTGCAGCGTTCCCAACAGACGAGATATTGCGTTTCGTGCCACAGCATGGAAAGCCACGGAAAAAGTCTGTACGTGCTGAATCCGAAGTACATCCCTGCGCAACATTTTCAGAACCACCTCGTGCCGTCGGACAAGGCCTGTTATACCTGCCACACCGACTACACCATGTTCGGCCCTTTGAAGGACAAGCTCAGGGGCCTAATGTACGTTTATATGGAGTACGTGAGTACGCCACCCAAGACAATCCATTTAATCGGCAGGTACAACAACCTGCAGTGCCTGCACTGCCATGCGGGCACCCGCGACTTTGAGGGAAATCTCGAGCACATGCCGCCTCTAGCTTCGCTCGAGTCGAATCAAGTATCGTGCATTTCGAGCGGTTGCCACGATATGGTTCACAACGTTTCCGAAGTAGATCACCTGAAAATGTGGACTGGGGGCGTTGCGTTAACTTCGTTCGCTTCCGGTTCGTCCTCACCCGCGCCAGCTAAAGCGGCACCAGGTGCGACAGCCGGACCGTCGAAAGCCGCGGCACCCCAGGCTTCCGGGTCGTCCTCACGTGCGCCAGCTAAAGCGAAACCACGTGCAGCAGCAGGACCATCGAAAGCACGAACTGGAAGTTCGGCAGGCGCTGCAACTGCGGCCCGGGGGAAGGGCATTTTCGATTCTCAACACTGCAGTGGATGCCACGGAAAGAGCGGAGGTGGCGGCTCTGGGCCAGCGCTGACTCATATTTCCAGTCAGTATCCGCCAGCTAAATTGACAGCACTTCTGGAAGCGCCGACTGCCAAGATGAAAGCTGCCGGCATGGTCCCTCTGACTTTGAATGCTGCTGATATGAAAGCTCTGGTTTCCTACGTGACCAGCCTCGGGGGAACATCGGCCGCCTCTGCGGCGGCACCCCCCGCTTCCGGGTCGTCCTCATCTGCGCCAGCCAATGCGAAACCAGCCGCGACAGCCGGACCGTCGAAGGCCGCCTCAACAGCGACAACCTCCGCTTCCGTGTCGTCCTCAACGGTTGTTATTCCACTTGAGTTGCACATAAGCATTTCTGCAGCGACAGCACCCGCTTCCGGGTCGTCCTCACCTGCGCCCGCTAAAGCGAAGCCAGGTACAACAGCCGGACCGTCGAAGGCCGCCTCTCCAGCGGCCCCCCCGGCTTCCGGGTCGTCCTCACCTGCGCCCGCTAAAGCGAAACCAAGTGCGACAGCCGGACCTCCGATGAACAAACTTGAGTCTAAAGGCAAATTGATTTTCAAAGCACACGGATGCGCTGACTGTCACGGGACCGATGGCGTCGCAGGTACAGCAGCAGCCTCTGCGCTTGCGGGTACTGGCAAGACCATCGCCCCTGCCCTCCTAACCAAAACGCTGAAGCATCCCACCGCCCGCATGCAACAAGGTGGAATGCCACCGGTGTCCCTGAGCGCTGAGGAATTGAAGGCACTTGTAGCGTACCTAAGTTATATTTCTGCCTCGAAAAGCAATCCCCATTGAGGCCGGCGGTTTCCCCCGGAACGACGTCCGCGTTCTAAGCGAGCCGAGGGACAATGGCGGTCATCGATGTTTGCGCCATGCGCCGTTGTGATAGTGTAATGCCGCCGCCAAGGTAACGCCGCCGTCCCGGCGTCAGGTGCCAGCAGAGCCTGCCCTGAGCGGTGTGAAGGGATGCTGGCGCTACGCCAGAATCACCCATCCAGGAGCGCATGAATGGCTGACCGTCATTTTCCAAATTTCGTTTTGACCCTGATGGCCCTGTTTCTTGCTGCTGCTCCGGCCTTGGGCCAGGCACATCCGGCGCGCGCCCGCGATCTGGGCGTTCCGTTTGACGGCACGACCGGCCCGCTCGACGCCATCACGGATGTGAAAGGCGTGGAAGTGGGCTACACCACCCTGATCTCCGGCAACGGCAAGCTGGTGGTGGGTAAAGGCCCGGTCCGAACCGGTGTAACGGCCATTCTCCCCCGCGGCAAACAGAATTCCGACCCGGTTTTTGCCGGTTGGTTTTCACTGAACGGCAACGGCGAAATGACCGGCACGACGTGGGTGGAGGAATCCGGCTTCCTGGAAGGGCCGGTGATGATCACCAACACTCACAGCGTGGGCGTGGTGCGCGACGCGGTGATTGCCTGGCGCGTGAAGCACGGGCAGCCGGCTGGCTCGGAGTACTGGTGGTCCTTGCCGGTGGTGGCTGAGACCTACGATGGGTATTTGAATGATGTCAACGGCTTTCACGTTCACCCTGCCGACGCCTTTCACGCTCTTGATTCGGCCACCTCCGGCCCGATTGCCGAAGGCGATGTGGGCGGCGGAACGGGCATGGTGTGTTACGAATTCAAGGGCGGCACCGGAACGGCTTCACGCAAGCTGGCGGCGCGATATGGAGGCTATACGGTTGGGGTGCTGGTGCAGTGCAATTGCGGCAGCCGCGACCTGTTGCGGATCGCAGGTATTCCGGTGGGGCGGGAGATTCCGGGACCCAAGGTCTGGGCGAATGTTTTTGGGCCGGGCCGTGAGGATCAGGGCTCCATCATCATCGTGGTCGCTACAGATGCGCCGCTTATTGCGACCCAGATGAAGCGGTTGGCGCGGCGCGCGGCGCTGGGCTTGGCCCGCACCGGCAGCATTTCCGGCAACGGCTCGGGTGACATCTTTATTGCCTTTTCCACGGCCAATTCCAAGGCCGCCATGCCAGAGGGAATCCGCCACATTGAAATGGTCCCGAATGACCAGATGGATCCCCTTTTTGAAGCTACTGTCGAGGCCACGGAGGAGGCCATCGTCAACGCCATGGTCGCCGCCAAGACCATGACCGGCATCAATCATCACACGGTTCAGGCGCTTCCCCACGCCAAGCTGCGGGAGATTCTGAAGAAATACAATCGCCTGGTGGAACCGCCACACCCGGCGCCAACCGGCAACTAATTTTACTTTATTAGGTTGAATCAGGCACCGTCAGGGCATGGCTTCAGCCATGCCAAACCCCAAGACAAGGAGAAGCGGCTTTAGCCGCTGAGGGCCTCAGGGGCTAAAGCCCGACGGATTTTCCCCCTCCCTTGACCCTTGGAATCTGAGGTAAGCGATTTATTTTCATGCTGGAAGGTTCAGGCAGGGGCGCTATTATGTACCCATGTAAGTACTTGACATTGGCCTTTTCATTGTCTATGATGTGCATGGAGG
>DATKST010000067.1:0-17513 GCA_035531475.1 Terriglobia bacterium
CCTCCATGCACATCATAGACAATGAAAAGGCCAATGTCAAGTACTTACATGGGTACATAATAGCGCCCCTGCCTGAACCTTCCAGCATGAAAATAAATCGCTTACCTCAGATTCCAAGGGTCAAGGGAGGGGGAAAATCCGACAGAGGATATTTCGAAAGGTATCCGACTCTACCGGAGCGAAAAGAAGTAAAGGCCAGCAGCCGGTGTCAAAGCGGAATCAAAACCCCGCGGGCATAGAGCAGGGGCGGCCACGTCGATGATAATTTCGGTCTGCAGCCTTCAGGTCATCGTTCGTGGCGGGCAGGAACAGCAGTGGCGATTTGCTTTACGAGTGGATTGAGAACGATAGATTCGCTTGGCTCGTGACGGATGAGATCCTGGAGGAGTACAAAGAGGTGGCGAAGCGGTTGAACGTTCGCCCAAACGTAGCAGGCCGACTGATCAATCTGCTCAGGCAAGAGGCAGATGAAGTAGCTGTGGCAGGAATGATCGAGATCTCTCCCGACCCGGGGGACAATTGCTTTTGTGAATGTG
Organism: Terriglobia bacterium; assembly: GCA_035531475.1. Classification (GTDB taxonomy): domain Bacteria; phylum Acidobacteriota; class Terriglobia; order UBA7540; family UBA7540; genus CALCEB01. Next base: position 537 of record DATKST010000067.1, read on the forward strand.
CTCAAGAGGGCAGTGCCGACTTCCTGGTCACTTTGAATCCAAGAGATTTCCCGCAAACTAAGCTATCAGCAAGAGTGACCTCGCCCACAGAGCTTCTTAAGAAGCTACGCCCTCGCCTACGGTAGGTGGAGTGCCGCTCTTGCTCCGCGATCTCGCCTCCCAACTTCTCCGCCGCTCGTTCGATCCTCTTCGCGTTGACCTCCACGCCGACCAATTCCTTCATCAACTCACTGCCCTCCTGAAAACTGACCAGCGAAGCCACCGTGCCCGTCATGCGCAGCACCGCGGGGGAAAGCGCCGACTCTTCCAGCCCCAGCGCTTGATCGCGAGGGAAAAAGCTTTTCTGACAGGCGGCACAGTAGTAGTAGGCCCTCTCTAGATTCAATTCTCCCAGCACGCTGGTGAAAGTCTTCCGCCGACGATCGACGTAGCGAGCGTTCTGCCCACACCGGCAGCGCAGTTGCCCCCCTGATAATCAGAGTGGTCCGCATTGAGCCGATGCTCGACGATGCGGGCCGCTACCTGCAGCGTGCGGCGACGCAGGCCCATCTCCATCGCCTCCAGGTCCATCGCCCCGACGGTCTGCGCGCCGAGAAGGCTTTCAACCTCTGTGGTGACTTCGGCGTCGAGGGTCGCGGCGAGTGGAGTTTTTTGGCTCCTCTCCCAAAAGTGTGAAGGGGCTGAGAGATTGAAAATGCAATAAGTTGCGGTGGGTACGTGGAAAGGAGCACCTCGAATCGGTTACCTTACGTTGTTCCGCAAAAAACGACGCCAAGGGGGTCGAAACGAAGTGCTCACAGAAACCTTTATCAGGAAACTTCTCCAATTGAAAGCCCACTACGTAATCGCCGTGAAGCCAGGCCCAGAACAGATCGTGGTGGAAATTGATCGGCTCAGGTCCCGAACGCTGCGCTGTGGGGTTTGCCGGGGGCGGTGCCGGAAAGTTCACCAAGTCGAGGAGGCGCGCCGTTGGCGAGACCTGTCGCTGCGCCATCTGCCACTGGTGCTGCACTATCGACCTCGCCGAGTACGCTGCCCCCACTGCGGGGTGCGGGTGGAGGCCGTGCCGTGGGCGCAGATTTGGGTGCGCGTCACCACGGCCTTGGCTCGCGCCGTGTCGGAGTTGGCCCGGCATCTGAGCTGGCAGCAGACGGCCCGGCATTTCCGGCTGGATGGGAAGAGTGTGGCCTCCATCGTGCGGCGCGTGGTGGCTTATGGGTTGCAACGTCGTCGCAAAGGACATCACTACCTCACCGTCGTTTATGACTTGGAGCGCGGGGCGCTGCTCTGGGTGGGCGAGGATCGAACCGAGGCAACCCTGACCCGCTTCTTCGCCCCATTGGGCCAGCGCCGCTCGGCCACGGTCCGGGTCGTCTGCCTGGACATGTGGCAGGCCTACCTGAAGGCCGTTCAACTCCACGCCCCCAACGCTCAGGTTCTCTTTGACCGCTTTCATCTGGTGCAGCACCTCAACCGGGCGGTCGAGGAGGTGCGGCGGAGTGCGATGCGCCGTCGGAGCGGTCGGGAGAAGATATTCTTCAAGAGAACGCGCTTCCTGCTGCTGAAAAACCCCTGGAACTTGAAGACCGACGAGCGCGAGCGCCTCTCCCCCTTGGTGCGCTGGAACACCCCCATCGTGCGCGCCTACTATCTGAAGGAAGCCTTTCAACTCTTCTGGGATTATCACCAGCCGGACCGGGCCGAACAGCATCTTCGACGCTGGATGCACTCGGCCATGCGCTCCCGGCTCCAACCCTTCAAAGACTTCGTTCGGATGCTCCGCGCTCATCTCGACGGCGTCCTGACCTGGACCCGACTGCGCATTTCCAACGGCGCCCTCGAAGGAATGAACAACAAGATCAAGCTGGTGAGTCATCGTTCGTTCGGTTTCCGGACCGTTAAGAACTTCACCGCCGCCATCTATCATTGCTGCGCCCATCTTCCGCTACCGGAGGAATGCTAATCACTGTTTTGGGAGACGAACCGAAAAACCGGAACTACAGGCGTAACCCTTATGCCGCGTCATTTCACAAACATCTTGAGCTACCCCCAATCATTTTCGGACTCCAAATCGTGCGGACCTCAAACTCATTTGGCGTTCCGAATCTGCAGAATGAAGCTCTCGATTGCGCCAGAGCGATGATAAAGTTCCTGTTTTTCCTCAACGACCACCTTACGCTGGCGGGCGAAGAGACGCTGCGCATCTTCTTTGCGTCCTTGGTGGACATAAGCCTGGGCGAGCTTGTAAAGGGCATCCGCAAATTCAGGATCAAGGGAAATCGCTCTTCGGTACATTGGTAATGCATCACAGTCCCGATGCTGGAGCCTCGCGATCTCACCCATCTGGTAATACACCCGAGGATCTCTGGGGTTAAGTGAGGCAGCTCGGCGCAATATCGCGAGGGTCTTTCCCGCATCCGCCAGGTTTCCTGTGTGGTCCATCCTGCTAACTAGAGCAGCACCATAATAATATTGAATTCCGAAGCTCCCGGGTTCCTGACGGGCAATCTGGGAAAGCTTCGCAATCACCAACGGAAGGTGTGTTCCCGCAAAGTCGGCAGCTTCACCCAGAAACAGGTAGGCAGGTCTGTAGGATGAGTCAAGGTTCACCGCATCTAAAAACGCGATCACTGCCCGGTGTCGCTTGCCCTCCATGTACTCTGCCGCACCGAGCCCTAAGGCGACACGCGCGGACCGGGGGAAGCGCTTCTCTGCAATTTGGAAAATCGTCTGAGCGACATCGTAATTATTGTGAAGAATGAGTTCGACCCCAAGGTCAAAAATAAACCTGTCGTTGTCGGGACCCATCTGAACAGCTTGCTGGTAGTGCTCCAGGGCCTGTCTGAAATGACCCTCATCGTCGCAAATGTCACCCAAGAGGTCATGGATTTCGGCGCTGGGCCGGATGGCCAAGGCCTGTTCAGCCGCCTGAAAAGCGCCCGGCAAGTCTTTTCCCCTTCCGAGGCGCAAGATCGCCAGATTATAAAAGGCGCTGTAAGAATGGGGATCCAGTTCTATTGCGCGCTCGAATTCCTGAATAGCCGCGTCCGTTGCCCCAAAGTGGACCAAGATATCAGCTATACGAGCGCAACGCTGGCTGGGGGGAACTGAGGTCATGGTCTTATCGAGCAGCGAGATGGCTTCAGCTGTGCGTCTTGATTTGAGCCGAACTACCGCCAGAGCGTAAAGTGTTCCATTGTCATTAGGAGCCAACTCAAGTGCTTTCCCCAGGAATCGACTGGCTTCCTCCAGATTACCCTCTTTCAGATTCAACGTTCCCAGAAGCCGGAGCCAGGGTAAACGATGGATGCCCGCCGGCGGTGGCATAGAGCCGATCAGGCGCAAAGCCACTTCGTGATCTCCGCTGCCGGCAATGGCTACAGCCAGTTCATAGACAATCGGTGCCGATCGCTGGTGGCTGAAGGCGCGTTGCAGAAGTGGACGGGCTGCCGTGTACTGGTGCATTGCGTTCAGCAGGGCACCGAGATTATAGAGCACGTTGACATCGTCAGGACGAAGTGCGAGAGAACGCCGAAATGCACGTTCTGCTTTGTCCTCGTCGCCCAGCCGAAGGTAAGTAGCCCCCAGGTTGTTATAAGCTTGCGGCTTATCTGGAGCCAGCCGAGCGAACCTACGAAACATCTCAAGCGACTGCACGATATCTCCCTCGCGGGCATAGGCGATACCGAGGAGATTATAGACCCTGGGATCGGCGGGGTGAAGTCGGCAGTAGTCGATTAGCACGCGAATCGCAGGTGTAACCTGCCCGGCATCGAGCTCTCCGCGAGCGCGTGTAAGGGGTTCCTGAGGGAGGCATGGGTGGGCGGACAAGCCGACGATTAGGATGAGGCCGAACCACTTAAGGCAGGATGTATCAAAACTCAGCATAGTGCAGGTCAGCCAGAGGCTCCATTTTACTCAAAGAAGAGCACCACACGATGCTACCCAGGAAACCGGAGCAATTCCTTGCAGTGCAATTAAGCCGTCAGAGGACGATGGTGAGTCGGATAAACTCTGAGTCGCAAGTCTTCTGTCACGTACCTTTCCATTTCCCACGCGCTAGTCAGTACCGAAGGCTCTCGGGTGCGATCAAGTTCGATCATTGCCCAGCCATCGTAGCCGTTCGCAAGGAGAAAGGCGGCGAGTACTGGAAAATCGACCACTCCTTTTCCCAGTTCCACAAAGTCACCCCGAGCCTCGCCGCCCAGATACTTGGGGGCGGGAAGGTCTGGATCGAAATCTTTCCAATGACTCACTATGAGACGGGAATAGTACGCCTTTACGACGGCCACGGCGTCAAACCCCATGGCTGTCAAATGTCCAACGTCAGCGCACCAGTGAACATAGTCAGGGTTGGTACCGTCGAGAACCTGGCGCACGATTTCCTTACGCGTGTCACGCTCAGCATGATATGCCATCGGAATTCCATGTTCCTCACTGGAAAGCCTCCCGAGCTCATCCATAGCATGTATTGCATTCTTCACGTCTTCCGGGGTCCGCCGGTAAGGCTGGCCGTGAGATGCGCCGTGTACGTCCCACCCGAGGTTCAGATACTGGGCGCCGACAGCCTTAAGAAAGCCCGATACCGCGGAAATCTTGGAGCGCATCTCTGGCAGCCGAGCAGGAATGTGAAGAGATAGTGCTTGATAGACACCGGTAGGACACGCTCCTATCTCAATCGAGCGGCTTCGGAACTCATGGATTCGTGAACCGTAGGCGGAGTCAAGTTGTGCAGCCGAGTTATCAGGCTCCATAGCGCCCATTCCAATGCTGGCGATTGCGTAGCAAGCTTTCCAGTAAGTTGCCGTCGAGGGGCTGGGGGCGAGCCACTCGGTCGCCGCCATACCGATCCGAAATTTCTGCTGGTTGCGCGATGTGGGTTGTCTCCGCCCTCCACCCAGCAGTATAGCCCCCGCTAGGCCGCTACTTTGCAGAAACTGCCTCCGGTCGAAGTTCGAGCCTCTCCGAGCCGCCTCGTCACGCCACCAGAGATTCATCTGCGTATATCACTCCACGGGCTGCCGCTCTAAATTTGTTTCGATTCCAGATTCTATAGAGATTTTGCTTCGGCCTCTTCTCGAAATCCTCAATCGATTGCTCGTCGACCCCTGCTGCTCCTTGATTTCGCTTTCTCCGCTTGGCGCACCGTGCTCAAGGGCCGCCATCTCCTCCCGGATCTTCGCTAACCCGCTCTCCCGCCGCGCCCATTCCCAGGGTAATTCCTCTCCCCCCTCCCATATTCCCATCCTCTTCCACATCTACCCGCGCCTCCTCTATCCACCCGTAGCTCATCGCCCCCTGCACTGCTCGCGACCGGAGCTCGTTACAGCGTACCTTAGAAATAAAACTTCAGAGCAAACTGAATCTGCCGCGGAGGAAGCAGCAAGCTCGAAATTTGCCCGAAAGAAGGCTGATTAATGGTGGTGTTCGGAGAACCAAACTGGGGTGTGTTGAACGTGTTAAAGAACTCTGCTCGGAATTGGAAGTACTTGGTCTCCGAAATCTGGATGTTTCTGAAAAGCGAAGTATCCCAGGTGGAAATGCCAGGAGCCCGGGGGCCTGGCGTCGGACTGCAATTGCCGAAGAAATAAGTCGCTGGCATTGCGTAAGCTGCAGGGTTAAGCCATTGGTTGATGGTTGGACTGAACCCGCCCGAGGTTGCGAGACAATTTGGGCGATTCCCGGCACCTGTACCGCTCGTATCAAACGGAATACCGATGGCCAATGGTTGCCCCGAAGAATAGGTCACGATTCCATTAAGCTGCCAATGGCCCAAGATCCTCCCCACTGTACCTGAGGTGGCATACTTCTCTCCTGCTCCGAAAGGCAGCATGTAGGTAAGGCTGTTCACTAGGCGCTGAGGCGTATCGTTGTCCCAGAGTCCCCACTCCAAGTTGCGGTGGTAGCGGTCCTGAATCCCGCGAAGTCCAGCTTCAAAGTCACTCACCTGAGACATCGCTTTGCTCCAGGTGTAGGACGTCAGAAAGCTTAACCCTCGCGACATGCGCTTCTCGATCGTGAACTGGAGGCCATTGTAATTGGAGTTTGACCCGCTGTCGAGCCACTCGATATAGGTTGGAAACGTCTGACTCGGTGGTAGTGAAAGGTTCTGTCGAAAATTGGGAAAAGGTATAACAGGTGGTTGTCCCGGATGAATCAGGTTACTCTGGTTTACATTACTTAAAGCCCAGAGGTGGCGGGCCTGGTTAAAGACATAATTGAGCTCAAACATCAGATTTGTGGTCGGCGAGTACTCGAATCCATAGCTGCCTTCGTAGATTTGGCTGGGAATCAGATTCGAATCAATAGCTCGGATGAACAGCTGACTGACCTGGGCACTGTTGTTAATGTTAATCGGAGTAAGGAAGTTCGACGGGAACCCATTTTTTAAGAAGATTCCAGGCGCTTCGGAAGGCGAAACCGTCTGGCTGGCATCGGTGAGGAGAGGCGGGTTCAAGGCCAACTGGCTCTCACTGCCGTACCGGTAATAATTCTCATAATAGACTCCGGCTCCGCCCCGCATCACCAGCTTCGGAGTAACCTTGAAAGCGAAACCCGCTCTCGGAGCAAATCCGCCGTAATAGGGGTGGACTGATGTCCGCTGGAAGGTGCCGCTAGCATTGGACGGAGTGGTAAATAGCCCTCCTTGCCCATTGTTCAGGCTCGGGCTGAAGTTGGTTACATGATTCTGACGTTCGAATAATGGACTGGAGTATTCATAGCGAAGACCATAGTTGATTGTCAGCTTCGAATTTACACGCCAGGCATCCTGTACAAAGGCAGCCCGGCCGTTCCGGTAAATGTGCGCCACGTCGAGATTCTCGAGCTGATCCGCATTCGGCAAGCCTAGCAAAAAATCGGTAATCCCTTGCCCAGTATACTGGCCACTAAAACTCATCTGGCCGCGGTTACAGCATAAGTCGAGGAAATTATCCGAATCGCGTCTTATCTCCACGCCCAGTAAGATCGTATGGGTGTTCTTAATCAAAGTGAGGGCGTCCTTGAACTGCCAGATCTGGGCAAACTGGCTTTGAGGCAACCATTGCGGACTGCCGAGCTGATTAAATCCGCTGATATCGAGCTCCGGCAGGCCGCCCGAAATGGAGGGTCCGAAATTTGGGATACCGTTCAAACCAAAACTGGGATCGACAATTTTGCCTAGGGTTGCCGGTTTGGAGTGAGATGCCGAGCGGTCGAAAGTGGCATGGAGATCATTTAACGTCCGTGGGTTGAAAATATGGGTCCAGCCCAGGGTCACGTTCGTGCCGCGGTCATCGTTAATGCCTTGAGTTGAATCCAAGGTGCCATCAGCGATAAGGTTGGTCTGCGTGAAAATCCCAGGGCGGTTCTGACGCAGGTCAAACATCACAAAGTGGCCGAAAAGGGTATCGGATTCCCGGAAACGATAGTCAAGGCGGGTGCCCACTTCATCGCTGTTGTGGGTCGCCGTCGGGCTGGCAATGTAGTTATTTCCAACGAATCCCCCAGGAATTCCATTCTGCGCCAAGTTGGTATTGGGCATCGGATAGAGTGCGAAAATTTTCGAGGCAACGGGGTCTATGCAGCTTGCCTGAACGATGCCACCCTGGATGCAATTTGAGAATTGGGCGAGCGGCTGAATGGATGGTGAAGTCGGGGAGGGGCTAAGCTCAGTGAAATCACCTTGATGCATCAGCGGGGTTGGCACAGTACTGAGCAGGGTGGTTCCTTGATTGATCCGCGTTCCTTCCCAGTTGACAAAGAAAAACGTCTTACCCTTCCTGATGGGTCCACCCAAGGTGAACCCGAACTGATTCTGCTGGTAGGGAGGAATGTTTTGGCCGGCCCGATTCAGGAAAAAGTCATTGGAATCTAGTGAAGCATTTCGCAAGAATTCGTAGACATCACCATGAAGCTGATTGGTTCCTGATTTGAGAGACGCGTTGATGACGGCTCCGGCATTGCGCCCGTATTCCACTGAGTAGTCCCGCGTTTGCACCTTGAATTCAGCGAGCGAGTCAACCGCCGGCTGCACCGACTGGGCACTTTGATCTTGAAGATTGGTGGTATAGGAGTTGTTATCAGCACCATCCAGCACGAAATTGTTCTGAGTTGAGCTGTTGCCGTTCATACTGAACACGCCTTCCGCTCTCGGCAGAAAAGCGGGCGTAGTCTCGTTCGCCCCCGCCGTCAACAAGGCCAACTGGTCGTAACGCCTTCCATTTAGAGGCAAATCCACTACCAGCCGAGAGTTGACTACCTGTCCGACATCGGCGCTCTGTGTCTGAAGCTGAGGTACATTCCCGGTGACGCTCACCGTTTGATTGATTGCTCCCAATTCCAGCCGGGCATCGACTTCAACCCGACTCTGAACGTTCAGCGTGACCCCGCTTTGGATGAACATCTTGAATCCAGAGGCCTGCACTGAGATCGAATACCTTCCGATTGGCAGCCGAGTGAACACGTACCCGCCTTGGGCTCCGGTCACGGTATTCCACGTCTCATTCGTGCCCAAACTGGTCGCGACCACCTTGGCCCCCGGGATCACCGCCCCGCCGGGGTCCCTCACGGTCCCGACAATGCTTCCTGTACTAACTTGGGCCAACGCTGACGCACAAAAAATCAGACCTCCAAGCATCGCCATCGTACACTTAAATCGCATGACCGCCTCCTCGTCACACCCGGCATTGGCAGAAAGTTGAGATTTCTAAGCGCTTAGATAAACTCGAACTTTGTACACCCACCGCGAGAACGTGTCAAGCCTTTTTTTGACTTTCCTGAATTCGAAAGGCAAGTGTGTAGCAGCGCGCCGAATCGAGGTGGAGCGCAAGCCCACCGGGGAGTACAGACTGCACCGCAGTGGGCATGCTAAACGCTTATACATGGCAAAGTTGCGAAAACTTGGCTTTGGACACTTCTATCGGGAACACGGTGTAGTCCAGGGCTTCGTAGGAGGTTTGTCAACCAAACGAATAGTACGCAGCCTGACGGGAAAGAACTATCTTGGGGTGTGACCGGTCGCCGGATCTGTGCTATATAAATACGTGGGTGCCAGGACGGCATGCTACGAAAGAGGGGAAGCCACCAGGGGCACTTTTGAGAACGGAGCTAATTAGAGCTTCTCGGAGTCCCCGTCGGGATGCGCACAGCTGCTGGGTCGCCTGTAGTGAATGTGATTGCTCGGTGGCCCCACAGTTTGTCGTTCCGGATCGGATCATCTCCTTCGGAGGAGTGTGTGCGTGGTGGGGATTTGGAGACTGCAGTGGTCGCCAGCCGCGTTAGTCGCTCGGACGCCAGGCTGCCGCCGGTGACGAGTTGGCCGAATTTCTAAGTACGAGCATTCTCTGGCCGTGTGGTCCAAAGGATTGAGTTAAAAACGCAAAGCGTATGAATTCAAAGCGGGTTCGCCAGCACAAGTCGCTAAAGGAACCGAATATCCACGCCGTGGCGCAGCGTGCGGGGGTCTCAGTCTTCACAGTGTCATCTGTCATAAACAAAAAAGCGCACGTCAGTACGCCATTGCGGCGGAAGGTCGAGGAGGCCATTCGGGAGTTGAACTATCGGCCTAACTTGCTGGCTCGGAGCCTCGCCAAACGGCAAACACACACCATCGGGGTTGTTGTCCCTGACATCGCCAATCCCTTCTTCCCGCTTATAGTTCGCGGCGTCGAAGATGAAGCGCAGAAGGCGGGCTACAGTATTTTGCTTTGCAACAGCGACAACCAACTAGAGAAGGAGGAACAGTATTTGGAGTTGCTGCTGTCGAAACGAGTAGATGGCATCCTGCTAACGAAGGCCCCTGGGTCCCTCGCGCACTCCCTGTGTCATGTGTTGTGCGCCACCAAGGTGCCTTGTGTGTTGGTTATGCGCACGTGTCGCGATCTGAAGGCCGATGCTGTGTTGTCAGATGACTTTCAGGGCGCATTCGAGGCCGTGAGTCACCTCGTCCGGCAGGGATACCGCAGGATTGGCCTCGTAGGTGGTCCACTGAATGTGAGCAACGGCCGCGCCCGTTGGCAGGGGTTTCGCAAGGCTCTCAGGGTCGGAGGATTACCCCAGTGCCAGGACCTCATAGTTGAAGGCGATTATCGTATCGAGTCCGGGTATCGGGCTGGGCTTGCGCTTCTCCCCCGACGACCTGACGCTGTGTATGTTGCCAACTATTTGATGACTGTAGGACTCATGAAGGCCGCTGAAGAGATGGGCGTGCGGTGTCCGGAAGATTTCGGTTTGGTTAGCTTTGATGATTATCCTTGGCTTGGGTGCTTCCATCCGCGGCTGACTACGGTTGACCTGCCTAAATATGATGTTGGAGCTGAGGCGACCAGGATTTTGATCGAGCGGATAAAGGGCAAGTCGGGCCGTTTCGTTATCAAGAAGCTTCCTCCCCAATTGGTTGTCCGTGAATCATGCGGGTTCACACATCGAATGAGAGGGAGCATGGAGCCACAGCAAGTGCAGCAGATGAGCTGCGTACCCAAGGAGGCCGATATTCCTGGAACATAAGGAACAACGTAATTAGGAAACGGCCAGGGCCAAGTCACGGACTCCGAAAGTTTCCAGGTTCGTCTCGGAGCGCCTACAAATGCGCCAAGCACTTCGACCCGCGGAATTCTTATTCTTCTAAGCTGCCCGAAAGGAGCCACTATGGACCGAAGACACTTTCTCAAGGACATCGCCGTGAGCGGAACCGTAGTATGGTCACCTTTAAAGCTAGGTGCGTCGCAGACGACAGCGGTCTCAAGGCCGACTCTCGGCTACAGATTTTTTACTCTGGAGCAGGTCGTAACAGCTGGCGCGGTTTGTGAACAGATTGTTCCGCCCGACGACTATCCGGGTGCGAAGCAGGCAGGGGTCGTTCAGTTTATCGACGGAGTCCTGGCGCGGCCCATTGGCCGCTTTTATAGGATGCACTACCAACAAGGGCTGTCAATGATCAACAATGTAAGCAGCAGGCGGCACGGCAAGAATTTTGCGTTACTCAGGTGGGAGGACCAGACGTCGATCCTCCGGGATTTCGAGTCTGGTGTTGGTGCCGGTCCCGTCGGCAAAAAGTTCTTCTTGCTGATCGTAAGGCATACCATGGAAGGCTATTACGGCGATCCGAGTCACGGTGGAAACCGGAAGGGCCTCAGCTGGAAGATGATTAACTTTGGAGGATGAGGATGGCGAATCGGAAAGTGAACGCGGTGATCGTGGGATCGGGTGCCGGAGGCGGGGTTGTCGCAAAAGAGCTGGCTGAGGCCGGGATGTCTGTGGTTCTGTTGGAGCGCGGGAAACACTATACGATGGCCGATTTCAATCATGATGAGCTCAAGTCCCAATACTCAGTTCCTCCCGCCTACGGGCCGTCAGTTTTCGCCAACCCCCGGACGTTCCGTTACACCGACCGAGAGAAGGCGCGCATCGTTTATCCCGGCGTGGACGACATCTACGGCAAAACGGACGCCGCCGTTGGGGGTGGCACCCTGGCGTACGGCGCGGCGTGTTGGCGCTATAAGTGCGAAGATTTTCGCATGAAATCGACGTACGGGACGATCGTCGGCAGCAGCCTCGAAGACTGGCCCATCAGCTATGACGACCTCGAGCCCTATTACGAAAAGATTGAGTACGTGCTTGGAGTGTCGGGCTTGGCAGGTGCCGACCCCTTCGCCGAGCCTCGCAAGAAGCCTTATCCCGTCCCGCCGCTTCCCATCAACCCGACGGGTGAAATCGTTCGGGACGCTGGCCGACGGCTTGGCTGGCACCCCTTCCCGCCACCCTTCGCGATTCTGACGGCACCTTATCATGGCCGGATCGCATGCGTGCAGTGCAGTTGGTGCCTAGCGTACATCTGCGAGGTGGGCGCAAAATCCGGCACCGAGATGACGGTGATTCCCGCCGCTATCAAGACAGGCCACTGCCAGCTGCACGATCAATGCTTTGTGACTCGTATCCTCACCGATGAAAAAGGGCGAGCGACCGGGGTGCAGTATTTTGATCGGGAGAAGCGCGGACACGAACTATACGCCGACTTGGTGGTTGTGGCTTGCTCGGCCACGGAAACGCCTCGGCTGCTCTTGAACTCGGCAAGCCGCCTGCATCCTCGCGGCCTTGGCAACTCTTCAGACCAAGTGGGACGGAATCTGAACGACCACACCGGGGCCGATGCCTTCGGCATCTTTGAGCAGGAGATTCCTCATGAAAAGGGCCCCGGTCCGTCGATCGCCTTCAACGACTGGAACCACCCTCGCGGCGGTGAGGTGATCGGGGGAGGCTATATTTACAACTACTACTGCACCCTGCCCATAGAATTCGCTGGAAACCGTCCGCCGGAAGAGCCGCGGTGGGGCAAGCAGCACAAGGAATTCCAGCGATGCTGGTTTCGCCATTTCATCCATTTGGGCAGTAACTGCCAGGCCATGCCTCAGGAACGCAACCGTGTGGACCTTGACCCAAGGATCCGTGACGCGTGGGGCACTCCGGTTGCGCGCATTACACACTCCTGGCTGCCGCTGGATCTAGTGATCGCCAACTTTGTGATGGACAAGGAGGAGATGCTGCTCAAGGAAGCCGGTGCGATTCGCACTTGGAGAGGCCGCAATGGACGAGGTGGTGTGGGTGACCACCAGAACGGTTCATGCCGCATGGGGAACGATCCGAAAGCCTCCGTCGTCAATGCCTTTAGCCAGAGTCACGATGTGGATAACCTGTTTATTACGGATGGAAGTGTGATGGTGACCGACGGCGGATTCAATCCTTCTCTCACAATCCAAGCCCTAGCCGGCCGGACAGCAGACTACATCACAAAGCAATGGAAGGGAGGCGCTTGGCGTGGAGGTAAGCCTTCATGAGCGGCGGAAATGCGCTCACTGTTGCGCCTGGCTGGATATTTTCATTTATGGCTATTGTACCGTTCTTCCGGACACGAAGACGGTGGTGGGATTGAGGGACCGGGCAATCATCGGGGTGATGGTCTGCACTTTTGCGCGGGTGAGTGCCGTGGTGAAGATGAAAATCGGGGATTACTATGATGACGGACGGCGGTCCTGGTTCCGTTTTCACGAGAAGGGCGGGGAGCGGCACGAAGTGCCGGCCCATCACAATGCCCAGGCCTACGTGGACACCTATGCTGCAGCCGCCGAATTGGAAAGGCGAGAGACAAAAGAACCGTTGTTTCGCAGTGTCAACCGCAAGCGCGAGATCACCGACCGGCTGCTCAGCCGGATCGAGGTGTTTTTGATGATCAAGCGCCGGGCACGGGTGGCCGCGTTGCCGCCGTCCACGTGTTGCCATACCTTCCGCGCCACCGGCATCACAGCGTACTTTCTGAACGGCGGTAGCCTGGAGCACGCCCAGGCCATTGCCGCGCACGAATCGCCACGGGACCACCAAGCTCTACGACCGCACGAACGACGAAATCGCCCTGGACGAGGTGGAGAGGATTTTGATTTAGTTTGTCGTGCCTGGTCTAATCCCACCACGTTTCAGGCGGTCAGCTTTCAGAATCTCTTTTGAGAAGATGCTTGGTATTGGGAGTCCGAAAATGATCAGGGGCAGTTCAAGAAGTTCGTGAAATGAGGCGGAGTAGGCGTTACGCAAGTCGCACCGATGAGCGATGCAGCCACCGCTAGCGAAATTTATCAGGTCCGCGACACCAGCCCGCATCTCTGGTGCCGCCTTCGGGTCAACAACAACACTACCCTCGCCGAGCTTCATCGCACTCTTCAGGCCGCGTTTGGTTGGTCCGGCTCCCGCCCTTATCGTTTCCTCATTCGAGGGAAAGCCCACGGAATCAATTCTCCAGGCGGTCAGGATGAGGTTGATCGCATCCGTCCGGTGAACCGTAAGCGTCCGGCGAACCCATGTTGGCGGTTAGGGGCGAGTATGGATTGCAGTTGAGCCGGGTAAAGGGCGGGAATCCCGGGTCAGGGAGTGGCGGGCGGGTGCGCGACTTTCCATTGGTCGGGAAGCAGCTCGGCAAGTCGGCTCTTGGGATGGCTGCTGATCCGATCGAAGATGTCGCGGAGGTAGGCGAACGGATTAATGCCATGTCTCTTGCAGGTTGCGATGAGGCTGGTCAGCACCGCGGCGGTCCGGCCGCCGTTGTCGCTGCCAAAAAACAACCAGTTCTTCCTTCCCACCGCGACCCCGCGCAAACTGCGTTCCGCACCATTGTTGTCGATCTCCAGGTCGCCGTCGTCCGAGTAGCGGGTCAGGGCTTTCCAATTCGACAACGTGTAGGCGATGGCCTCTCCCTCGGGACTCTTGGGCAGCACCTGCGGCGGCTCGCGCTCCAGATAGGCGCGGATGTCGTCCAGGATCCGTTTTGACTTCTCTTGTCGCAGCGCCCGGCGCCCCTCTCCGTCGAGCTTCCCGTCGCGGGCTTCGCGCTCCACGTCGTAAAGCAAGCGGATATAGGCGAGCATCACCGTCGAGCGCATCAAGTCCGAGGACTGCGCTTCAAAAAACCGCCGCCTCGCGTGCGCCCAACACGCGACCTCGACCATCCCGCGCCCGGGCTTTTTATAGAAATGATCGTACCCGGAGTACGCGTCGGCCTGGAGAAATCCCCGAAACTCCTTCAGGAACTCCTCCGGTCCGTCGCGGCTGCGGTTGGGTGTGTAGTCGTACACCGTGTACGGATGTGCGTCGTCCCCCACATACGTCCAGCACCGGCACCGGCGTGTCATCGGTCTGTGCCGCCTTCGAGCCCACCGCCTGCTTCTTCATCCGCTCGTAGAGAGGGTAGAGCAATTCCGCGCAGCACCGCATCCAGTCGCCCATCGTCTGCCGCGGCAACTCCACGCCCTGGCGGCGGAAAATCTCCTCCTGACGGTTCAGCGGCAAGTGATCTCCGTATTTGCTCACCCCTACGTGCGCCAACCGTCCCGTCCCCGGCAGCCCTTTCTCAATCGGCGCCTCCGGCTTCTCCGCCGTGACCACCGTACACCCCTTCGGGCAGGCGTATTTCTGACACGCCTCCTCAATCACCACCCACGAGGCCGGCACGTATTCCAACCGCTCGCTGACTTCTTCCCCGATGCGTTTCAGCTCCCGCTTGCATTGCGGGCATTGCCGCCGGTCTTCCGCAAGGTCATAAACCGTGCCTCCCGCTTTAAGGATTTCGGTAACGCTCCCCGGCCATGCCCGAGACGTGGGTGCCCTGGCTTCGCGTTCGACGCGGGCGCTTGGCTTTCCTCCGAGGCGGGAGGCGTCTTCCCGCCTTGGGCCAGGATTTCAGCCGCAAACAGGAACAACTGGTTCTCATCTACGTGCTCGCGCCTCGGCCCGTAGCGCGCTCGTAGCAACTGCTCCAGCCAATGTTGCAGTTGCCGCAGCTTGCGGTCCCGCTCCGCAACTTCCGCCCGCAGCCCCACCACCATCTGCCGCAAAGCCGCCGCATCATTCGGCAAGTAGTTGGGATCAATCTCCACCGGCGCGCTTCTCCTTCTCCCGCTCCGCCCGTTCCCGCTCGATCTCTAACTGCACCCACTCGCTCATTAGGTCCCGCAGCCGCTTGTAGTTGGCCACCTTCCTCCGCATCGGCTCGACCTGCTCGGGCCGCAGGAATCGCGTGCTACCTTTGCCTCGCCAGGTGAAGCTCAACTGGTAATACGGACCGTGCCGCTGGGGGTTGTTGGGGTCCTTACAGCGGCAGCCGGGCTGTCCACACACGTTGTACTGCTCGCTGATGGTGCCCGGATGCAGAGGCCCCAGTTCCCGCAGTTGCCGCTGGAGTCGCGCCAAGCGCCGCCGGACTGGCCCTAAATCCATCATGCCGATAGACATGTTATAGCTATCGGAGGATGTCAACAAAAAATATCGCACCCCGCGATTATTTTTTCTCGGCGTCCCGCACGGCCTCCGGCGGGGCGGCTCCCGGCAGACTGTACCGCTTCCGCCGTCTCCCTTTGCTAAGATCAATCCCCTCCAGCAGCACCGCCAACTCCCAAGCCGCAATCTCCTTCCTTCCCGTCTCCACAAAGGGAAACTGGAAGGTCCCCGCCTCCAGCCGCTTGTACCAGATCGCCCACCCATCCCGATCCCAATACAAAATCTTCACCCGGTCCGTCCGCCGGTTCAAAAACACCAGCAGGTGGCCGGCGTACGGGTTGCACCCGATCACGTGCTCGGCCATCATTGACAACCCGTCGAAGGAGCGCCGCATATCGCACGGCACGGTACACAGGTACACTTTGATCGCCGCCGGAAAACTCAGCATCCGGCTGGCTCCAGAGCCGCCAGCACTGCCCGCAGCGTCTCTTCATCCACCCCCTTACGAAGGCGCAATCGCCGCCCGCCGCCCAGTACCAACTCGATCCCGGCATCCATCGCCCCCCCTTCCTCGCTCACCAGGGCGAAGCTCTCCGGTCCTCCCCGCGCGCCCGGCTTCGATATCGCTCCTTCCGGTCGGGCCATTCGAAGCCGATGCTGCCACCAGTAAAACTGACTCTCCTTCAGCCGCCGTCGCCGGCAGAACTCGCGGATCGACAACCCGCTCCGCGCCGCCTCGGCCAACGTCTGCTGCCAATATCTCGCCTTTCTCGCGTCGCCCTTGCCGATGCTCACTCCACACCTCCGCGTTGGCTCTCACGTGCTCGCTTCGCACGCGATGTCCAGCCAACCGGAAATTATCGGGCCTGCTGAGTGACACGGAAAGATGGGTTCACCGGACGGATACCGTCAGCGGCAACGCGGAGGTGTGGAGTGAGCATCGGCAAGGGTGACGCGAAGAAGGCAAGATATTGGTATCCGTCCGGTGAACCTTTCAATTACCCACAAATTGGGCTTGCTGGTCACGACCGCTTCGACTTCGTTCGCGGCGACGTGGAACGGGATGTCCATGGCGCGTTGGCGAGAGCTTTCCGTAAAAGTATTTCGGTTCCTCCGCAGAATTTGTGGGTGGAGCGGGGATAGTTTTTGACCCTTCGCGGAGAAAAAGATAGCGCATCCCATCCCAATTCCTGTATGGGTAATTTGAGCGAGAAACCCTACACAGGAACAGGACAGGATGCA
>DATKST010000068.1:0-12116 GCA_035531475.1 Terriglobia bacterium
TGCTGGTGGATCGCGCTCGCGCTCCCGAATTCTTTGGGCAACGCCTTCCACTGACATCCGGTGCGCAGCACATACACAATAGCGGAAAAGATCTTTCGCGCCGACATCGGCTTCCGCCCTCCGCCCACTCGGCGCCGATACTTCCGGCCTTCCGGCCGCTGTCGAACCGGAATCAAGGGTTCAACCTTTGCCCAAAACTGATCGGATACTTCCCAAGATTTTATTTGTGGCATCTGGGGTCATTATCTTGCCTCAATTCATTCCGGAATTCAGTAGTTATTTGCGGATAAGCTCTTATTGCACCGCAGCGCTCAAAAAAAGTTCAAAGCCGTATTTATGTGACGAACTTCGGTTAACGCCGGTGGCCAGCGTCTGCGGGTTGCAGGCGCTCCGAAAGAATATTGCCGTTGCGGCACGGATCAGAGATGAACCTCCGTAGCGCTAGTGACCTGTCCCACTTAATTCTTTACAGGCGCTCAGTGCTCGGGTGGGTGATGTCTACTCTTTGCTCGCCGCTTACGAGAGAAAGCGGTAGCTGCCGCTACCGCAGTCCACGGCGGGCTTCGCCCGCAAGTTCACGGCAGCGCCGCAGGCGCCCTGGAGTGCGGCTGCGAAGCTGCCGCCTTACCCTACATTGTCAAGAATTAGGTGTGACAGGACACTAGCCGAGAGCTGCGATTCTCTCTTCAAGATGCTTTAGGGCGGCTTCCAGCAATTCGCGCCGACGCGGGTGCTTTGCCAAAGTCAGGTCCTGCAGAACGCGCGTCCGGGAAAGCTCCAGGCTCTGCCGCTCGTTCTGGCGGGCGCGTTGCTCCGGCGTCAGCAGGGCGGCAGAGGACGGCGGACGCTTTGATTCAGCCGACTCGATTTGCTCTTCCACTGACTTGCTTTCCCAACCTCGTGCCATGCCATTGCACCGTCATGGTCATTCTAACGAAAATTGTTTTCTCGTGGGAAGTGAAGTGTAATTGCGGCGGCTTCCAACCCAGGGACCTCTCTTTATTCTGCTTGGCGCGAGTGACCAACAGGGGTCGCCCCGATAGGAGGTCAATAAATGATTTTCAGCGAAAACTGAAGTTGCCTTGAGGTCCCGGCGGTGTGGTTGATATAACCGAACCCGGAGCCAAGCACGACGTTGGCGGGGATGGCAAAGTTGACGAGGTTGAAGACGTTGAAGAATTCAGACCGGAATTCCAGAGTGGCCGCCTCAGCGCCGCCTCGACGGCCGATGGGCGTGTCCTTGATGACGGCGACGTCAAAGTCAGTGTAACCCGGCCCGCGATAAGTATCGCGGCCGAGCGTTCCGAAAACGCCCTGATTCGGTCCCGTGCCGCCGGGCACGTTGATGGGGATGGAGAAAAAAGATGCATTGCCGGCTGCACGCCCGAAGTAATCCTCCTGGGTCGTCCGGCTGGTGGAAAAAGTGGGCGGAGCCACTTGATCGGGGCGGTCGGCGTTGGCGGTGCCGAAGCCCGTCTGCTGGATACCGGAAAAAATGCTGAATGGCGGCCCGCTGGTGAGCGACGACACACTCAGGAATTCCCATCCTTTGGTGAGGCGTTCGCCCAGCGGCCGCAGGAAGCTGACCCGTTCCAAGGGCAATTCCTGAATCAGACTGAACGCCAGCACGTTGGTCAAGTCAAAGTTTGACGGTCCTTTTTCCGCCGCCGGATCCTGCGGATTCTGCGGGAAGGCCTGAAGAACCGTGCCCAGGATGGGACTGCCGAAACCGGCGAGCACGGAGCTGGTGTCATCCAGCGCCTTGCTATAAGTGTAGCTGAGTTGAAAACCGAGCCCGGCGCGGGCAGAGACCTTATTCACCGAGACCTGAAGCGAATGGTAGGTGGAGTGTGACCGGTTGCTCATCAGGTTTTCCGGCCCGTATCCGCCCACGGCTTGTCCGAGCGAATCAAACGTGGTGAACGGCGCGAATCCCGGCACTGCGCCGCCATAAGCGTTCGGAAACACCACGCTCGACAGGTGAATGCCCATGGTGGCCACGTAATCCGCATCCAAGGTGACGTCTGCAAATTGATGTTCAAAGCCTGCGGTGTAGGTGGCAATGGCGCCATTCCGAAAATCCCGCGACATGCCAAAAGTGGAAAGCGGGTGCGGCTGCCCGCCGGGTGTGTTCTTCGCCAGATCCTGTTCAAACCGCGTCAAGTCCATCACTGTGTTTGCAGGCACCGCGGTGGAAACGGGCGTTCCAAAAACAAGCTGGCCTTGCGGCGTATAGAGGGGGGGCATGTTGAACGGGACTGCGGAATTGGTGAATGGAAGCGCCGTGGAGGGCGTGGCCGTAATGTAAGGATTGAAGACAAAAGGCGCTCCTCCGGTCAGAAAGTTATCCTGGAAAAGGTTGGTGAGAATGGTGGTGATGCCACCGCCCGCGTGAATCATGGTCTTATCGGAAATCCGGTATTCAACGCTCAGCCTCGGCCCCCAACCGTTCCAATCAGTGGGATATGGGGGCTGCGGATTGTAAAGGAATTCCTCGCGAGCGCCCGCCGCCCACGGGACCACCTGCCGCCCATTGGACCCGATGAAGACCGGTTGTGAGGTGAGGTCGTAGGTCTCGGAAATCGGCGTTTCAACTTCGTAGCGAAGGCCGTAATCGAGAGTCAGGTTGGGTGTAGCCTTCCAGGTGTCTTGGAAATAAAAGTTATAGGCTTGGCGGCGGATGGCGCTCTCGCCGATGTGCTGGCCTTGGGGAAACAGCGGATATGCGACCGATGCCGTGTAGGAATAGGGCGTGCCTGAAATGAATCCGGTGAGCGAGTCGGGCAGGGGCTGGCCGACCGCAATATTGTGCTGGCCGCTTTCCGAAGTGATGGGCACTTGGGCATAGGCCGTGCCTCCGCCGAATTCAAATTGTCCATTGGGAGATATTCCGAACACGGTGGCGTCAACATTGAAGCGGGCTTCGCCTCCCATTTTGAAAATGTGGTGGCCGAGAACGTCAATCCAGTCCTGGCGAATTTGAAAGAGGTTGCCGAACGAGCCGGTCACCGATCCGCCCGCGGAATTAAACGGCTCATAAAGGCTATCGCCAAAAAGAAGCGCCGGCTGGGTAGTGTTGATGGACGGAAAGACCGGAGTCGCCCGGATATAACCCACGTGCGTCTGCCAGGTGAGATGGGGTGAGATGATCCGTGTGTAACCCAGCGCCACGTTTCGTTCGTGGTCGTAAAAGCGAACGGCGAAACTGGGATCGATGGCGGTTTGATCGGGATTGGTCAGCGGCCCATTGATGTCGTCCAAGCTGAACCGCCCAAAGAACTGCGACTTCTCCGAGGCGCGGTGATCGATGCGGATGGAAAACTGGTCGCTATTTGTGACCACGGGCGATGAGGTGGCGTAAGTGCGCGCTCCGTAGGGCCCGCCGGGATCATTGGGAAGGGGATAGCGGGCCAGCACCGGCGCCATCGCGGGACTCACCGGAACTCTCAAAGTATCGCCCGGGAAGGCGGTGATATCCAACCCCAATCGTTCCGTGGCGGTGGGCACGGAAAGGGTCTGCGTGGTTCCCAGCAACTGCCGGAAGCCCTGGTATTCCCCAAAATAATAAGTCCGGCCGCGCCCGTCGTAGACGCCGGGAATCACCAAAGGCCCGCCGTTGGTAACTCCAAATTCGTTGCGCTCGAATTGTGGCAACCGGCCCGGGTTCGCGGGGGTCCGGCGATCAAAAAAGTTGCGCGCATCAAAGGCCGAATTGCGGACAAATTCAAAGATGTCGCCGTGCTCTTGGGAAGTTCCGGACTTGGTGATGACATCCGTGAATGAAGCCGCGCCTTCGCCAATTTCTGCCGGCATCACCCCCGCTGATGATCGAACTTCCTGAATGGCGTCCACATTATAGTTGTCAAAAGTCGCGCCACCCAATTCGGGATCGGAGGTAATGACGCCGTCCATGGCAAAGACGGCCTCCGTGCCGCGCTGGCCGTTCACCGCAAACTGCTGCGTGAAGTTGGCGGCGCCGTTGGTATCCGTCATGGTTCCGGCCACCAGGTGTAGCAATTGACTGAAGTCGCGGCCGTTCAACGGCAGGCTGGACACTTGCTTGCTTGAAAGTTCCGCGCCTTCGGTTGAAGAACTGGGATTCGCGGCTCCGCCCTGGCTCGTGGATTGTGCGGCGCCCGGTTGCGGGTTCTGTAACGGCTGAGCGGACGTTGCGTTTGCCTGCGGTTCCCGGCAAGGCTGCAGAAGCAGCTTGTGCGCGGTGGGCGCCACCTGAATGCAGAGGAAAAGCGATTCGCCCGGTGTGATGTCGATTGCTTTTTCCCCACCCGATTCGCCATTCGCGAGGGTAACGATCAGCGTGTAGTGGCCCGCCAACACAATCTCGATTGCAAATTCGCCGTTCTGGCCGGTATCGGCCTTGGAAACAAGCCGGCCGCTTGCCGTCAACAAATCCACATGGGCTCGCGCCGCGGGGCGGCCCGAAGCGTCAAGCACCGTACCGGCCACACGGGTGCTCTGTCCCGGCGGATGGCCAGCTCGGGCGCCAGAAGAGATCATCGTCATCAGCAAAAAGACAGTTAAGGTCCGCATCAAAGAGCCAAAAGATTATAGCGACTGCCGAAGAAATGTTGCCAGTAAATGATTTGGGTAGTGGCGTCATTTGCTTGCTGTAGCGGCGGTCTCTGACCGCCGACTTTTATTTTTCAACAGCTTTCGGCGGTCAGAGACCGCCGCTACAGCAAACTGCGCCACGACCATGATTTGGCCAAGCACGCTGTATCCCGGATTATTCGTGGAGCTTTACTCGAGGACCGTCAGGAGACAACGCAACGGGAAGGTCCGAAGCCCATGAGTTCGCCTGGAGATGGCACTCGCGGCGGGGATTCAAGTCGAGCGCGTATTTTGACATGATTGGCCCTAAAGTTGGATAGTATTATGTGACGGCGGCGATGACACTCAACAGCAAGTACGAACTGTTTGACCTTCTTCACGAAGGTGATACCAAAACCTATCTGGCTCGCCAGATGTCTTCCGGGCGGCAGGTTCTGGTTCATCTTCGTCCCCTTGCCGGCGCTCCCCCGCGGCCAGGTCATAGCGATACTTTTGGAACGCTTTGGAAATATCTGAAGACCACATTGCGGGAAGGCCGAAGCAAAGTGCTGGACATGGGTGAATACGAGAGCGGCATCTATTTTGTCACGGAGTTTGCGCCCGGCTTCCAATCACTGGATCAATGGCTCGACTCGCAAATGGCCGCATTCGAAGACGCAACCGTCGTGGTCCGCACCCCCGAAGCGGCTCCCGTCGATGTGGCATCTCAAGAAGCAACCCAAACCATCATTCTTAAAACCGCTCTTCCGGCTCCAGAAAAAGAGCCTGCCGGAGGGATGGTTCCGCCGGCGCCAATGGCCGGCACGGGGCAAGTTGTACTTCAGGCGCAACCTGAGAAGCAGGTCATGCCGGAGGCTTCCCGCGAGAATCTGGAAGCAACGCAAATCTCTCCCGCTTTGACCGAAGCTCTGACCCAAGCTCGCGACGCCTGGCTGGCTCAAAAGCGTTCCGAGGCCCCGGCAGCTCCCCGCCCCGCAGAGTCATCGGGCGAATTCACATTGATTTTCCAGCCCGCCGAACGCCAGGTTGCTCCTTCCGCCCGCCCGCCCGAAACGCCCACGCCGCCGCCTTCTTCCGCCCCAGATCCCAGCGCCTCCTTGCTTTCCCCCGCTACCTCTCAGCCATCAAGTCCGCCCCCGGGGATCAAGAGTTCCGTCCCGGCATCCTCCGGATCTGGTGAATTCACCAGAATCTTCCAAACCCCGGGATTGGGCAGCCAAGAGAAATCAATGCCGGATTTCGCCAAGCCAGAACCCTCCTTCCCGGCACAGACCACACCGGGTGAGTTCACCAGAATCTTTCAAGCGCCCGCGCCGCGCCAGGAGCCGGCATTTACGAACCCGTCCGGCGAAGCGCCTTCAGCTCCGGGAGAATTCACACAGGTATTTGGCTCTGCTATGCAGAGCTTCATGGGCAGTGCGGGGAGCCCGCAAAACCAGTTGCCAGGGGCCTCAGCGCCGGGGGCGATGAAATCGCCACAGGCCCCGCAGCCAGGCGCTTCTCCCGTGCTCCCCAGCCAGGAAGCGAAGATGCGCCATTCATTCCTGCCGTGGGTCATCGTGGTCTGCGTGTCGATTGCCGCTCTGGGCGCTTTTCTTTACTTTTTCCTGAAGCACTGAACCGGCGGTGTATCCTGCCGCCAGGTTATGCCGTTTGGAGCCGCCGCGCAACACGCATCGGGCGGTGCCGGAAGGGTAGTTCGTGAAGTGGCCGGACGAACGCTGCAATTCTAGGCGATCAGACCATTCTCTCTCAGTTGAACTTCGGTCAATTGCACGTTGGGGATCAGAACAATGCCCTCGGACTGCGCTTTTCCTGCCCAACGGGAAGAATCGTCCTCGCTGATTTTGATCTTCATCAGGAATTCAACCACGTCGTCCTGGGTAAACAACTGGACGGCTTGAGTCTTCAACCGGCCGGCGTAGGGGACGAAAGAGATCGAAAAATGCGGTCTCAATTTTTCGGATTCGGTGGACCGGGCAATGCGAAGATTGCCATTCAGTTTGTTCACGGAACGCCTCCCAGTTGCTTATGAACCCGGACGATTCACCAACTTCCCTGCGGGTCCTCGAGTAAAACTTCGTGCATAATCCAGGGTAAGGACCCTTTCTTCTCTTTGTGAGATCATTGTAGCGATCTCCTGGCAGGTTGTAAAAGCATTGCGGGGCTCTGCAAATGACACGAGCCCAAACGACTTCTATGGAAATTCAACCTGCTTCTGATTCTTATTTTGGGGGTGGAATTGCCATTGCGGGGCACATCTCCCACCAGTTTCTGAGGCAGAGCGCCGAGCAGCAAGTTGTTCAGCAGGCCCGGCTCATGATGGGAGCCGCGGGCGCCATGCGAACTTATACCGTGAAGCAGGTGGCCCCGCTGCTCGTTGAACATCAAAGGCACGTCCGCCGGTTTCTTCCGCAATCGGTGCCGGCCTATGGCGCCACGGAGATCATCAACTACCTCCGCACCCAGTACGCTTCCTACACCTATAACGAAGCCACTCTCAACCCCACCAACCGCCGCGACCGCGCCGTCGATTGGGAAACGGACGTAATCGATACCTTCCGCAACGATGCGAAGAAGGGCGAGCTGATCGGCCAGCGCAATACCCCGGAGGGAGAATCGCTGTTCCTGGCTCACCCCATCACCGTGGAAGGGGGCTGTTTGGAATGCCACAGCACTCCTTACCGGGCGCCGGCCGCAATGCTCGCCGTTTACGGAAGGGATCACGGCTTCGGTTGGAAAGTCGGGGAAACCGTGGGGGCGCTCACCACCCCTGGATTTGAACCCTGCGCAAAAACCGGAAGCATCAGGCATAGGTCTCATGATCAGGTTGCAAGATGAGGCTGGCCACGATGGCGTCAAGCTCCGTCCGGACCTTTGCCAGTTCGCTCTCCAATGTGGTCAGCGTCACCCCTCCCACGCGCTTTCCCGCCCGCGCATAGATTTGCCGCTGCACAAAGCGGCGCCCGTCGTCCGTCCCATAGCGAATCGTGAATGTCTCTACCTCACTCGCGCCGGCAATGCGGACGGGCAAGGTCTTTTCAATTTGAGGATCGGTCACGAATTCGCGCACCAACGACAATTGCGATTCAATAAATTGCGCGAACGTCCCGCCGCTCAACACATCCTCGGTCACCATGGCTTCCGCGGGAAATAAACCTTTTACAGCACTGCGAATGCCGTATGCTTCGATCGCCTGCCAGCCGTCAGGGATGGCCTGGAAGGTCCAACCTCCAACCCGAAAGCTGGTGCGGGCGGTGGGCACTGACGGGACGGGCGTCTTTTCTTCCGCCACGGGGAGATCCGCCAACCGCGACTCCATGGCCTGACTTTGCGGCGGTAATACAGCGGCCGGCTCGGGGGGAGCGTCCTCCACTCGCACCTTAAACTTGGTGCTTCCGGCCGCCACCTCATCACCGTCCCGGAGGTCTACTTCGGTTACTCGCTTTCCGTTCACAAACGTGCCATTGGCGCTCTGCCTGTCCACCAGGCGGCAGCCCGCGCCTCCGCACTCCAATGCAAAGTGAACTCCGGAAAGGAACGTGTCGTGCGTAATTGGAAAGTTCGACCGGTGGGTTCGGCCGATGGTAACGGGCTTTCCCTCACCTACAGTTATCTTCCGGCCCGCCAAAGGACCATTCTCTATTTCCAAGCTCAGTTGCAATGCTGAAGGCTCCTGCTTGTCCGTTCTCGCCAAGATCCCGGAGATGAAATCCCTGCGGCGGTAACTTCGTTTTGATCTCCCCGGAGAGTGATTTATAGCACAAAGTCTCCTCCGGGACCATTGGGACATCTTATTCCTCAGGTGCGATCATCCGCGCGCCGCACCGCCCGAAAGGCGCGCGGGTGGTTCATTCATTGGCTTGCAGTTATGGTCCCCCCTTGGCGAAGTGTTAACAGAACTCCTCATGGGCCAGCAGCGCTGCGAACCGATACCGGCGCCCTGTTAGGCAGAAAAACGTTCCGACATTCTGACAACATGTCTATGGCCCTGGAGGCTTTTCGTTTCTGCAAAGCGGTAAGTGATTCGGGCTAGTGGCTATCCCCGTCGTGGTCTACGTCTCCTGCCGTCTGGGCCAGGGCTTGTTCCCGGGCACTTGTCTGGACGGTATCATGCGGCAAGGCCCGGCTATTGGAAGCGACCGGTGGCGCGGGCGGAGGGGGCGTTGACGCCGCCTGATATGCCTTTTGAACCGCGCCGCTATTTTGCATACCACTCATCATGTTAAAGTTCCCCTTCCTGTTTTTCCGTTGGTCTAAATTAGGAATCTCCTTGACTCCCTTCGACTTGGGAATCGGGTAGTGTCTCAGTTTGTTTGCTGTAGCGGCGCTCTCTGAGCGCGGAACTTGGGTCCTCAACGGTTTCCGGCGCTCAGAGAGCGCCGCTACAGCAAATTGCGACACTACCGGGAATCGGCTGAACTAGGAATTTCTTTAACTTCGGATTAAGATGGGTGGAGCGCTGGGGGCACGAAGCCGGACAATGTTCTGAGACGATGCTTGCGGCAAGGCGTTTGAAGTCATGCCCTGCCGATCCTGCCGGCAGGCCTCAAGCCAGCGGCAAGCCGGCGCTGCGAAGGTCTGAAGACCGGCATTTCTTGTTCGTGTTCGGTGCTTGGCGCCTATTTCAATTGACATGCCGCATCAGCCAGTGTATTTATTAGTTGATAAATCCGCTTCCAATCAAAGTTCGGCACATCTTGCGCGGGTGCATGGAATCCGGATGACCATTCAGACGGAAGGCAGCAGAAATTAAAACAGCGGGTTGTGGCTGGTGAGTACTTGCCTTAAAATGACGGGCCAAGGCGCGCTACCAACTCATGAAAATGCTCTCGAAAGTCGTCTGGTCCGATGGAATGTACCTCGGCCCTCATCATTTCCAAACCCAGAACCGGTATTTTGAGGATCTGCTGCAGTTTGAAACCTCAACCCTATGGTTTGAGGGCTGGGGACTCACTGGTTACGAGTTGGACGCGGAAGCGCTGCGCAACGGGACCGTTTCCCTGATTCATGCGCGAGGTGTTCTCCCCGATGGCCTGCCGTTCCAGATGCCGGAAAGCGACCCTTTGCCGCCGCCGCGCAGTATTGCCGAATTGTTTCCGCCAACCAGTGAAAGTTTGATATTGATGCTCGCGGTTCCGGCCTACCGGCCGCAGGAGGCAAATTGTGATTTCTCCGAATCGAATGGGCTGACGGCAACGCGCTACCGGGCGGCGGTTCGTGCGCTCCACGATGAAAATACCGGGGTTGATGAGAAGCCGGTGCGTCTGGGTCAAAAAAACCTTCAGGTTCTCATCGAATCAGAAGCTTCTGAAAGTTTCTGTTCCCTGCCCCTCGCCCGCGTCATGCGCGACGGTTCCGGGCATTACGTCTATGATCGTGAATTTATTCCTCCCTGTTTGCAGATCAGCGCCAGCGAAAGGTTAATGACCATGACCCGGGCGCTGATTGAAATTCTGGAGGACAAGAGCACCGCACTCTCGCGCGGCCGGCAAGGCGGCGGAAAGCTGGCCCGGGCGTTTTCCGCGCAAGAAGTGGAGACGTTCTGGTTCTTGCACTCCATCAATTCGGCGCTTTCCTCCTTACGCCATCTTTACTTTGCGAAGCGGGGCCATCCCGAGGAACTTTACGTTGAGCTTTCGCGGCTGGCGGGGGCGCTCTGCACGTTTGGCCTCGATTCTCATCCGCGAACCCTGCCCCTCTACGACCATCGCCATTTGCAACCTTGCTTTCAGGAGCTTGAGAAGCACATCCGCGCCCACCTGGAGATGCTGGTCCCAACCAACTGCATCACCATCCCTCTGCAACCCGCCGCCAAATATATCTATGCCGGAGAAGTGACCGATCAACGGTGCCTGGATCGCGCCCGCTGGATTTTGGGGATTCATTCCGAGGTCGGCGAAGTGGACCTGATTGCGAGAACCCGGCAGTTGGTCAAAGTCTGTTCCGCCGTTCACGTCCAGGAGCTGGTGAAAAGAGGTCTTCAAGGACTCACGCTCTCGCACTTGCCAGTGCCCCCCACGGCCATTTCGCCCAAAGTTGAGACCCAATATTTCGGGATCAATAAGTCGGGTCCGTGCTGGGAATACATCGTCAAGACAAGGCGGGTTGGCGTGTATGTCCCTGGAGAACTACCCAACCCGGAACTCGAAATCCTCGTCATTTTAGATGCCTGATATTTTCTGGCAAGGGTCCTCCTCAGACCGCCAGGACACAACCCCCTCACCCCAGCCCTCTCCCCACAAGCGAGGAGAGAGCTGGTAGCCATGACGAACGCCTTACTTCGTCGTGGGCCTTTCCGAATGTAAAATTGCCTATTGAACCGCTTTTTCAATGGCCCGCTCCGCCACCGGAGCCAGCACCGAATAGCCTTGGGCGTTCGGGTGCAAGCCGTCATCCGAATAGCCTGCATGGAACATTCCCTGCTGGTCGGCAACCGCCGGGTAATAGTCCGCAACAATGGAGTGAGACTCCGCCGCATAGGCCTTGAGCCAGGTGTTTAGGGCCAGGATGTCCGCCGGCGGGCGGTGATCGGTCTGTTTGGACGGGGTGTAGTCACTGACAGGTGTGAGCGTGCAGAGGATCACTTTGATGCCGTGGGCCTGGGCAAGCTCAGTCATGGCTTTGAAATTCTCTTCAATCATCTTCGCAGTCTCCGGGCCCGTGTTGCGCGCGATGTCATTGGTGCCCGCCAGCATAATGACGGCAGCGGGTTTCAGATCGATCACGTCCGGAAACATTCGTACCAGCATCTGTGGCGTGGTCTGGCCGCTGATTCCCCGGTTGATGTAGGGTTTGCCCGGAAAATACTTGGCCAGGTTCCAGAAGTCGGTAATTGAATCGCCAAGGAAAACCACGCGATGCGGGCTGGCAGGCTGTGCCATCAGCCTTTCATCGTCCGCGTGGTAGCGCCCGATCTGGTTCCAGTCCTGAAGCTCGTCAGAAAGGTGTTGGGCGTCAAATTGCAGACAGCAGGTCGCCTTGGGCGGATTGAATTGCTCCACCACTTGGCAGGGAGCCGCTTGCGCCAGCAAAAGAGCCGCCAAGGCCGCGGCGAGTAAGTTCAAAGTATGCTTGAGCATGAATTTCTCCGATAACATGGTTTTTGTCCACGATTCAATCAATTCGCCGCCTGCCAGGGATTAACCTGGGTCATTCCCGAACTTCCCTTGGAGGAGTGCACGCCGGGGCATAGTTCAATCTGTGACCTTCCGGCTTGGCTCCCGTCCATTGCTCAATACTTGCGCAATATAAAGGGGCCCTGCTTCAAGACCATGCTCCTGGCGATTCCCCAAACCTGATGCAGCACCGGATGAACATCGACCGCGCTCTTTGCCAGAAAGCGAACTATGATCCCTCCGGAGGCGGGCAGACTGCTGCCTCCTCGAACTTGAGTGCAGGCCGCGAAAAGTGACTCGATTTTCCCTTGCAAGTCTCTCCATGCAGAATACCCATCCGCAAGAACTCCGAAGGTCACCGCGTAGTTGTAATCTTCCATCACATTGAAGCGTGCGGGAGGAATGCGACCAGGCTCAATAAGAGCG
>DATKST010000069.1:0-38885 GCA_035531475.1 Terriglobia bacterium
TTGTCTGGACGAAGGGACCGGAGCGCCTGCAACACATTATTGAAAAGACCCAAGAGTATCAGGCGGTGCACCCGCGGAAGCCGAGACGCCGCCGTCGGAAAACGAATACTATAAAGCACTAACTGTACGATGTACTAGCCGCTCCGGGTGGGTCAGAGAGGGTCCGAGGCACGCATTTTCCCGGGCCGGCGCTTCCACCAGAAGTACGGTCTCGCCATCCACTTCAACATTCGAAGCCGGTGCTTATACCAATAAGAACTCCAATCCTGCGGAGCGAGGTAAAGCGTATCGCCGGGCTGCACAACAAGGCTGACTTCAATGTTCGGCGCAAGGTCGATCGGGATCTTGTTCCTGCGGCAGGCTTCATATACATGACGGAAGACGGTCACCATGTCTTCATAACGCGGTGGCGGCCATCGTTCCATGTCGGAGCCGACGGTGGGGCGAAAGACACAGACGGTTGGAAAAGCTCCAACACC
The DNA here is from genome assembly GCA_035531475.1 of Terriglobia bacterium. Classification (GTDB taxonomy): domain Bacteria; phylum Acidobacteriota; class Terriglobia; order UBA7540; family UBA7540; genus CALCEB01. Next base: position 480 of record DATKST010000069.1, read on the forward strand.
GGTAATGTAATCAATGGCTTTGAGGGTATCGTGCAACGGTTCCACTCCGGCGATGATCTCCCCAGAGCATGTGCCCTTCCCCAATTTGTCAGTCGTATACTCCAAGGCGCGAAAGAAGGCCTCTTGTCCTACCAGCCTGGCTTTTCCAGGACAAAACTTCGCGAAATAGTCAGGGTTCTGAAACTCATAACAGAAGCTGAAATGGTCAACGCCGAGGTCGATTAGCCGGTCGTATTTCCACAAATCGCGCGTTGGCATCAACTGCACACCCACCAAGCATCCTACCCGCGACTTGACGGCTTCGACGTAGGGCGCCGCTATATCGAGATCACGATGCGTCTGGTAACCTGAATTAAAATGGATGAAGGTTGCGCCGGATTCCTTTTTGGCGGCGCGCACCACTTCAACGACGTCCTCGATGCTTTTTTGCGCCGCCTCATTGACACCCACGTTGAGGCCCGTGGTGCAGAACTTACAGTTCATGCGCGGAACGTGATGCCACAACCCGCAAGCGTTGGAAAGGTAAATGCCGAGGTATGTGCCCTGAAGCGCACCGACTTGATCCATGCGTGTTCCGCGCGAGGTGAGCCGCCGGTACCAAACTGGCTCCGGAGGCACTCGGACTGGATAACGAAAGCCTTGCCGTTGATCCACTATGAAAGTTCCCTGCCAGTCGCCAAGCAGCCGGTAACACGACCGAAGAGCAAAGCTCTCTACGATGGGAACATTGACCCAGATGTTTTTGAGTTCGCCAGGAATAATCAACTCCAGCCCGCTGCCCAGCCCGGCGCGCTTCCGCGAGACGGGCCGTCCATCCTTTTCGAGTTGAGCCGGGGAGGTAACACGAAGGCCTTTGCACAGCAAATCGATTTCGAGCTCGCAGGGATTGAGCGGAACGCGGGGCACCAACTCCTCGTTCAGTGATTCGGCGAGAGCGGAAGGCACGCCACATTCCTGGCTACGGCTGAGCATGAGAAAAACCCTCAAGTCTGGACACTTTGATTGGAGCACCTCTCGGATGCGCTCGCCATAGCAGATTTGTCCTCCTGAATGGTAGGTTTGTCCCATTGACCGGACGCCGTAGCGCCCATAGATTTTGACTGGGGTTCTTCGGGGCTGATCGCGGATCACAGCGTTGCGTCCATCGTTGATCAAAAGGTTGAAAATGGTGTATTTGCATTATTGACCCGTGCGGCGAATGGTGTTCTGATACCCAGGCGATGTTGCGCCCATGGCAAGGACGGGCAGGGTTATGGACTTGAGTCTCGCAGATTACATCGATGAGGTGTCGCGGGAGCTAAGCGAACGGGTGGAGTATCAACGGCAGGTTCTCCTCCAAATAGTTGGGGACCGCCAGCCCGCGGGCAAGCCTCTCGGTTATTGCGTTTTGGTTGATTGTGGCCCGCGACGCAAGTATCGCGCGGCGGTGCAGGAAACAATTCGGGTGCTGGAGGAAACGCGGAGTGCCTTCAAATCCCGCCAGCTTGAGGAACTTCGCAAACGGCTCCAAGGATTGCTGGCTGAAGATGCGGCCAGAACTCTTTAGATTCGGGATCTTTTTTAAGCAAGCCAGCTTTAGAAATGTCTGACGGCTCCAATCTTGGATTGGGGAAGTGCGGGCGTAACAAGGACTGTTGCTGCCTGACGGGGCAGTGGAAATCCTGGTTATGCCCGTTTTTTTGTTTTCTGGCGTCTTCGGTGGCTGCCGGCGAGCGGCCTCCGTGAAAGCTGCGGGCGTGTTCAACCTGTTGTCAGGATGAATTGTTAGGTGCACATCGGCCGCCTTCCCGAGCAAGACCACAAACGACACCACAAATATGATGCTGGCAGGTTAACCATGGAATACCTAAATGCCGATTGCCTCAATGGAATCTCCTCCGGGCCGTTTCACACACAGCGCCCTTATCCGTGGATCAGCATAGAAAACACGCTGACGAGGGATGGTTTCCAGCTTCTCCGTGAGAGTCTTCCCGACGTTTCGCTTTTTGAGCGGAAAGTAGGGATTAAGCGTTCGCACGGGCAATGCAGCCATAACCGCTACATCCTGCATTACCGCCCAGACCTGAAGCTGGCGGAACCGTGGAGGGAATTTATCGCTGAGATTCATAGCGAAATCTATGAATCTTTTCTCCGCCGGATGTGTGGCCTGCAGCGTGATGAGCAATTCGTTCTCACCTTGGAATGGTACTACGCCTGGCAAGGCTGCTCCGTCTCGCCGCACTGCGACGCCCAGCGCAAACTGGGCACGCACATCTTCTACTTCAATACGGCAGAGGATTGGGACGCGCGCTGGGGCGGCGAGATTCTCATTCTCGATGACGGAGGCCGCTTCAGGGCTCATTCGGCGCCGGATTTCGACCAGCTTCGCGTCGCAGCGGCTTTGGATGCAGTGGGCAACGAAAGCCTGCTTTTCCAGCGCACTCCCCATTCCTGGCACGGCGTGCGACCGCTGGAGTGCCCGCCGGACGCTTTGCGAAAGCTGTTCATTGTTACTATTAACATTCCTACGTTTCAAGTCTGGTGGCGACGCTTACGCGGGAAGGATGCGGATGGCTATCCCATGAAGGCTTGCTGAGGTAAAGTCGCCAGACCGCATGCAGCGAAGCACTTTTTTTAGATTTCCGGGAACGGTCTCCAGGAGGCCCTGAATCATGAAGCGCACCGAATTGGCGGTTGAAAACACTGACCTCAACCCGCCATCCCACAAGCCCATCTCCAAGAAGGCTATCCATTCACCACAGGTTCTGAACGAGGCGTATGATTACCCCCAACCCTCCTCCTTTTCGCGAGGATTAAGGCTGGACATCAGGGGAATCGTCTTTTTGTTGATCTCCGGCACGGCCAGCGTGGACGAACACGGGCAGACAGCCCACCCGGGCGATTTCCGCAGCCAGGCGTGGCGGACCTACCATAACCTTACGACTTTGCTTGAGGCCGAGGGAGTCACGTGGCACGACGTGGTGCGGACCACTTGCTATCTCCGCGATATCGAGCGCGATTACGCAGCCTTTAACGAGATTCGGACTCAGTTCTTCAAGGAGCAGGAACTCGATCCCCTGCCCGCTTCGACCGGCATCCAGGCGATTCTTTGCCGGCCCGATCTGTTGATCGAAATCGAGGTGATGGCGATTTTCGAGTCGGCGGGCTAAATCGCTGACGGATGGCGCAGGCCTCGTTTTGTGATGTCCGTGAATTCGCGAATTAGCAGTAGAGAGTGCTTGAGTGTATTCTGGTTCGGTGGGAAATAGACGGGTTCCGTTTTTTGTAACTTTGTCATCCGCCCTTCGTGGGAGGAGTCTATCGTCCGATCACGTTGAGGAAAAGAGTTCGGGGCGCGGACGCAGAAGAAAGCTCGTACGCCCCCACATCCTTATCTCGATCAGTCTGCCAGGTTGGCGCACGGCGTCTTCACGGAGTGGATCATCGGAGGGAATAGGTAAATGGATCAAAATGGAGATTCAGCTTCTCCGGTTCGCCATGCTTTTCTAACGGAGCACGGCATCCTCGGCTTCGGTGTGGTCGGAGGAGTTTTACTTTTCCTGACGATCACGGGGCTCTGGATCTGGCTGTTGCCCTTCAGCGTCTCGGCGCAAATGGCGGTACTGCTGCATACGGCGTTCGGATTGCTCTTAGTGATTCCTTTGGCTTTTTGGCAGCTCAGCCACTGGCTGGCAACTCGTAAGGCGCGCTGGCGTTTCAGGAAGTTTTGCGCCTATGCCGGGTTTTGGAGCATCGCCGTCACCACCCTCAGCGGCATCGTGGTGAGCTGGGAGGCGGTTTTTTCACTGAATATCAGCCACTTCTGGGACCGCACGCACCTGTGGAGCGGGCTGGCCGCTATACCCTTCCTGGCAGTCCATGTCTGGCCGGGGGCCAAGACGATCGTGATCCACGAGGACCTACACGAGCCTGCGGGCACGCCCGTGAACCTCTCGCCGGGACGCCGCAGAATGTGGGTCTTGGCGGGAGGGACAACCGGGGCACTGCTGGTTATCCTAGGCGTTGTGGCCGCTGTTTACCGCGCTCCCGAATACACTCACTATAAGCTGCCGGCGGGATACAAGATGCCCTACGGGAAGGACCCGTTCGCCCCCAGCATGACCACGACGGAGAGCGGCGGGCCGGTGGCGCCGGAGTTGCTTGCCGGGTCGAAATCCTGCGGCGCAGCGGGCTGCCATACGGGAATTTATCAGGAGTGGCGAGCCAGCGCGCATCGCTGGGCCTCCGAGGATATATTCTTCCAGGCCATCCAGGGCGCGATGATCAAGGAGGCCGGAGCGCCTGCGACGCGCTACTGTGCCGGTTGCCATGATCCCGTGTCGCTGCTTTCGGCGTACAAAAATGCGAGCGCCAGCATCGAGGCGCCCGGCTTCAAGGAAGGCGATTCCTGCATTGCCTGTCACGCGATGCGGCGCGTGGACGTGCAGGGGAACGGAAACTACGTGTGGGGACCTCCGAAGCCTTATTTGTTCGAACACCGGCAGGCCGGGTACGCATTGGCAGTCGCACACTTCCTGATTCGCGCCTATCCCCGACAGCACGACAAGGACTACGACCTTGCGCTCGCGAAGAAGCCGGAGTCGTGCGCTTCCTGCCACAAGCAGTTCATTGACAAACAGATCAATCACGTCGGCTGGGTGCAGCTCCAGAACCAGTACGACGACTGGAGGATGGGCAAGTGGAATACAAGCCCGGACCCGGCCCACCGCCTGCGTTGCCAGCAGTGCCACATGTATTACGTCACCGCTTCGAACCCAGCGATGGCTGATCCTTATGACCGCCTCGTGGGTCTCGGACTCAAGCACCGGAACCACTGGTTTGCCGCCGCCAATCAGGTGATACCTGAAACCATTCATTCGCCCGACGCTGCCGCGCAGACCGAACGGGTCGTTCAATGGCTGAAAGGTGAAAAGTATATTCCGGAGATTGCGAGCATCTGGCCGAAAGGCCCGGTGATCCCGATCAAGGTCGTTGCGGCGGAGCCGTTCCGTCCGGGCTCGCCCGCCGAGTTCCGCGTCGTCCTCTCGAACAACAAGGCCGGGCACAGCTTTCCCACCGGACCACTCGATTTGATTCGCGCCTGGGTCGAAGTGAAGGTCAGCGACTCCACGGGGCGCGTCCTCTTCCATTCGGGCGAACTCACGGCGCAAGGCCACGTCGAGCCGGGCACCTTCGTCCTGAAAGCTGTCGGCGTCAACCCGCAGGGGCAGGAAATCACCCGCCACGACCTTTGGCATTACATCGGCGCGCAATGGAAACGCGCGATTTTCCCCGGCTACTCCGACATGTACGAATACAAATTCAACGTGCCGCGCAACGCTCCAACCCCGCTGACCATCACGGCGCGATTGCGTTACCGCAAGGCGAACCAGTACTTCATGGACTTCTCATTCCCCGGCAAGCGGCTTGAGACACCCATCACGAACCTCTCTTCGGACCGCGTGGAGGTTTCCCTTGCCGCGGGGCACGGGGCCAAGAAGGCGCAGACGGCATCCGCGGCCCGAAGCCGCGGCGCGAGTTCGCGCCGGCCTGGGGCAGGGCGATGACGCGGCGAGACATTCTGCGCTCGGGGGTGGGAGTTCTGATTGGCGGCTTTGCCGCGGGGTGCTCCAGGAAGGCCTCCCGTAAAGAGCAGCAGGTATTTAACAGCCAGGCGCGTACCCTACCCGTAAACCATCCGCATGTCATCTTCACGGATGTTACGAAGGAAGCAGGTATTGACTTCGTTCACTCTTCGGGAGCGCGAACTCACCAGCTTCCCGAAGATATGGGTTCGGGCGCCGCCTGGGGAGACTTTGATAACGATGGCTTTCCCGATCTCTATCTCGTCAATCAGCCGGGCCCGTGGGGCCAGCCAGTGGGTCCTGATTCCCCAACCAGCCGTCTTTATCACAACAATGGTGACGGGACCTTCACGGACGTGACCGACCGGGCTGGTGTGGCCAATCGTGGCGGGTTCGGCATGGGCGCGGCTTGGGGTGACTATGACAACGACGGCTTTCTGGATCTTTACGTCACCAACTACGGCCGTTCAGTTTTATATCACAACAATGGCAACGGCACTTTTACTGACGTTACGGACCGCGCTGGGGTGGCCAATAACCGCTGGGGCATGACGGCGGTCTGGTTCGATTACGACAACGACGGCTATTTGGACCTGTACGTCCCCAATTACTTCGACTACAACCTAAAGGGAGTACCCGCCGGCGCAACCTCCCAGGAATATGGGATTGACGTGCCGTTTACGCTCAACCCCGCCTCCTTTAATCCGGTTCCCAACCGCCTCTATCACAACAATCGCGACGGCACGTTTACAGACGTTGCGGTGCGCCTCGGAGTATCGGATCCTTCAGGGCGGAGCCTGACGGCTGCCTTTGCCGACTTCACCCTCAACGGCTTGCAGGATATTTACGTGGGAAATGATATATCGAGCAATCAGTTATACCAGAATCTTGGCCGCGGCCACTTCCGGAATGCGAGCGCTTCTTCGTGGACTGAAGAATACCGGGGAACCATGGGGATCGCTATTGGCGACTTCGATGGAGACGGGGACGAAGACATGTTCCTCAGCCATTGGACCGCGCAGGGCGATGCGCTCTACCAAAACCTCTGGCTCGAGCAGAAAGGGCGCCGAAAGCTTCACTTCGAAGACGCCGCGGATATGTACGGGTGCGGCGCCATCTCCTACTCGGTGGCCGGATGGGGAACCTTCTTTTTCGATTTTGATAATGACGGCTGGCTGGATTTACTGGTGGTGAACGGCTCGACGTTCGAAAATAAATCCGACCCTACCAAGCTCATTCCCGAGCGGCCGTTCCTTCTGTGGTCGAAGGGACAGGACGGCTTCTATGATCTGGCCCGGTCTGGAGCCGCGGGCCAAGCCCTTCAGACGCTGACCAACGGGCGTGGCGCCGCTTACGCGGATTACGACCGGGACGGGGACCTGGATGTGGTCATTACCACAAATCATGGCCGCGCCATGCTGCTGCGAAACGACGGGGGTAACCGCAACCATTGGCTGGCTATTCACTTGGTGGGCACGCACAGCAACCGGCAAGGCATCGGGGCTCGGCTGATTCTTGAAGCCGGTGGCCATCGCTATTGCCGCGAATACGGCGTGCAGGGCTCGTATCTTTCTTATTCTGTTCCGGAGGCTTGGTTCGGTCTCGGCCAAACCAGCCAGATTGAATCGCTCACCATCACCTGGCCTAGCGATACCCGGCAGGTGTTCCGCAACCTTCCCATTGATCGAACTCTGACCATCACAGAAAACGACACGGGCTGGAAAGAAGGACCCTCTTTACCCGCCCGGCCGCAGGCTCCCACGCATTGACCAGTACAAGGGGACGGTGGATTAGCCATTTACGCAATTCATCTTTTTCTCGACTCACAATGCCCTTTCAAGGAGGCTTAACGCATTAACAACATGGCGTGAGCAAGCAAGGCCTTTATAAGGGTTTGGATTTATGACGCAGGCTGTGATGGGTCTTCAGTCCCGGCAAGAGATGGAAATCGTCCAGATGAGTAACCAAGAAGAGAGAAGGGAATGATGATGACCCCCCCCGAAGAATCGCTGCGCTCTGTTGGAAAGGAATCCTTCGACTCAAAGCGAGCCGGTGTTTGCGCCTCGCCCCGGCCCAGGGTGTTACTGACAAGTGTGTGCCGGCCGATGGGTGCCAAATACGGTGACGCGTCGAGCGTGGGTTACGAACTGCTCCACGAACAGGTCACACGGGCGCAAGGCATCTTCAGCCCCCGAGCTACACACCTCACCTTTGGACTTGATTACATCGCGCTTAACCTGGATTCACCGGCCGTCGTTCTTCATTACCCCTCTCGCCGGGAATTGGTAGGTGAACTCCGAAAAAATCCCGACTTTGTCGGAGTGTCATTCACTCTTTCAACTTTCCACAAGGTGAAGGAGATCGTGGCCTTAATCCGCGAGCACGCGCCCAGCGCCAAGGTGGTGCTAGGGGGTTACGGGACTGTTTTGGACGATCAAACCCTTGCGCCGCTTTCGGATCACATCTGCCGTGGCGAAGGGGTGCAGTTCTTTCGCCGGTTGCTGGGCGAGCCGGAGCGCTCGATGCCCTACGAGCACCCGATGGTGGTGAGCAGGCTCCGCGTCTTTTCTATCCCGGTCAGCCGCACGGGCATGATCTTTGCTGGATTGGGTTGCCCCCACGGCTGCGATTTCTGCTGCACGTCTCATTTTTTCAAACGGCGGCATATCCGGCTTTTGCCGACGGGTGATGACGTCATGCAGGTGATCGAGCGATACCACGAGATCGATCCGAAGATGAGCTTCACCATTATCGACGAGGATTTTCTCGTCAACCGCGAGCGCGCGGCCCGATTGAGGGAACTGGTTCTGGAAAGAGGAAAGCCCATTTCCATTTTTGCCTTTGCTACCGTCAAGGCCCTGAGCCGCTTGACGCCCCAGGAACTGCTGGAGACCGGTATCGATGGCGTTTGGGTGGGGTTTGAAGGCAAACGATCAGGCTTCGCCAAGCAGCAAGGCCGGCCCGTCGAAGAACTCATACCGGACTTGCAGTCTCACGGCATCTCTGTCCTCACGTCCATGATTGTGGGCTTTGACTACCAGACGCCGGACATCATCCGTCAGGAACTGGCCGGATTGATCGCACTGAAGCCCACCTTGACGCAGTTTCTCATTTATGGGCCGACCCCCGGCACGCCTTTTTTCGCGCGTGTCGAGAAGGAAGGCCGGTTGCGAAAGGACCTTGCCAGCAATCGGAACGAGTATTATCGCCGCTGCGACGGCTTCACCGCCATGGTCGAGCACCCCACAATGGCCAGCACAGAAATTGAGGGGTTGCAGCGGGAGTGCTTCGAAACGGACTTCCGCCTTTTAGGACCGTCCATCGTAAGATCAGTGAACGTCTGGTTCCAGGGCTGGAAGAAATACCGCGATTCAACTTCAGCCTACTTGCGTGCCAAAGCGGACCGGTGGGCGGAAGAAATCCGCAGGGCGTATCCCATCTTCCCGGTTGCCCAAAAACAAGCGCCGAACGCCGGCGCCATTGCGCAACTGAGGCAGGAGATCGAGAGTCTTCTCGGCCCTCCCACCCTTGGGCGCCGGTTCCTCGCGGCACTTTCGCCAGTCGCGGCAGCCTGGACGCGGTTCACCCTGAACCATGACCGCTTTCAGCATCCATCTCTCAATCGCCGCACCTATCACAATTCGTTGTGGGCGCTTCCGACGGCTGAATTCGGGGCTCTGCACGTAAGAATCGAGCGCGCTCTGGCAGGCGTGAGGGTGGGATTGGAAGGCACGTTGGACACGGCCAGCGCCCGGTGGCTGGCGGCGGGCATCCTGAGTCAGTTACGAGGTAACAACGCTTGCCTGCAAATCGTGGTCGCCGAAGGGACACAAGCCGAGCCATTTTCCCTGGGAATTTTTGGGAGGGCGCTGGGGCGCTACCGTGACCGCATCTCCGTGGCACTACCTCCCGCCCCTCAAGCCTGGGCCATCCTGCAGAAATGGCTGGTCGTGCTCCATGAGCCAGCATAGCTTGATGGGACTTGGTGCAAGACTCAACGGTTTCAAATGGATTTCCGCCCCATGCCAGGAGCCGGCGAAGACCGGTGCTGGCTCACTGGAGGCTCAACCTATGTGCTCAAATGAAAAATGCCTTGGCAACGTTGGTCCCGGGATGTTCCAGTGTTGCCGGCCTTATCCGTGGCTTAGTTTGTGCGGCTTTCTGACCAACGATGGAATCCACCGCCTTGTGAAGACTCTGCCCGATATCACTCTTTTTGAACACCCGTCTGGGCAGCAACGCGCGTACGGGTAGACAAGCCAAGCCCGTTGCGCCCTCCAGGTCCGGCCTGACCTTGCGGTCGCTTAGCCGTGGAAGGACTTCGTTTCGGAATTGCAGAGTGAGGCTTGCTGGTCATTTCTCCGCGAGCGGTTTGCACTACCACACGGGAAGCGATTGCCGCTCACCTTTCACTGGCACGATGCCACACCTTTGGGCGGTTGGCCGATGTGAATCGATTTTATCATGATTAGCAGAGAGACATTTTCGCGAGCAGGATGTCCGGAGAACCTGCCCATGCGCCTTTCGTTGGTGATAGGTATCTTCATGCTCTGTACAAAGGTCCTTGCCTATTACCTGACCGGTTCTGCGGCAGTCCTCTCGGATGCTTCTGAATCGGTGGTCCACGTCTTTGCGGTTTCCTTTGCCGCTTACAGCCTGCGCTTGAGTTGGAAACCTCCCGACCAGAGCCACCATTATGGTCATGACAAGATTGCCTTCTTCTCGGCGGGTCTCGAAGGCCTTTTGATTATTCTGGCGGCTGCTTACGTGATCTCCGTATCAGTTCACAAGTGGATTGCCGGAGCCAAACCCGACAATTTAGGGAAGGGTGCTGCGCTAATCCTGGCCGCCGGCGTCATTAACGCTGTGTTGGGGGGCTATCTTCTGAAGGCGGGCAGAAAGTACCACTCTCTAATTCTGGAAGCTGATGGCAGGCATGTATTAACTGATTGCTGGACGAGCCTTGGGGTGATCGCAGGACTTGGTTTAACACACCTGACAGGCTGGGCAGACTGGGATCCATTGGTTGCCATCCTCATTGCTCTCAATATCGTGTGGGCAGGCCAAAAGCTGATTCGCCGGTCGATTGGTGGGTTAATGGACGAAGCCGATCCCGCGACCGAGTCACAGCTCACACGATTACTGGTTCAAATCACCTCCGAGGATCAGATCGGTTTTCACGCACTGCGATGCCGTAATGCAGGCAATACAGTTTGGATCGAATTCCATCTCCTCTTTCACAAGGGGATTGCTCTGGAATCCGCTCACGCTGTGGCCACAAGGATTGAGGAGAAGATTCAACAAGCAATGGGAGCTCGTGTGGAGATCATCAGCCATCTTGAGATTCTGGAGGATCACGACCTGACCCACACCCATCCCCACCCCAAGGAATTTGTCCCCTAACCCCAATACTGTTCAGTTAGGATGAACCTCGTGATTTTGATGGCATGGTCGTCGCGTTCCCCCTCACCCCGGCCCTCTCCCCGCAAGCGGGAGAGGGGGAACCGCGCAGCGGTGGGTGAGGGGATATGGTTCACCAGTGTGCATCATTCTCGAACGGGCCTTGAGTGAACAGCATTGGGGCTAAGGCTAATGTTGTTCACTGGGGGCCCTATGCCCCTCGGAACCCGATTTCCACGCGCCCTGTAGGGGCGGGCCTTGTGCCCGCCCGTGGGCGACCACAAGGGTCGCCCCTACAAGATGTTCCCTTATCTGAACAGTATTGGGGCTAAGGCGCTGCTGCTTTTTAGGCAGATATGGCGATGTGGACCGCACCATGGCGAGATATTCCTCCAGCAAGGCGCTGGGCGCTCGTCTGGCCCCGTGAGCACGGTGCATGGGGAATCCTGCTCGTGTCGTTGCTGACCGGGGCAGCGGTGGGAGCGTCGTCAGCACCAATCCTCGCTCGCGAGGGTTGGCTGCTGACGGCCGCAGTGGCCGTGTTTTGCGCGCACACACCCATCGAGAACGTACTTTCCCCTGATTCGCCCTTCCGCCCGCGCACCACCTCCGAACTGCACTGGGTGACTTTTTTCGCAGTTGCCTTCAGTGCGATTGGAGGTGTTGGGCTGGGCGTGGTCGCAGACCGGGCGCCTGTTGGTTTCTATGTCGTGGGGCTGGTGACGGCTGGCATTTTGGGAGTTCAAGGAGTGCTCAAGCGGAGGGGGCGCCCTATGCGGCTTCTGGCACAGCTCACGGGTGCGCTCGGGCTGGCCGCGACGGCTGCGATGGCTTGTTGCGTAGCCTCGGGCCGGACGGATCGATTAGCCTTGATTCTATGGGCAGCCAATTGGCTCTTTGCAACCAACCAAATCCTCTATGTGCAACTCCGCATCCACGAGTCCCGCGCGGGCAACGCCAAGAAGAAGCTTGTTGGCAAAAGGTTCTTTCTGGGAAGCGAAATTTTGACGGCCGCCGGTCTAGGGGCGTTCTGGCGAATCGGTTTGATTCCGGCTGGGTCGCTGATTGCGTTCGTGCCGGCGCTGATGCGCGGAGCAATCTTGCCCATTCTCCCTGATGGCCGGCCTCTCGAGATCCGGCGCCTGGGTAAGGGGGAGTTAGCGCATGCGTTGATCTTTGCGGCGCTTCTGATCCTCTCTTTCAAAATAGGGTTCTGAACCACTGTCGTTTGGATGCTACCTTCTCAGGCCGGCGCGGCAAGCGCATGATGTCAACGGAAGTGCGGCCTGAATGCTCTCGCTCACGGGGGCATCCTCATGGTTTGGAGTGGGAAGGCAGAAACCACAATACGCTTGACGGGGGCGCGCGGCTAGTTTACTATCTGGTAAATATTTTAGCAGATTCGCCCCAGAAACCTGGGTTGATCTGGAAAGATAGGATGACATAAATTGTCCATCGAGACCATACCGGAATTGGATGCCAGGATCGAGGACCACGGGGTTTTGGCCAGCCCTAGCATACGAGAGGTTGCTGACCGATGCGATGGCTGGAGACGGCCAACTTTTCGTGCGCCGGCATGCAGTGGAAGCGGCTTGGTCTATTGTCGGGCCAATCCTCGACAAGGCCACGCCGATTCAAGACGACGCCCCGGGTTTCGGGAGCGGGTAGAATTGCGTAGAGGCGTCAACCACGATGACTAACCCTCAAACCGGCAGCGATCCGCTCTGGTACAAAGATGCCGTCCTTTACGAGGTCCACGTCCGGGCCTTCTTCGATAGCGACGGCGATGGCATTGGTGACTTTCGCGGACTTGCGCAGAAGCTTGACTACCTCCAGGACTTGGGGGTCACTACCCTGTGGCTCCTGCCCTTCTATCCGTCTCCACTGAAAGACGACGGATATGATATTTCCGGCTACACCGATGTCCATCCGTCATATGGCACCCTGGACGACTTTAAACTGTTCCTCGACGAGGCGCACCGGCGGGGAATGCGGGTGCTGACCGAGCTTGTGGTCAACCATACTTCGGACCAGCACCCCTGGTTCCAGGAAGCGCGCCGTTCCCAGAACAATCCGCGGCGCGATTGGTACGTCTGGAGCTCCACCCAGGAGCGATACCGCCAGGCCAGTATCATCTTCACCGATACGGAACTCTCCAACTGGGCCTGGGACCCGATCTCCAAATCCTATTATTGGCACCGGTTTTTTAGCCATCAACCCGATTTGAATTACGATAATCCAGCCGTCCTGGAGGAAGTCTGGAACATCATGAAGTTCTGGCTTGACATGGGGGTTGACGCCTTCCGGCTCGATGCGGTGCCTTACCTGGTGGAGCGCGAAAACACCTCCTGTGAGAACCTTCCGGAAACTCACGCGGTTCTGAAGCATTTGCGAAAACGAATGGATGAGAACTATCCGGGCAGACTTCTTCTGGCTGAAGCCAATCAATGGCCGGAAGATGCGGTTGCCTATTTCGGGTCAGGCGACGAATGCCAGATGGCATTCCATTTCCCTCTGATGCCGAGAATGTTCATGGCCGTAATGCTGGAAGACCGCAAGCCCATCATGGACATCCTGCAGCGAACTCCCGCCATCCCGGAGAATTGCCAATGGGGCATGTTTCTGCGCAATCATGACGAATTGACGCTGGCGATGGTCACGGAAGAGGAACGCGACTATCTGTATGACGAATACGCTAAAGAGAAACGCACGCGGCTTAATTTGGGCATCCGCCGGCGCCTCGCCCCCTTGCTCGAAAATGACCGCCGGCGCGTCGAGCTTATGAACGGCATCCTCATGTCACTGCCGGGAAGCCCCATCATTTACTACGGGGATGAGATTGGGATGGGTGATAACGTTTACGTGGGCGACCGCAATGGTGTCCGCACACCCATGCAGTGGTCTGGTGGCTGGAATGCCGGCTTTTCCAATGCCGACCCCGAACAGCTTTACCTGCCAGTGATCTCGAATCCCGTTTACGGCTACCAGACCGTGAACGTGGAATCGCAAAGAAGGTTTCCTCATTCCATCCTTTCCTGGATGAAACAGCTTATTGCCTTGCGGAGGTCCAGCCGGGTTTTGGGACGGGGTACGCTTGAGTTTTTGACGCCCCCCAATCATCGCGTTCTGGCCCACGTGCGCGAGCTCGGGAGCGAAAAGGTGCTCGTTGTCAACAATCTTTCAAGCTCCGCGCAAGCTGTGGAGCTCGACCTGCAGCGATTCAAAGGGGCGATTCCCATCGAAATGTTCGGTGGCAATCCCTTCCCCCGCATCATGGACCGCCCTTATCTTTTGACTTTGGGCCCTTATCAATTTTATTGGTTCCGTCTGCGTAGAATCTGAGTTCTTTACCGTTCTGTGGCAAGGATTAGCTCCAATACTGTTCAGTTAAGGTGGGTCTCATGATCTTGATGTCAGAGGCATCGCCCGGCCCCTCACCCCGGCCCTCTCCCCGCCTGCGGGGAGAGGGGGAACCGCACAGCGGTGGGTGAGGGGATCTGGTTCAACCGTGTGCATTATTCTCGAACGGACCTTAAGTGAACAGTATTGGGATTAGCCCGGATTATTCATGAAGCTCCCTGCCGATCTTCGCATAAGACTTCGTGAACAATCCGGGTTAGGATGTTCCGTGCTGGCTGCAACGGAGGCTGGCTTTGAGCGAAGACACGTTTCTGTCGGACGAATTCTTGCAACAAATCACGGCCGCTGGCGAAGCCGATATCCTCGCTGGCGTCCCCACGTTTAATAACGCCAGGACCATCGAGCGTACGGTTCGGGCAATCCAGGTTGGATTGGCCAAGTATTTCCCCAGGCAGAGGGCCGCAATCGTCATCTCGGACGGAGGCTCCCGGGATGGCACGCTGGACCAGGCTAAAAGCATCTCACCCCCCGATTTCCGGACGATGCTCGCAGCGCCTCCTCTAAGAACGATGCACACCCTGGCAACCACCCATCGGGCCATCTGGGGGAGAGGTGGCGCCTTCCGCACGATTTTTGCCGCCGCCGATCTCCTCCGGGTAAAAGCTTGCGCCGTCATTTCACCCGACTTGGAAAGCATAACGCCGGAATGGATCGAGGGGTTGATCCGCCCCATTTACCGCGAGAATGTTGATTTTGTGGCCCCAATTTATTTGCGGCATAAGTTTGACGGATTATTGCTGAAGCAAATCTTGTCGCCGCTGATCGCGGCGGCCTATGGCTACGAAATACAAGAGCCCTATGGCGGCGAATTGGCATTTTCGGGACGGCTTGCTGCCCGGTATATGAATGAGGGTGCGTTTTCAAGGGAATTTATGCGGCAAGGCGCCGAGGTCTGGATGACCACCACGGCTATGGCCGGCGGCTTTCGCCTGAGCCAGTCGTTTCTGGGTCCCAAAATTCACGCTCCCAAGTCCGGGGGATTGGACCTCGCCGGGACCATTCAACGGGTTGTGGGGGGGCTCTTCAACTGTCTTGAGACTCATCAGCAGTTCTGGATATCGCGGAATCAAGTGGAAGCTGTTCCGTTGTTTGGATTTGAAAATGATATGGAACTGCCGGCCGTCCGGGTCGACCGCAGGCGCATGTTCCAGATGTTTCAGACCGGAGTTCAAGAGCTGGCTTCCGTCCACGCTCTGATCCTATCCCCGGACACCCTGCAAAGAATCCGGGAAATTGCAAAACTCAGCGACCGGGAGTTTTGTCTTCCCGACGACCTGTGGGTGAAGACGGTTTATGAATTCGCCGCCTCCTTTCACCACACCGTCATCAATCGGGACCACATTCTCCAAGCCCTAACGCCGTTGTATCGCGGTCGGATCAGCTCTTTTCTGCATGAGAATCATGAGGCTGGCATCACAGATTTGGGCGAAAAACTCAAAGCCCTCCGGCTTCAATACCAACAATCGAAATCTTACTTGATTGAACGCTGGAGCGCGTGAGGTGATATATGGGAGATTTTATTGTAAAGAATCTGACTGAAACTCTGGGCAAGTTCTCGGCGATGGTGATGGAGTTTCTACCTCGATTGCTTGCCATGACCATCATCATCGTGGTGGGAGGGGTGGTGGCGTGGATTGTGAAAATACTTCTGCGCCGAATCCTTCTGTTTCTCAGGTTTAACTCGTTATTTGAAAGCGCGGGTATTACCCAGATGATGCCCAAGACGGCTTTGCCATCCCCCAGCGACCTTCTGGCGCGATTGGTATTCTGGGTGATCTGGGTGAGCTTCATGCTCTTTGGGGTGAATGCGCTGGGAGTCGTGGCACTGGAGGAAGAAATCTCCAGGTTTTTCCTTCTTATCCCGCAAATCTTCGTGGCGCTGGTAATCCTTTTTGTCGGGTTGTTGATTGCGAATTTTGCGGCTCGCGCCACTTTGCTGGCTGCGGTGAATGCAAACTCACCGTCGCCCCGGCTCCTGAGCGGTGTTGTCCGGTTCATTATCGTGATTCTGGTTGTGACCATGGCTCTGGAAAGGATCGGGTTGGGTCACGGGGTTGTGCTCGTCGCGTTTGCAATTTTCTTCGGGGCTCTGATGCTGGGTCTGGCGCTGGCCTTCGGACTGGGGGGACGTGATGTTGCCAGGCGCCTTCTGGAAAAACGATTTGCGGAGGAGCAAAAGAAGGAAGAGGAAGGAATGTCTCATTTGTAGCATCAGGAATGGTAGGGGATGGGGGGTTCCTCATTGACGGACGAAGGACCGGCAGCGAGTGGCCCGGGGACGCAAGCCTTGGGGTTAAGTAACACACCGTCCCCTCAGTTCCGGCGGCCGCGGCGGTTGCCCTTTGCTGTCACCCCCGCGCGCGCTTGAATCTGAGGCTGTTGAATGGTGCGCTCGACAGCCTCCGCCCCAGTCGCTCCAGCCGACGCGATCCCGGCCATCCGCCCCGAGTATATCCGACCTGACGAACCATCCCACACCAGCGGTCGGTTTCTCGCGCCCTGCCGTTCTCCGTGGTGAGAAATCCGGGCGAGGGCACCACCCACACCGCCATCACTGGCGCATGCTCATCTGACCCGAACGGACGCCGCCAGATGGGGGTGGACGGTGAGGTTTGCGGCATAACACCCAGGCTGAAGGGCGCTTCAAACGGGCTTGGTTTGCCGCTTGCGTTTTCCTCTTAATTCGGTAGTGGTTCAGTTTGCTGTAGCGGCGGTCTCTGACCGCCGGAAGGTGCTGATAAATAAGATTCGGCGGTCAGAGACCGCCGCTACAGCCGTGAAAACGTACCACTACCCTTAATCCGGCATCCTTGACCTTTCCAGAATTCAGCATCACCCCCTGTTCTGAACAAGAAAAGAGAATGAGCGTCATAGATTTTTTCAATTGGACACGCTTACGCCTGTCCCGTATTCTCGGACTGCTAGCATTCGAACCTGGACCATGACGTCTAGTTCGGGAGCCCCGTTTTGCTCCGAATCTCCACAAGCTGATTCGTTCTTCCCCGGAATCAATTCTCGCGGATCGGAGCATGTAGATGATAAGTCGTTTTGCGGCAGACCGCTCAACCGTGGCTGGTCACAGAATGGGGGTTCTTCTGGCATTCCTTTTATTGCTTTGCCCTTTGCCTTGCTTCCCAGCGGACGCGTCTGGCTCGACCGGAGTGCCGCCTTCCGTGCAAGAGAATTCTGTCCACCTCCAGTTGATTCATATCTCTAGCCAACTTCTCAGCATCGAGCAAAAGTTTGCTACCCAGCCGCCAGCACCGGCCCAAGCCAGCCACTTCCGGGCGCAAATCCGCGGCATTATGAATGAAATTACGTCGGTGAAGGATAAGCTCGCGGCACAGCCTGCGGCGGGCGGCGCGTCACAATTTCAGAAAGAATTGACGGCAGACCAAAGTCGCGCTCAGGTTCTGGAACGTCAACTGGATCGCGTGGCGCCTTTGGATGGTTCTGCAACGGGCATGCCCGATGATCCCTCGGCTCACCAGGAAACCAAGAAGACGCAGCCGATGCAGATGGGACACGGCCCGGAGACCACGCCCGGAATCACCACCGGTTTGCAGCCAACCGACATTTACAACAACGGCTTCTTTGTTAAGACTGCGGATAGCAGCTTTTCGATGTACGTGAACGGTCTCTTCCAGACTCGCTTCACCTATTTCAAGCCGCAGGCAAGTGTAGGCCAGCTCGGAGCCAGCACCACCGGCTCTGACAATTTTGACGTGTATCTGGGGCGGCTTGCATTCTCTGGGTCGGTATTCGATCCGACCATCAAGTACTTCGCCCAGATTCAGGGCAGCACGGCCGGCAACGGCAATACTGAAACGATGTTGGATTGGTTTGTGGCCAAGACTTATTCCAAGTACTTGACCGTTCAAATGGGAAGGTTCTGGACACCCTTCTCCTTCGAATACTACATGAATCCCGGAAATTACTTGTTTGCCGACCTCTCCACCGCAGAGTTTGCCTTTGTCTTACCGAGAGCTATTGGCCTGGAGGCATATGGGCAAGCTGGCAAGCTGTCTTACGCCGGCGTTGTGGCAAACAGCATTCCCGCGCTGGATGCACCTGGGCAGGAGAACTTCAGCAACCGGCTGGCTTACATCGGCCATTTGCAGTATGACCTGCTCGTACCTTACGGCTACGTTGAGACGGACCCCAATCCCGCCGGCGTCAAGAAGCCCGAGCTCACCCTTTGGAGTTCAGTGGCTTACAACCCGATCACTGGCGCGTCCAGTTTTGAGAATGTGGCCGTTGGCGACAAAACTCTTAATGGGACTGGCTCTGTGGCATTCCGCGACGGCTTCTTCACCTTTCAAACCACGGGCTACTTCCGCCGCACGACGCCCTACAACGGACTGCCCTCCGATAATTCCTATGGATACGGTGAGCAGGCTGGCTACTATTTGGTTCCCGGCAAGGTTGAGCTTGCGGAGCGAGTCTCCGGCGTTAACTGGGGCGCTCCGCAATTTCTGTTGGCGGATTTTGCGGTGAACACATGGTATTCAGGCCCCAACTTTCCGTACCACAACATCACGGAGCATTCGATCGGGCTGAATTACTATCTCCACGGGCATAACGCCAAAGTGCAAACGTCTTACTCGTACATGACAGGAGATACGTTCTCAGGGGTCAAGTTTAGGGGGAACCGCGTGTGGCTTCAGGCCCAGATCATGTTCTGAGGTCTCTTTTGCGATGGGCAAGTTGATATTGAAGAATTCAGCGCTCTAGCAGCGGGCTCAATGGGACGGACTCCCCGCTTTTGCCGGTCAAGCGGGGATGGAGCGAGGTCCGTGCGGATTGAGCGGTTCAGATTAAAGATTTCGCATCTCAAAGGAGGAATGCCTTCCATGCAACCTTCGTGCCGCAGCACCAGAGGTCAGAAGTTTGGGTGTTCTCTCATCCTGATGGCAGCCTGTTTGGTGTTGTCCTGGGCTTTCCCAAGCGCAGAGGCAGCAGGGCCGCCGGCCAAGGTCGGCGTCCTGCAATCCCTCACCGGCACCATGGCCATCAGTGAAGTGACCGTGAAGAACGCTGAGATGCTGGCCATTGATCAGATTAATGGGGCGGGTGGGGTGCTGGGTCGCAAGCTGGTTCCCATCGTTGAGGATGGGGCTTCGGACCCGGCCATCTTTGCTCAAAAGGCGCAGAAGCTGCTGGAGCAAGACGAAGTGGTTACGGTGTTCGGCGGCTGGACCTCTGCCAGCCGCAAGGCCATGCTTCCCGTCTTCGAGCGCTTCCACGGCCTGCTCTGGTACCCGGTGCAGTTTGAAGGCAATGAATGTTCGCCCGATATCATGTATTCCGGCGCACAGCCCAATCAGCAGATTCTGCCTGCCCTCGATTGGGCTTTTGAGAAGGGTTACAAGAGGATTTTCCTGCTCGGCTCGGACTATGTGTTCCCCCGCACCGCCAACCTGATCCTTAAGAAGCACATCCTGCATCGGGGCGGTGTGGTGGCGGGCGAGGAGTATGTGCCCCTCGGAGGAACCGACTTCAGTTCGGTCGTCAACAAAATCCGGTTGGCGCACCCCCAGATCATTTTCAACACCCTGAATGGAGATAGCAACGTTTCGTTTTTCAAACAAATGACCGCCGTCGGGATGCCACCCTCGAAGCTGCCCGTTATGTCTTTCAGTATTGCGGAGCAAGAAGCGAAGGCGATGGGTCCCAGCCTGGTCGCCGGCAGCTACGCGGCGTGGAATTATTTTGAAAGTTTGGAAAACGCCCCCAATAAGAAATTGGTGGCGGCTTACGATGTGAAATTCGGCGCCGGGGCGGTTCTGGATGATCCCATGGTTCACGGCTATATTGACGTCATCCTTTGGGCGGCGGCGGTGAAGAAAGCGGGCAGCTTTGATCCCAATGCCGTCCGCAAGGCTGCGGTCCAACTGGGGTGGACAAGCTCCGCCATGGGTAATGTGAAATTTGCGCCCAATCAAAGCCTCTATCAGACTGCCTATGTTGGCATCCTCCAGCCGGACGGCATGTTCAAGATTCTCTGGCAGTCGAAAAACCCACTTTTCCCGGAGCCTTATGACTCACTAGCCTTTCCCGGCAAGCATTGCATCCTGAAGTAGCGGCTAAACACCAGGGCAGGAGTTAAGACAAAACATGGGCGAGTCTGCTGTCATCGCCGGCCAAGCCTTCAATGGCATCAGTGTGGCCTCGATATTATTGCTTGCGGCTCTGGGGTTGGCACTGAGTTTTGGGGTGATGAACGTCATCAACATGGCTCATGGCGAAATGCTGATGGTGGGGGGCTACCTATCCTACTTGACCTGCAAGTTCGTCCACGGACCGTTCGCCTTCCTGGTGGCCCTTCTAATCGCTTTCGCCGGCGCATCGTTGCTCGGGGGCTTGTTGGAAGTTTCTGTAATTCGCTGGCTCTACGGCCGGCCGCTCGACACTCTTCTGGCAACGTGGGGCGTAAGCCTCATCTTGCAGCAAGGCGCCAGGAGTATTTTCGGCCCCATCGGCGTGGAAGTCACGGCGCCCGAGTGGCTCAACGGGTCCATTTCGATTGAGCACGGTGCGTTCGCGGGGATGGACCTTCCTTATGTTCGTCTCTTCATTATTTTGCTCGCCGTGGTGGTGCTCAGTCTGGTAGCGCTGTTCATCGCTCGAACTCGCTGGGGCCTGTTGCTCCGGGCCGTTCACCAGGATCGAGAAATGTCGGAGGCGCTTGGGGTCAACACGTCGAGGGTGGACTTGATGGTATTTGCTTTAGGGACCGGCGTAGCCGGCTTGGCCGGGTCGGCCCTGGCCCTCATTGCTCCGGTGACCCCCACGGTGGGCCAGAGCTACATCGTGTATGCCTTCCTGGTGGTGATTTTGGGGGGGCTTGGAAGTTTGCTCGGCGCCGCCCTGGCTTCATTGCTGATTGGGCTTTTTTCGGCTGGAGCTCAGATCTTTATGGGCGTAAGTCTGGCCGATGTTCTTCTGCTGGTGATGGTTGTGTTGTTTATCCAGTTCCGGCCAAAGGGCATTGTGGTCAGGCACAGCCGCGCGCTCGGGGAGGCTTGAATTGGTGCGGCTGAAGGTTTCAATTCGCATCGTGTGCCTGGCCGCCTTGGCGCTGGCTCCGTTCTATCTGTCCGACTATCACCTCTCGCTGTTAGGCCGGTACTTGGCCCTGGCGGTTCTGGCGCTGGGTCTGGCGCTGATTTGGGGGCGGGCGGGCATTTTGAGCTTGGGCCAAGGCGTTTTTTTTGGTTTAGGCGGCTATGCCTTGGCCATGCATTTGAAGCTGGTGAGCCTTGGGCCGGGTGAATTACCGGACTTCATGCAATGGAGCGGACTTGATCATTTGCCTTGGTGGTGGCATGCGTTCCAGCGGCCTGGCTTGGCAATCGTCGCGATGTTGTTGCTTCCAGCCCTGGCCGCCGCCGGGTTGGCCTGGCTGCTGTTTCATCGCCGCGTAGGGGGTGTCTACTTTGCGCTCATCACTCAAGCCCTGGCGCTCGCCTTCACCACGCTGCTCATCAGCCAACAGCCCTACACCGGTGGCTTCAATGGGCTCACCGGTTTCACGACTTTTCTTGGATTTTCCCTGCTCGGCGCCGGGGTCCAGCGCGACCTTTACTGGGTTACTGTTGTGATTCTTACCGCGGCCTTTTTATTCTCATCCTGGCTGTTTCGCACAAAGTTTGGAAAGGTGTTGCTGGCAATTCGCGATGGTGAAAATCGCGTTCGCTTTCTTGGCTACAATGCTGTCCCCTATAAGGTGGCGGCATTTGCACTCAGCGGATTGTTTGCCGGGATCGCGGGCGGTTTGTTTGCCCTCCAGGTCGGCGTTATCTCACCGGCGATGCTGGGTGTGGTTCCATCCATCGAAATGGTGGTTTGGGTCGCGGTGGGAGGGCGGGAGAGCTTGTTTGGGGCGGTTCTTGGGACGCTATTGGTCAACCTTGGTAAGGACTGGATCAGCAGTGCAATGCCCAACCTCTGGCTTTTCGGCATGGGGTTGCTATTCATCCTGGTTGTCATGGTATTTCCGCAAGGCCTCTGTGGGTTAGCGGAATTCTGGCCCCGCATTTTGTTGCGCTTCCACCACCCCATTGAGCCGGAACAAAAGGGTGGAAGCGGCCTCCATGTGGCTTCAGCCGCTTATGCAAAGAGTTGTGAAGAAGGGCGAGGTGCCGAATGAACCAACCACTACTTCGGGTTGAAAATCTAACAGTTTCATTCGAGGGATTTAAGGCTTTAGACAGGATGTGCCTTGCCCTGATGCCTAGAACCGTGCGGGTGCTGATTGGTCCCAACGGAGCTGGAAAATCTACGCTGCTGGATGCTATTACCGGGCGTGTCCGGCCCACGGCGGGCGAGGTCGTCTTCAAGGGTGAGAACATCACTCGTCTCGATGAACACAAGATTGCCCGCCGAGGTATCTGCCGCAAGTTTCAGGCTCCTGGCATCCTCGACAACTTGACGGTCTATGAGAACCTTGCGCTTGCGGCTTGCCCCCGGCGGGAATGGTGGTTCAATTTGACCAGCAACGTTACGCCCGCCGTCAGAACCCAGGTGGAAAAAGTCCTTAATTTAATCGGCCTGGAAGAAAAGATGGACTCGCTCGCCAAGCATCTGGCCCACGGCCAGAAACAGTGGCTGGAGATTGGCATGGTTGTGGCCTCGGATGCGGAGTTGCTCCTTCTGGATGAGCCGGCAGCCGGTATGACCCACCGAGAGGCCGCGCAGACAGCGGATTTGATCCGCAGCCTCTCAGACCGTCACAGCTTTCTTGTCATCGATCACGACATGACTTTTGTGGACCAGCTTAAGGCTCCGGTGAGTGTTCTCCACATGGGACGGCTTCTCAAAGAGGGAAGCCTGGAAGAGGTCCGCAGCGATCCTCAGGTGGCAGCCGTTTATCTCGGAAGAGTGGAAGAGGTTCCCAGTGGTTACGCTTAAGGGGGTTTCCGCCGCTTATGGGCTAAGCCGCATCCTCCATGATATTGACTTGACCGTAGGATCGTGCGAAGCCGTCACCCTGTTGGGCCGGAACGGCGCCGGAAAGACCACCTTGCTTCGAACCATTGTCGGCTTGCATCCCGCGCGCTTGGGTAGCATCTGGTTGGACGGGAGAGACATCACCAAACTTCCAGCGCACCGGCGGGCAGCCCGGGGTGTCGGCTATGTTCCCCAAGGGCGTGGCATTTTCCCACACTTGACGGTGGAGGAGAATTTGCGCCTTGGTTTTGCGTCGCTCCCGTCCAGGAAAAGCATCACTTCCCGGCCGATCCCTGAGCACGTGTATGGTCTTTTCCCGGTTCTCGCCGGGCTGCGCAGACGGAAGGGCGGGGTGCTCAGTGGGGGTGAACAGCAACAGCTCGCCATCGGCAGAGCCATGGTTTCCGAACCCAGGCTTTTGATTCTGGATGAGCCCACGGAAGGCATCCAACCCTCCATTGTGCAGCAAATTGGGGAGGCCATCAATGCGATCCGTAAGGAGTTGAAAACTTCCATCCTGCTGGTCGAGCAATACCTCGAATTCGCATGGTCTGTTGCTGACCGCTTCTACGTCATGCGGCGGGGCCGGCTGGAAGAGCAGGGCAGCACACAGAACCGGGACCCGGAAACCGTGGCACATCTCATGAGTGTCTGACAAACCTTTTGTAAGCGTCCGGTGACGCAATTCCTTGCGAGCACGGCCCCGCCCAGCTTGCCCCAGGCTCGAATCTGAGCCTTGCTGTACTGCCTCGTTCTTGTCGTCCCACCCCGCCTGTCACTCTTCCTGAGCCGCAATCAGCTTTTCGCCCATGCGCCGAAGCCCAACTCAAGAGAGAAGCATCTGTCAAATCATACGTTTACGTCACGTTATGTCTGATACGGAGGTTTATGCCAACGCCGTTCCGGGGATCGCCGGCGTCGCTCTTGACATGATTTCCATAATCATCTAGATTATCATTCTAGCATGAGTGGAGGTCGCCGTCATGGAAACGGTTGGGCTCTTTGAAGCCAAGAACAAACTTTCTGAGCTGGTGGAGCGTGCCTCCCATGGCCACAAAATCGGCATCACGCGGCGCGGCAAGCTGGCTGCATTAATCGTGCCCGCCCGTCCCGAAGCGAGCGTGAAGGAGATCTTTGACGATATTGAACAGGTGCGCAAGCGCGCGAAGCTGCCCAAGGGCGTAAGCGTGAAGGATCTGATTGAGGAGGGCCGGGTTTGACTCGCTTTGTGTTGGACGCCTCCGTAGCCCTTCGTTGGTTCCTCGACAATTCCGTTCCGGCTTACGCAACCCGGGTCAAGCGCCTGATACTGAGTGGTGACCGCGCTCTTGTCCCGGCTCTGTGGCATCTCGAAATGGCCAACGGCCTCACCCTCAGCGAACGACGTGGCATTTTGGCAGCTCCCGATGTGGATCGTTGCTTGGACGACATTGAACAACTGTTAGCGCAGTCCTTTGACACGGACAGTTCACTGATTTCGGCCCGGGCGGCGTCGGCCTTGGCGCGGGCCTTTCGTCTTTCGGCGTACGATGCGGCGTACCTGGAGCTTGCCCGCCGGGAGAGATTGCCTCTCGCAACGCTCGATGAGCAACTCAAAGCCGCGGCATCACAAGCAGGTGTCCGGCTTCTACGCTGACCCACTCGGTATCTGCAGCATCCGTATTTGAAACTCGACAAGAGTGGCGACTGATCAACGCTTTCAATGAGTTACGAAGGATGTACGGCGTTCCCAACTAATTTACGGCGGAACGGTTATTGGTTGGCCCGTAGTTCACATGTAGGATCTATGCCCCGTTCACCGCAGGCTACATCCTGCATCGTTTGGCGGCTCTCTTCGATGACGGCCTGACCGAGAGGGGGGATCGAGGAACTTCGCCATTTGCGTCCCTGGATCGCCCTGAACTATACAGTGCGCAGTATGTCGGCGGCGATCCAAGATTGTAGCGCCGGTCTGTGACCGGCGGATTTCGCCGCTCATAGAGCGGCGCTACAGCAAATAACCGCCGCCGACTTACTTCGTTGTGTATAGTTTGACCGGCTCAGGGTCAACCGCAAACTGAAGTTGGAGTCGATGCAAGGTCAGTGTTGAGTCTTATCACGGGCAGAAGGCCATCCGATTGAACAATGGATATGTCGACGCTGTGGCGGTGCCGGAAATTGGAGGGCGGATTTTGCAGCTCCGGTTGGGGAACCAAGAGTATTTATACGTGAATCCCCGCTATGCGGGGAAAGAATGTCCAGCGAAAGGGACTCATCGATCTGCGTGCTGGAGAAATTATGGAGGGTCCAAGGTTTGGCCCGCACCCCAAGGTTGGCCTAGCAATTCTGAATGGCCCGGCACCCCCGGATCCTACCCTGGACACCGCCCAACTCCACCCCGGACAAGAGGGGATTCCAAATGACCAAAATCCGAGGCATGAAGTCGCCGATCCGGGTTAAGCAAGGGAATGGCCTTCAGTTTGCATCGAATCGTTGAGCGGACTCCTGGCTATGGCTCGAGGCGAGATCAGCTTCGACCCCAGAGCCCTGTTGCAGGAAGAGGTGGAGATTGCTCCGCATGACAATGGCGGGAGAAATCCCAATCTGTGGCGGGGGCATGATGTGAGCGGTGATGAACCGCATCAGTGCTCCAAAGGCGCGGCGGCCTTGTTCCCGCGGACGTTGATGAATCGTGGCGGCAATTTTGGCAGACTCCAAGAGTGGGACCATCGCCGGAAACAGATCCGTCCCAATCACTTTGATGTGCCCTGCGAGCCCTAAGGTTTCGAGCGCATGCATGACGGGGAGCGAGTTAGCCGTGCTCACATAGATGCCATTTACCTTTTCGCGTTGCAGGAACCTACGGCACTTTGAAAATGCCTCCTCCTCATCATCGTGGGCCTCAATCACCTGAACGACTTTTCCCTCGGCGCAGAACTGATGGAAGGTGTGACGGAAGCCCTTTGCCTTCTGCGCGTGGTCAAAGGTGGCGTGCATTCCGATGAGGACAATAACCTTGCTTCCCTCATGAAGAAATTGTCCCATCAGTTCGCCCGCCAGGGAGCCGTTTACGAAGGGATCCACTGAAACCGATGACAGACGCGGTGTGTCAGGCGCGTCCGTGGCCACGCAAAGCACTGGAATACCCCGTTTTGCTGCCTGCTCAATGTAGGGTTTCACTTGGTTGGGATATCCTGGCGAAATTACCAAGCCCGAAATCTCTTCACTCAACACGTCGCGAATGGCCTCGACCTCGTGCTGCCCGAGGACTTGATAAGGGCGGTGTAGGATGCGGATTCCTAATGCTTCAAACCCGCTCGCCGCATCCAGGATTCCTTGCCGCACATCACCGTAAAAATATGCCAGCTCCATGGGCAGGCAAACCCCAATGGTGATGTGTTTGCGGGAGGAAAGATAGCGCGCTGCCAAATTGGGATGGTAGCCGAGAGTCTTCGCCATCTCCAGCACTTGCCGGCGCGTGCCGGCATTGATACCCGGCTTATTGTGCAAAGCACGGTCCACCGTACCCGTGGAAATTCCCAGCGCTTGAGCAATCTCCCGCATCCCCACAGGCTTCGAGATGCGGTGTGTCCCGCGCTTTGGGCCGCCATCCATCGGATGATCAATCATTTTATGTGGGGGGTTGTTAGGCTCGTTTCCTTCCTCGATGTGAATCTAAGCACCACCATTCGGAATTACGGTGACGTATTCTTGCAACGGTCCCGAACATCCCCCCAGCCCCTCTCCCCGTAAGCGGGGAGAGGGTGGCGCGCAGCGCCGGGTGATGGGGGTGTGAGAATACGTGAGCGAACTTACGAAACGCTGACTAAGTTCAATTGTAGGCCGAGCCATGCCCCCGCTCCCATCAAAACGAACCAAACCCGGTGATCCCCAGAGGTTACCAGAAATAACAGGCACTCTTAATTATTTTTCTTGACACATATCATATATGGATGGTATGAAAACTACCACCGTAAACGTTCACGGCCACTTATCGAGGGAGGTTTGGAACCATGAGGTGGAGTCAAAGGCAATATCTGACGGCGATTATCCTGGCCTCTGTGCTCCTAATGGGCTGGGTACGGACCGGGCAGGCGCAAGTGGATGCGGGAGGACTGGAGGGCACGGTCAAAGATACCTCCGGAGCCGTGATTCCTGGGGCCAAAGTGACCTTGACGAACAAAGGCACAGGCCTTTCGATCACCGCAACTACCAACACCGTAGGGGTCTATATATTCACTCCGATTCGAATTGGGATTTATAGCGTTACGGTTGAGTATGCGGGCTTTGCGAAGGCGACTCACACCCAAGTCCAGGTAAACGTGCAGCAAACGGTGGTGGTGGACTTCACCCTGCAGCCCGGCCAAGTCACGCAGACGGTTGAGGTCAACGCCGCTCCGCCCCAGTTGCAGACGCAAAACGCTTCAGTCGGTCAGGTGGTTGGAGCGCGTGAGGTCAATGACCTGCCTTTGAATGGCCGGAATTACACGTTCCTTGCGCAGCTTGCTGCGGGGGTGACGGCCGAGGTGCCCAGTGGACGGGGATTGGCGGCGAGCGGGAGCTTCACGGCCAACGGTCTGTCGCCCGATGAGAACGACTACATTCTGGACGGCATCGACAACAATAACGATTCGGTCGACTTTTTGAACGGGGCAGCTTTTGCCGTCCGTCCGCCGATCGATGCCATCTCGGAATTCAAAGTGCAGACGAGCGATTTCGGCGCTGAGTTTGGCCGTGCAGGTGGCGCCGTATTAAATGCCACGATCAAGTCCGGAACCAACCAGTACCATGGAGACGCTTGGGAGTTTTTGCGTAACAGTGGACTGGACGCGGCCAACTTCTTTGAAAATTCTTCCGGTTTGCCCAAGGGAGCATTCCGGCAGAACCAATTTGGCTTCACTCTGGGTGGGCCACTGACAATTCCCAAGGTCTACAATGGGCGCGACAAGACCTTCTTCTTTGTGGACTTCGAGGGCACACGAATCCGGCAGGCGGAACCGCAACTGGCCACGGTGCCGACGGCGGTGGATCGCGCCAACGGATACCAGAACCTTCAGGACCTGATTACCGGTCAGAGTGGAGTCCGGTCGGATTTGCTGGGACGCACGTTTCCCCTTGGCGCTGTCTTTGATCCTGCGACCACGCGCACGGTCACAGCGGGACAGGTTGATCCCGTCACGGGCTTGGTGGCTACCGGAGGCGGCTTTGTGCGAGACCCCTTTTACCAAGGAAGCTTGGCGGGCGTGACCAATTTCACCTCCACCGCACAGACTGCTCTCCTCAATCGGCTTCCCTCCGGACGTCTTGATCCAAATGCCATCAAGTTGCTGAACGCTTATCCTTCGCCTAATCTTCCAGGGCTTTTCGACAACTACGCAAGCGATCCGTCCATTCAAAATGATACAAACCAGTTCGATGTCCGTGTGGACCATAACTTCAGCGAAAAAGATCAGATGTTTGGACGCGTGAGTTACGCCAACAACCCCGATTTTGTGCCCGGCCCCTTGCCGGGCTTCGCAGACGGCAGCAGCTTTACACAGGATCACTTTCAAAACGTGACCTTCAGCGGGGCATTAAGCGAAACCCATATTTTCAACCCCACAACGATTAACGAGTTTCGTCTGGGTTATAGCCGCTTGGTGACGACCCAGTTACAGCCTTTTGCCACGACCCTGGGAATTCCTCAGCAGTTTGGCATTCAAGGGATCCCCCAACTACCGGACAATGGAGGACTGCCCGAGATCGGCATCAGCGGGTTGAACCAGATGGGACCAGCGGCCTTTGTGCCGGGCAAGCGGTATAGCGACACTTCTCAGCTCAGTGAAAATCTCACCAAAATTTACGGAGGACACACGTTCAAGGGTGGTTTCGAAATGCAGCACCTGCGGTTTCCGTGGTTTGCGCCGGCTTGGTCAAGAGGGCAATTTAACTTCGATGGGGTGTATACGGACATCCCTGGCCAGTCGGGGGGCGCCACTGGGCTGGCCCAGATGTTGCTATCTCCGATTGCTTCCACCGTGCCGAACGGCATCAACAATGTGGGAGGGGCGGATGCAGTATTTGCTTCGAACTTCACAGGTCCCGATGACATTCGCCACTATTATGGAGCTTACTTTCAGGACAATTGGAAAGCCAGGCCCAATTTGACGCTCGACCTCGGCTTGAGGTGGGAATTCTTTGGGCAGGTCGTGGAGCGTTATGGCGCCCAAGCCAACTTCATTCCGGGTCCGCCTGGAAATGGGGCGGAATACCTGATACCAACCTCGCGGCAGAATACGGCTCTCTCTCCTTCCTTTCCAACAACTCTGGCCAAGGATGGCATCAAGCTTGCCTATAGCTCAACGCCAGGGCTCACGAACACACCTCTCAACAATTTTGGCCCTCGTGTTGGAATTGCCTACCAGGTAAAGCCCAAGCTGGTGGTGCGGATGGGCTACGGTATTTTTTATGCTGGGTTTACCAATATTGGAGGTTCGCCGGATATCGGCTCGAACTATCCCTTCCTGTATAATTTTTCATTCTTCAACCCGACCCCAGCGGCTCCCATCACCTATCCTAATGGCGCCTTGGCTACGCTTGAGAACGGACTGACAGGGGTTCCCCTGAGTCCGGTGGCTGTCAATGCCGAAGGGCTTGGTCTCCAGGGCTTGCAGACTGGATACAGCACTCCCTACACTCAGGAATACAACTTTACGCTGCAATATCAGCTAACTCCAAACCAGAATGTTTCGCTGGGGTATGTCGGCAACAACTCACGAAATCTTGAGATCTCGCCCGGGTTGAACCAAACCAGCGTGATTCTTCCCACCAGCGTGAACCCGCAGTTGTACGTGCCTTTTCCTGATTTTGGCCGGGGCTCGAGTTACGTGACCACGCAAGGGAACAGTGATTACAACGCTTTGCAGGTCAATTTTGAAAGGCGCTTCAGCCAGGGACTGAACGTGCTTGCTAATTACACTTGGTCAAAATGTCTTTCGGACGCAGGCCAACTTTTGGGTCTGGATGGCAATCCAGGGGGGGGGTACCGCGCGCCCTATCTTCCGGGCTTTGGCATCCAAGGCGATTACGCGCTCTGCGGCATCGACATTCCCCAGGTGTTTCACTTCAGTGGCACGTACGAGCTTCCTTTCGGCAGCGGGCAACGCTTCCTGAAAAGCAGCAGTGGTGTGGTCAACGCATTGCTTGGCGGTTGGACAACGAATTGGATTTTGACCCTGGAAGATGGCTTCCCCGGAACAATCATCTGCCCCATTGCTACGACTTCCAATTTTGGTTGTAATGCTCTCTTGGTGCCAGGCCAGAATGTCACCGCTGGTCCTCACAATGTGAACGACTGGCTGAACGCCAAGGCTTTTACCAATCCTCCCGTCGCGACCACGATCGGCCAATCGAATTACGGCGTATTGGGCGGGGCCCCCACCCAATACATGGGACCCGGTTTTCACCGCGTCGATTTCTCCCTGTTTAAGGAATTCCAGACGTCGGAAAGTACGCATCTGGAGTTCCGGACGGAAGTCTTCAACCTAACCAACACACCACAGTTCGGATTCCCGGCCTTCACTGACTTCACGAACACTGCGACCTTCGGCAGGATCACGTCCTTGCGGGACGGCGTGAATGACCCACGGGAAATCCAGTTTGCGCTGAAGTTTTACTGGTAGTTTTCACGAGCGAGCAAACGGAGGCGGTCGGCGTGTGGGCCATTGTGCCCGGACTGCTGACGGGAGGATTGGGACCATGATGGGAACGAAACGCACCTTACCTATTTTGCTTGCTGCGACACTGTTCACACCGTTTTGTTCCAAGCTACGGCGGTCGGCGCCCCAGCAGATTCGGGTAGACGGGTCAAGCCGCGGGCGGGTCTTCGAGGGAATTGGAGCGGTGAGCGCGGGAGCGTCGTCGCGATTGTTGATCGATTACCCTGATCCCGCCCGAAGCCAAATTTTAGATTACCTTTTCAAGCCCTATTACGGAGCTTCACTTCAACACTTGAAAGTCGAGGTCGGCTCGGATACCAATTCCACGGACGGCTCTGAGCCCAGCCATATGCGCAGCCGCACGGACGCCAACTTTGATCGCGGCTACGAATGGTGGCTGATGGAGCAGGCTCAAGCCCGTAACCCCTCCATCATTCTGGATTCCCTTCCCTGGGGAGCGCCGGGCTGGATCGGCGGCGGCCACTTTTATTCTCCGGATATGGCGAACTACATGGCCAGCTTCGTGGAGGGAGCCAAGAAAGCGCATGGGCTGGATGTCCGTTATGCTGGCGTTTGGAACGAGACTCGGTACGATATAGGCTATGTTGAGTTGCTCAAGAAAACCTTCCTGAAGCATGGACTCGCCACCCAGGTTGTCTGTTGTGACCTTTACCCGGGTGAGCGCCAGTGGAGTATCATCAGCGACATGAAAGCCCACCCGCAGTTTAAGAATGCGATTGACGTGGCGGGTGTCCACTATCCCCGGCGTAATGGCCAGGTCACAACGCCATCTGACGCCAAAAACATCGGCAAGCCGCTTTGGTCCACGGAGGACCAACCACCCTTTGGGCCGGGCGGCGCAATCTCCCAGCGGAACTGGAATGACGGAGGCAAAGGCTGGGCCCATATCCTGAATGACAATTACATTTCGGGCCGTTTCACCAAAACCGAAATCTGGAGTCCGGTCACTTCCTATTACGATATTTTGGCGGCTCCCAATTCCGGTCTGATGTATGCCAACACGCCGTGGTCCGGCCATTACCAGGTGCAATCCACCATCTGGGTGACAGCGCATACCACGCAATTTGCCCAGCCGGGGTGGCGGTATCTTGACAGCGCCTGCGGCTCCCTTTCCGGCAAGGGCACCTACGTCACCCTTCGCTCGCCCTCAACGGACGACTACAGCATGGTGTTGGAGACGATCGGCGCTAAAGAGCCTCAGAACGTTCGTATTGAAATCTCGCCGGGGCTTTCCCGCCGTCAAGTTCACGTTTGGGAAACCAACGCCACCCGCCGCTTCGAGCGCGTCGCGGACATAACCCCCAAAAGCGGGGAGTATGACCTTCGCCTAGACCCAGATGCTCTCTATTCCGTTACCACCACTACGGGCCAGCACAAAGGCGATGCCACGGCGCCCGCGGCAGCACCTTTCCCCTTTCCTTATCAGGAGAACTTTGACAAGACAACACTCCATCGGTCACCTCGCTATTTTGCCGATCAGGACGGGGCCTTCGAGGCTCTTCCCTGCATGAGCCGTCCTGGCCGCTGCCTGCAGCAGGTGGTAACCCATCGTCCAATTTCCTGGGGCCGACTGAGCCCCCATCCCTTTTCTCTGCTTGGCAGCGAGGATTGGAAGGATTATCAAGTGGAAACAGATGCTTTGTTGGCCTCGCCAGGTTATGTTTCGCTTATCGGACGGATTGACTCCGCAAATTATTTTCTGAACAAGAAATCAGGAACCTCACGCTGGCCCAGCGGCTATGTGTTTCGAGCTTATCAGGATGGCCAATGGGAACTTGATAGCACGAGTTACACGTCGCCGGATAAGAAGTTGGCCGCTGGAAGCGTGCGGTTCGGCTTGAAGGCTTGGCATCACTTGAGCCTTTCCTTCCGTGGCGATCAAATTCGCGCTATGCTGGATGGCCATTTGTTGGCGCGCGTGCAGGATACTTCTCACCAGCAGGGAATGGTGGCAGTCGGGTCCGGCTGGAATTTGGCGCAGTTTGATAATTTTCAGGTTCGGTAGGCCGGTGGGAGACCGAACGAACGCGCGGCTCGCCCTGACACACCTTTCTCAATGGTAGAAAGTATCCGTGCCAGACAACCAATGCCTCGTTCCACCGCTATAATCAGCCATTGTGAGGCGCAATTTTCAGAGTCCAGGTGCGTGCCATGGTGTTTCAATGGCGACCCGCCAGGCGAATGTGAAATGAACCGGCCCGGCTGGCACGTTGGCATCCAAGCAATAGAATTCATGATGAGTCAAACCCGGCCAGGATTGAACCCTGGCCATGAAGGCAACATGTAGAACCAGGATCAAGGCTGCCAAACTCAAGATGACATTTGCGGGAGACTGTTTAAAAGAAAAGTCAATATTAATAACTGGTGGCCTGGGTGCGATTGGAAGGGTGGTGGTTTCGGCCCTTTTTGCTCATTCGGCGCGGGTCACGGTGAATGATCTTCTCCCTGATGAGGATGGTGCGGAGGTCTGCGAGCAACTGAATTGGCCCCAGAACTGCTTCGCCTATGTCCAGGCGGATGTAACTACCGCAACGGGCGCGGTGGCCGTAGTTTCCAAAGCCACTGAGACTTTTGGTCCTCTTCACATTGCAATCTGCAACGCCGGGATGGCGGAGAGCTGCCCAATCGTGGATTACTCCGAGGCTCAGTGGGACAAAATTATGGACGTGAACCTCAAGAGCGCATTCCTCACGGCACAGGCTTCCTCCCGGGCAATGATCCAAGAAAACGTCAGAGGGAAGATCATTTTTACGTCTTCCTGGGTTCAGGATGTCCCGTGGCCCGGCATTACTCCTTACAACGTTACGAAAAGTGGGATCAAAATGTTGATGCGGGGAATGGCGCGGGAACTCGCCCCCCACGGTATCCGGGTGAATTGTTTAGCGCCAGGGATTGTCGCCGTGGGCATGGCGAAACGCCAATGGGACACGGAGCCAGATTACCGGCGGCGTGCAGAAAAGGCAATTCCACTGGGCTTTATGCAACCCCCGGAGTCCGTGGCGAATGCATTCATCTTTCTCTGCTCGGATGCCCCCGATTACATGACCGGCTCAACGTTGCTGGTGGATGGCGGCTCGAGCCTCTATCCCATGGATTAATGCCATGAAAATTACCTCGGTCAAAACATCCGTTGTGAACGCGGAAATGCGGAACTGGGTCTTCGTCAAGGTGGAGACCGATCAGGCCGGGCTGTGGGGCTGGGGTGAGGCTTCGCTGGAGTGGAAGACCCGCGCCGTGGTGGGAGCGGTGGAGGACCTTGCTCCGATGGTGGTGGGTGAAGATCCCTCCTGCATCGAGCACCTTTATCAAAAGCTTTATCGCCAATCTTTTTGGCGCCTCGGCGTGATCGGGATGAGCGCCATAAGCGGCATTGAGCAGGCCTGCTGGGATATCTATGGCAAGTCGCTTGGCCTGCCCGTTTACAAGCTGCTGGGCGGCGCGGTGCGGGACCGCGTGCGCATGTACACTCACTTGGGTGGCGGCAATATGAAGGCGGTTTATGAGACGTTTGACCCGCAGCCGCTGATTGATCTTGCGCTGCAGGTGGTGGGGAAGGGATACACCGCCGTCAAAGTGGTTTGCGTGCCTTACTCCGAGCCTCTGATGAGCGCGTCGTATGTCAAGAAATTCTCACAAACTATTGAACGGCTGCGACTTGCGGTTGGAGACGACATCGACATCATGATCGATTTTCACGGCCGAACCTACCCGGCGATGGCCATCGAATACATCAACGCGATCAGCGAGTTCAATCCTTTTTTCTGCGAGGAGCCAGTTCCTCCCGAAAACGTTGTCGCGTTGAAAGAGGTGCGACAAGCCGTCCGTGTGCCCATCGCTACCGGGGAGCGGCTGGTGACGCGGCACCAATTCCGGGAAATATTTGAGCAGCACGCGTGCCATGTTATTCAGCCCGATCTTTGCCACTGTGGCGGCCTGCTCGAAGGAAAAAAGATCGCGGCCATGGCCGAGGTCTACTACATGGGCGTTGCTCCTCATAATCCTCTAGGTCCAGTGGCCAATGCTGCTGCCTTGCACTTTGCTCTTTCCACCCCCAATTTTCTGATCCAGGAGGACATGCTGTCGGACGTTCCATGGCGATGGGAGGTAGTGCGCCACTCGCTCCAAACCCAGGATGGGTATTGGCAGAAGACGGAAGCGCCCGGCCTCGGAGTTGAAGTGAATGAAGTGGAGGCGGCACGGCATCCGTTCCAACAGGAAGTGATGCACCCCACCACCATCCGGGCCAAGGACGGCGCAATTCTGGATTGGTAAGGACTTGGCCATCCTCTGGCCATTTATTGGAGCGGCCCGGCAGCTCAACCGTAAAGAAGGCTTGAACAATCATGGTCACGGTGACGAAAGCCGCCGCCTCGGCGATCCATATGGATTACAACCGGGCTTACGTCTGGACGATCTCTCTGGTTGCCGCGCTGGGTGGCCTTCTTTTTGGCTATGACTGGGTGGTCATCGGAGGCGCTAAACCTTTCTATGAAAAATTCTTCCACCTAACAACGCCCGGCCAGCAGGGATGGGCTATGAGCTGTGCGCTGGTAGGCTGCTTGGTGGGGGCCCTGGTTTCCGGCGCGCTAACCGGGAGGTTCGGCCGCAAGCGGCTGTTGGTCAGCGCGGCATTGCTTTTTGCACTGTCCTCAATCGGCACGGGCCTGGCCAGCGTCTTCGGCGCTTTCGTGGCCTGGCGGATGGCCGGCGGCGTGGCGATTGGGTTAGCTTCCAATCTTTCCCCCATGTATATTGCGGAGGTTTCACCCGCCCCTTTGCGCGGCAAACTGGTTTCAATGAACCAGTTAACCCTGGTTGTGGGCATCCTTCTGGCGCAATTCATGAACTGGCTCATTGCCCGGCCAATCCCTGGGAACTTCACGGCGGTGGACATCCTCAACTCCTGGAATGGCCAAATGGGATGGAGATGGATGTTTGGCGTAACGGCCGTGCCCTCGATCCTGTTTTTCATTGGGATGCTGGGCGTGCCGGAGAGTCCACGCTGGCTCGCCCAGCACGGCAAGCCCGGCCCGGCGCGCCGCATCCTTGAAAAGATCGGAGGCGGCGATTACGCCTCCCAAGCTTTGGCAGAAATCGAATCGAGCCTCGGCCAACAGAGGGAGACGTACGGTCGGAGAGGACTGTTTGAACCCAAAATGGCAAAGGTCCTCATGCTCGGTGTGGTTCTGGCGGTGTTTCAGCAATGGTGTGGCATCAACGTAATTTTCAATTATGCGGAAGATATTTTTGCCGCAGCGGGTTACAACGTCTCTTCCACGCTGTTCAATATCGTCATCACTGGGGCCGTGAACTTACTTTTCACCATCGTGGCGGTCACCCTGGTGGATCGCGTCGGGCGCAGGTTACTGTTGCTAGGGGGTGCAGCGGGTCTGGCCGTGATCTATACTTTACTGGGCGCCGGGTATCACGCCGGCCATCAAGGCCTTCCCATGCTGCTGCTGGTCGTCGCCGCCATTGCGTGCTACGCCATGTCGCTGGCGCCGGTCACCTGGGTTGTCATCTCAGAAATATATCCCAACCGCGTCCGGGGTGAAGCGATGTCCCTTGCCGTCACTTCCCTATGGGTTGCCTGCTTTGCCTTGACGTATACATTTCCCTTCTTGATGAATGCGGCCGGCGCAGCCGGAACCTTTTGGATTTACGCAAGCATCTGCGTGGCAGGCTTCACTTTCATTTATCTCCGCTTGCCGGAGACCAAGGGGAAAACCCTGGAGGGGATTGAAGGGCTGTGGAGATGAATTTACATTGGCAAAGCCACCCGCCCCATATTGGTTTTCAGGTTCGAACTCTTGAACCCTTAAGGATTTCAAAATGACCCAACCGAAAACTGTTTCTTTGGCTCTCTCTTGTGCGGTTGCTCTTTTGGTTTTATCCATGAATCCGGCCAACGCCTTCGGTCAAACGCAGCCACCAAAACTTGCCTCCGTTCCGCCTATGGGCTGGAACACCTGGTATGCCTTCGGATGCCATATTTCTGCGGATGTCGTCCGGGCACAGGTTGACCAGATGGTAGCGAACGGCATGAAAGCTGCCGGCTACCGGTATGTCAATCTGGACGACTGCTGGCAGGGCAGCCGCGACGCGCAGGGCGTGATTCATCCCAATTCACACTTTCCGGATGTGAAAGCGCTAGCAGATTATGTACACGCCCACACTTTCCTCTTTGGCATCTACTCCTCCCCAGGCCCCAAGACCTGTGGTGGTTACGAGGGGAGCTACCGGCACGAAGAGCAGGACGCGCGGACCTATGCCGGCTGGGGAGTGGATTTTCTGAAATACGATTGGTGCAGCGCGACAAGTGTCTACCGCGCGGACCAGATGGAAGGCGCTTACCTGAAAATGCACCAGGCCATGGTGGCAGCCGGGCGGCCCATGATTTATAGTCTTTGCCAATATGGAATGTTGGGCGTTTGGCGCTGGGGACCGCAAGTGGGAGCCGAACTTTGGCGCACCACCGGTGACGTGAGTAACAAAATCGATTTTCAAGAATACGAGCGAATGGTCTTTGTTGGATTTGGCCAAGCAGGATTGGAACCCTTTGCTGGACCTGGCCGCTGGAATGACCCCGACATGCTGCAAATTGGCAACCACGGGCTAAATCTTGATGAGCAAAAAACCCAGATGAGCCTTTGGTGCCTCTTGGCAGCACCGCTGATTGTGAGTACCGATCTCACAAAGTTGTCGCGTGAAGAATTGGGGATCCTCACCAATCCGGAGATGATTAAGGTCGATCAGGATCCTCTGGGGATCGAAGGTCACCGCGTGAGCCAAGAGGGGCCGGTTCAAGTGTGGGCGAAGCCGGAAAGTGGAGGAGAAATGGCCATAGGCCTCTTCAACTCTGGAGAATCTTCTATGCCTGTCTCAGTAGACTTCAATGCAATCGGGTTCTCTCATGCGGTCCATGTCAGAGATCTCTGGGCCCATAAGAATTTGGGCACCTTTGAAAAGACCTTTTCTACAACGGTCCACCGGCACGGTGTCGTCATTATTGGGATTAGGTAGTTCACACCCAAAAAGAGAGCGTCAAGTAGCCGGGGATCGCTTCCAGGAAGTTGTTGTCAATTGTAACCGTCTGGCTTTCTTGCGGACCTGCATTGTTCCATTTCCACCCCATCAGCCGGCCATGCAGGTTGTTCTTACGGTGCACTGACTTCAGGATGCTTCCCCAGTGGGCACGGCCTCTGCCGGGATTGCGGGTTTTTGCTGTCGGGCGGATTTTCCCCCTCCCTTGACCCTTGGAATCTGAGGTAAGCGATTTATTTTCATGCTGGAAGGTTCAGGTAGGGGCGCTATGTTGTACCCATGTAAGTACTTGACATTGGCCTTTTCATTGTCTATGATGTGCATGGAGG
>DATKST010000070.1:0-17419 GCA_035531475.1 Terriglobia bacterium
GCGCGCCCGTCACCGGGCACGGCTCTTCGCCCGCATGGACCGCGAGCGTTTCAAACCGGTATCCATTTTTCATCCGTCACCTCTTCCTTTTTCGATATGGGCGCCCAATGCGAGTGTATCATCCAACTCCCTTAGACTCCGGTCGAGAGCCTTGTTAGCCTCAATACTGTTCAGTTAGGGTGAACTTCATGATCTTGATGGCAGAGGCGTCGCCTGACCCCTCACCCCAGCCCTCTCCCCGCAGGCGGGGAGAGGGGGGACCGCGCAGCGGTGGGTGAGGGGCTCGGATTCAACGATGTGCAGTTATTCTCGACCGGACCTTAAGTAAACAGCATTGTTATTAGCCTGGAATATTCACGAAGTTTTACTCGTGGACCATCCGGGCTTTGGGACCGGCATCCGGGCGTAGGCCGGCTCCGGATATGTTTGCCCCGGCACGCCTTCCAAGATCGGCGGCGGGCGGCCACAAGCGCCGCCCCCGCCAAACAAAGAAGGCTGCCCAACCATCGGGCAGCCTTTTCGTTTGACGAAGGAAGCGTTCAAGCCACCTTGGCCCTTACCCTCCCCGCTTAAAATTCAATCCGCGCTTGGAATGCGATCATGCGGACTGCACTATCGCCACCCAAGGAAGATCCCAGCAAACCGGTCGGAGGCGAAACCGTGCCGGTGATCGTTCCCATGCTGGTCAGCGTGCTCGGGTCTCCCGGGACGCCAGCCGTGGTACCCGGGAAGCCAAAGTTTGGATGATTGAGCAGGTTGTAGAACTGCACATCGATCCGCAACTTCGCCTTCTCACTCAGGTTGAAATATTTGCTCACAAACATGTCGGTCCAGAAGAATGACGGCCCGAACACGCTGTTGCGCGCGATGTTGCCGAACTGGCAAGTCGCGGGTGAATTGCCTCCCACGCAAGTGCCCGTCGACGTGTCAAACACCGACTGGAACGCATAGGGGTTCAGGTATTGCACTTGGCCGGCTTGCGTGACTCCCGCAATCGGATCATGAGCATAGTTACCCTGACTGTTGGTGGCAAGTGAGTTCGCGAAAATGGGCCCGAAGTTGCTGCCGTTGGTATTCACGATCGTTCCGGGGTTGGACCCGAACACGGTGAACGGAAATCCGGAATGCAAATACAGGTCGCCGGACACTTGCCAACCGTTGGTCACGTAGCGCAGGAAGCCGCTATGGACGAGGGAAGGCACTTGCCAGACATAGTTGGCATTGAGGGCATGGCGAATGTCGTAATCACAGTTTCCGTAATCGCGGTTCAACTCATTGGGGAGCGGAACCGTGGTGGCAACGGTAGAAAACCCGAAGAGCCCGCCGTTGGAAAGCGTGTCAAGGCAGTGGCTCCAGGTGTAATCGATCTGGGTGGATATGCCGTGGCTCATCACCTTTCGAGCCGTCACCTGGAGTGCATTGTAACTACTGTTGGCGCCGATTTGAAGCTGATTGACACCGCCAAAGCGAGCATCCGGGGCAGCGTTGTAGGGGAAGGGAGCGAAGCAGCCTTGGCAGGAGGTCTGATAAGCGTCCGCTTGCTGGTAGTAGGGTTCCTGAACGTATCGCGTTCCGACATAGCTGACGTCCAAGCCCCACGATGGTCCGAATTGGTGCTCGACTTCAGCGTTCCATTGCATGGAGTAAGGATAAGTGACATACCGGGGAAACGCCGTTGCCGAAACCGCTGGCACGCAGGTGGCCGCCGGTGCCCCCGGCGCGTTGCAGGAGAGACCGCCGCTGGCAAGGTTCGAGGCGAACGACTGGTTCGCCGCCACCGCCGCGCCGATGGCGCTTCCCGCAACCCCCGGAGCGATCCCCACACCACCAACAGACCCAACGAGCCCAGCCGCGAAAAGATTGTAATAAGGCGGGTTCTGGGCCAGAGTATCGGAAACCGTTCCCGGGAAAATATCCGTAAACACTCCAAATCCGGCGCGAAAGACCGTGTCCTTGGAGAATTGCCAGGCGATGGCGCCGCG
This sequence comes from Terriglobia bacterium, assembly GCA_035531475.1. Classification (GTDB taxonomy): domain Bacteria; phylum Acidobacteriota; class Terriglobia; order UBA7540; family UBA7540; genus CALCEB01. The sequence goes on from DATKST010000070.1 coordinate 1,983, forward strand.
AGGCTGCCACATGAGGAGCGGCGTCCCACCGAACCCTTGCGACAGGTTTTCCGCAAGCGCCTGCTTCACTGGATTGGTAAGGGTGTGGTCCGTTTGGTAAAAGGATGGACCGGCCAACTGGGCAAACAGGCCCTGCTGATTGGTGAAGTTCGAATTCCAGGTGGCCCGGACACCCAGGGTGATCGTGAGTTGGGGCTTGACCTTGATGGCATCCTGAGCGTACATGTCGATCCCTGCCGCGCCAATGGGCTCATCCAGTGACTTGGCAAAGGCCTGCTGGGTGACAGCAGCAGCCCCGTAGGTGTACTCCGGCAGGTTAAACTGGATGACCAGCGGGGTGTTAAAAACTCCAAAGTCATGAGTACTGATCAGGAACCGGTGGAATTGCTCACCGAACTTAAACTCATTCATGCCCTTCGTCCAGGAAAGGTTGTCATCCACGAAGTACTGGGTCACATTGCGGCCCTGGGGCCAAATGAAATCCGAGCCCCCGGTGGAGGTGAACCCACCGAGATTCGCTGGCAGAACAGCACCGAACGTCCCGTCCAGGGTCTCCGGGAATACCGAAGCCGCCTTGGAGGGGCTGGCCGGACCAAACAGGGCGGAATACCACTGGTATCCGGGGTCAAATTCGTTCACCAAATTCGGGCCGAAAGTGTGCGTATACCCAATGGATGCAGAGGTCTGTGGCTGAGTCGAAACCGCACTCAAGGCCGGGTTGAATGGGTCATTGTAAGTGGCCTGAAAGCCTTTTTCATACTGGAACCGGTACCAAATCTGGTTCATGTCATTCAGGTTCTGATCGACCCTCGTCGTCCAAAGAAAATCGTGAGTCAAAGCGCCAGTGGAGGCAACACCGTGCAGGGCGCAGCCATTGCCATTTCCTGGCGCTCCAGCCCCCAGCGGGCAAAACTGCTCCGGAATCGGCGTTCCCTTTGGAGTGCCATACACACCAAACATTTGCTTATAGAAGGGAATCTCCGCCGGTTGAGCTGGAAGATTGATGCCCAGTGTGGGATCCACGCCGCCTGTGGGTAGAGCCTGGGTCAAAATGTAGTTCTGGTATGCAGAACTTGGGACCGTGGTCTGAGAGATCACGGGAAGAGCGATGCGGATCCCCTCAATATCTGTAAAGAAAAATGCCTTGTCCTTCTTGATGGGACCGCCGATGCTTCCACCGTATTCGTTCACGTTCGACCCGGGCTTGGTGGCGCCGGGTGTGGCGTTGACAAAGTAGTCCGCCGCGTTCATGGAGGCGCCGTTCCAGATTTCGTAAAGGTTTCCGTGGAACTGGTTTCCGCCCTTCTTGGAGACGTATTCCATCTGCATGGCGCCCAAGCCGCCTTGCGATGTGTCAAACGAGTTGGTGTTAACCGCCACTTCCGATTCCGAGTTCAGGCCAAGCTGGAGGTTGGTGGCCCCAGAATTGTTGAGGTTGAGGAAAGGATCGTTGGCCGGAATGCCGTCCTGGGAAAAATTGTTGGAAACGGCCGGCAGACCGTTGAACTCGGTATTGCCATAGCCGCCGCCCGTGTTCATCACTGCGCCAGGGGAAACGTTGGCCATGTATGTGAGGTCTTGGCCGGGATTGGGCAGGTTTGCAATCTGGCCTGCGGTCAGTGTCGTAGTGGTGTTGGGGTTTTGAACCTCAATCACAGGGGCTGCTTCCGTCACCGTGACCGTCTGCGTCGCCTGACCCACGGTCAGAGTAACGTTGATCGTCACCGTGACGCTGACCGGAACTTGAAATGGGCCAAGCGCTGAATTCTGAAATCCAGACGCTTCAACCTTCACCTTGTAGGATCCTGGATTCAAGTCGCCAAAAACGTAATTGCCGGAACCCGTGGTCTTGGTGGTGTGCACCGTCCCCATGTTCACTTCAGTCGCAGTGATCGTGGCGCCGGGCACCACGGCGCCGCTTGGATCCTGAACCACGCCTGCGATGGCGCCGCTGGTTCGCGTCTGCGCCCATGCTCCGAATGATACAAAGAGCATGGCCGTGGCAAGGATCAGCGGCTTAATCAGACTTTTATGAGAAAAACTCGTTCCTTCCTGCATTGAAAAATTCCTCCTCAAAATCATGTTGGTTTCATCAGAAAGTCCCTCCGGTGGGTATTTTCGCTGTTTGTTCGGCCCTGATGACCGCTTCAGATTTGGCCATCACGAGGCCTGGACTCCATGAGTCCTGCGCAGGGCAAGCGGATCGCTTCATCGCTGATGAAACGCCTTCATTGCCGCCCCACTGCTAAACCACTAAAAACTCATTGCTTATAATGCCTTCAACAGATTTCTATAACACACCGTCATGGTTTGCACCGAAATGTAGAAATAAACTCAATTGAAAGATAGCAATTCTTTAGCCAAATGATGGATTTCATAAACGCTGATAATAAAAGGCTTAAAATACAATCCGGTTTCAGATAACAAAAAAGATACGGAATTCAGTATTAAATAATATTAAATATCATATGTTACCGCATTCTTGCAGACATCTTGGTTATTGTCATCTCGGCATTGCCTAAACACGTGGAGCAAGCCAAAGGGCGGCGAGGCAGGGTAGTGTCGCGGTTTGCTATAGCGGCGGCGTTGGTATCGGTGCCCATTGCGGGTACCCGTTCGGGCAGGCAGTTGGCGCGGCGGCCCGGCCAACCCCATTCTAACGGGCCAGCAGAAAGTCTCGAATCTTCTGGAAGTCCTCAACCAAGATTCGCTCTTCGCGCGGGTTGCGTAGAACGTAGGCCGGATGGACAGTGGCCATTGCCTTCGTCGTCCCAAAATCGTAGAAGCGGCCGTGAATGCGGGTGATCCCCTCTTTGATGCCCAGCACCGTCCGCACCGCCGGCATTCCCAGGCAGCAAATCAGGCGAGGCTGTATCGCCCGTATCTGCCTGAAAAGAAATGGCGAACAAGTTTCAATTTCGTCTTTTTCAGGAGTCCTGTTGCCGGGCGGGCGGCACTTGACCACGTTGCAGATATAGACATCCTCACGCCGGATATCCACCCTTTGCAGCATCCGGTTCAAAAGCTGCCCGGCACGACCGACGAAGGGTAATCCTTGCTCGTCTTCGTCGGCCCCCGGGCCTTCGCCCACGAACACCAATTGAGCCTTGGGACTTCCCTGGCCAAAAACGATGTGGGTCCGTCCGCCTGCCAATTTACAACGATGGCAATCGCCTAAATCGGCCATGACTTGATCCAAAGTCTCTTGCTGGCGGCGCTCCGGCACAGGCGATTCAGCCTCGAACAGGCTCATGGAATGGGCTCCTGACGTGCGAGGTGGAACGATATGAAGCCGGGCGGGTGAGGATTGGGGAATGTGCGGCTCTGGTACCGGCCCCGATGAAATTCCCGCAACCACATCTTCAGGGGTCTTCCCGGCGGCATTCGCCGGCGCTGGCATGATCGCTTCCGGCATGGCTTTATCGCCAGCCGCTGGGGACCAATTCCTCGCCAACGCTTCCAGCTCCGGCCCCCGGTAGAATTCGTCAAATCCCAGGTCCCGGAAGAACTCAATCCAGTCCGCGATCTGCCTGGCCATTTCGTCATTCGTCATAGAGTCTGCGCAAGCCGGCGTCTCCCAAAAGGTCTTAATACCGGGCCTTTTGAGAATATCGCAACTGCGCTAGAAAGCAACCGAATGGTGCCTCGACTGACGGCGTCTCATTTATAGGCCCCTGTTGTAGGTTTTTGAGTTCTTCTGGCAGGATATTCTGAGCCAGGTGGGTCCGTCATTCCCGCAAAAGCGGGAATCCACCAACCGGCGGCTCTTGGATTCCCGCCTTCGCGGGAATGACCGTGTTGAATTTCCTTGGGCAGGCGCGTCTAGTTTGGTTCCACGGCAATTGCTTTTTACCGGACCGTTACCTATACTGTGTAATTTCGCAGTGATGCTCGGGCCGCGTTGTACAGTTGCGGCTCAATTCGCGAGCCTCAGATTGGAAGTTGCAGGCCGGGACGGTGGCGGCAAACGGAAGGATAAGCCGGAATGAAGATTCACGAGTTTCAGGCAAAGCAGATTCTGACCCAATATGACGTTCCAGTGCCAAAGGGTGAAGTGATTACCGAGGCGCAAGCGGCGCGTGGCGTAGCGGAGCGCCTGGGTGGTGGGACGGTGGTGGTGAAGGCGCAGATCCATGCCGGAGGCCGCGGCAAGGGCGGCGGCGTGAAGCTGGCGAAAGGTCCGGCAGAGGCCGAAGCCGTGGCTGGCAAGATTCTGGGCATGACGCTGGTGACTCACCAGACCGGGCCGGAGGGCCGCTTGGTGCGGCGGGTACTGATTGAAGAAGGACTGGAAGTGGCGCGGGAGCTTTATCTGGGCCTGGCGGTGGATCGGGCAACCGGGCGGCCCGTGTTCATGGCATCCAGCGAAGGCGGAGTTGAGATTGAAGTGGTGGCCGCCGAACATCCGGAAAAAATCCTGAAGGAAACTGTCGATCCGGGCGCCGACTTGCAGCCGTTTCAGGCGCGCAAGATCGCCTTCGGGTTGGGACTGGACGCGGCGCTTGTGAATGAAGCTGTGAAATTCTTTACGGCGCTCTACCGGGCGTTTGAGTCGACGGACGCATCGCTGGCGGAGATCAATCCTTTCGTGGTGACGAAAGACGGGCGGCTGCTAGCTTTGGACGCCAAAATGAATTTTGATGACAACGCCCTGTTCCGGCATCCCGACATCCGAGCCATGCGCGACCTGGATGAGGAAGACCCGCTGGAAGTGAAGGCTTCCGAATACAGCCTGAATTACATCCGCCTGGACGGCACGGTGGGCTGCATGGTGAACGGCGCGGGCCTGGCCATGGCCACAATGGACATTATTCAGTATGCGGGCGGCCGGCCGGCCAACTTCCTGGACGTGGGTGGCGGCGCCAACGAACAGCAGGTGAAGCGCGGCTTTGAGATTATTCTTTCCGACCCGAACGTGCGCGCCGTGCTGATTAACATTTTCGGCGGCATCATGCGCTGTGACATTGTGGCCAACGGCGTGATCGCCGCAGTTCGGCAGCTTGGCATCAAGGTGCCGGTGGTGGTGCGGCTGGAAGGCACCAACGTGGAGTTGGGGCAGAAGATTCTGCGCGAGTCGGGGCTGAACTTCGCGGTGGCCAACGGCATGAAAGACGCGGCGGAAAAAGTGGTGGCCGCGGCGGGGACGGATTCGAGGCATCCGTAAAATCCAATAGAAGGGTGGGGGGGTAACACCGCCGAATACCGGTCGCCCCTCACCCCTGCCCCTCTCCCTGTGGGAGAGGGGGGACCGCGAAGCGGTGGGTGAGGGTTTTGGGGGGAGATTGAAATCCAGCCCTTCTGTGCAGGACTTGCGCTGCGGGGAAATTCTGAAAGAAAGTTCAGGGTTCGCTCAACATGGCAATTTTGATTGACGAGAACACGCGATTGCTGGTGCAGGGGATTACCGGACGCGAAGGTGGCTTCCACGCGCGCGCCGCAATGGAGTACGGAACCAAAGTGGTGGCGGGAGTGACGCCGGGCAAGGGCGGATCGGAAGCGGATGGCGTTCCGGTGTTCAACACCGTCCATGAAGCCGTGGAGCAGACGGGCGCCAATGTTTCCATGATCTTTGTGCCGCCGCCGTTTGCCGCCGATGCCATCTGTGAAGCTGCCGACGCGGGCCTGCCGCTGGTGGTGGCGATCACGGAGGGCATTCCCACGCTGGATATGATCCGCGTGAAGCAGTTCCTGGCGGGAAAGAAGACGCGGCTGATTGGTCCCAATTGCCCGGGACTGATTTCACCCGGCAAGGCCAAAGTGGGAATTATGCCGGCACGCATCCACAAGCCCGGCCACATTGGCGTGGTATCGCGGAGCGGAACTTTGACCTACGAAGCGGTGGGGCAGTTGACGACGCTTGGCATTGGCCAATCAACCTGCGTGGGGATTGGCGGCGATCCGATTATCGGGACGAGCTTTGTGGACGTGCTGCGCTTGATGAATGAAGATGCCGAGACCGAAGGCATCATCCTGATCGGCGAGATTGGCGGCACGGCGGAAGAAGAAGCGGCAGCGTTTATCAAGGCCCATGTCAAGAAACCCGTGGTGGGATTCATCGCCGGGCGCACGGCGCCGCCCGGACGGCGGATGGGCCACGCCGGGGCCATCATCTCCGGTGGCAAGGGAACGGCGGCGGATAAAATCGCCGTTCTCGAAGCGGCAGGGATTCACGTGGTTCCCAGCCCGGCGCTGATGGGAGAAACCTTGGCGCGGGCGCTGGGAAAGCGGGTAGCGTCTTGAAAGCAGTGATAAGTGATGAGTGATAAGTGACGAGTATAAAGGCGGTCAGCTTTCAGCAGTTCGCCGGATCGTAGGGGCGACCCTTGTGGTCGCCCGCGGGCGGGCACAAGGCCCGCCCCTACGTCGAAACACGGGGGGCCCCGCTGAAAGCTGACCGCTGACGGCTAAGAGCTTCTTTACCACGACAGGAGATTCATGGCATTGGAACGAACATTGACCATCATCAAGCCGGACGCGGTGAGCGCCGGGAATGTTGGAAACATCATCAGGATTTTTGAGGCCAACCAGTTCAAAATTGTGGCGGGGCGGCTGGTGAACTTGACGCGGCAGGAGGCCGAGGGTTTTTATGCGGTGCATCGCAGCCGCCCTTTTTTTGCCAGCCTGACGGAGTTCATGAGCTCGGGAAGGGCACTGGTGATGGTTCTGGAAAGGGAAAATGCCATTGCCCGGCTGCGCGAGGTGATGGGCGCAACCGACCCGGCGAAAGCGGCTGAGGGAACGATTCGCAAGCTTTATGCGGAAAGCATTGAGCGCAACGCCATCCATGGATCGGACGCGCCGGAGACGGCGGCTTACGAAATTGGATATTTCTTTCCGAAAATCGATTTGGTGTAGAGTTCCCAACAAAAGGCCGCATGGTATTCCCGCCAGACTCCTAGATTTGCGAAATTTGACGTAATTGAGACAAGTTCTAGATCGCCCCTCTCCCCCGAATTGGGGGAGAGGGTGGCCCGCGTAGCGGGACGGGTGAGGGGGGCACGAAGCCCGCCTCCTCGGGTTTCAAGGTCAGTACCAACTCGACGGGAAAAAGCAGCCTTGCGGTTCCTGGAAATCACCCGTGGCCGTCAGCGTCATGGGCTTGACCACGCGAAAGCATTCATTCAGGAACCAGCGGAAGATTTTCTGGTGGCGCGTGGGCAATGAGAAATGAAGTGGTCCGGCGACAGAGTGAGAAGCGCCGCACACCAGCGCCCGAAGCGCCCAGCCCATTTTCTTTTGCATTCAATTGACTTCGTCCTTTCGCGCCGCCTAACATGATCGGGTGTTGCGCACAACCCTATTTCGTTGGCAATTGTTGATGAGCCTGGCGCTTTGCCTGCCTTCAATCCTCGCGCCCCGCAGAACCCTCGGACAGGAATCCGAAGCGGGCTTTGAAAATCGGGTGGGCCAGCTCATTGCCAGCGGTCAATTGCAGGCCGCAGCGGAGCAAGCTCGCGCCGGCTTGCAGCAATTCCCACACTCGGTGGACCTGGAGCAGCTTCTGGGCGCGGCGTTGTTCAAGGCCGGACACAACCGCGAGGCTCGTCAGGCTTTCGGCCGGGCCGTGGAGCTTGACCCGAAAGCTCCCCAGGGCTATTTTGACCTGGCGTTGGTGGCACTGGTTGAGAGGCAATACGCGGAAGCGGCCAAGAAACTGGAAAGGACGATCGCGCTCGACCCCCGCAACGCCCAGGCTCACCTTCTGCTGGGCCGCGCCTTGCACAACCTGAATGAAACAGCACCGGCCATCCGCCAGTTTCAGGAAGCTCTGTCCATTTCTCCCCGCCTTCCTCTGGCCCACTACCATCTTGGATTCGCTTACCAGAGCCAGGGAAAACTACGCGCTGCGCTCGACGAATTCCAAGAAGAGATCGCCCTGAACCCGGGCTTTTATCCCGCTTATTGGCTGGCCGGAAATATTGAGTTGAAGCAGGGTGATCTTAGAGCCGCGGGCAAGCTGTTTGAGCAAGGTGAAAGAATTCAGCCGGGCGGATATGAGGCGCATTATGGGCTGGGGCGCGTGTTCCTGGGGCAGAAGCAATATTCGCAGGCCCTGCCTGAAATTCAACGGGCGGTGGATTTGAAACCGGGAAGCGTGGAAGCACATTACGCCCTGGCCCAAGCCTACCAAGGCATTGGGCGCAAAGGTGATGCCGCCCGTGAATTCGCCATCTGCGCGAAGCTGAACGCGGAGAAGCAGAAGGTGGCTTCGGGAATTGCGGGAAGTGCAGTGCAATAGCCGCGCTGCGGCGCCTGTTGTGCCGAAATGTGGACCCCCGCCTTCGCGGGGGTGACGGCCCCGGGCGCGAAGCGTCGGGACTGGCCTGGTGCCCGTCCGCGGGCGACCACAAGGGTCGCCCCTACGTCATTGTCATTCCCGCGCAGGCGGGAATCCAGCCCGCGCTTGCGGAGAAAATCAGGCACAGCAAGAAACTATTTTGAAGAGCCTACCAAACAGGTCTTTCGGGATTCTGAGGCGAACCATCGCCCTGGGCGTGGTGTGCGCTTTGGGTGTGGCGCTACGCCAAGCGCCGTTGAATCGCGCCGCATCGCACCAACCCCTGCAAAATATGGCTTCGCATCCTGCCCGGAAATCCGCCCAACCCATCGACCAGTTCATTGACGTGGCGCAAAAAGCGGGAATCCATTTTCGCCTGACCAGCGGCGGCGCTGAGAAGCGTTATATTATCGAGGCCAAAGGCGGGGGAGGCGTGGCCTGGATCGATTACAACAATGATGGGTTCCCGGACCTCTTCCTGGTGAACGGATGCACACTGGAGTTGTGGAAACAAAAGGCATGCCCGCTGTCGCGCCTCTACCACAATAACGGCGATGGCACGTTCACGGATGTCACCGCCGGGTCGGGCCTCGATCACCGGGGTTGGGGCATGGGCGTGTGCGTGGGCGATTACGATAACGACGGCTTCGATGATCTCTACGTGACCTACTATGGCGGCAACGTTCTCTACCACAACAACGGCAACGGCACTTTCACGGATGTGACGGACAAAGCCGGCGTTCGCGGCCACGGCTGGGGCATGGGGTGTGCGTTCGGGGATTACGATAACGACGGTTCGCTGGATCTCTACGTGGCCGACTACGTGGACGTCGATATTCTCCACCTTCCGGCGCCGGGAAGCGCCCTGAACTGCACCTATCGGGGCATTGCTACGTTTTGTGGGCCACGAGGCTTGCCCGGTGGCCGGGATATTCTGTTTCACAACAACCGCAACGGGACTTTTTCTGACGTGACCGAAAAGGCCGGGATCGACAAGGACCGCGATTACGGCCTCGGAGTGGTTTGGGGCGATTATAACCACGACGGCCGCCTGGATATTTACGTGGCGAACGATTCAACTCCCAGCTCGCTCTACCGCAACAATGGCGACGGCACGTTCACGGACGTTGGCGTGGAAGCGGGCGTGGCCTACGGCTCCGAAGGCCAGGAACAAGCGGGCATGGGGACGGATTTCGGCGACTATGATAACGATGGCTGGCTGGACATCATTAAGGGTAACTTTTCCGACGATTCCAAGAATCTTTACCACAATAACCACGATGGTACGTTTACCGACGTGGGCTTCCCGGCCGGGATTGGCGCCGTAAGCTGGCTTTACACCACCTTTGGCGCAAAATTCCTGGATTATGATAACGACGGCTGGAAGGATATTGTACTTGCCAACGGCCAGGTGTTCCCGCAAATTGACCGCTATAAGACCGGCATCACTTACGCCGAACGCCCGCTGCTTTATCACAATCAGGGTCCGGTGGGAGCTTCGCCCGCTCTGCCCCATTCCGTCAAGTTCAAGGAAGTCGGCCTCGAATCCGGACCGGGGTTCCTGACGCGCAAAGTGAGCCGGGGCTTGGCCACTGCCGACTATGACAATGATGGTAACCTTGAAATCGCCATCAGCAATATGAATGACTCCCCGGAGCTGCTGCGACACACCCAAAAGAATCCCAATCATTCTATTCTGGTGAAGACCATCGGAACCCAAAGCAACCGCGATGGCATCGGCGCCGTGGTAAAGGTTGTTTCAGGTGATTTGACGCAGTACGATGAAGTGAGGAGCGGAGGGAGTTATCTTTCTTCGAGCGACCTGCGGCTGCACTTTGGCTTCGGCTCCCGCACCAAGATCGACCGCATGGACGTTCTCTGGCCCAGCGGCCGCCGGGATGTAATCCTTCACCCTCCCGCAGACCGCTTCCTGGTGGTGAAGGAAGGGTCCGGTTTGATTGAAGCGAGACCGCTGAAGAAGCCTGCTGCCTATCGAAGCGTCCAGGCGACGGCGGGGTTGGCGGGAACTCGCTGATTGAACCGAACAGATGGCTATCTTGGGCTCGGAGCGCCAGGCAGGCAAAAGGACAATGGGTCAGTTTGCTGTAGGGGCGGGCCTGGTGCCCGCCCGCGGGCGACCACGAGGGTCGCCCCTACGTTGCCGTCAGTCCCGCGCAGGCGGGAATCCACATCGTGCCGGTGCGGACCAACATGGGCCCCCGCCTACGCGGGGGCGACAGCGAATGGACAAAGGCGGGGACGGGAAGGCATTGGCGCCCAGGGCCTGAGACAAACAGGGTCTGAGCAAGCCTGCGGAATTGAAGGAACGAAGCTAGAAAGTCTATGAAAACAAAGGATCGATGTCTTAGACCGTCGAATCGATCCGCAAGGGCTTGGCGCGGACCTTCCGTGTCTTGCGTCCGCCCGGTGCAGCGGGGGACCATCCTCGAACGGGCCATCTTCTGTTCGATCGCCCTGCTGGTCGCTTCAGCCTCGATGCACGCCGAGGAATTCACCCGGACCTCCCACTATGCAGTTCGCATGTTTTCTTTTGGGACGTTTACCATCGATTCGAGAGTTGGTGACATTACGGTGGTGGGGTGGGATGACCCCCGCCTCGAAATCGATGCGGAAAAACTGGTGCGGGCCGGCTCCAAGAAGAAGGCCAACGTGCTCTTCCAGAAGATTCAGGTGTCGCTGGCCGGGAAGGACAAGAACATCACCCTGGAGACTCTCTACCCTCCGCGCCGGCTCTGGCGGCCCTTTCGCGGCGAATCCAAGCTCACCGTGAATTACACCATTCATATGCCTTACGACAGCAACCTCAAATTGAGTTGCATTGATGGCGACGTCACCATTCAGGGACTGACCGGCAGCGAGGTGGTGAAGCTGAGCTACGGAGACGTGGAAATTGACGTGCCGGATCCCTATCGCGTTCGTTATTTCAAGGCGCACACTTTCTTGGGCTACGTTCAGAGTGACCTGAGCGGCATGGAACAGGACAGCGCCGGATTTTCCCGGGAAATTTTCTTCACGGCGGGCGGAAATCAGGACATTATCGTGGAGGTCCATATGGGAGGAGTCTTTGTGTACAACGAGCAAAACTGACTTCGTCCTGGCCTTGCCCTCCCTGAACGGAACCGCTGCGGGCAAAGCAATCTTGGAGCCTCACAGTGATGAACACCGAGCGGATTCTTAGCCCTGCGGCCATTTACGAATATTTGGAAACGCGCCCGGCCCGTGCGCGCTGGCTGGAATGGCTTCGCGGGCGCCGTTATCTTGTGACCCGGTTCCATCAACGCTCCAGGCCGCTCGGAGTGATCGCCTATTATTCCCGAGACCGGCGGGCAGCGCGAAAACTGGCGCTGGCGGTTGAGCAGGACTGGACCGAAACATCCAGGGCCTGCCAAGACGCTTACGATGAGATTCTGTTCAAAGCGCCGGGCTTGATCGTCATTCAGTTGCGGCAGAAGAATGTTTGCAAGTGCCTGGGCCATCGCCACCTGGCGGTGCGGGAAGCGCCCTTCGCAGAAGCTCACGAAGCTTTTCTGGGCACGGAGACTGGGGAGATTGACCTGGCCTACCAGGACATCGACCGGTGGCTGCCCATGCCGATTTCGGACTCTGCGCTCGATGCGAAATTCCTGGAAGGAAGCCGCCTGGAGGAGTTTCATAGCCGCCAATTCCGTCTGAAGATTTTGAGCATCACGCTGCACGAGATCAATCACCTGGTTTCTCCGCAAGCCGATGAGACAGCGGTGCGCCATCGCAGCCTGACCTTTTATCATGACGCGATGGCCGATTACGTCGACAATGCCATCAGCACCCTTTCCCTTACCATTGACCGGTCATTTTCCCGGTTCGGCTAAGTACCACCATTCGCAATGACGGTGATGTATTCTTGCAACGGTCTTCAACAACCCCTCACCCCCAGCCCCTCTCCCCGCAAGCGGGGAGAGGGTGGCGCGCAGCGCCGGGTGAGGGGGCGCGAGAATGCGTGAGCGAACTTACGAAACGCTGCACTAAGGAAGTGGACGCGAAACCACGGCAGGAACCCGGAGCCCAGGGAGTCTAGTGACTACCAAGGTTGAGAAATACCATCACCAGATGATCAAGAACATTTCCAGAGTATGGCGGCTCACAGCCGTGGCCGCCGTGCTGACGGCCCTCAGTATCCTGGCAAGCTGCGGCCTGATTCGGCGCGCCACCCGGCCCGTCACCACCCAAGTGGTGGTGCTGGGATTTGACGGAGCCGATCCGGTCCTTGCCAAGCAATGGATGGATGAAGGAAAGCTGCCCAATCTGGCCCGGCTGGCCCGGACCGGAACATTCGTCCCGCTGGGCACGACCAATCCCCCGGAGTCACCGGTGGCATGGGCTACGTTTGCCACGGGACTGAATCCCGGCGGCACCGGTATCTTCGATTTTCTGACCCGCGACCCCAAAACCTATTTGCCCGAACTTGCCCTGGTGAAGTCCAAGCCCCCTAGTTTTGCATTTGGCATGATTCCGCTGAGCCGGCCCCATCTCACCAACCAGCGCAGCGGCACTCCTTTCTATGAAACCGTAGCCAAGGCGGGATACAAGGCGACGATCTTGCGCGCGCCGCTGGAATTTCCTCCCAGCCCCGTTCCTGGCGGCAAGCTCTGGGCGGGCCTGAGCGTGCCCGACGCGCGCGCCACCTGGGGAACGTTTTTTTATTTCAGCACGGACCTGACGCCCTGGGACGTTGGCGATACGGAATTCGGCGGCAAGCTGGTTCGCCTGGAGCTGAATGGCGCCACGGCCAAGTCTTCCATTGAAGGTCCCATCGATCCAACCACCAAGACTTACCGGCGAATCTCCGTCCCGGTTCAATTCACCGTCGCCCCTGTCCAGAATACAGTGACCGTTAACCTGGGCGGGCGCACGGAGACCATCGCCGAGCGGCACTGGAGCTCCTGGTTCCGCGTGGACTTCCCGATCACGCGCTTTCTTTCCGTTCACACCATCTGCCGCTTTTACGTGTTGGAGACCTATCCTGACCTCCGCCTTTATATGTCGCCGTTGAACTTTGATCCCAGTTCGCCGCCCGTTCCCATCTCCTATCCTGCAGATTACACGGCTCAGCTTGAAAAGCAGTTTGGTCCGTTCAAGACCATTGGTTGGTGGCATGACACCTGGGCGCTGAACGAGGAGAAGATTGGCGACGGCGTTTTCCTGGACGATCTGTTCAAGACCATGGCAAAGCTGCAACAAATTACGCTGAAGGAACTGCAGCAGGATCCGCCCAGCCTGATGGTTTCGATCTTCACCTCCACGGACAGCGTCTCCCACATGTTCTTCCGGCTCATCGATCCCGAACATCCACGCTACGATCCCGTGCTGGCGAAAAAGTATGGCGACGCCATCCTTTGGACCTACGAGCGAATGGATCAGGTGGTAGGCAAGGTGCTTGAGGAAATGAAACCGGGCGCGACGTTAATCATCGTCTCCGACCATGGCTTTCACACCTGGCGCCGGGGCTTCAACACCAATACCTGGCTTGTGGAAAATGGCTTCATGGCGCTGAAGAACGCCAACGCCACGGAAAAATCCCTCAATCTGGCGAATCTCTTCGGGCGAGGCAGCTTTTTCCCCAATGTGGATTGGAGCCACACCCAGGCCTATGCGCTGGGCCTTGGCCAGATTTATGTGAACTTGAAAGGGCGAGAAAAGGACGGAATCGTTGAGCCCGGGACTGAAGAAAATCAGCTTCTGCAGAATATTCGCCAGAAACTGCTGGCTTATCAGGATCCCGACACTCATCAACCGGTATTGGAACACGTGGTTCTGGGCACGGAAATTTTCCACGGCTCGCGCATGGCGGAGGCGCCGGACTTGCAACTGAACTTCCGGCCCGGCTATCGGACATCATGGCAGACGGCTCTGGGCGCCATTCCGGAGGGCATCGTTGTGGCCAACATGATGAAATGGAGCGGCGACCATTGCGCCTCCGACCCCAGTGATACCTCCGGCATCTTCTTTTCCAACCGCAAGCTCTTGACGCCGGATCCCAGCATCATGGACATTGCGCCCACCGTCTTGAATCTGCTGCAGGTGCGGCCTTCTGCTAAACTGGATGGGAAGGTCCTGAGGTTTGGCCCGGCGGGGGGCGCATGATGCAATCCTTTTGCTTTCGTCGCGGGCCGCCGTCAAGACAAATCGTAAGGACAGGCCTTGTGCCTGCCCGCTGATGGTGACCACAAGGTTCGCCAATACGGGACTTCAAGGGCTGAGCCCTTGTTGAGAATCTGAGGAACTATGGCTCTTTATTTGGTGACAGGCGGCAGTGGCTTTATCGGCTCCCACCTGGTCGATGAGTTGTTGAAACGGGGCGAACAGGTTCGGGTGATTGACAACCTTGAAACCGGGCGAGAGCAAAACCTGGCCCACGTGCTGGACAAAATAACCTGGTTCAAAGATGACATCCGCGACCTGGAAAAAATCCGGCCTCATTTCCAGGGAGTCGATTACGTGATTCACGAAGCGGCGCTGCCCTCGGTTCCCCGCTCGGTTGCGGACCCGCTGACCACCCATTCCATCAATCTGAATGGGACGCTCAATGTACTGGTGGCGGCGCGCGACGCCAAAGTAAAACGGCTGGTTTTCGCCGCCTCCTCGGCGGCTTATGGGGACAATCCCATCCTGCCGCGCGTGGAATCGCATATGCCGCGCCCGCTATCCCCCTACGCATTGCACAAGCTGGCCGGCGAATATTACTGCCAGGTCTTTTACCAGCTTTATGGCTTTGAGGCAGTGCCCTTGCGGTATTTCAACATCTACGGTCCCCGGCAGAACCCGGATTCGCCTTATACGGGCGTTCTCTCACTCTTCATTTCCGCTTATCTCAAGGGACAAACGCCCACCATTTTCGGAGATGGGGAACAGTCACGGGATTTCACCTATGTGGGAAACGCCGTTTCCGCCACGTTGCTGGCTTGCTCGGCCCCGGATGCTCCCGGCCATGTCATCAATGTGGGCGTCGGCGAGCGGTTCACGCTGAATCAGACCATCCAGTTCTTGAACCGGATTTTTGGAAAAGAAGTGAAACCGAAGTATGGTCCCCCGCGCGAAGGCGACGTCCGGGAATCCCATGCGGACATCACGCTGGCCCGGAAATTACTCGGCTACGAGCCGA
>DATKST010000071.1:0-8870 GCA_035531475.1 Terriglobia bacterium
CCATGCACATCATAGACAATGAAAAGGCCAATGTCAAGTACTTACATGGGTACAACATAGCGCCCCTACCTGAACCTTCCAGCATGAAAATAAATCGCTTACCTCAGATTCCAAGGGTCAAGGGAGGGGGAAAATCCGTCGGGCGTCATCGGCAGCCGCCCGGTGCCGCGCACGGCGTGGGCCAGGGCCGCAATCTCCTCGCGGAGTTCAAAGAACTCACCGGGCGTGCCGGGGACTTCGAGTTTCTGAAGCGAGCTTCCTTCGGACACCTCAAGTGAGTAGCTCGGCCGCTCGGACCGGTCCATTTCCGCGTGCCACTCGGCGCGCAACATGGCTTTCGATCCAAACACCTTGACGCTCAAGTGGTGTTCTACACCGTCCAGAGCCTGCGAAATGGATGCGTAGGCTCCGCCTGGATAGTCGATAATGGCGGTGAAGTTGTCATTCTCCGCCGGGTCGTAGGGGATGCTGGTATCGGCGCGATTTCCTCGCGCGTAGATTCGCGAAGGCCGTCCCGCGCTTTCGAGGAACCATCCGGCGGCGTCGAAGAAGTGCACAGGCTCTTCAAGAATCCAATTGCCCACGCGCTTGGGGTCCATCCGCCAACCCTCTGACCCGGGCCGGTAGGGACGGCGCCAAAGGTCAATCAGCACGTATCGAGGTTGTCCGATGCGGCCACTCTCAATCAAAGAATGAATCAGGGCATGCATCGGTGAGAACCGCATCTCATGGCCAACCAGCAGGAGCCGGCCGGACCGCCGCGCCGCCTCCAGAATGCGATCGCAGGAAGACACGGTGGTGGCCATGGGTTTTTCCAATAAGACGTGCTTGCCGGCTTCAAGCGCCGCCACCGCCATCTCTTCGTGCAAGTGGTTGGGCGCGGCGATATCAACAATGTCCAGGTCCGGCAACTGAATCAGTTCCCGGTAATCCGCATAGGTGGCTGCGCCGGTGTCGTTCGCGGCCTGTGCCCGCGCTTCATCGTATCGCGCACAGACGGCGCGCAATTCACATCCCGGAGACCGCCCAATGGCTGCGGCGTGGCATTTTCCCCAGGCGCCGTACCCGATCAGACCGAATGACAAAACTTGCATGGGCCGTCATCCCTTTCCATGCTCTTCAAGTGCTTTGCGGCGGGCCCGCTCACCACCGCACCCAATCATGACAGGGAAGTTGAGATGTCCCGGTTAAATGTTCCCCCGCTTCATTTCTTGAAGCAGGTAATCGCAGGAGCGAACGCACAATGTCATGATGGTGAGGGTTGGATTCTGGCACGCCGAGGACGTGAACCCGGCGCCATCCATCACAAACAGATTCTTGACGTCATGCGTTTGCTGGAATTGGTTTAGCACGGATCTCTTCGGATCATTTCCCATCCGCGCCACGCCGACCTCGTGGATGGCGTGGCCGGGAATGCGGTCCGGAACCGAATAGGTCCGGATATTCTTGGCGCCGGCCGCTTCCATCATTTCTCCGGCAGCCTCCTTCATGTCTTCAATCAGGGCCCGCTCGTTCTCACCGTAGCTCATATGGAAGCGAAGGACCGGAATGCCGAAAGCATCAAATGTCTCAGAATCGATCTCGACATAATTTTCCCAGCGAGGCAGGCACTCGCCGAATCCATCAATTCCTACTGTTGTCACCGGGTCCAGCAAACCGCGCTTGAAGGCTTCTCCGATGCCCCGCGCCTTCCAATTGAATGTAGTCTCACCTCCACCTTGGTATCCGTATCCGCGCAGGAAATTCTTCGATCGCGGCCCATGGGGAAGGTTGCGGAAACGGGCGACATAGATTCCACCGGGGCGGTTTGGTCCGTTGATATTAAGCGGGCCAGGTTGGTCTGGAAATTCAGCCACAGCGCCGCCGCCGCACCAGATGTGGTCCATCAGGTAGTGCCCGAGTACTCCATTCGAATTGGCAAGCCCGTTGGGATAGTTACGGTCAGCGGAATTAAAGAGGATGCGGACCGATTCCAGAGCCTGCGCACAGAGCACGGCCGCCCGGCCGCGAACTTCGCCAAGTTGCCGGCTGTTGCGGTCAATGTAAAGTACCCCGCGAGCGCGATTGCGGCCAGAATCCATCAGGACTTTGTAGCCCATCGCTTCTGTGATGTGCGTCAAGCGGCCCGTGGCAAGGGCATCCGCAACGGTGGTGAAGGCGGCGTTAAAGTAAGAATGAGTGCGGCAACCCCGATAACAAGGTCCGCAGTAGTGGCAAGGCGCGCGGCCGTTCAACGGGCGAGTGATGTTGGCGGTGCGAGTGGGAGTGGCCGTCCAACCCAGCTTTTCTTTCACCTGCTCGCGGAACCGTGTCTCCGCGCAAGTCAAGCCCATGTCCGGCTGGAAATGCCCGTCCGGGAGTTGCCCCAGTCCTTCGTTTCGCCCCGCGATTCCGGCATAGCTTTCCACAAGGTTGTAATAGCGCTCGACGTCCTTATAGCCGATTGGCCAATCCTCGCCGTAGCCGTCAAATGACGCGGCCTTGAAGTCCAGATCGCTCAGCCGCAGGCTTACCCGCCCCCAAACCATCGTCCGGCCGCCGGTCACGCGGAGCCGGCCCAGCCAGTTGAAAGGTTTCCCGGGATAGGTGGTGTAAGGCTCTTCCAGGTCGTTGCAAAACCACTTGTAGGTGTATTCGTTGCAGGCCCCCGAATGTGATTGAATGGGCCGGGTCGATTTGACAATTTGCGGCGCCAAATTGCGGTGCTTCAGTTCAAAGCGGGGCGTGTGCTCGCTGAATTCTGATTCAGGGACTGGCCGCCCGCAGTCAACCAACGCCACCTTCAACCCTGCCTCCGTCAGCCGCTTGCAAGCCCACCCTCCCGATGCGCCGGACCCGATAACAATGGCGTCAAAAACGGGATTGGACCGGTCTGTGATAATTTGCCTCATCCCCTGCCTCCACGCGGAGAGACGTTTCTTGTATCCAAAATCTCCACGCCAACTGGCGCGACTTGTGGCGCGATTCATGAGTCTAATGACGGCTCATACCATACCCCAAAGAAGCAGAAATATTCCTGCCAAGCTTGGCTTTCCAATGGAAGCTCTACCGGGCCTTCGTCCCGGGCCCAGGGCGCGAACACTGATTTCTTGGAATTGAATGGCTTTAACCTAAGACCTGCGGAAGCAAAGCCAAGGTTCCATCGTTAGCCTTTTGTTTTCTGTGGCTTAGATGGATTTAGCCTGAAAATGAATTATCCCTAATTTCTTCAATGACTTACGAAGATACAATGGCTTTGTTCCTAGATTTTGAGGGGTTTCATTTTTACTTTATCCCTGTTTTGAAAACCTTGCAAAGTCACCACTCCGAAAAAAAAGATTATTTTTCAGTTCATTCGGCTCGCACCCGCATTCTTACTGGGTTTCTAGAAAATTTGATAGTGGTACATTTTCGCTGCTGTAGCGGCGGTCTCTGACCGCCGAGCTATATTTTTCAATAGTTTCCGACGGTCAGAGACCGCCGCTACAGCAAACTGACCCACTACCGAAAATTTCAATGGCTTTGTTCCTGAAGGGCAATTCCAGCCTCTTGTTTTCAATAACTTGTGCGTCATTTGCTGCGCCCACGCCCGAATTAGCGCTTTCCACAAGGCTGAAACCGGTATTTCTACTGGGGATTTTTGATACTCCGCGGGGTTTTGCTCCTCGACGGCCCAAGTGGTGCCGCGACCGGGCCAGCGGTGGCACCGGAATGAATTCTTCCCGCGACGGCCAATGGCCAGCGGCCTGTCCATGATAAAAAGTCTTCCCAGACTCATGGTTACTTATAAGATATTATAGCATGACTAATAACATGTCAATGACCGTATGAAAGCGCTATGGCTTTTGGTTGCGGCTTCGCCGCGCTGCGCTTGAATCTTGGTTTTTGCCTCTGGCTTTGCTGGTGTTCTTATCTTGGATTTTGGTTTGTGAGCTTGGCCGCTGCCTTGCGGGGACACAGGCTGCTCGGGAATGACGGCCGCGGCGCATACGTGAGGAGCAATGTATGCGCCACCCGTGCTGGGGTTTCTACCCCGCGCTTCCGTTCTCCGAGGTAGAAAATCCGGGCTAAACCTTCAGTTGCCTCACGTCCATCTTTGCCCGGTCCCATTCGCCCAATCCCATTGCTCCCGCAATCTCCACGTGTTCAGGCTCGCGGTGCACAAAGGTGCTGAACTGGTCGGGCGCCGCTTCGAAGAGCTTCTTCATGCCCATGGAGACCCGCTTGGCGTCGATCACCTCCCAGCCGAGGCGGTCAAGCGCCACCGGGTCGGTGGCGAAATAGAGCGTGCGGTTCTCCCACACGAACTGGGGCCGGGCGGTTGGACCGCCGTGGTAGAGGCCCTTGACGCCATCGAGGATATGCAGAACGGCCTTGTCCCGGATGACGGGCATCGAAACCACCGCCGGGATGAATTCGTTGCAGACGTTGAGAGTGCTGCTGGAGTGGCTCCGGGAAACGTTGTTCACCAGGCCGTGGGAAAGGTTCTTCAGGCAGAGCGTGATGCCAGCCGACTGATGGTCTTTCAAGACTGGAAGGTTGACGAGTTTATTCACTTCGCGCGTGATGAAGCGGGCCGCATAGGAGCGGCGCGCCGGAATGTTGTCCACGCTATAGCCGGGCAAGGTCAGAGCCATGTCCATATAGTGGTCCGGATCATAACCATCGATCCCCTGCTGGACGCCGTCGTTGACTGCCGTCGCGTAAGACGTGCGCACGCCATCGGGCAGCCATTTGTCAAAGCCGGCTCGAAGGAACTCCGCGCGGTAGCGGTCGTAGACCACGATGTCCCGGCGCTTGACGCCGGCAGCCTCGAGGCCTGCGATGATCTCACGCACCACCGTTGCGTCGGAGATCACGTAAGGCTGGCCCACAGGGTTGACCTTGATGCCCACCACGTCGCCCGGCTCGAAGAAGCGCCGCCAGGCATCCGCCCAGCCGTCCGCGCCGGTCAGGTTGGTCATGCCCAGGCGCATCATGCGGCGAACCTCCTCAGCCTGGTACCGGCCTGATGCGAGCACGGCGGGATTCTGAACGGCCACCACCCGGCCCCGGTAAAGCCCCGGCATCGCCAGCTTGCTGGCCGCAGTTTTCGAATCGGAATGCGCGGCCCGCGCCAGCGGCTTCGTGCTTCCCATCATCACCGCCGCCAGCCCGCCGCCCATTGCTTTTAGATATTCTCGACGGCCGAATCTCATAAATGCCTCCTTTTCTGCTCTGTTCTTTGTAACACCGAAGCCCCTCTTTTACAAGTCAACCCACCAATAGGTCTGCTATGGAGTTGAAAAAGCCCCGGATGCGCAACGGAACGGAAGGTTGGGATAAGGCGCGGGGTCGGCGGACCTGGGCGAACAGGGTCAACACCGGCGGCGATGCGGCGAAGAAAAACTTCCGGAGAGGTTCCAGCCCGTAAAACCTTTTGATAAAAGAAACCGTCTAAATCAGTAATGAGGGTGTAAGATTCAGAGAGGTAGGATTTGCACCCTGGAGGTGGCCCATGAGTTGTCGCCCATTCTTGCTGATCGCCGTTGTGCTTGGTTTTACCCTGCCGGTTTTTCCCAAGACGGGAACACCGCAAGGCCAATCCGAAAGATTATCCCATGTTCGTGTGGTGCGCTTGAGTTTTGTTCAGGGCACCGTGACGGTGCGAGGCGCTGGAACCACCCAGTGGGCCAAAGGCTTAGTCAACTCGCCCATCCAGGAAGGGTTTTCCCTGGCCACGGCACCCAAGAGCTTTGCGGAAGTGGAATTCGAGAATGGATCGACGATACGGTTGGGCGAACTTTCACGGATTGACTTCACGGAATTGGCGTTGACGCCCCAAGGCGACAAAATCAATCACCTTGCTTTTGACCAGGGTTATGCCACCTTCCATTTTCTTCCTGAGCACAACGATGATTACCAGGTGAAGACCGCGGACGCGACGCTGACACCGCACGGCAAGAGCGAATTCCGGACTGACTTCGAGCAGGGCAAACTGCGAGTGGAAGTTTTCAGCGGCCATGTGGACGTTGCCGCTCCCCACGCGGCGGAGAGAATCGGAAAAGACAAGGTCCTGGCCTACAACACCGCCTCCGGCAAGCCCTTTGACCTGACTCACGGCATTCAAAAAGATCAATGGGACCAGTGGGCGATGGCTCGCGATCAGCAGACGACGCTGGCCTTCAATGACCAGGCAGTGAGCCCTGAATCCCAGATGTATGGTTGGAGTGACCTGGGTACCTACGGCGATTGGTCCTATTACCCCGGATATGGCTACGGCTGGGCGCCCTATGAGGGGATGGGTTGGTCGCCTTATTCGATGGGTATGATGGGCGTGTATCCGGGAATGGGTTACACGTGGATTTCCGGTGAACCGTGGGGTTGGTTGCCCTACCACTATGGCCTGTGGAACTTTGATTCCGGCATGGGCTGGTTTTGGAGTCCGGGCCTTATGGGGGGTGGCTGGTCTCCGGCGCTGGTGAATTGGTATGGGGGCGGCGGTCTGATTGGCTGGGGACCGATGGGAATGGGTTGCGCTCTAAGTGGGCCTGGTTGCATTATGACCGCTCCGTACGGAGCGTTGCAGAATGGGGGCCTGATCGCCTCGGGTGGCGGCGCCGGTCCGGCTCCGGGTGAAGTTAAGCGTATTAATGAACCGCAGGCTCCCCTAGCGGCTCTGACAAGGTCGCCGGGGTTGCCGCTTCCCCGTGGAGTGGTCTTCCCAGGTGGTCCGCGCGGCGCCCTTATCGCTTCGGGCGGAGGCCGCGTTCCGGCCAGTGCTTTCCTGGCCAGAAGCGGTTTGGCTCATTCGACGGCCCAGAGCGGAATTCAAGCGGCCCGTGGAGCCAGCGCGCGAGCGCCGCGAAGCATTACGGCCTCTAGTTTCGCACGCGGCGGCGCGGCGGCCCCGTCCACCGTGATCATGGGCAAACAGGTGAGTCCGCAAGCGGTTCTGGGAAGCCACCAATCCTTCTTTGACCGGGCCTTTGTCGGCAGCAACCGTGGGCCCGTCCATGCGGCGCTCGGCAATACGCTGGGCGGACGTTTCCCCACCGTGGCCGACGCTCATGGAAACTTGATGCCGAAGCCTGTGGAAGGACGAGGCATGGAGTCCGCGAGAGGGTTCAGCGCAATGGGAGGCAGAACGGGTGGCTCGTCCTTTTCGAGAATGGGGGGTGGGCCTGTGGCGCTTCCCCGCATGTCTGCTCAGGGGGGTGGGCGCTCGTCCGGCCGTTCGGGCTTCTCGGGTGGATCCTTCGGCGGCGGACATGGCGGTGGGTTTGGCTTTTCCAGACCGAGCGCCAGTGCTCCGTCGGCCAGCGCAGGCCACGCTGCCGCCGGGGGTGGTGGCGGAAGCCATCACTAACGCTGGTTCAGTCCGGGATCGTGGCTGGGACGTCTTGAGATCGCGGTTGGGATGCGGCGGACGAGTAGAACGGAAGGCGCGCAACCTCCGCCGCGCTGCCAGAGCCGAGAACCAACCGCGTTCCGGGTTCGTGGAACTCACGACGCACATAAGCCAGTGCGATGGCGCGGCCAAGCGAAGGTGAAACGCAGGCGCTGGTGACCTCGCCGATTTGCCTGCCTTCGGCAATCAGTTTTTCTCCAACCGCCGGAACCTGGGAAGAGTCCACGAACAGGCCCGCCATTCTCCAGTTGACGTGCCCCCGGCTGCGCGCCCGTTCCACAATCTCCTGCCCAATGTAACAGCCTTTCGTAAAGCTCAAGGCGTTCAGCAAGCCGGCTTCGAGAGGCAGCGTGTCCTCCGCGAGTTCCTGTCCGTAGCGGGGAATTCCGGCTTCAATCCGCAGCGTCTCCAGCGCCTCAATTCCACACGGCAGCGCGCCGAACCGATGCGCATGGGCGCTGGCTTGTTCCCAAAGACCCGTCATCGCCTCCCGGCGGGTCCACACTTCGTAGCCTTCTTCTCCAGTGGAACTGGCACGGGCAATGGTGGCCGGATGTCCGGCGAAGGACGCAGCGATGAAGTCGTATTCGTTCATGGCTGGAACCTCCACCTGAAGGCAGGCTTCGACAAGGCGGCGGGAAGCCGGACCCTGAAAGGAAAGGGTCCAAAGTTCAGCGGGCTGGAGCGGCACCCGCCCGCCGACGTTGTAGTGATTCAGGGATTGAAGGGCTTTTTCAGCAAGATCGGAGTCGGTCGCAAGGATGAAGGAATCCAGCGTGCAGTAAATCCATGTGTCGAACAGGATGTGGCCACGAGTGTCCAGCATGGTGGCGTAAGTGCCTTGTCCCGGATCGAGCTTTTTCACGTCATTTGTGACCATGCCTTGCAAGAAGCGCACCCGGTCGCTTCCCTTTGCGGTGAAGCGGGCGCGGAATGAGAAGTCAAAAATCCCCGCCGCCTGGCGAACCGCAAGATGTTCCACGGCCGGGTCTGAGAATCGTCCCGGAAGGAGCGCGCCGTGATACTCGACGAGCGGAAATCCGCCTTGAGCGTAGATATGCTGCAGCGGGTTTTTGACCGGTGTGTTCATTTAACCTCAATACTGTTCAGTTAAGGCGAGTTTCATAATCTTGATCTCAGAGTCGTCGCCTGACCCCTCACCCCGTCCCTCTCCCCGCAAGCGGGGAGAGGGACGGGGTGAGGGGCTCTGGTTCAACCGTGTGCATTATTCTCGAACGGACCTTAAGTGAACAGTATTGCATTTAACCTCGACGCAAGTGGGCAGAAATCAGGATGACGGCCATGCCCAGGCCCAGCGCGATGGCAAGCCACATTTCCCTTCGCGCCCGGAACCAGTTCAAAGATTTCAAGGGAATGGTCAGGCACAAAGCAATCAAGAAAACGGCGAGCGCCAGGACAATCTTCAGGGTTAGCATCTTCCAGTAGATTCCCCACGGCGCTTCCCACACCAGGCTCATATTGTAAATCCCGCTGGCTATGA